>NZ_RHOX01000044.1 GCF_003946695.1 Lapidilactobacillus bayanensis | reverse complement strand
GATAACTAGTAATATAATATGCCATAACCGTTTGACATCAATGGTTACGGTCTGTTTTGATACTTTCAACCTTTAGTTAGTTAACGTCTTTAGTTCAGTTAATTGCCGCTTCTGATGACGCTTGTAACGAAATACTAAAGTCACACTACCAACAATAAGCAGTGTGGAACACCACGTTCAAGGTACAGCTTAATTTCAATCATAGCAAAAGGAACCGCGATTAAAAATCCCGGTTCCTTTTTTGCATTGACATGATAGTGCTGAGGCAATCTATTTAAAGACCTTGAGGATAATCAGAAACATGAGTACTGCCCAAACAAGCAATACGGCAATTAGTAGTAGTGGTCGCTTGCCAGCAAGTAATTCTGCTAGAATTTCGGCGGCAGCCACTAACCATTGTTTATGCCCCAGTCGCTGCACAACGCTTTGATACGAAAATGTTGTTTGCGCCGTTTTTTTAACGGCAACCC
Organism: Lapidilactobacillus bayanensis; assembly: GCF_003946695.1. Classification (GTDB taxonomy): domain Bacteria; phylum Bacillota; class Bacilli; order Lactobacillales; family Lactobacillaceae; genus Lapidilactobacillus; species Lapidilactobacillus bayanensis. The sequence continues at coordinate 9,015 of NZ_RHOX01000044.1, read as the reverse complement.
GCGGAATTGTTCGAACCAGTTTTCCCGTAACAATTCGACGATAAGGCGTGTGCAAGCGGCCTTCACAACGAATCAACATTAATTGTGCCTGTTTGGTTGGTTGTAGGAGTTGCGTCTGCGATTGATGGACGACACGATTACTAACGACTTGATAAACATAAGTGTGCGTACCATCGGTAGTCGTCATCTTAGCACCAGTTTTGAGCATGCCGATGTCGTGCATCAAGACGTGTGCACCGATAAAATTATGACTCGCCAAGACGTAGTTGCCCGTTCCCATCGGCCGCTCCGGGAAATATTGAGCCGCGCCAGTAGACAGCGTCTGGTCAGTCGCCACTTTTAAAATTGGCAAATTCAAATCAATAGCGGGAATCTGCAACTGACCGACCAAATCACGTGCCAGTGTATGCGGTAGTTGTTTTTTAGCGGCGGCTAAGTCCTGCAGGTCAACGCTTGTAATTTGGGCCTGCGCCTTGTTCGTTGCTTTGGTTTGGTTCTTTTGCATTAATCGGCGATTTTGTGTCGTCATTTCAATAGTGTTCGGTGTTAAATTAACATCATATAATACTTTGATCGCCAGTAAAGTTAGTGCCAGAAAGGCAAGCGGCCAGAAAAGTTTTCTAATGATTTTCATCCTGTATATCCTTATCGTTCAAACCGCGTAACTGTTCCTCGATAGCTTGAACTTGTTTATTATAAGCGTGACGTTGATAGACAAACCAGATCAGTAACAATAAGATCAGTAAGAAAACGACCAACATCCAAACGTGTTCCAATGACCAAATATCTCGCCGCGTTGTCTTGGTGCGTGCAGCGGTCTTTAGCGGCACCCGCTTGGCAAAAATCAACAAGCGATGACTATTAACAAAAATTGGTGTACACGTCAACAACGTAATGCGATCACGCCCTTTGGTAACATTGAGCACGCTATATTGGCGCTTATCACTCGGATCAATGATCTTGCGCCCAACGACCTCATAGGCCAACTTCTTGCCAAAAGTGTGTAAATAAATCACATCACCCTTCTTCAAGTAGCGAATATTATCGAAATAAACTTGATTCGCCAGACCGGTATGACCAGTAATCACACTATGGGTACTCTTGCCACCGATCGGCAAACTTGTCCAATCTAACACACCGACACCATGTTCAAGGACCCAATCAGATTCCCCAAAGCGCATCATCATATTCTTTAAATTAATGGCAGGAATTGTGACATAACCAATTGGTGAACGAAGATCTTTCTGGACTTTCGTAATGTCGGGCTGCTTAACCTTACGTTGTTGAAACTTAACGATCTGCCGGTTATAAGCACGCGCTGGGGCCAGACTAGGATCTGGCTTAGGCGTGTTCTTCTGATAGGCTCTGACTAGTGGTTCAGTACGCAACTTATTATAAGTGTCAAAAATGAAAGGAATTAAGAACAGAATAATCCCGATAATCAGGCCTGTAAACAAGCGCCGATAAATGCGCCGATTATATTTTTGCTGCTCGAGACGTTTGATTTCAAACTGACGCAGTCGCTCATTATCACTTGTTGTCATTTTGCCGCCTCTTTTGTTGCCTCTTTTGTTGCCTCTTTTGTTGCCTCTTTTGTTGCCTCTTTTGTTGCCTCTTTTTGCTGTCTCTTCTTTTGCCGGTGTTTTGCATAGCCTAACGATAAGATTAGCAAGATGATCAGAATTAAGATAATCAAGTAGAAGATGTGATCTAATGACCAGAAGTCGCGTGGTGTTACTTTCTGATGACGTGCGACTTGATAATTGGTCCGCTTGGCGTAAACAATTAACCGGTGACTATTGATGAAGACTGGCGTACAAGTAACCAACGCGATTTCGTCTTTGCCGGGTCGCACATGCAGCGCCTTTAACGACGCTTTGTTATTTGGGTCAATGATCTTTCGCCCGATCACACGATAAGCCATTTTCTTGCGCAGCGACGTCACGAAAACTAGGTCACCATTCTTCAAATGCTTAATATTATCAAAAAAAACCTGATTAGCTAAGCCGCTATGACCGCTGAGTACACTCATTGTGTTTTTACCACCGACGGGTAAACTACTCCACGACAAATTACCAATGCCGCGATCAAGCACCCAATCGCTACTACCATAGTAAATCATCATTGGCTCCAGATGAATCGCGGGGATATCAATATAGCCAATTAGGCGATGCAGCTTAGGGTAAATGGCCTGAATTAGCGGTGTCCCATCAGCAGCACCTTGTTCTTGTTGCTCGTGAAAAATTATTTGATTATAGTGATCGGCTAATTTACGCGCAGCCGTCATATCTTCATGCTTGGCTGATTTTTCATAAGTATTTAAACTATCATCCTGTTGATGTCGCGTGTATACCCCAAATAAGAACGGCAACAGCACAATGATCACGCCAACTACCAATCCAAAATATAACCAGAAATTATTTCTCTTTTTTGCTTTGTGACCTTTTGTAGAACGCGCCATTAATACGGCCCCCTTGTCGGAATTTATCATAGCAAAAAGTCTGCCGCTTTACAAAACTTAATCGTAATGCTGACCAAATTGACATAAAAATCCGAATTGCAGGTATTTTATGCGATCATGCTATTTTCAAAGTTGTCATGCTATTTTTAAATAGATTCAAACTAACATACAAAAAACCAAGTATTAAATCCAAGATTGAAATGCGTCATCAAGATTAGACGATAATCGTCTAACTTTAATGTGCATTACCAACAGAATTTAGCACTTGGTTATTTAAATGAGACCTGTCACGTTTTGAATTGGGTTAAGGCTACACACATTCGCATGGCATTGAACTTTCCATTTCTCGCTTTGAATGCTAGCTTAACACCACTCACAATTGAATCCGACTCTAATTAATGAACATAGAACAAAAATCGGGTTGAATGCAACGCTTAACCACAACATCATGACACCACAGTTTTCGTTGCAGTTGTTTAATGACGGTAATGTCCCTTCTTAGTGGTATCGACATGCTCATTTAACTGCTGCATATCTTCAGCACTGATCACAAAGTCAAGCTGGGCATTAGCTTCAATGTGCGCAATATGCGTTGCTTTTGGTAAAGGTAAGACGCCATTTTGAACACAGAACTGAATAGCTAGCTGGGCTAAGCTGACCTGATAATGATCAGCGATAGCTTGAATGGCCTGATTATTAAGCAGGCTGCCTGTTGCCAACGGCGAATATGCTTCGACTAATAAACCATTAGCCTGTGCGAATTTCGTGATTTCTGGTTCTGTGTAGCCAACATAATATTGAATTTGATTAACCATCGGCTTAACTTGGGCCACATCAAAAATGTTCTTTAAATCAGCAACACCGAAGTTAGAAACACCAATTGCACGAACGCGACCAGATTCATAGATCTTTTGCATGGCTTGCCAAACTTCGCGGTTCTCTAAAGCATAATCGGCACCTTGCTCGGCCCAAGGTTGCGGCGCGTGAATAATATAAAGATCCAAATAATCAAGGTCAAGATTAGCCATCGTTGTGTCAAAGTCACGCAAAGTACCATCATAAGTTTTAGTCTCTGCTGGCAACTTCGATGTAACGAAAATATCCTCACGTTTCAAACCAGAAGCCCGCACACCGGCACCGACTTCCTTCTCGTTATGGTAAGCTAACGCCGTATCAATATGACGGTACCCCACTTTAATCGCGTCCATGACGGCTTGCTTAGCTTGATCTGCGGGAATTTGCCAAGTCCCAAAACCAATCTTAGGAATTGCAACACCGTTTGCTAATGTATACGTATCTGTTAATTTTGTCATTGAATTATTCCTTTCCTATTAAGCAATTATTTTTTGCTTACTAACCGTCACTATAATAGCGCTTAACCCCCACTCTAAGGCAAGCATTTTGACTTATTTTTTAATAGTTTGTCCGAGAACAGGTCAAATGAGGCGTTTTTATTTTGCCGGAGATTCGTCATTCTCTGATTCTTAATTTTAAGATAACGCAAAGGCAACCTTAATTTCGGCGGCAATAAAAACTGAGTCTTGAAAACTGAGTCACGGTTTTCTTTTTGTTGCCGGCGATTCTTGAGAAATTGCTACCAAATCAGCTTTGGGTGTGGGAATCTTCTTAACGCCAAGAATATCGAGGAAGAAGGTGAAAATGGGAATGCCGACGATCAGCCCCCAAACGCCGAAGAGTCGCTCGGCAATCAGCAAGACGATAAACGTAAAGAACATGGGTAATTGCGTCCGACTCGCCATGAACTTAGGATTTAAAACGTAAGTTTCAAGCGTATGGATCAAAACAATCATCACTAAAATATAAACAACATACTTAAGACCACCAACGGAAAATGCCACCATTGTCAGTGGAATGCAGGAAATAATCACGCCAGCCACTGGCACTAACGAGAAGAGAAAGACCATTAATCCCAAACTCAACAAATTTGGCATTTTCATAACGGCCAAAGTTAAAATTGTGATCGCCGTGTTGACCGCTGCGATAAATAACTGCGTTTCAATCACAACACCAAAGGTATTAATGAACTTCTTGGCAAAATAAGCGACATCAGAGAAGAACCAACCAAAGTCGGGACTACTCACAAATAGTTCACCAAATTTCTTTAACGACTTTGTTTCCAATGAGAAGACAAAACTGAGCAGCAGTGACAAAACAAACGTCACGCCCATACTACCAACACTCGTGATGTAATTAAACAAGGTCGAAATACTTGATTTAACCTGCTCGGCCAAATTAAATTGCTTCATGTAATTATTGAGATACGCCATCACGGCATTAGAATCAAAACTGGGACTTTCATAAAACTTATAAACTTGATTGACTAATTTAATCGATTGGTTAGCCAACAAAGGGACAAAATTAACAACCACAAAATAGAGGCAGGCAAGTACCAAAGCATAAATTAAAATGACAATCAAAGGCGTTGGTACCTTAAGTCGACGCCGCACAAAACCCACCAAGCGGGTCACCAGAAATGCAAAAATAAAAGTTAATAAAATTGTACTGATCATCGCGCGCATTAACCATAAAACAAGGCCGATGATGACTAGCACTGTGAAACGGCGGATGGCTGTCCGCCGGATAAATTTTTGATAAATCGACACTAGTTATCTCCCCACTAATCTCTAGAATCTTTTTTAAAGTCTGCCCTTAAAACCTGGCAGATAATCTTGTTGCTCGTTCACTCTCTTAGTGTAATGCTTTTTGAAGTATTTGCCCAAACGAATATGACAACTTACGAAAACAATAAAAAATACTTTGAGTTAAAACTTTGCTCAGCAAAATTTTAACTCAAAGTATTTTTTTAATGAATGAAATGTTGGATCGTGCCACTTTCTATGATAATCATGACACCCAATCCTACATAAATAACGGACACCAGCCACTTACCCGAGCGTTCTAGAAGGCTTTTAACAAAACGAACGTGCGAAAAATGATCACTAAGAAAGACTAGTAAGAAAATGCAAACTGTGAACGTCAGCAGCACGATGATTAATTGCCACGCATTCTGAGCCACAAAGTACGGAACGAACAGACCGATATTATCAGCACCGCAAGACGCAAACGTCATTAAAGCCACCAGCGAAAGCAAATTCTGTTGATTAGACTGACTGATTTTCTCTTGCGCCGCAGCGACCTCATCGCCATCTTCGAATAAAGATTTAATTCCGAAATAAATTGGAATCAGTCCTAGAAATCCCAACGACCACTTTGCCGGTACAAAATGTAAAATTAACGCGAAAAATAAACTAACGGCAATTAAACCCCAAGATCCTAAAAATTGCCCCACATAAATTCGCTTTTTGGCCTGCGGTGACTGATATTTAGTGAACAACAACATTAAAATGACAAATAAATCCAATGCTGTGGAAAAATAAATAACGACTGCTGAAAGAATAGTTGAAATCATTCGTCAATGGCTCCAGTCGCTGTCATTTTTACGAGTAAGCCAGTATCTTCGGCCAAACACCACGCCCGTTGCAATAATAAAGCTGTGCAATTATCTTTAATCTGGTAATAAATAAACGTTCCGTCACGTTTTGACTGCACAATATTTTCGGCAACTAATTTTTGTAACTGATTAGAAACCGCCTGCGTTTTCATTTGAATTTGTTCCGCCAAGGCATTAACCGATAGTGACTGTGCTTTCGCTAACGCATGAATAATCCGCAAACGGGTGGGATTAGCCAATATTTTAAACAGTTGACTAATTTGCTCTGCTTGACTTATCGTCGCTAAGTCGCGGTCAGTTAATTGGGGAACATCCGGACAACAATTGTTCATCGTTTAAAAGCCACCTTCTGTAATAAGCTACTTATTTGATCATCGTACAACATTAATACACGTAATTGTGTAATAATTTTTAGACGATGTCAAGGAACCTTCGGTAACTAAAACTATTTTGTTGCGGTTCTCCGCGCTTGCGCAAAGGTTGCATAAGAAACGTGTAGAATACCGTGGCGGCGAAGAAATACTTTGCGCTGGAACGTAGTGGGCGTCGATTTGAGCCGATTGAAGGGCAAATCGTCTCAAATGCGAGCCTTAATGTAAGCAATAAATTGCTAACATTAATGTCACTACTGAGCGGTATTTCTTCGCCGCCACTAAACAAGCAAGATGACAGCCTTTGCGCAAGCGCTGAATTGACAAGTTGTTAAATTCCCTTCTAATTTTTAGAAGCAAAAAATTGCGGTTAAATCACACCATATCATCACTTTTGTCAGTGCCGTAGGGAAATCGCGGTCAGCCGCGGCATTCTTGTTGATGGTTTACCATTTACAAGAAAGTTTGTATTTGAGACAAATTGGTTTTTGATTTGGCTCAAATCAAACTCGCAGCGTTCCACCAGCGTATTTCCCGTAGGCACGAAGAAGCACAACACAACAGTTCTAGATCTTGGCACTTATAACAAAGCTCACATTTAAGACGAACTGCTTTTGATTCGACTCAAATCAAACTCGCAGCGTTCCACCAGCGTATTTTCTGTAGGCACGGAGAACCGCAACATAACAGTTCTAGGTCTTACAATTTACAAGAAAGCTTGTGTTTAAGACAAATTAGTTTTCATTTGGCTCAAATCAATACTCGCAGCGTTCCACCAGCAATTTTCCGTAGGCACGAAGAACTGCAACATAACAGTTCTAGAACTTAGTACTTTCAACAAGACTGCAGTTCCAGAATTTAACAACGACTTACTGTTTTGACCAATCAATCTTATGATCTTTAAAATAAAACTCGCGATCATGATCATTAATTGAGCGCAATACGCGACAAGGATTGCCTACCGCGACAACATTATCTGGTAAATCCTTGGTGACAATACTACCGGCGCCGATGACGACGTTATTGCCAATCGTAATGCCCGGCACGACAACGACACCCGCACCAAACCAACAATTCTCGCCGATTGTGATGGGCATATTATATTGCAGCCCCTTTGCGCGCAATTCTGGTAAAATCGGATGACCAGCCGTGGCTAAGGTGACATTCGGCCCAAACATCGTGTGCGAGCCGACATAAATATGAGTATCATCAACACAAGTCAGATTAAAGTTGGCATAAATATAGTCGCCGAAATGAACATGTTGACCACCCCAATTAGCGTGAAATGGCGGTTCAAGATAACAACCTTGACCAATTTCTGCAAACATTTCTTTTAATAGTTGCGACCGCTTTTTCTCCTGACTAGGCCGTGTCTGATTAAAATCGTACAATTTTTCTAAAGCAATCGTTTGACGCGCGGTAACCCTAGGATCGTTAGGATCATAAATCGAACCGTTGTGCATTTGTTCTTCAATCATTATCAGAATTACCCCTAATAGCCTTTATCGTAATTAATTAAATTTCGGGTTGGTTTTAACCCTTGTTTGTAAGCCGCAAGATTTTCGAAAAAATAATCAAAAATACGCGCATAATAAAAATTCGTGTGACCAGCAGTATGCGGTGTAATCATCACATTCGGTAACGTCCATAATGGCGAATCTTGTGATAATGGTTCCGTATTGAAAACGTCCAAGGCCGCACCACGAATAGTTTTATTCGCTAATGCTTGGTAGACATCTTGATCAACATCTGTTCCGCCACGACCAACGTTCACATAATAAGCAGATTTCGCCATCTTACTCAGAAAATCTTGATTAACCAAACCACGCGTTTCTGACGTTAATGGCAAGCAATTGATCACATAGTCTGCAGAAGGTAACATTTCTGGTAGCTTGGCCATCGTCGCGACTTCATCAAAGTTCTTCGTCGCCCGACCAGAGCGGCTAATTCCAACCGTGTGCATTTCAAAGGCGCGCAAATATCCAGCTAAAATTCGGCCAATATTACCTGTTCCCATAATCAAAACACGACGGCCAGTCAGTTCAGTCCGATGGAATAAATCAGTCCATTCTTTACTCAAACGATGTTCAGCATCACTTTGCAAATGACGAACATCGGCCAACAAATAACCGACTGCCTGCTGGGCAACAGACTGGGCATTCGCACCGCTGGCAGTAGTTAAATAAATATTTTGCCGCTTTAATTCCGCTAACGGAAAATTATCAACACCTGCAGAGAAAGCTTGAATCCATCTAATCTGATTGGGCGACTTTAAGGCTACTGCCACAGCTGGCGAATAACCGAGAATGATTTCCGCATCGGCAATTTGCGCAGCCGTATAAGCTTGTCGACTTAAATCGACAAACTCATCGTCAGCAAGCTCGGATTTAACACGTTGCAATAATGGCTCTTTCAATTTAATTAAATTGACAACTTTTGACAAAATAAAACCTCCCAATCTTGACGAAACCAAACTAAAAAGGCATTGACTAAAAAGAATGCCTTTTCTTTTTGACACTATTAGTATAGCAAAAATGTGGAAAATACCCTAGAACTGTTATTTTGTGGTTCTTCGCGCTCGCGCAAAGGTTGCATATAAAGTGTAGTGAGTACCGTGAGGGAAAATAAATACTTTCGCTGGAACGTGGTGGACACTGCTTGAAGCCAATTTTTGCAAAATTGTCTCCAAGACAGGTCTTGTAGTAACAGCT
>NZ_RHOX01000043.1 GCF_003946695.1 Lapidilactobacillus bayanensis | reverse complement strand
CTGCAACAACAATTTCACCACTGAGCGGTATTTATTTTTCCTCACTAAACAAGCAAGAGGGCAACCTTTGCGCAAGCGCTGATTTGACGTGTGGTTGAATCACTTCTAACTTTCAGGAGTATAAATTTGCTATTAAATCACGCCATATTATCTTGTTTATCAGTGCCGGAGGAAAATCGCGGTCAGCCGCGGCATTCTTGTTAGTGGTTTACCACTTACAAGAAAGTTTGCATTTGAGACAAATCGGTTTTTGATTTGGCTCAAATCAATACTCGCAGCGTTCCACCAGCGTATTTCCCGCAGGCACGAAGAAGTACAACATCACAGTTCTAGGGTTTGCCGCTCTCAATAAAGCTCACATTCAAACTAAATTGGATTTGATTCGGCTCAAACCAATACTCACAGCGTTCCACCTGCGTATTTCTGTAGGCATGGAGAACCGCAACATCACAGTTCTAGGATTTGCCACCTCAAAATAAAGTATTATTTTTTATTCAACACGCTTTCATTTTAGCACACAACCTTTGCTTTTTTACAAAGACTAGTCCCTAAGTCTAGTAAATAGTTGTGCTGCATATGCTATACTAACAATGTGAAAAATTGGAGGTCAATTCGTGATGAAAGAAGAAATCTTATTTGGTGGTTACACTCGGAATGGTGGTAAAGGCATCTACCGTGGTGAACTAGATACTGAAACTGAAAGTATCGCTCAACCAGAAGTTTATATTGAAGTGCCACAAGCAACTTATTTAGCTTTAAGTAAGCAACATATTCTTTACACCGTTTGCAAAAATGAAAGCGGTGAAGAAGGCGGTGTGGCTGCTTATGATTTAAATGGCAGCGCGCCTAAATTATTAAACGCCGTTATGGCAGTCGGTGCTCCACCTGCTTATGTTGCAGTCGACGAGAAACGGCAGCTTGTTTACGGCGCTAATTATCATAAAGGTGAAGTTCTAGTCTATCGTATTGCCGCTGATGGTAGTCTTTCTCTTGCAAGTACGGAAACACACGTCGGTAGTGGCCCACGTCCAGAACAAGACAGTGCTCATGTCCACTTTACTGATTTAACACCTGATAAACGTTTGGTTGTTTGTGATTTAGGAACTGATGAAGTTGTCACTTATGACGTTAGCGATGAAGGTAATTTAACTAAAGTTGCCACTTACCGAACTGAACCAGGTTATGGTCCTCGTCATCTTGTTTTCAATCCTAATGGTAAGATTGCCTATTTATTAGGCGAACTTTCGAGTAACGTCCAGATTTTGAATTATCAACAAGATGGTAGTTTCAGTTTAATCACCACCTACTCATTAATTCCAGAGAATTACACTGAACATAATGGTAGTGCCGCAATTCGGATGAGCAGTGACGGTCAATTCCTGTACGCTTCCAATCGTGGCCATAATTCAATCGTTGTTTTTGCCGTAACGGCTAATGGTCGTGACTTACAATTGATTCAACGGATTAGTACAGAGGGCGACTTCCCCCGCGACTTCAACTTGGACCCAACGGAAAAATACGTCGTTTGCAGTAATCAAAACACAGGCAACACAACGCTTTATCGCCGCAATTCTGAACGCGGTACCTTAACTAAAATTCAACAAGATATCGTAACGCCTGAGAGTGTTTGCGTTATTTTCCCCCAAGCTTAAACTCGAAAGGACGTTTGACAATTGAATATTATTAAAGCCATTATCCTTGGGATCATCGAGGGTATTACTGAATTCTTACCGATTAGTTCGACTGGACATTTATATTTAGCTGATGAGTTTATCAAACTTAGCGAAGACAAAGCGTTCATCAACATGTTTATGGTCGTCATTCAATTGGGGGCAATCTTAGCCGTAGTCCTGATTTACTTCCATAAATTGAATCCCTTCTCCCCTAAGAAATCACAACGCGAAAAGGGCCAAACTTGGCAGCTCTGGTTTAAAGTTTTAGTTGCGGTTATCCCTTCAATGGTTGTCGGCCTACCATTAAATGATTGGATGGACGCTCATCTTAATACTTGGCCAGTGATTTCAGCAACCTTAATCATTTATGGCATTCTTTTCATCATCATCGAACGTTGGCATAAAGGGCATCAAAGTCGCTTCAATGATTTAAACAGCTTACCTTACTCAATTGCGCTGGGCATCGGTCTATTCCAACTATTGTCATTAATTCCCGGGACGTCCCGTTCTGGCGCGACAATTCTAGGCGCCATCATTATCGGCACTTCTCGTTTTGTGGCAACCGAGTTTTCATTCTTCATGGCAATTCCCACAATGTTTGGCGCGTCACTGCTGAAGGTCTTCAAGTTCTTAGCTCACAACAATTTCTCAGGCGATCAAGTGATTGTCCTATTAGTGGGCATGATTATTTCCTTCGTGGTCGCTTACTTATCGATTCGCTTCTTGTTGAATTACATTAAGAAGAATGACTTCCAAGCTTTTGGTTGGTATCGGATTGTCTTAGGTGTTATTGTGATTGCCTACTTTGGCTTAAAGGCAATTTTTTAGCAGGTTCAAGTTTACCTTATTTTTGAAAAAGAACAGGAGTGAAGCGTGTGTTAAAAGAAGTAGCAGTTGAAAACTTCACCATGATTCCCAAAGCCGTTGCTACTGGCGCTAATCGAATCGAATTGAACGATAACTTGGCTGTTGGTGGCACAACCGTCAGTCACGGCGTCATGGCCGAAGCAGCAAAATATCTCAACGAAAAAAATATCCCCCTAGTCGTGATGATTCGACCAAGAGGCGGTAATTTTGTTTATAACGACACCGAAATCAAGATGATGGAATCTGATTTGTTTTTAGCTCAAGAACTTGGTGTTGATGCCGTTACCTTTGGCGCATTAACACCAAACAATGAATTAGACAAAGAAGCGATGGAAATGCTCATCGGTGCCGCTGGCGGCCTAGAAGTCGTCATGCACATGGCCTTCGATGAAATTCCTGTTGCCAAACAGCAAGACAGCATTGATTGGTTAGTTGATCATCAAGTGAGCCGAATTTTAACTCACGGTGGTCCATTATCAAGCCCAATCGAAGCGCACTTAGCACAACTGCAACAAACGATTGCCTTAGCGAATCGGCGCATTGAAATCCTACCTGGCGGTGGCATTACCAACGTTAACGCTGATCATATCGCCGCAGAACTAGGTGTTAGTCAACTACATGGCACAAAAATCGTCGGCGTTTTAAAATAATTGTTCAACAAAATAGCGCAAATCCTAATACTGGATTTGCGCTATTTTTATATCATCGATAAATTGCATTATTGTGTTGCGCTTCTTTGTGCTGAACTTCTTCGTACCAGCGGGAAATACGCTCCGAGCATTGAATGTGAGCTTCATTGAGAGTAGCCAAACCCTAGAACTGTTATCTTGCTGTTCTTCGTGCCTGCGGAAAATACGCTGGTGGAACGCTGCGAGCATTGGTTTGAGCCGAATAAAAAACAATTCGTCTCAAACTCAAGCTTTCTTGTAAATGGTAAACCATTAACAAGAATTCCGCGGCTGACCGCGATTTTCCTCCGGCACTGACAAACAAGCTGACATGGTGTGATGTAGCCGCAAATTTGTGCTTCTAAAAATTAAAAGTGATTCAACCACTCATCAATTCAGCGCTTGCGCAAAGGTTGCCCCCTTGCTAGTTCAGTGACGGCGAAATAATACCGCTCAGTAGTGAAATTATTGTTGGTGATTTATCACCTACTATAAGGCTCGTATTTGAGACGATTAGCCCTTCAATCGGCTCAAATCGACGCCCACTACGTTCCAGCGCCAAGTATTATTTCGCCGCCACGGTACCCACTATTTCCATTTCCAACCTTTGCGCAAGCGCGAAGAAGCATAGCATAACAGTTTTAGTTTACGCTTCGTTATAAACGCGCATCAACTCTTGATATAACGGTGCTAAATCAATGATTTGATTTTGGATAAGTTGTTCAATCAACTGCGGATCAGCAAATTGCGGGTCATCTTTAGCAATCCACATCCCCAGAACAAAATCACTCTTGGGGTCTTGTTGGAATTTTTCAACAGCTGTCTCCCACGTTTCTTGAGAATATTCCTGGCTATCAGAACTAGCATGATTCGTTGAAATATGGAAGGCCGGAATAATTTGCCAATCAAGTTCACTTAAACTTGCAGCCACTTGATCACGGTTTTTCATGTCACTCAAAAGCGCTAAAGTAATAAACAACTTATCCGGCCACAAACCCACTTCAAAATGCGGCATCATTTTATAACCGCGGCTGTTACTGCTCAAAGCAAGCCAAGTATCAACCGGCGGATTTTTATGACGGCGCAAATGTTTGGCCAAATGAACCTTTAATTTTTGATGCAACTCTGGATAGAGCAACTGTGTCAAATGCTCACCCAAAATCTCGAAATCAGGATCGACTTCCGTTTGAATTTTCGCCAATCGCCCTGACAAAGTTGGATCATTAAAGACGTCAAAACTTGTTCTAGTTATCATCGCGAACCCCTTCTCAAACATGTTATACTAGTAACACTATTACTAATAATTCTAGCATATTAGCTGAGGTGAAAAAATGGCAAATGTAAATGATGTGAACGAACGCTTAACAACGTCTATGACTGGCACGCCAGAAACGCTCCCAGATCAACGGCGGCAATTTTTGGGTTCACTTCGCGAGCGCGTGTTATTAGCCATTCCCATCAAAGATCTAGCTAACGAACGAACTTTTCGTGTTTTTGAAACACACTTACGCGACTTTAACGATCAAACGGCGTTAATTAATGGCAAAGTTGACCATCGTCAAATGGGACCTTATTTACAATTGCTTGCAAAAGAAAACTTTGCTTTTACATTAGTTAATAAATCAGAAACACCAATTGAGCCAGACAGTTATGCCTTATTAATAGTCAGCCGCACCGCCGTCAATCAACAAACAATCAATCTACTTGATTTATATCCACTAATAACGACACCAACTTCAAAAAAGACTAACGAAAAGCCCGCAAAGAAAAGTTTCTTTGCGCGCCTATTTCATGATTAATTAATCAACAATACGAGAGAAGTGATTCACTTGGCACAACCATTAGCTTGGCGTATGCGCCCACAAAAATTAGCCGATATTGTCGGGCAACAACATTTAGTTGGTCCCGGTAAAATTATCGATCGTATGGTCAAAGCCAAACAACTTTCATCGATGATTCTTTATGGACCACCAGGCACAGGAAAGACTAGTATTGCCAGTGCTATTGCTGGCAGCACAAAATATGCTTTTCGCACACTCAACGCGGCCACTAATACGAAGAAAGACCTGCAAGCAATCGCTGAAGAAGGACGGATGAGTGGCACTGTTGTTTTATTACTCGATGAAATTCATCGCCTTGACAAAACTAAGCAAGACTTTCTATTACCACAATTAGAAAGTGGTCGCATCATTTTAATTGGTGCCACCACCGAAAACCCCTACATGACCATTAATCCAGCCATTCGCAGTCGGACACAAATTTTTGAAGTTTATCCATTGAAACCAGAGGAGATTAAGCAAGCGTTAAAACGCGCACTTGCTGATCAAGAAAATGGTTTGGGCAACTTAACGATTGAAATTGCTGATGAAACCCTCAATTTCTTATCACAACGAACGAATGGTGATTTACGCGCCGCGCTAAACGGTTTAGAATTAGCTGCCAATTCCACCGCACCTGATCAGAAAACAGGCGTGATCAAGATCACCATGACCGACGTGGAAGAATCTATTCAGAAGAAAAGTTTTTCTCATGATAAAGATGGCGATGCGCATTACGATGTGATTTCTGCATTTCAAAAATCAATTCGCGGTAGTGATACTGATGCTGCTCTCCACTATCTAGCTAGATTGATCGTTGCTGGCGATTTAACGAGTATTATGCGGCGTTTGATGGTCATCGCGTATGAAGATGTTGGTCTGGCTAATCCAGCCGCTGCAGCGCGAACTGTGAGTGCCTGCCAAGCTGCCGAAAGATTGGGACTTCCTGAAGCACGAATTCCGTTAGCAAGCGCTGTGATTGAATTATGCCTCTCGCCTAAATCTAACTCGGCCATGGCTGCCGTCGATGCCGCCATCAGCGACATTAACAATGGTCACGCTGGTCAAGTGCCCCGTCAATTACAAGATGCGCATTACGCTGGCGCTAAAGATTTACATCGTGGCGATACTTACCAATATCCGCACGACGCCCCCAACGATTGGTTAGCGCAACAATATTTACCTGACACATTGGCCAACAAGCAATACTACCAACCGAAACATAACGGCAAGATTGAAACGGCCTATAGCCAGCAATATCAACAATTACGGCACGCACAAAAACAAGGCCTGACCAAACAAAAGCACTCGAAAACTAGTCACGACTAAACAAGTCATTGACAAATAATCAACCTTTTAAAAAGTGCAGCAATGATTACACACTTGAAACCTAAATGATTAGAATTAAAAAGAATCGGGATAAAACTCCGATTCTTTTTTAGTTGGCATTGTCGCGGAATTTAACGCAACTTTTGTCCTGCTTTTTTTATATTAGTGACATCACATTTATTAGTACCATCACATTTTATTTGGGGGCCAAACCTTTAATTAGAAACTCACTCGCTGTCGCTGTGATTTCGTCAATATTCAAGGGCTGATCATTAAGCACAATGCTGGGAATTAAGTAGCTGCCTAATGTACCGATAATATAACGAAGGATGGTTGTTGGCGGCCAGTCAATTAAGTCACTCTTGACTTGGTAATGGTGAATTAATCGCGTTAAAGGTCCTGCTAAGACCGCTTCAAATTGCTGAGACAATCGCGCCATCATTTCCGGATGCGCCAGCGCTTCGCGGAAAAATATTTTACCTTCTTTACGATTCTGGTCAGCAAAGGTCAACCGATCGCGTAAAAAGTAACGAATAAACGTTGCGAAGGCCAAATTACTGTTGGCTTGAGCATCAGCAATAAATTCTGCAGCAGCTTGGGGCACAACCTCCGTAATAAATGGCGTGATGATCGCGTTCAAAATTTGATCCTTTGTCTTGAAATGTTTATAAACTGTTCCTTCAGAAACTCCGGCCGCCGCGGCAATATCACTGGTACTAGTATGATCAAAACCTTGATCAGCAAATAATTGTAAACTTGCACTTAAGACGGCGCGTTGCTTCTCAGACAGGTTGCTAGTCGCCAGCGACTGTTCAAATAAACGCTCAAAATTATGTGTGGTCATCTAAGCACCTCCTTCTGTTATCTGGTTAAACTTAATCGACTGCTGTTTCTGGCCGCTTAAACTTGACGGTACCGTTTCAAAGTCTGATTGTTCAATATTAGAAAAATAATTGTCATCACAGCTAAGACACCGAGATTTGGTGCGATCGTACTGAAAGTCGCGCCCTTCTCAATAACGGCGGTCATACTGTTAGCGCCATAATATAACGGCATTAAATGCGCAATAACTTGTAGCCAATTCGGCATCGTATCCAGCGCAATAATTCCTGAGAAAAAGATTTGGGGAATGGCCACAATAGGAATGAACTGCATCATCTGAAATTCTGAATTAGCAAATGTTGAAATAAACAACCCAATTGCCAACGCTACGGCGGCCATTAACAAGTTAATGAGAATAACTAACCCAATATTACCAATTATTTGAATGTTAAACACATAAATAGTAAAGATAACGACCATTAATGTTTGAACAATTGCAAAAGCACCGTAACCCAGTAAATACCCGGCAATAATCTCACTGCGCTTAATCGGCGTTGCCAATAAACGATACAAGGTTCCTGCCGTCCGTTCACGTAACAAGGCAATTCCTGAAATTAGAAAAACAAAAAAGAAAACAATAAAGCCCATTAAAATTGGCAGTAGCGTATCAAAATAAGTCGAATCCTGACTGCCATATAAATATTTAGTTTTAAGTTGATAGTTCTTGGCTGAAGCGACCGTCGCCTTACCAGAATGACCTGCAAACGTTGTTGATTTCGTCAATGCTGCTAATGCCGCCGCTAATTTTTTGATCGTAGCAGCTTCAGATTTAAGTGTTGCAGCAGCTGCTTGTGTTTTGAGTTTGACTTGTGCCTGCTGAATACTTTGCTTGATAACTGTACTCTTGCTCTGATCGCTATTGGCCAACACCAGCTTTAGTTGATCACCCTTTTGAGTGAGCAGGCCGGCGTAATCGTGTTGGCGAATAATTGTGGTCGCCGCACGCTGATCATGAATTGACTTAACTCGCAAATGATCATTTTTAAGTGCTGTCACTAACTCAGAATCAACCTGTCGCACAACTAAGGTAGTTTTAGTCTGACTGGTATTTTGAAATAAAAAGAAAACGAGTGACAAAATAAATAGCGGGCCGATAAACATTAAAACTAGTGTCCGTTTATCACGTAACATTTCCTTAAAAACACGCTTAACGATTCCGATTGTGCGCATCTTGATCCCTCCCTGCTTGCAAGAAAACTTGTTCAATTGACGTAACCTGATACTGACTAAGTAAAGCCGCCGGTGTCCCCTGAGCAATGGCTTCACCACCACGAATCATTAATACTTGATTAGCTTCTTCTGCATCTTCCATAACATGCGTTGTTAATAAAATTGTTTTACCAGCAGCAGCCATCTGATGTAGCTCATGCCATATTTGTTGGCGTAATTCAGGATCAATTCCCACAGTTGGTTCATCCAGAATTAATAACGGTGGATCACTAATCAAGGCAATTGCTAATGACAAACGCCGTTTCATCCCACCAGAATAATTTTTGACCCGTTTATTTAAATCCATCGTCAAATTGACTACAGCGGCTGCATGTGCAATTCGTTGTGATTGTACTTTTTTGTTCACCCCTTGCATTTCACAAAAGAATACCAAGTTTTCTTGAGCAGTGAGCTCGTCATATAACGCATCGGATTGTGCCATATAACCGATTTGGGCTAATGATTCGCGCCGTGGCATGTGTTGACCGAGCACAATAACCTCGCCTTCTTTAGGCTTAAGCATTCCCATAATCGTGCTGACCAAAGTTGTCTTACCCGCACCACTAGGACCGATTAATGCTAGAATTTCACCTGCTGCCACTTGTAAATTAATATCGTTTAGGACGGTGGTTTTACCATAGCCTTGTTTTAAATTCGTAATCGAAATGATTGCCATACTATATTGACCTTTCTTTAGTAAGTGAGTACTCACTTACTATAGCACAATTGTTTATCAGCACAAGTTTTTTAACAATCGCCTTAAACCATTCGTAGTTCCTTAAACAGCAGCGTTTTATCAGTTGTGTTGACTGTTCAATTGATCGGCAAGCGCTTTATTAATTGCAATTTATTTTTCATAATGTTAATCTTAGTTATGGAACTTCTAAGGTGTCCGATTGATTCAAATTTATGTTGACCGATCAAGTAATGAGACATTTTGGCCGTGGATCGTTATGCGGTGTGCGAGTCTTCTGACTTGCCAAGACCAAATAATTGCATGGCCCCTGCTTATCAATTAGCGGGCTCAACTAAACGAATCTCCAACGGCACCACTAGATATTCTCAAAGTTAAAAACTTTGTGGGATCAGCCTTGCTGATCCTTTTTTATTGATCAATAATTGGTATTAATGCCTTTTTTAATATATTCAAAGGAGTACTTCATGAATTCAGTTATCACGATTGCCGTAGCTATTTTTATTTTAGTCTTGGCCATTCTTGCAATTTATTTACTGACCCATTTACACAAGGCCTTCCTAATTTTCAATCCCGATGCTACGCCTCGTGTCCGTTCGGCGATGCTAGTAACCGGTATTTTATTATTAGCAACTTGTCTAGGTGGCATCTT
Source organism: Lapidilactobacillus bayanensis (assembly GCF_003946695.1). Taxonomy (GTDB): domain Bacteria; phylum Bacillota; class Bacilli; order Lactobacillales; family Lactobacillaceae; genus Lapidilactobacillus; species Lapidilactobacillus bayanensis. The sequence goes on along the minus strand of NZ_RHOX01000043.1, from coordinate 803 downwards.
GATCTTAATTTTGATGCCTGCCAAGTGGAATTTAATTACGCTAATCCTGGGGAGTATCATCACCGCCGGCTTTGCCATGGCAATTAACTTCTCCAACAGCTAAATCAATGCTTTTTACAAAGCGATGTTGTAGAATAAAGTTGAGGTTGAAGGGAGCGAGATAAATGCTACAACAATATCAGAAAATTCAAGTTGCAATTGATGGTTCATCAGAATCCGAATTGGCTTTTAAGAAAGCCGTTGCTGTTGCCAAACGGAATCAAGCTGAACTATTCTTAGTTCACGTCATTGATACCCGCGCATTCCAAAATGTGTCTAGTTTCGACTCCGCCATGGTCGAAGAGGTCTCAGAAACTGCCAAAGAATCCATGGTTAAGTATGTGCAAACGGCAAAAGATGCTGGACTTGAGCACGTCAAATATTTCATCGAATATGGTTCGCCCAAGACAATTCTAGGCAGAGAATTCCCTGCTCGCGAAAAAGTCGACTTAATCATGATTGGCGCAACCGGATTAAATGCGGTTGAACGTCTCTTATTAGGTTCCGTGACAGAATTCGTGACACGTAACGCCACTTGCGACGTCCTAGTCGTTCGGACTGATTTGAATAATCAACCAATTCCGTCGTTGAAAAAAGAAAAGACTAAGAAATAAATGTCCGGTTTAAAGGCACCATGCAATTAATTTGCATGGTGCCTTTTTTATGACACGATTTAGCTAACAGTTTGTAAGCAGTTAATAATCGACCGGCTGTGAAACACGACTTATTCAAGGTAAAATTACCTCATCATAGTAAATGGTGAG
>NZ_RHOX01000042.1 GCF_003946695.1 Lapidilactobacillus bayanensis | reverse complement strand
TGTTTGAATGTTGAATTAACAATAAAGATAACGCTTCATAATTATTTGCCGTTCACAACTTAAACTATCTTATCAATAAGATATTAGTACGTCAACAAAAAAACGATATTTTTTAGAAACATTTTCCACGAAGTTATAAAAAAAGCCCTAATATCAAAGATATCGGGGCTAAAAAATCTTATTCGTTTTCGGGACGCATAGTTGGAAAGAGTAGGACATCACGAATTGATGGTGCATCTGTCAACAGCATTACTAATCGATCAATGCCAATACCGAGTCCACCTGTAGGCGGCATTCCGTACTCCAAAGACTCGATAAAGTCATAGTCAACACCGTGAGCTTCATCATTGCCGGCATCACGTTCTGCATCCTGTTCTTCAAAACGTTCCTTCTGATCAATGGGATCGTTTAATTCTGAGAAGGCATTGGCATACTCTGCCCCTAAGATAAACAATTCAAAACGATCGGTAAAGCGTGGATCTGCCGCATTCTTCTTGGCTAACGGCGAAACTTCAATTGGATGACCGTACACAAAAGTTGGCTGTTGCAAAGTACTTTCAACAAATTGTTCAAAGAATTCATTGATAATGTGACCGACTTGCCAATAGCTTTCATAATGAACATGATGCCCATCTGCAATTTTGCGTGCGTCTTCAAGACTCATTTGTTGCCAAAAATCAACACCCGTTTTTTCTTTAATTGCATCAACCATATGAATACGCTGAAATGGCTGATCCAAATCGACTTCTTGTCCCTGATAAGTAACTTTACCGCTATCTAAAACACTGTGTGCGGCATGGCGAAAAATACCTTCCGTCTCATCCATGACGTCTTTAAAATCAAAGTAGGCAGCGTACGTTTCTAGCATTGTGAATTCTGGATTGTGACGCGTGTCAATTCCTTCATTACGATAAACACGGCCAATCTCATAGACACGTTCCATCCCGCCGACAATCAATCGTTTCAGTTGTAGCTCCAAAGCAATTCGTAAATAAAGGTTAATGTCTAAAGCATTGTGATGTGTAATAAACGGCTTTGCGGAAGCGCCGCCCGCTTGGACATGTAAAGATGACGTTTCCACTTCGGTAAAGTCTTCCCCATCCAAATATTCACGAACAGCTTTAACAATCTTACTACGCTTAATAAACCGATCAAAACTGTCTTGATTAGCAATCAGGTCCAAATAGCGTTGACGATACTTCTGCTCCACATTGCTTAAACCATGGAACTTATCTGGTAACGGCCGTAAAGCTTTGGTCAAGAAAGTAACATGAGTGGCTTTAACGGTTAATTCACCTGTGTCAGTCTTCATGACTTCGCCATTGATACCAAGAAAGTCGCCTAAATCAGACTTTTTGAAGATTTGATAGTTTTCTTCACCAACAACATCTTTACGGACATAGATTTGAATCTTGCCACTACGATCACGAATATCAGCAAAGCCGACTTTACCCTTGCCACGTTTTGAAACCATGCGGCCCGCAATAACGACTTCAGGAACATCTTCTTCAAGCTGCCCCTTTTCAATATCATCAAACTTCTGATGTAACTGTTCCGCCAAATCAGACCGCACAAAGCGAGTGCCGAATGGATCAATTCCTTCGTCACGTAAAGCCTGCATTTTTTCACGGCGAACGATTAATTGATCGTTCATATCCGTTTCATTATTTTGATTTACCTTCTTGTTTGCCACAACAACGACCCCTTTTTATACACTATAACTCTCTTTTTCTTTTAACCGTGTTTCATATAAATCGACAAAATCATCTAATAAACGATCTACTTCTGCCTTAGTAACCGCTTCGTTAACTGCAGCCTTCGTTCTTGCTGCGCGGGGAATTCCTTTAAGATAATAGGCAGCCTGTTGGCGAAATTCTGGGACGGCAAAGCGCTCACCCTTTAACTTCATCAAAGATGCTAATTCTTCTTTGGCAATAGCAACTTTAGCTCGCGGCGTTGGCTCTGACATTAATTCACCTGTGTCTAAATATTGGTTGACAGCTTGAAGCAACCACGGATTTCCTAACACTGCGCGACCAATCATGACCGCATCAGCACCAACCTCAGTCAGCATTCGCTGAGCATCTTGTGGCGTACGCACATCACCATTTCCTATAAACGGAATGGTTAAATGCTGACGTACTTCCTTGAGAATATCCCAATCAGCTGTACCAGAATACATTTGCTTACGCGTTCGACCGTGCATGGCTAATGCCGAAGCACCAGCTCGTTGTGCAGCCATTGCATTTTCAACGGCTAAAATATGATCTTTATCCCAGCCGGTCCGCATTTTAACTGTGACAGGCTTTTCAACTGCTGCAACAACCGCTGCAACCATCTCGTAAACTTTATCAGAATCAAGTAACCACTTAGCACCGGCATCAGTTTTAACAACTTTATTCACTGGACAACCCATATTAAGATCAATGATATCAGCATCAGTTTGCTGATCAACAAACTTGGCAGCTTCGACCAAGGTTGCCCGTGTACCACCGAAGACTTGAAGACTAACCGGATGTTCGTAAGGATCAATGAACATCATGTTCAATGTTTTCTGATTGCGATGCATAATTCCCTGATCACTAATCATCTCACAGACAACTAAGCCTGCACCAAACTGTTTACAGATTACGCGAAAAGCTGAATTTGTAATACCAGCCATTGGCGCAACAACGACTTGATTAGGGATCGTTACGTTACCAATTTGCCACTCCACACACTATCGCTCCTATTTCTCAATCGTCTAATCTTAGCAAAAAACTAGCCTCGATTGCAACCTACTTTGATTGCGCCGCCAATTCCTTTAATTCGGCTTCTGTAAATTGATATTTCTTACCACAGAACTTACAAACTGCTTCGGCACCATGGTCTTGTTCAATCATTACCTTCAAGTCGGATTGGCCCAAGGCGGCAATGGCCTTAGCAAATCGGTCTTTCGAACAATCGCACTGATAGGCAACTGGTACTTTATCTAAAAATTTAATCGCTTCATCAGCAAAAATCTTTTGTAGAATCATTTCCGGTGTTTTACCATCACGCAACAAGTCAGAAACTAATGGTAATGCCTTTAAATTTGCTTCTAAGTGTGTTAATTGCTCATCAGTGGCACCAGGCAAAGTTTGAATCAAAAACCACCAGCAACACCAATGGAATTGTCTTGATTAACAAACACAGATAGCCCCATTGCTGAAGAAATTTGTTCAGACTTTGCTAGATAATACGTTAAATCTTCGGCAATCTCACCAGATGTAATCGGAACTTGACCAGTAAACGGTTCTTTCAAACCTAAGTCTTTGGTAACATTAACCATGCCCTTTGTGCCCACAGCACGGCGAACATCAATTTTGCCGACCGGGTTCAGTGGTAAATTAACATGTGGTTGGCTAATATAGCCCTTAATTGTACCATTGGCATTACCGTCGGCCACAATACCGTCAACAGGTCCATCGCCTAAAATGCGTACCGTTAACTTTTCATCATTCTTTAATAAGACACTGCTTAATAACAAAGTGCCTATTAAAGTTCGTCCTAATGCTGCCGAAGAAGCCGACCAAGTATCATGGTCAATTTGTGCGGTTTGAACAATTTCGGTGCCATTGACTGCTAACATGCGAAATGCGCCATCAACAGTTACGCCCTTAACTAAATAATCTGACACAACGATTCCTCACAATCTTCTTACGTTATCATAATGCCTTAATCAACAATTCTAGACTAATTACACTGAAAAATCTACCACCAGCTGCTATAATTCCCAGCAACCGGCTTATTCTAGATTGCTGAAAAGATGTGAAAAAAACTGCTATATTGTGTTTCTTCGTGCCTACGGGAAATATGCTGGTGGAACGCTGTGAGTATTGACCTGAGCCGAATAAAATCCAAACCTAGTTATACCTAGTTATAAAGATAAGTCCTAAAACTGTGATATTGTGGTTCTTCGTACCTACGGGAAATACGCTGGTGGAACGCTGTGGGCTCGACTTTAAGACAATCGTAGATTGGCTTAAAGCTCGGCCTTGTCGTAAATGGTAAACCATTAACGACAATTCACAGCTGACCGCGATTTCCCTCCGGCACTGACAAAAGTGCGTTAGTACAACTTAACTGCAAATTTACACTTCTTAAAATTGAAAGGCAGTTCAACCACACGTCAACTCAGCGCTTGCGCAAAGGTTGCCCTCTTGCTTGTTTAGTGGTGGCAAATAAATACCGCTCAGTAGTGACATTATTGTTGACGATTTATCGACTACAATAAGGCTCGTATTTGAGACGATTGGCACTTTGATCGGCTCAAATCGACGCCCACTACGTTCCAGCGCAAAGTATTTATTTGCCACCACGGCACCCGCATGTTTCATACGCAACCTTTACGTAAGCGCGGAGGACAGCAAAATAACAGTTTTAGTCGCCACTATTTTGGTTGCAACGCCCACTACACTCCAGCGACAAGTATTTATTTGCCGCCACGGTACCTCGCCACATTCCGTATACAACCTTTGCGCAAGCGCGGAGAACCGCAAAATAACAGTCCTAGTCGCCACTATTTTGAAAAGTAACGATAAAAAAAGGAACTAGGATTTGTCCCAGTTCCTTTAAACAATTATGCTTGTGGATCTTGATCATCATCGTCATCATCAAGGTCATCATCAAGGTCATCAATATTGATACCATCTGAATCATGTCCATTAGGATATGGGTTCTCAGGATCAGCTGGTGTTTCAACACGGCCATGACGCGGTGTATAATCGTCGACCGTTTCATCAGGTGTTTGTACATCATGACTAACTTTTGGCGCTGTTTCAGTTGGCTTTGGTGTAGCTTCATCAGCATCTGCGACGTCATCAGGATGAGCAACAGCGGATTGTGCTTCTTCCGTGTGAACTTCCTCCTGATGTTCAGCTGGCTTCGTATCCTCGGCAGGCTTAACCGTGTCGTCTTCTGATTGACTTACCTTTGGTTGAGCTGGCGTCGTTGGATTTTGATGATCATCTTGGTCATCGTGAGTTTGCTTATCTGAGTGATCATCGGCATCTTGTTCAGCATCTTTTTGCTCAAGTGCGCGCTTAGCCTCTTCAAAAGTTGCAGCGTGTTCACTTGGATACTCTGGCGTGCCTTCAGGCATTTTACCATCGTTATACAAACTCAAGATTTGCTTCTCATCCAATGTTTCGTACTTCAACAAAGCTTCAGCAATTAACTTATGTTGTTCACGATGAGCTTGGATAATCTCATAAGCACGTTTGTGAGCTTCATTAATAATTCGACGAACTTCGCTGTCAATTGCAGCAGCAGTCTCTTGAGAATATGGTGGTTGCTGACCATAAGAAGCGCCAAGGAATGGTTGTGACTCACTTTCCAAGGTAACTGTTCCTAACTTGTCAGACATCCCATATTGAGTCACCATACTACGAGCAATCTGAGTTGCTTGTTCAAAGTCATTAGATGCACCAGATGATTCAACACCAAAGATAATTTCTTCGGCGGTCCGGCCACCCATTAAACCAACTATTTGTTCATTTAATTCTTTCTTACTCAATAAGAATTCATCATCACGTGGCAACATGATAGCGTATCCACCGGCACGACCACGAGGAACGATGGTGACCTTACGCACCGTTCTCGAATCGCTCAAAACTAGACCAATCAACGCATGACCGGCTTCATGATAAGCAACGGTATTCCGCTCTCTAGGATTAATGACCCGATCCTTTTTAGCAGGGCCAGCAATTACCCGGTCTTCAGCTTCGTCAATATCTTTTGCGTCAATTTGGGTCTTGTTACGACGAGCAGCCACTAAAGCAGCTTCGTTTAAGACGTTCTCCAAATCTGCACCAACGAAACCTGGAGTTTCTCGAGCAACAGCCTTCAAGTCAACATCTGATGCCAATGGCTTGTTCTTGGCATGAACTTTCAAAATAGCTTCGCGGCCTTTAACATCGGGACGACCGACTAAAATCTTCCGGTCAAAACGACCAGGACGAAGTAAGGCTGGATCCAAAACATCTGAACGGTTGGTTGCGGCAATGACAATAACGCCTTCATTGCCTTGGAAACCATCCATCTCAACTAACAATTGGTTCAGGGTTTGTTCACGTTCGTCGTGTCCACCACCCATGCCAGCGCCACGTTGGCGACCAACGGCATCAATTTCATCAATGAAAATGATTGCTGGTGCGTTCTTCTTAGCATTATCGAATAAATCACGAACACGAGAAGCACCAACACCGACAAACATTTCCACGAAATCAGAACCTGAGATTGAGAAGAATGGCACACCGGCCTCACCGGCTACGGCACGAGCAAGTAAAGTTTTACCAGTACCAGGAGGGCCCTCTAACAGGACGCCTTTTGGTATTCTTGCACCTAATGCGCTAAATTTCTTAGGGTTCTTCAAGAACTCAACAACTTCGACAAGTTCTTGTTTCTCTTCTTCGGCACCGGCAACGTCAGAGAAGCGCACAGGATTCTTCTTAGGATCTTGTGGCTTAGCCTTGGACTTGCCAAAGCTCATGACGCCACGGCCACCGCCGCCACCGCCTTGACCTGATTGATTCATCATGAAATAGAAGAATACAAACAGTAAAACAGTTGGCAACAACATTGTCAGCAGACTGATCCAGACACCAGATTGCGATTCTTCTTTAGCATTAACGGTTACATTTTTGCTTTGCGCAAGTTTAGTGACTTCTGCTAATGACGTATCATTTGGTAACAGTGTCGTAGTGAAGCCAGTTACTGAATTAGTAGAAGATGCTTGTCCTGTTAACCCCAATGAAGTGGCAGGGGCAGAGCTCTTCTGTGCGGTTTTGTATGCACCACTGATTTGATAAACACCATTGGCTGGTTGCACGCTGAAATCTTTGATCTTGCCAGCTTTTAACTGGCTGGTAAACTTAGACATGCTCACTGATTGAGTTGAGCCACTATTACCACGATTAAAGAAGAAACTAATGCCACCAACAATAGCGACGAAAACAATGATGTAAAATAAACCGTTACTTAATAAGCGATTCCGGTTATTTTTCATTTACAACCTCCTGAATTCAAACGATTACTTTATCTGTGCAATCGAATGTTGCTATCATACCATATTTGACCATTTTTGACTATTATCTTATGCGTAAACTTCTGGCTTAAGAACACCAACATATGGCAAGTTACGATATTGATTCCGGTAATCAAGTCCGTAGCCTACAAGGAAGGCATCTGGCACTTTGACACCCACGTAATCAACGTGAACATCTAAGAGGCGATGAGCTGGCTTGCTAAGCAACGTACAAATCTTGATTGATGCTGCACCACGCGTGGTCAATAACTTGATTAAAGCGTCCAAAGTACGGCCTGTGTCAATAATATCTTCAACGATTACAATGTGACGGCCATTAACCGGCACATCCAAGTCTTTGATAATTTTAACTTCGCCGCTTGATTCTAATTCATCGCCATAACTCGAAACATCCATAAATTCGATCTCAGAAAAATCAGCATATGCCCTGACCAAATCAGTCATGAACATCACAGCGCCTTTCAAAACACAAATAAAGATTGGATTCTTTCCTTTGTAGTCTTCGCGAAGCTGTTGACCTAACCGAGCCACAATTTCTTGAATGTCATCTTGTGAGACGATGATATCCTCAATGTTATCGTGCATGTTAATCTCCTTAATTAAAATTAAGTAAGTTGACAACTAAAATAACCAAATTTAACTTTTAGTTGGTTGCCCTACCCCATTAATTTTTTATTAATACATAAATGATTTTAGCAGTTTCCGCGACATTCGACAATTTATAATGATAGATATTTTGCACCCAAAGAATTCGTTGATCACCAACTAAAACCCAAGTCGCGTCTCGCTGGTCAAAAGGAACCTTAGCATCAATCTGTCGCCGACTTAACTTTTGCCAATGTCCATTACTTAACTGCACACGATCACCTGCTAAACGGTGACGTAATGTCAAATTCTGTGGCAAAGTTGGCACTTGTAATTGGGTAATGGTACCACTAAAATCTTCAGGCAACCGTTCAAAAACACCAATACTTTGCTGACCAACCTGTTGCCATTGATTTAATCTTAACAAATATTTCTCTGATAGTAGATCGGCATTCTTAATTGCGGAACTTGTCAATTGTACTGGTGCAGTCCGATTAAAGGTAAATTGCTGATATGTCTGCGAAAAGAACCAACCATCTTGAAGGTTAACACGATGATGCCCACTCGACGTTTGCGTTAATACTGCAATTTGTTTTAATTGCTGATGATCGCACATCTGCAGGTTAGGTAAATAAACTTTAATGAAATCCTGCCAAAATAATTGCCATCCCATTAAATCTAGCTCAACCGGCGGAAATGTGCCACTAATTTGGTCACTTTTTTTAATTAAAGCCATTTTTTCATACCAAAGACCGAGGAACTGATGTGCGAGTTGCTGCTGCGCAACTAATTCTGTTGCGAAAATGTTGGCATGCGTTAATATTTGTGGATTCTCTTGCTGAAGTTCCGGGATAACGTGATGGCGCAAACGATTACGTGGTGTGAAATCTGATTGATTCGTTGAATCTTCGACGAATCGTATCATGTTTTGCGCAGCATAATCACGTAGTTCTTCTTTACTAAAAATTAATAACGGCCGCCACAATTGCCAATCACGAAAAGCCGTCTGAGCTCTTAAGCCTGGCAGTTCGTTTAATTCACCAGAACGAATTAACTTTAACAAAATTGTCTCTAGCAAATCATCACCATGATGCGCGGTCAACAAAACTTCACTGGCCGTTTTTTGTAAAACTGTTGCTAAAAAGTCATACCGTGCTTGCCGAGCAGTTGCTTCTGAAGTCCGTTGTCCATGATCCCAATGGCCGATTTCAATTGGTAGCTGATAGTCAGCTGCAATTTGTTTGACTAACTGTTCCTCATCATTACTATCCGAACGCAGTTGATGATTAAAGTAAGCCAATGACAATTGCGGCCGATTTTGCTGAGGTAAATGAACAAGTAAATCTAATAAAGTTGCCGAATCAACGCCGCCAGAGAAGGCTAGAACAATTCGGCGCGGTTGTGCATTTAGCGTTAATTGTTGCCACTGTTGATTAAATCGCTGAATTAAATTTTTCATTATTCACCACCAAGCAAATTTTATTAATCGCAAAAAAAAGTGGGACCAAAGCTGAGTTGGGTTCACTGATTAACTTAGCCAACCCATTGCACGACAACGCAAAATAAAAGGAGTCGGGGTTTTGTCCCAACTCCTTCTTGACTATTCTATTGTGGAACTAGCCTCGACGACCACCACGGCCACCGCGTTTACCTTCAGTATTACGTTTAATTGCAGTGAGACGATCTTCACTCTCCTTCAAAAATCCAGAGAGCATATCATCAAAATCTTCGTGACCATTACTACTACTGTGACCATTGCGACTATTGCTGCTCGAATTGCGGCGATGATTGTTAAAGTTACTTTCGCGTCGCTCATGTGGCTGATGTTCATGTGTTGACTGATGATGAACCGCTGCGGTTGGTTGTGGATCTGTTGCTTGTTTAATTGACAAGCCAATCTTACCATTCTGATTGGAAACCACTTTAACCGTGACGGCATCACCAACATTCAAAACATCATGAATGTCTTTCACATATTGATTGGAGATCTCACTGATATGAACCAAACCACTTTGACCTGAACCCAAATCAATAAACGCCCCGAAGTTGGTAATTCCGGTTACTTTTCCGGTAACCTTCGACCCAATTTCAACTGCCATAAACCCAAATTTCCTCCTTGGCCACTCTTTGTTATTTACTAAGTATACCACCGAACAAGTTCAATTCAAGTTAGTTTTTGGCATTAATTGAGCTATTCGTTTCAGGAAGCGTAAAGATCAGTTCCCCTTTTTTCGAATAGTCATACTTATAGCGAATTAACTTTTCAATGTACGTTTTATTGTTAAGTTGCTTAACTTGTATTTTAAAATTATCATTCTTAGCTTTCGTTTTACTCAGTTGTTTCTTCTCGGTTTGAACTTGTTGCTTAATACCTGAATTAATCTGATTCGTACGAAAGATCTGCAGACCTAAACCAATTAAAACAACTAGCAAAATCACCAGTAGAACCCACAAACGACGACGATGAACATGCCGCAAATAACGACGGCGGGCGTCAATTTGCTGCTGATGTTCGACTTCTTGGGCAAACTGATTACCGATACTGGTGATTTTGCCATGTGTTCGTATCTGCTCTTGCATGCGCTCGCTCCTATCTCACAATTATGACTGTTTCTTAGCAAAAATCGCTAAGAAACTCTTGATGTTCGTGGTGGTGTTCATTCAACTGCTACTCCGCAGCTAAGGTTAACTATTTGCACAAATCGCAAATAGTTTTGATGCTACGGACGCTGTCTATTCTTGTGGCAAAGTACGTGCCGCAAGAAACATAGCTCGACGAAGTTCGTCTAGTTGAAACATGGCCCTACATTTTGCTATCTAAAGTATAACATGGACCGGCTAAAAAATTGATCAATTGAGAAATTTTTAAACTATTTGTCACAAATTAGTTGGCACTTGCTGTAACGATAAAAAATAATAGCAACTAAAACTATTATGCGTGGTTTTTCGTACCTACAGGAATCCGCGGTAGAACGCTGCACGTATTATTGAAATAACAAAATCTAGAACTGTGATATTGTGCTTCTCCGTGCCTGCGGAAAATACGCTGGTGGAACGCTGCGAGCTTGCGTTTGAGCCGAATAAATTCGTCTCAAACGCAAGCTTTGTTGTAAGTGGTAAACCACTAACAAGAATTCCGCGGCTGACCGCGATTTCCCTCCGGCACTGACTAAAGTGCGTTAGTGCGGCTTAACTGCGAATTTGTACTTCTCAAAATTTGGAACGTATTTAACCACTCATCCATTCAGCGCTTGCGCAAAGGTTGCCAGCTTGCTTGTTTAGTGAGGGAAAATAAATACCGCTCAGTGGATCGAGTAGGAAGTAATTGTAAATTACCGTCCTCTCACACCACCGTACGTACGGTTCCGTATACGGCGGTTCAATA
>NZ_RHOX01000041.1 GCF_003946695.1 Lapidilactobacillus bayanensis | reverse complement strand
TATTGAACCGCCGTATACGGAACCGTACGTACGGTGGTGTGAGAGGACGGTAATTTACAATTACTTCCTACTCGATCAGCTGACCGCGATTTCCCTCCGGCACTGACTAAAGTGCGTTAGTGCCGACTTAACTGCAATTTTGCGGGTCTAAAAATTGGAATGTAGTGTAACCACACGTTAATTCAGTGCTTGCGCAAAGGTTGCCAGCTTGTTAGCTTAGTGGCGGCGAAAGAATACCGCTCAGTAGTGACATTATTGTTGGTGATTTATCACCTACAATAAGGCTTGTCTTAGAGACAATTTTGCAAAAATTGGCTTTAAGCAATGCCCACTACGTTCCAGCGCTAAGTATTCTTTCGCCGCCACGGCAACGTGCACGTTCTATTAGCAACCTTTGCGCAAGCACGAAGAACCACAACACAACAGTTTTAGTTTCCACGATCCTAATCAGTGACGTTTCCAGCATTAAGCATTCTTTCGCAACAACGACGCGCCAATTAACTTTCCATCGCCCGTTTATTGGTTGTTGGAATTACCCCACAAATATTGATCAATGGCGGTAGCGACTTTCGGATTTTCATGTAGCTTACTATGCTGCGCGTTTTTTCCATAAAAGACCTTTTCAGAATAGTTGGCTTGATGACCACGAATCAAATATTGCAATGATCTGGCTGAAACATTACTGACTAAACCGTCAGAATGGGAACCATCCTTTAAATCACCAATAATATTCAAAACCGCCAGACCATCTGGAAAATTAGCCCGCTCTGCGGCCAACAATTGATAAGCACTATGCTTGAGTGCTGGCTCACCGCTTTTACGGAAATAATTCTGATTGGCCACATCATCTTCTGTGATGACACCGTTATAACAGCCGGCAAGCGAAACAAATTTTTTGATCTCGGGGAAATTAGCCGGTTTATTAGCACTCATCAACATATTAACTGTCGTAACATTGCCGGCAGAATGGGCCACCACATTATACTGACTAAAGTGATAGCGTTGTTGCAGCTCGCTAATAATGTTCATCAACCACGCTGATTGTGTCGCATAGGCAGCAACATTATTCGTAAAAACAACTTGAATAATCGGATTGATTGTCTTACTTTTCCATGCACCGGCATAACTAATGACACCATTACCAGCCACAGTTGCAACCAAAACTTTATGCGCACCGGCTTGCTGCTCGGCATGCTAAATCATCGTATTCGTTGATTTAGCACTACCTTGAAATCCGTGAACATAAAAAGTGGGACGAGTTGTCTGCAAATATGGTTTAACAATCCTTTTACTCGTACGACTAGATTTTGCTGTCGTTGATTTAGCAGTCGTTTGCTGCTGATTACCACAAGCCCCTAATAAAACCAAGCCAAGTATCGTCAAAATTATGCGCCAAAATTTTTTCATCATTCAATTCCTTTTAGAAGTCCCAATAGAAATAAATATCACTTTTACCTTCTTGCGAAGTGCCTTGGTAATCCCGCGAATTAAAACCGCCAATTACAAAACCAGTCGCCAAATAAAATTGGCAAGCATTTAGATTATTATCTTGACCAATTGTGTAAATACCACGGTAACCTCTAGTTCGGGCGATGTTTTTTGCCGCCTGTAACATTTGGCGACTAATTCCTTGGCGGCGATAACTGCGTTTAACTTTCAAATCATCTAAATACAAATACTGATTCCAATGATCAGCAAAAATCGCCAAACCAACACAAACATCAGCAGTAAAAGCACCTAAAGCAAAACCGTTTTGATTAACCTCTGCTAGCTGATAATTTTCATCAGGAAATGTTTGCTGATCGTTTTTTCTGGCCGCCACGATTTGATAGTGCCATTGATCATCACTACGGCTAACTTGCATGCGACCTAGTAACGGAAACGGTTCATTCGGCAAGTTCAATGCCTGCTCATTACTTTGCGTAATTGGTTTAATTTCAATCATCATAAACTCCAATTCTGTTGTGCTGAATGTCTTTGAAGAGCTACTAATGAATAGATCGTAATGACAACTGGTAAACCACGATATCATCTTGAGTTGCAACCATTTGAAAGCCTAATTTCATCAACAAATGTCGCGAGACCATATTGCCCGGTTCTACTGCTGCCTTAATGGTGTAATTTGTCTTTCGTATGCTCAACCACTGTAAGATTCCCGTAATTGCTTCAGTAGCATAGCCTTGGCGTGCAAACCTCGGCGCAATCGTGTAACCCAACCAAATCGTAGATTCCTCTTGCTTCAAATAAAGATCACCCACTAAATCAGGAGTCTTCTGCGTGACAATCGCAAATTGCTGACCATCAGTCATCGTTGTTTGCGAATTCAACAAGATTTGCTGATATTCGGCGGCAGTTAAACCCTTGAAACCTTGATATTTCATCCAGTCTAAATCGTTGTGATAGGCCATAAAGGCAGCAAGATCCTCCGCTTGGAATTCACGAATTCGGCAACGTTGCATTTCAATTTTCATCATAATACCTCAATATTTTCAACATCCTACAAAAATTCATTTAGGTTTACGACTATTTTACCACAGCACGACGCTTGATCATTGAGCTTACTGCTGTGTAACCTTACCGCTATGATGCTTGCTGTTCAAAATGTCATGATGCAAAATTACTAAAGGCATTTATCTTGGTTGAGATTTTTCAATCAAATATAATAAAAAAGTAAGTGATCACTTAGTAAAGGAGGGATAATAATGAGCTACGATTTCTCTGATCGCGGGGGTCAACCGGTTATTGAGAACATTAAATATTTGACACTCGCTAACGATAATTATCGAACCACAATTTGGACCGGCGTGAAGATGCAGGTGGCCTTAATGACGATCGTACCCGGTGATGATACTGGCCTCGAAATTCATGTTGGTATCGATCAATTCATTCATGTTATTTCTGGTCAAGGCTTTTGTGAAATGGGCCAATCTGAGGATAACTTAACCATTAGCCAAGCAATTGGTGAGGATGATGCGATTTTGATCCCAACTAATATTTGGCACAATATTAAGAACACTGGCACCAAGAATCTCAAACTTTATACTATTTATGCTGAGCCCGATCACCTTGATGGCACCGTTCATCGCACTCATGATGATGCTCGTCATGATCCTAATGAGCAATAAATGATTTAACCAAACATTTGAATAATTGCAAAAAAGATGTCAAGTAATAATTGCTACTAGCCACCGTCCCCAAACGCTGACTAACAACCACAATTAACTTGGCATCTTTTTATGCTTATTTTTTAAGAAGTCATCATCTTAATTCGGACGAATAACTTGTACCAATGTGAATCTTCCTTCGGTAAAGTGTAATTTAAAAATAATACAGTTCGTAAAACCACGTTGCCATTCTGGCATTGGGTCCATAAAACTGCGTAGAAAATTAAAAATAGCATCGCCATGGGACACGACCAAAACTTGGTTGTGTTCTGGGCGCATGATAATTTTAGTCAGCGTTGCCACCATTCGCTCTTGAACTGCACTAGTTGCTTCACCACCAAAAGGCACAAAAGAATCTTGATAAGCTAAGGGTGATTGGGGCAACAAATTTTTGCTTTCTGCTTCGTACATGCCATAGCCCATTTCCTTTAAGCCGTGATCACGTTGATATGTTAAACGATTCTGTAAGATAATCTCGGTTGTGTCGCAGCAACGTTCCAGTGGTGAACTGTAAACGTGATCTATGTCAATTCCGTCAAAAAAGTGAGCTGCTTGTTCTGCTTGCTTAATTCCTGCCGCCGTTAATGGTGAATCACACTGACCTTGGATTTTTCCCAACACATTAAATAAAGTTTCACCATGGCGCATTAAATAGATCGTTTTCGGCACTAGCTCGTCTCCTATAACTGTCCGATCGTCCGTTGGTTATCGACCGCACTTTAACTTTAATGCTATTAAAAAACTCGTTATCAGTTTACCACTGATAACGAATTTTAGTTAACGATTATTTTTTATTACTTTTCTTTTGTGCGGCAGCTTTATCTTCTGCTTCAAGTTTATGTCCTAAGTTAATAATTAGTTCACGTAAATTATCTTTGATTTGTGGATGTTGCAGACCATATTCAAGACTGGTCTTAACATAGCCGAATTTATCACCCACGTCAAAACGGTCACCTTTAAAATCACGGGCGAAAACACGTTGCGTCTTATTCATGGTATCAATAGCATCAGTTAATTGAATTTCATTACCGGCACCAGGTTTCTGATTTTCAAGAATCTCAAAAATTTCTGGTGTTAATAAATAACGCCCAATAATTGCCAAGTTACTTGGCGCATCTTCAACAGCTGGTTTCTCGACGAAAGTACGAACATTGTACAAGCCGGGTTCAGCTTCGCCTTCAGGATCAATGACGCCATAAGCTGAAACTTCATCCTTTGGTACTTGCATAACAGCCAAAGTCGATGCATGCGTTGTTTCATAGTCATCAATTAATTGCTTAGTCAAGGGCACTTTGTCCTTCATCAAGTCATCGCCTAACATAACCACGAATGGTTCGTTCGCAACAAATGACTTGGCTTGTAAAACGGCATCACCTAAACCAAGTGGATGGGCCTGACGTGTGTAATAAATGTTGATTCCTAATTCCGTTGTTTCTTGAACCATCTTCAACATTTCATGCTTGCCCTTTGAATGCAAATCTTCTTCTAATTCGGGAGCAGAATCGAAGTAATCTTCAATTGAACGCTTGCCACGACCAATCACAATCAAAATATCTTCAATACCAGAGGCCTTAGCTTCCTCAACGATAAATTGAATCGTTGGTTTGTCAACAATTGGGATCATTTCCTTAGCCATTGCTTTAGTCGCTGGTAAGAAACGAGTACCAAAACCAGCAGCAGGAATTACCGCCTTACGAACTTTCATCAAAAATCCTCCTCAAACACATCTAGCTACATCAGTAATTGTCAAGCGGCACTTAGAACATCGTGTCCACATTCCAAAAAGTCTCCATCATAACGCTTGTCAACCTGATTGTACCCTTTGTTATAATCCTAGCATATCACGAACGACTAAACTAATAAAGTTAAGTCGGTATTACTTATTAACGCTTCAATAATCTTGTAAAACGATTACTAAAAATTAATTCATCACCATGCCACGACTCATTGAAAACAGCATTAACAACTGAACCAATCATAAGTAATGTCGCTGCAAAATTCAGCCACAATAAGGCAACAATCAACGTCCCAATTGTACCGTAACTATTAAACGAACGCGCAAAGTAGCGCACATACAGCGAGAAACCTTGCGTCAAGAGAATCCAAGTGCCCGAGGTGAAAATTGTCCCAGGTAAAATTGTCCAAAGTTTCAACCGTGCAGATGGCAAAACATACTGTAGGAACATAATTGCTAAGACAATGACACCAACAATCACAGGCCATTTCCAAGTCAAAAACACGTCCAGAATTGTATCTGATAATTGAAATGTTGGAATCAGCCATTCCAAGAATTGTTGACCAAAAGTAAAGACGACCACAATGGCTAATAAGGCAATGATGAAAATGAAAGTCATCAGAAACGAAAAAATACGACGTACAATCGCATTTTGAAGCGGCACATTACTATAAATATTTGAACTATCAATTTGATAAGCATCATTCATGCTATTACGAATCGCGTTAGTTCCACGACTTCCTGCCCACAAGGTCGCAATCACACCAAAAGACAGCAATCCACTACTGCTTTTATGTAGCAGCGAGGAAACAATCGGCCGAATTAACGGCATAATTTGGCCCGGAAAAGCCATTTCTAAATAGGTCATAATTACTTTAGCGTCCAAATGCAGGAAGGGAATTACGTTACCAACGAAAATCACAATTGGAAAGAACGACAAGAGCCAATAATAAGTAATAACCTTGGCTGCATTGTTCACGTTACAAGAGATCGTCCGTTCAACGACGCGACGTACATAAATAAAGACCTTTTTATACCGGGAAATTTTCTGCTTAAATAACGGCCTCTCTTCAGGCGTTGCTATTAGTTCTTCATTATCCGTTGTCCTCGCCACCTCTCCAGTCACTCTCTAGTATACAAAAGTAATTGATTGTGGGCAATTAAAGTAAGAAATTCAGCTGAATAAGGTCAGTCATTTTAGGCGCGAAAACTATTATACTGTTCTTCTTCGTGCCTAAGGAAATTGCTGGTGAAACATTGCGAGCATTGGTTTGAGCCGAATCAAAAACAATTTGTCTTGAATGTGAGTTCTATTAAGAGCGGCAAACACTAAAATTGTTATGTTGCTATTCTCCGTGCCTGCGAGAAATACGCTGGTGGAACGCTGCGAGCATTGGTTTGAGCCAAATCAAAACCGATTTGTCTCAAACTCAAGCTTTCTTGTAAATGGTAAACCATTAACAAGAATTCCGCGGCTGACCGCGATTTCCCTCCGGCACTGATGAAAGAGAAGTGGGGATGTGATTTAACTGCAAATTTGTACTTCTTAAAATTGGAAGGTAGTTTAACCACTCGTCAATTCAGCGCTTGCGCAAAGGTTGCCATCTCGTTTGTTAAGTGAGGGAAAATAAATACCGCTCAGTGGTGAGATTGTTGTTGCAGCTTTAGCTGTTACAACAAGACCTGTCTTGGAGACAATTTTGTAAAAAATTGGCTTCAAGCAGTGTCCACCACGTTCCAGCGAAAGTATTTATTTTCCCTCACGATACCCCGCACGTTCCATATGCAACCTTTGTGCAAGCGCGAAGAACCACAACGCAACAGTTTTAGTTTCCACTATTCCAATTAGCAGACGAAAAAAGACCGATACAAAATTGTACCGATCTCTCAATCATGATTAATTATTTAGTTGTTGCGGCAATCTCAGCTTGATCGCCTAGACCTTGCAGATATTCAAAGACGGCTTGACCAGCAAGTCCGCCTTCGCCAACAGCATTAGCAATTTGACGTAAGTGTTTCTCACGAACATCGCCAACAGCGAAGATACCTGGAACTTTAGTGTGTGTTTCTTCGTTAGTTTCAATCCAACCAGCATCATTGAGAATACCCAAATTTTTGAATGCTGAAGTCATTGGTTCAACGCCAACATAGATAAACACACCTGAAGCTGGTAATAACTTTTCTGTACCAGTCACTTTATCGCGATATTTAACGTTCTCAATTTTTCGACCATCGCCGACGATTTCTTCAACTTGAGCATTCCAGACGAATTCAATCTTGTCATTGGCAAAAGCCCGGCGTTGTAAAATTTGTTGAGCGCGCAATTGGTCTCGACGATGAACGATGGTCACTTTACTTGCGAGTTGTGCCAAATAAAGACCCTCTTCAACGGCAGAATCACCACCACCAATAACAGCGACTTCACGATGCTTAAAGAACGCACCATCGCAGACCGCGCAGTAAGAAACACCCATGCCCGAATAGGTATCTTCACCAGGAACGTTCAAGTGTTTATGTTCTGCACCAGTAGCAATGACAATCGCTTTAGCATCGTAATCACCATCGTCTGTTTTGACAGTCTTATAATCACCGTGATCCTCTACATCGCTAACAGTTCCATAGGCAAATTCAGCACCGAATTGAATCGAAGAAGCATACATTTGCTCACTTAACTCTGGGCCTAAAATCGACTTGAAACCAGGATAATTCTCGATTTCAGCAGTATTATTCATTTGGCCGCCGTAAATTCCGCGATCCAACATCAGAACAGATAAGTTAGATCTAGAAGCATATAGTGCTGCAGTCATACCGCCAGGACCAGCGCCAATTACAATGACATCATATTTTTTTGTCATGCGCAAATCCTCCTTACTTTTAATAAGTTATAGATTACCGTATTTTCGTCAAAATGTCTAACAGTTTGATTACGTTTAATTTTCAAATTCAGCTTCGTTACGTGCATCGCGATTCATTAACTTGGTAATCTCACCACGTAAATCAGCATCTTCATAGAGCACTCGATAAATTCCTTCAGAAATTGGCATTTCGACGCCCAATTGATGACTTAATTCATGAACGGCTTCTGCAGTGCCAACACCTTCTACAACCATCCCCATGTTTGCTAAAACATCCGTAAGTGGTTGCCCCTCACCAAGCGCATTACCACAACGCCAGTTGCGGGAATTGACACTCGTACAAGTGACAATCAAATCACCAATACCAGAAAGTCCCATAAAGGTTAAAGGATTAGCTCCCATCTTAACGCCTAAGCGACTGATTTCTGCTAAACCACGCGTCATTAAAGCTGCCTTAGCATTGTCACCGTAACCAAGGCCATGAAGCATCCCAGCACCAATAGCAATAACATTCTTCAATGCCCCGCCTAATTCAACGCCTAACATATCATCGTTCGTATAAAGGCGGAAGTATGAATTCATGAAGATTGACTGCACCCAACGCGCATTATCCATCTTTTTAGAAGCAACGGTTAGTGAGGTCAGATCATGGGTCGCAACATTTTCAGCATGACTAGGGCCAGAGAAAATCACTAAACCATCAGCTAACTCAGAAGGGAAAACATCCGCAATAATTTGCGAAATTCGGTCATGACTTTCTAATTCCAACCCCTTAGTCGCGCTGATTAAGATGGGCTTCGTTTTCAGTTCAGCAAGCGTTGCAATCATTTGTTGAGCAACTGGACGAATAGCTACGGTTGGCAAAACAAAAAGTACTGCAACAGCATCAGTCAATGTTTCCTTTAAGTCAAGTGTTGCATGAACTTGAGGATTAATTTTAAATTCAGGTAAATAATGACGATTTGTATGTTGTTCATTAATTTCAGCAGCCATTTCGGCACTGTTGCCCCACAGATCAACCTGATGGCCATTGTTTACTAATAAATCTGCAAGTACTGTTCCCCAAGAACCGGCACCTAAAACTGCAATTTTTGTCAAATCAGACACTCCTTAAATATTAAATGATGACACTGGTTATAATAAATAACTTACCAATCTTTTGTTGTCGATCACCTTAATGATCGCTAGGAATCGGCTTGCCACTGCCATCAAGATACCATTTCAATAATGGATCGTAATAGCGCCGCAATAAAATCGTCACAATTGCGCCAATAAATAAAATTGCCGATAACAATTGTGAAACACGAATGTTGGCGAATAAATATAAACTATCCGTTCGCATACCTTCGATAATTGCGCGACCAAATGAATACCAGAGCATATAAGCTAAGAAAACTTCTCCTTGCTTAAACAAATGCTGACGGTGACGTAAACTTATCAACAAAATAAAGCCCAATAAACTCCAAACCGATTCGTAAAGGAAGGTTGGTTGTCGATATGCACCAGCAATAGACATTTGTTGAATAATAAAATTAGGCAGGTGCAATGATTGCAAGAAACTTAGTGTTGTTTTAGCACCATAAGCCTCTTGATTCATGAAGTTGCCCCAACGTCCAATCGCCTGCGCTAAAATAACTGTTGGTGCCACAATATCTAATAACAACCAGGTGGGGATTTCACGTTTACGGCAGAAAATTAATAAGACGATCACTGCCGCTATTAAACCACCATAGATTGCTAAACCACCGTTCCAAATTTTAATAATATCACCTGGATTAGCGGCGTAATACTGCCATTCAAAAATCACATAATACAGACGTGCACCAATTAACCCAATCGGTAACATCCAAAATAATAAATCAACCACGTCGTCAGGGTCAATCGACCGCCGCCGCGCCTCACGCATACTCAAAATAACCGCAATAACAACACCGGTTGTAATGATAATACCATACCAACGCACGTGCAAAGCGCCTAACGAAAACGCGATTGGATTCAGAGCCATTAAAAGCGCGTTCATTTATCCTCATCCTCGTCCGAATTTTCTTTAATTAAATTACTTAGATTCTGTTCAAAAACTTTAGTTGCATCGTAGCCCATTGACTTCGCACGGAAATTCATCGCAGCAACTTCAATAATAATTGCTAAATTACGACCAACTTTAACTGGAATCGTAATTTTAGGAACTGGCACATCAAAAATCTGCTGTGTTGCCTCTTCGCTACCTAAACGATCATAATTCTGATCAGCACGCCAATTTTCCAAATTAACGATCAATGAAATTGTCGTGTGGGCGCGAACTGCACCTGCACCAAACAAGTTCATCACATCAATAATACCAATGCCCCGGATTTCCATTAGGTGTTTGAGAATCTTCGGCGCCTCACCAACAACCGTATTCTCATCACGCTGATAAACATCAACTCGATCATCGGCAATTAACCGGTGTCCCCGTTTAACGAGTTCCAAGGCCGTCTCGCTCTTGCCAACACCAGAATCACCAGTAATCAAAACACCCAGTCCATAAACATCAACTAAAACACCGTGCATACTGCGACGTTCAGCTAATTGTGAGTGCAAGTAGTCCGTTAAAACACTAGAAAGTCTGGTTGTTGGTAAATCCGATCCTAAGACAGGAATGCCAGCATTACTTGCCTCAGTAATTAATTCCATCGGTGCAGACAAGCCACTGCTAATGACGAAAGCCGGCGTATCTTCTTGGCACATTCGGCGAATAACTACTGAACGCTCTTCACCAGTTAGCCCTTTGGCAAATGCCGTTTCAGTCAAACCAAAAAGCTGCAAGCGCCGTTGTGGATAATAGGCGAAATAACCCGTCATTTCAAAGTCGGGTCGAGACAAATCACTAGTCGTTACCTTTTTCTTAGCTAAAAATTCAGTGCCGGATAAAACATTTAATTTTAAATCGTTGACAAGTTGTTTAATTAAAATCCCTTCAGCCATCATTTGCCTCCAAAATTGACACATTTATGCTTAATTCTAACATTAATGACCGATTATTTCATTGTCAACTAATAAATGCTATAACGGTGCCCTGACTTGACGCTAAAACAGCTATGTTATGGTTCGTGTCTGCGGGAAATACGCTGGTGAACTTCTATAAGCCCGATTTGAGCCGAATAAAATCCAAACCTAGTTATAGTCCTAAAACTGTTATGTTGCGGTTCTTCGTGCCTACGGGAAATACGCTGGTGGAACGCTGCGAGCATTGGTTTGAGCCGAATCAAAACCAATTCGTCTCAAACTCAAGCTTTGTTGTAAGT
>NZ_RHOX01000040.1 GCF_003946695.1 Lapidilactobacillus bayanensis | reverse complement strand
ACTAACGGTTCCGACTACTACGGCCCGCAACGGACTTTCACCGTCTAGTTGATGCCCATGCCGGGCGCACTGAAATTGTAGTTGCAGCTTTAGCTGTTACTACAAGACCTGTCTTGGAGACAATTTTGTAAAAATTGGCTTCAAGCAGTGTCCACCACGTTCCAGCGACAAGTATTTATTTTCCCTCACGGTACTCGCTAGACCCCATATGCAACCTTTGCGCAAGCGCGAAGAGACACAAAATAACAGTTACGGGGTTTTATCATCCACAAGCCACAAAAAAATCACCGCAATCAACCCACGGTGATTCACTAAGCCTAGTTGTTTGTATCACTGACAACTTCATACATGTTTTCGGCTTCATCTTTCTTAGTCGTTTCGCGCATCTCTGTTACTTTGACGACCAACGTCTTATTACCGAATAATAACGTTAATTCATCGCCAATTTTGACATCTGTTGATGATTTGGCGACCTTACCGTTAATGCTGATTCGACCCTTGTCGGCTATTTCTTTGGCAACGGTCCGTCGTTTAATTAAACGAGAAACCTTCAAATATTTATCTAAACGCATTTCATTCATCTCCTACATTATCTGGTTATTCCTCATGCAAATAAAAGAATCACTTATTCAGCTACTACGGCAGTTGGCCCGGCTATGTTGACAATGGCTTGTAAAAAGTTCATTAATTCTGGCAACCATTCTTGACCAGCTGCTTCTTTTTTCGACAAACGGAACTTGATGTGGTACTGGTCATCTACAATCTTAACATCTGCACGATAATTAATCGCGCTTAATGTTGAAAATAATGTTTCCCCATCAATTCTTTTGGTTCCTTCTTGGTTAAAAATCACACTAATTGCACGCTCATCTTGTTTAATTTCAGCGAGTTGAGCTTGATCAGCTAACAATTTCAAATGACCAACTGTTAATAAATTCGCCACTTCGGTTGGATAAGTACCAAAACGATCAATTAAATCGGCCTGAATTTCTTCGAGTTGCGGCACATTTTCAATCTGGCGAATTCGTTTGTAAATTTCAATTTTTTGACGACTATCATTAACATAATGATCAGGCAAATAAGCATCCAGCGCTAATTTTAATTCAGCATTGGAAACTGTCGTCGTCCCACGATGCTGTTTCTTCTTGACCGCATCATTTAACATTTGCGAATACAAATCAAAACCGACAGAATTAATGAAACCATGTTGTTGCTTACCAAGTAGGTTGCCGGCGCCTCTAATTGACAGATCACGCATGGCAATTTTGAAACCTGAACCTAACTCTGTGAAATCTTTAATAGCTTGCAACCGTTGTTCACCGATTTCAGTTAAAACTTTAGCTGGTTGATACATTAAATAAGCATAAGCAATTCGACTAGAGCGACCAACGCGACCACGCAATTGATAAAGCTGTGACAAGCCATAACGATCAGCATTTTCAATAATCAAAGTGTTGGCATTCGGCATATCAACACCTGTTTCAATAATCGTTGTGGTCACGAGCACATCGAATTCACCATTGATGAAATTATAAATGACGTTCTCCAATTCGTGCTCAGACATTTGCCCATGAGCAAAACCAATTGATGCTTCCGGGACTAATGCCTGCAATCGATCGACAGTTCGTTCAATATCCTCTACGCGATTATGCAAATAAAAGACTTGACCGTGGCGTTCAATTTCTCGTTGAATCGCTTCACGAATCGCTCCTGCATTTTGTTCCATCACATAAGTCTGGATCGGATAACGATTGGTCGGTGGCGTTTCAATCACCGATAAATCACGGACACCAATCATTGACATGTGCAACGTCCGCGGAATTGGTGTCGCGGTCAACGTTAAAACATCCACATTTGAACGTAGTTGCTTCAAACGTTCCTTATGTTTGACACCAAAGCGCTGCTCCTCATCAACAATCAATAGACCTAAATCTTGAAAACTAACATCTTTCGACAAAATTCGGTGCGTCCCAACAACAATGTCGATACTGCCCTTTTTCAAGCCTTGAACTGTTGCTTTATTTTCTGCAGTGGTTTGGAAACGGGACATCATGGCCACATTGATTGGAAAATCAGCAAACCGATCTTTCATTGTTTCGAAATGTTGCTGCGCCAAAATAGTTGTTGGAACTAAAAAGGCCACTTGTTTATTATTTTCGACTGCCTTAAAAGCTGCCCGCAAAGCCACTTCTGTTTTGCCAAAACCAACATCCCCAACTAGCAATCGATCCATCGGCCGTTCTTGTTCCATATCATGCTTAACTTCCTGAGTACTTCGCAGTTGATCCGGTGTTTCTGAATAAGAGAACTCACTTTCAAATTGATGTTGTAGCTCATCATCAGGTGAAAAAGCGAACCCCTTTTCAGCTTGCCGTTTAGCATACAGCTCAATTAAATCATCGGCGATATCTTCAATCTTACTGGCAACATTACGCTTAGTCTTCTGCCATTCACTACCACCTAGCTTATTAATGTGCGGCGTTTTGCCCTCGGCCGAAACATATTTGCTAACTAAGTTCAGCTGATCAACTGGAATAAACAACTGGGCATTGTCTTGATACGTAATCGTTAAATAATCACGATGAACGCCATCGACTTCTAGCGTTTGCATGCCATCATAACGCCCAATTCCATGATTAACATGAACGACATAATCACCTGGTTTAAGTTCACTATAACTGCGCAAGCGTTCGGTGTTAGCCATTGTTTGTCGGCGCACCGGAACATTTTTCTTAACCCGATTAAACAATTCCCACTCTGTTAAAACTACCAAATTGGCATCGGGAATTTCAAAACCGTTGTGTAAATTACCCGCAATTAATTGCACTTCGGCAGGTTCAATTTCATTTTCAGCGGCTAAAGTAACTTTAACTTCAAAATCACGGAAAGTTTGCTGTAAATGCTGGCGTCGCGATTCTTCGGTAATGAGCAATAAGACGGTGCGCTTTTGTTTATGCCAACGGTCCATCTCTGTTTTAATCAACGGCATTTGACTGAAAAATTGTTGAACCGTGCGCATAGAAACATTGATAATCTGATCAAGCCGTAAATTACCCATCCCTTTTTGGAAGAGCGACAAATACAATTGCCGCTGCGGTAAATGACGTTGAACATCACGAAAGTCGCGACGCACTTGCTGACCAGCCAAAAAATGGCCCTGTGCCAATTGATCCGTTTGCCATTCAGCCAAGTTTTGTGCCAATTCATCAGCCTTATCTAAAAGACGCGCGTTGTCATCAAAAGCGACAATTCCCGTCTCACTCAAATAATCACGAATCGTTTGAACATTCTCCGCTAAATATTCCAGTAGTAACTCCGAGCCGTCTGGCAAAATACCTTCAGCTAATTGACTGGTGATATTATTAAAGTGTTCAGTCAACGCTTGAGCCCGTTTTGGGTCTTTAATTTTGGTTTGGTTAACTTCTTGAGTAACCGCCTTTGCAATTTTGACCGCACCAGCCTGACATTCTTCAGTTGTTAATAGCCGATCATGTGCCGGTAAAATTGTGACGCTGGATAAATTCTCAATACTCCGTTGACTTGCTAAATCAAAACTGCGCAGACTATCGACCTCATCGCCAAATAATTCAATTCGCAATGGATCCGCTAAATCCAGCGGAAAAATATCAATAATGTCACCACGAATTGCAAACTCACCTGGTTTTGCGACCAATTTTTGACGTTCATAGCCCATGGTCAACAATTGTTCCGGTAACTTGGCAATATCCAGTTCACCATCTTGCTGGACGGTTAAAACAGACTGGTGAAATTTATTAGCGGCGGTTAATTCATAGACTAAACCTGCCACAGTTGTTACGACAACCCCCGGCCGATTACTCAATAGGAAGTTCAATGCCTGAATTCGCAGATTACGCGATTCAGGTGAACTAACTGTTCCTTGTGCCGCCACAACCTCTTCAACTGGAAAATAAAAAACTTGTTCACTAGACAATAGACTAGTTGAATCATCAACAAACTTGCTGGCATGAAACCCATTGTCCACGACAAATAAGACTGGTTGTTGTGCTGCCTGCACTAATCCAGCCACATATAAAGATTCTGCAGATCCATTCAGCCCCGTAACTAATCGTCGCTTAGGGGCTACCCAATCTGTTAAAACATCAGCCAACTTGATCCGCTGACAAAAATAATCAATTAAATTCATGAAAGTCTCCCAATGTTAAACTCGACTTTTTCCGTGCTCTGGTTTTGAAACGTGCTGCAAACAACTGACTGCTATGTCTAACTAGAAATCCCATCTGGGTTTGCACCCAGCTGTGCTTCCTAGTTAGAGCTACACAATCAATCCGTTGCTTTGAACACTCTGATTTTTGAAACGTGCTGCAAAGCAACTGATTGCTATGTCTAACTAGAAATCCCATCTGGGTTTGCACCCAGCTGTGCTTCCTAGTTAAAGCTACGCAATCAACCCGTTGCTTTTCGCACTCTGATTAATTAAATTGGTTCATCAATTGCGAGAAGTCTTTTTCTTCGTTGATCCAGAGTGTTAGGGCTTGAACGGCGTGGTCCATTGCATTTAACACGACTGGCACATCATCACCGGCAAATGGGGTTAACACCCAATTAACAACTTGCGAGCGTTGTGGGTGTTGAATCCCGATCTTGACGCGATTGAAGTCTTGGCTGCCAGTAGCACTGATAATACTTTTAATACCATTGTGACCACCAGAAGCACCATGAGTTCGTAAGCGCAACTTGCCAACTGGCATGTCTAAATCATCCTGAATGACCGCAATTTCTTCGGGTTTGAATTGATAGTACCGCATTAAATCACCGACTGCACGTCCAGAATCGTTCATATAAGTCAGCGGTTTAACCAAAAGAATCTTTTCACCATTAATCTTAGTCGTGGCCGTCAAGGCGGAAAATTCATTTTTCTTCAATTGTAAATTTAAGCTGTCTGCTAACTGCTGCACAGTATCAAAACCAACATTATGTTTGGTGTGTTCATATTTTTGCCCTGGATTGCCCAAGCCAACGATCATTCTCATTTTACTAACCTCATTATCTCTTTATCTCTTTATCTCTTTATCTCTTTATTTCTATATTATAATTGTTTCAGCCGCATTCAACCAGATTGTTCTGCGATAAGACATAACTATATCTGTTGTGAATCAAACCTAGTTGATCCTCACTTATTCTAACGTTTATCTTCTAAGTATCAGCGACAAATTATAACACATCTTCACCGATTAATTAATTCAGGCAACCGCAGACGATGACATTTACCCATTAGTTATGATGTATCAGAACGCAATTGACAATGACAAACTCGAAAAGTTATGAGACAAGTTGCTTGTGAACGTCCTTAATTAGTTAGATAATATTGGTTGTAACAACGTTCTTAAATACTGTTTGATTACGGCCTTTTCACGTATAAGTAACATGTTAACTTTAAAACAGATAAAATTAGCGCTTCTCTTTGAAAATATCGCGCAGTTAGAGAGAACCTTACCGAAAACGGTTACAATTATTTTGTAACCGGCTGCTAATCGTTTTGGCAAACGTCACTGCCATTGCAGTTATTGCCGGATAATATTTTCATGAAAACAAGTAATTTTTTCTGTTAAAGATTCATGAATGTGTTATACTTTAAAAGGCCTTAATTATTGAAAATCAGGAAGGATGAATCTTATATGTCAGATCAAACTAAAGATCGTCAAAAAGTATTGCTTGTCGGCGACGGCGCCGTAGGTTCAAGCTTTGCTTATGCATTAGTACTTCAAGGAATTGCTCAAGAAATCGGTATCGTTGATATCGCCAAGGGCAAAACACAAGGTGATGCTATCGACCTTTCTAACGCATTACCATATACTTCACCAAAACAAATCTACTCAGCTGAATATTCTGATGCAGCTGATGCTGATGTCGTTGTTATCACTGCAGGTGCTCCACAAAAGCCTGGTGAAACTCGTTTAGACTTAGTTAACAAGAACTTAAAGATTTTGAAGACAATCGTTGATCCTATTGTTGAATCAGGATTTAAGGGTATCTTCGTTGTTGCAGCTAACCCCGTTGATATCTTAACTTACGCTACTTGGAAACTTTCAGGCTTCCCTAAGGATCGTGTTGTTGGTTCAGGTACTTCACTTGATACTTCACGTCTTCGTCAAGAAATCGCCAACATGGTTCATGTTGACGCTCGTTCCGTCCACGCTTACATCATGGGCGAACATGGTGATACTGAATTTGCTGTTTGGTCACATGCTAACATTGGTGGCGTTAAGATCGCTGAATGGGTTAAACAACATCCCGAAATGGATGAGAACAAGCTTGTTCAAATGTTCGAAGATGTCCGCGATGCTGCTTACAAGATCATCGACTTAAAGGGTGCTACTTTCTATGGTATCGCAACTGCCCTAGCTCGTATCACTCGTGCAATCCTTGATGATGAACATGCAATCTTACCATTGTCAGTTCATATGGATGGTCAATATGGTTTGAACGATATTTATATCGGTTCTCCTGCCGTTCTTGGTCGTGAAGGTATTACTAATGTCATCGAAATTCCTTTGACTGATCACGAGTCACAATCAATGCATGCTTCAGCTAAACAATTGAAGAAAGTTTTAAACGATGGTTTTGCTGCAACTGGTATTGAAACTCGTCAATAATTTTTTAAATTCATAACTTCTTCTAGAAAGGAACTGGGATAAAAATCTCGGTTCCTTTTATTTTTTGTTGTCACAGAAAAAGTCGGCGTTTAAAGAGCTTAACATGCCATTTTGTTTGAGGGTAAAACTTTCACGAAAAAGAACGGTTGAGTTGATCAACAAGCTCGACTTAATTTTCACTTCCAACTGCTTACGCTCTTGATAATGTCCGGCTTTATTAAAGGCAAAATATTAAATCAGTCTAAAGTTAAAACAGGTTCGTTTTAAAATAGTGAATTGATTGTTATAATGTGATTGGGAATAATAGACCAAACAGGATAAGGTGAAACAAATGAAAAAGGGAACCAAGATACTACTCGGTGTGGTTGGTGCAGTAGTTGTGGCCTTAGGGGCACTCTACACTTATCATGGTATTTATTATCAATCACGTTACTTGCCAGGTACAAAAGTTGAGGGCGTCACTGTTAGCAAACTCTCCTACGCACAGGCAAAACAAAAAGTTAGCCAAGCTTTGACCGAGAATAATTATCAACTCTACGATCAAAAAACTAAATTAACTCAAGTCTCAGGTAAAGAATTGGGCATCACACAAAACACCTCTGCCTATCTCAAAAAGGTCCTTCAGACCCAGAACTCTTGGTCACCAATTACAACGGTTAAAGCTGAAACAACCACGACTACAATTATTGGCATTGATAATCAAAAACTTGATCAGTACGTTACGGCAACCTTAGCAACTTTGAATAAAGGCCGACGAGCACCACAGAATGCCAAGATCATTAAAGCGGCAAGTGATTATCAGATTAAACCTGAAGTCGTCGGCCAAACTTTTGATCAAGCTGCTGTTACTAAAGCAATCAAAACTGCCATTAGCAACGGCGAGCAAAAGGTCCAATTGGCAGATAGCCATCAAAAAGCGACCGTTACCAAAAATGATCCCAAATTAGCTGAGCAACTGGCTAAAATTAAAAAGATTGATACGATTACTGGAAAATACACCATTGCTGGTAAAACCGAAACAATTACACCAGCCATGATTCATCAATGGTTAGGTTACAGCGATGGTAAAATCACGTTAGATCAAACTGCCATGAAGGCTTACCTTACTTCGTTAAACAACAAGTATGCCACTTATAATAAATCGCGCCAATTCAAGTCAACTAAACGTGGCGTTGTCACCGTTCCGGCTGGAATTTATGGCTGGAGTATTAATTCTGCTAGTGAATTACCTAAGTTAACAGAAACAATCCTAGCTGGTAAAGACTTTACCCGTGAACCTGTAATTGCGGGTACTGGCTATTCAAAGGACGGCTATGGCGATGCCTTAAGCGATATCGGTAACACCTACATCGAAGTTGACAAACAAAATCAACATATGTGGGTTTACATTAACGGTCAATTAAAGATCGAAACCGATGTCGTAACAGGCAATCCGAATGGCCATGACACACCAGCTGGCGTTTGGGCAATCTGGTCAAAAGAACGCAATACAACGCTTCGTGGTGAAAATTCAAACGGTAGTAAATATGCTTCTAAAGTAGCTTACTGGATGCCAATTGATAACACTGGCGTCGGCATTCACGATTCACCATGGCAACCACAATACGGCGGTGATTGGTATAAGACCCACGGTTCACACGGCTGTATTAATACCCCACCTGCAACTGTTGCCAAGATCTTCGATATGGTTTCAACTGGCATGCCAGTTATCGTTTTCTAATCTGAACTTTATTAATTTCAGTTAAATAACTAGGGTCAAAATCCTCTTTTGGATTTTGACCCTTTTACTTTATATTCTAATGGTATTCGACTGCTTATGGAACATGTCGGCGTTATTTGAAACGAGCGTGCTAAATACTAGAACTGTTATGTTGTGCTTCTTCGCGCCTACGAGAAATGCGCTGGTGGAACGCTGCGAGCATTGACCTGAGCTGAATAAAATCCAAACCTAGTTATAAAGATAAGTCCTAAAACTGTTATATTGTGCTTCTTCGTGCCTACGGAAAATACGCTGGTGGAACGCTGTGGGCTCGACTTTAAGCCAATCTAAGATTGTCTTAAAGCTCGGCCTTGTCGTAAGCAATAAATTGCCAACGACAATTTCACAGCTGACCGCGATTTCCCTCCGGCACTGACGTAAGAGCGTTAGTGCGGCTTAACTGCAAATTATACTTCTCAAAATTAGAAGGTAATTCACCCACACGTTAATTCAGCGCTTGCGCAAAGGTTACCCTCTTGCTTGTTTAGTGGCGGCGAAGAAATACCGCTCAGCAGTGACATTAATGTTAGCAATTTATTGCTTACATTAAGGCTCGTATTTGAGACGATTTGTATTTCAATCGGCTCAAATCGACGCCCACTACGTTCCAGCGCAAAGTATTTCTTCGCCGCCACGGTACCCCGCACGTTCCATATGCAACCTTTGCGCAAGCGCGAAGAAGTGTAACATAACAGTTTTGGTTTCAAACCTTTTTTCCATTAAAAATTTATATCAACGCAACTTTTTAGATCGTTGACGGCGGATTTTTAATGAACTTTCGTAATTTGCAGTAGACCATCACCTAGTGGTAACAGTGACGCTAATAATGTGTCGTCAGCGTAAACCGTTGTCAGCAATTCGTTTAATTTACGATGAATACCCTTATCGCGGTGACGAATCGTTGTTTCTGGATCAAAAATACTCCCACCTTGCAAAACATCGTCAATGATTAATAAGCCGTTGGGTTGCAATAGACGCAGTACTTCCGGTAAGAATTTAATATATTGTGCCTTAGCCGCATCAAGAAAAATTAGATCGTAATGATCCGTCAACATTGGCAAAATATCGGCAGCATCGCCGGTCAATAGCTGAATATTAGCTAAATAACCCAACCGTTGCCAATTCTCGTGTGCATGATTGTACATCGTTTCAAAACGGTCAATCGTTGTGACTTTGGCTTGTTGATGCGTTGCTTCCACAAATAATGATGAAGAAAAACCAATCGCCGTTCCGACTTCTAGAATTTTTTTCGGTTGTAATTGTGCGACTAGTTGAAATAAATAACTGACTGTTTCTTGGGGAATTATGGGAATTAGCTTAGTATTCGCATCCTGCTGAATTTTTAATAGTTGAGCACTGATGGGTACTGGTTGTTGACGTAAAAAGTTTAAAACTTCAGGTTTCACGACAGGCCGTGACATCATTTCATTGCGCATTTCTCATTTGACTCCCATTTTTAAATTTAAGTGACTCTTATTAAGCTCTCATATATTTCCAATACTGTCAATTTATGTTATGATTACAACGAAGTTAAAGACCTTGGAGGTAACATTATGCTCATCAAGACACTGGTTTTGCAGAAAGATAAATTAACTACCGTTAACGAAACAGCAACATTAGAAGAGGCTCTTGATATTCTTGAAAATTCTGGATATCGCTGTGTCCCAATCCTCGATACTTCAGGTAAAATTTTCCGCGGTAATATCTATAAAATGCATATTTATCGTCATAAGTCTCAAGGTGGTAACATGAAATTGCCTGTCACTTATTTGTTAAAGAACACCACTAAGACGATTGATATTGATTCACCATTTTTTAAAGTGTTCTTCAATATCAAAGACTTGCCCTACATTACTGTTCTGGATGAAAACCACAATTTCTATGGCATTTTGACTCACGCTAAATTATTAGAAATGTTATCTTCAGCTTGGAATTTGGACATTAGCAGTTATGTCTTAACCATCGTGTCAACAGGTGAGCGCGGCGAATTAGAGGAAATGTCTAAAATCATTACGAAGTATACCTCAATTGAAGCCTGCATTACATTAGATGCTAAGAAAGGATCTTCCGTTCGGCGGACATTAATGACATTACCAGCCGGTTTAGATCGTAAAACGCTGGATCAAATCGTTGACCGCTTAGAGAAGAAGAAATATCACGTTGCTGAAATTGATGACTTGCAATCTGGTGGTACTTTACTAGACGAAGCGTAATCAAGATAAAGGTAAAGGATTCGGGAAAGTTCCCGAATCCTTTTTTAGTATCGTCATAAGATAAAAGCTTAAGTTGGAAAGACTGAGCTGAACATCAGAGTCAGCTTGTGCTTCCAACTTCTTTTTTAATATACTATGAATTCATAGCTTAGCAAATTTGATCATCAAGCATATGTAAATCATTTTGTGGTAATTAAGCCTAAACTAATTTGTAAAGCGTGATCAACAGCAGCCATTCTCTCGTCGCTCAATTGCGTTACACGCTCTTTTAGACGTTGCTTGTCTATTGTCCTTACCTGCTCCAACAAAATCACTGAGTCGCGTTCTATGCCGTCTTTAGCAGGTGTTATCCCCACATGCGTTGGCATCTTGGGTTTCGTAATCTTGGCAGTAATGGCGGCAACAATCACCGTAGGGCTATAATGATTGCCCACATCATTCTGGACAATCAAAACCGGCCGCATACCTCCCTGCTCCGAACCCACAACCGGTGATAAATCAGCAAAAAAGATATCACCGCGCTTAAATTCCTTTTGTTCCATTTAATCAACTCACATCTAATCTATTTTTGATTCACACCCGGCACATTCTTTACAGATCTCAGAATTTAACGACGCCATTTCTGCGTAACCGTGCACCAAGCTGTTCACAGTTTGATTATGGTGACACAGAAAATCACTAATAGCCTGTTCAACAACACTCTCTGGATCAAGCTGATAAAATTCGCAATATTGCAACAAATCGGTACGTAAATGCGCATCCACTTCTGTCATTAACTTATCATCAGTCATAAGCATCATTCTGAAATCCCTCCGATTGTCACCAGAAAACATTAGCAATAATAACCCGGCTAGAAAAATCATAACATGTATTATTAAAAAATCAAGCTAAGTCGATTAAAATACCGACTTAGCTTGCTAGTTGATCATTGAATTGATGACACCATATTTCTTCAGATTATTGCAAAAGACCCAACCACATATTTTCTAAATTTGCAGCGATAAAACATGGTATATTTTGGCTGTGAAAACTAGAACTGTTATGTTGAGCTTCTCCGTGCCTGCGGGAAATGCGCTGGTGGAACGCTGCGAGTTTGATTTGAGCCAAATCAAGAACCGATTTGTCTCAAATAATCGAGTAGGAGGTAATTGATTAATTCAATTACCGACCTCTCACACCACCGTACGTACGGTTCCGTATACGGCGGT
>NZ_RHOX01000004.1 GCF_003946695.1 Lapidilactobacillus bayanensis | reverse complement strand
GGATTTAATCAATGAAACGGTTGGCGCTTACACAGCTGATAAAGCCTATAACGTTGCTTATTATATCGAGAAATTCACGGTTGATAGTGGCTTTGAGATTGGTGTCAATGAGATTAGTACGCTTTCACGGAAACTAGAATGGGAAGGCACTGACGAAACAGCATTGGCGCGAATTCTATCAGTCGCCACGCAGTTTGACGCAGAGCTGGATTTCTCATTCAAGATTGACGGTACTAACGTTGTACACCGCTACATCAACATTTACAAGAAGCGCGGTTCTGATAAGCAGGTCAGATTGTACCTTAATAAGGATATTAACAATATCGTTACCACTGGTAATACCTATGATTTGTACACGTCTGTTGTTGCGTCTGGTGGTACGCCCGAAGGGTCAGACAAGCCAATCACGTTAAAAGGGTATAAATGGACTGACCCAGACGGACGTTACACGCTGGGCACAGATGGTATCTTACGCGATACCGTCGCGGTTCGTTTGTGGTCACGGATTAAGAGTAACAATAATCCTAACCCAGAGGCTCATCATCTGCAACGTGTTAAATCGTATGAAGCAACCACACAAGCGTCATTACTCCAATCAGCGCTAGGTGGTTTGAAGAAAGCCGCTAATCCAGCGGTCAATTATGAGATTGATATCGCTGTAATGCCCGATAATATTGCGGTTGGTGACACAGTTCATATCGTTGATGATAACGAGGACTTGTATTTATCAGCACGTGTCTTGGAATTAAAGTACGATTATGCGCTTGAACAATATACGGCTACACTAGGCGATTACTTGATTGAAGTAAGTACCGTGGACGAAAGACTAAAAGAACTTGCTGACAATTTAAAAGAAATGCCTAAATCAATTACCTACTATCCGTGGGTTCGCTATGCAGATGACGACCAAGGGAATGGGTTCAGTACGTTGCCACAGGGTAAGGCTTATATGGCAGTTGTGTTCGGTAAAGTCAGCACACCTAGCGATAATGTCGCTGATTATGCTGGAAAGTGGCAGAAGACACTGGGGAATGATGGTCAAGACGGGACTGATGGTATCGAAGGCCCCAAGGGTGATGACGGCCAAACAACGTACTTCCACAAAGCCTATGCGAATAGCTCTGATGGTAAGACTGGCTTTAGTATCACTGATCCAAGTGGCAAAGCATATCTCGGTACGTACAATGACTTCACTAAGGCCGATTCAACCGACCCAGCTAAATATCTTTGGCAACTCGTAAAAGGCGATAAGGGCGATAAAGGCAGTGACGGTTTACCTGGTAAAGATGGTGTCGGTATTGCTACAACCGTGGTCACTTATCAGGCATCAACGAGTGGTACAACCGTTCCAAGTGGCACATGGTCAGCTAGTGTGCCAACCGTCACCAAAGGTCAGTATCTCTGGACACGGACTATTTGGACTTATACGGA
This sequence comes from Lapidilactobacillus bayanensis, assembly GCF_003946695.1. Classification (GTDB taxonomy): domain Bacteria; phylum Bacillota; class Bacilli; order Lactobacillales; family Lactobacillaceae; genus Lapidilactobacillus; species Lapidilactobacillus bayanensis. Next base: position 110,198 of record NZ_RHOX01000004.1, on the reverse strand, counting down.
TAAATCAAGTGAAGTTGGCTATTCTGTTGCTTATGTGGCCAAAGACGGTAATTCAGGTTCCGACGGTTTACCGGGCAAAGACGGTACAGGTATCAGGTCAACAGTGATTGAGTATGCAGTCTCTTCAAGTGGCGTCACTAAGCCAACGACAGGTTGGTCAGCGTCAATTCCTGACGTGGCGGCTGGTCAATTTATGTGGACGCGTACAACGTGGTCATATACCGACGGTACTAATGAGACTGGCTACTCTGTTGCTAAAGCCGGTAAGAACGGTGCTAACGGTAAAGATGGTGCAGATGGCAAGACGCCTTATTTTCATCAAGCGTGGGCAGATAGTCAGGATGGAAAAACTAACTTCTCTACAACGGTCTCGTTAGGTAAAAAGTATTTGGGAACATACACCGACTTCATATTGGCTGGCAGCACTGATCCAACCCAATATCGTTGGACAGAATTAGTTGGCGCAATGGAAGTTGGTGGCGAGAATTTAATTCGCAATGGTAATTTCATCAATCAAACAAGCACGCATTGGCGTGACTGGAATGGTGCAACAGGAGCTACACGTGAAATTTCAAAGCCGGGCACTGATTGGCCAGCAAACACTGGTGGTGTAATACATTTAGTTAATCCGAACGGTGGCCAGTGGGGCTATGCTCAAGACGATATTAAAGTCGCCAAAGGTGGAACGTATACAATATCTGCTGTTGTTATAGGAACACAGGGAACTAAAGTAGCACTTCAACATGGTAATGGTGGAACTGATGCATGGCAAGCCAAAGAAATAGTTAAGCCGACATCTGGAATGGATACACTTAGCTATACATTTAAGGTTGGCAATGATGCTGAAACCACAAATATCTATGTTGGCTTTGGGCCAAATGGTAAGGGAACAGTTTGGATGTCAAGAATAACGCTACAAAAAGGAAATGTTGCGACTGACTGGGAACCAGCTCCCGGAGATACTGATGAAAAAATCGATGCAATCATTCCGCCTCCATCTTCCGGTATTAATTATCCATCTAATCCGAAAAAAGGGCAGCAACACTGGTTGACCGATGCAAATGGCAAGCCAAAAGGACTATTCCAATATGACGGTTCTAAGTGGGTGGCCGTACCGGTTAACGCCGACGCAATCAGCGCAAACACGCTAAATGGTATGACTATCAATGGTGTCACCATTAACGGTTCAACTATCAACTCACCGAATATCAATGTTCCGTTCAATAATGTAACAGCCAATCCTGATGAACCAGCCGATTCGCCTTATGCACAGCTAGTTAGCGGCACGACTAAACTAACGTCTAATTTGGAAATTTCCGCTAACCTAACTGATGGAACAAACAAGACACCGCAATGGGTGAAAACATTAGTGTCGCCACAAGGGTTTTCAAATATTATCTCAACACCGGACGCTTCTAAACCACTGTATCAAACTGATATATCGTTTGGATCAATGTTTCTATCTGAGTGGCATAGTGATGTCACAGCAAACGATGGCTTTGTTTCATCTTATTTAAAAGCTGGAGACGCAGCCACATATGAACGAAAAGATACCATAAATGATACGGCTAATTTCAAAGGAGCTGTGGTCAGATACTCACGTAAAGGAATGCAGGTTAATGTTGGTTTTTCATTTATGTTGTTAAGTGATACTGGGTGGGTTGGCCTATCGGCAATTCCTAAAGGCTATACGCCGGCAAGCCTAGCAAGTGTGGGTATTACATGTCCTTCACTATCATACCGAGGCTACTCATGTGTTGTTTATCCAAACAGTGATGGTTGGCGATTAATCCCAACGACTGGTCAAGGTAATGGTACTTTTCAGGGGACAGTAAGCTATGTAACATACGATGATTATCCTTATAATGACGCAAAGTAGGTGAATGTATGAAGATAAATGCAAAAGTAGAAGATGGTTTACTGACCGGCTGGGGCTATGCCAGTGATGAGCGTGCCGTTGGTGAAGAACATAACGGTTTAACTGTCTATGAAGTCAACGATACAAGTCAGCTGGTTGGCGGTCATACTCATTTGATTAATGGTGTATTCGTATTAGACTCTGACTATCAAGAACCGGAGCCACCACAGCAACAAGAACCATCACCGGCCGAACAGGTAACTGCACTCAAACAGCAGAATGATGAGTTGCAGTCAGCACTGCTAGAGTTGTCAGATATTTTGCTATCAGGAGGCTTATCATGAAGCTAGAATTCGTTACTAAGCTGTATGCAGATGCAGTGCTATCAGGCGAACGGACGCTAGAGTCTGTTCCTGAAATATTGCGTGAACAAGTATTAACAATCATAAAGGAGAGAAAAGATAATGCTTAAATATAAACTTAGTTCTTTAGCAGCTTTATATGCTGCAAACGTATTGGACGGCGGTCGGACGATTGATGAAGTCCCAGCTATTATCAGACCAGAAGTCGAGAGAATCTTGGGTTTATCAAGTGGCGACGCAGAATAGTCGCCGTATTAGTAGCCGGTTCCATCATATTAATAGGAAGTGATGCACTTGGAAGATTTAAAAGAAGAAGTTAAAGATCACGGTGACCGACTTAATAGAGTTGAGAAGGACGTTCAGAACTTGCGTGAAGATTTGCGCTCCGGATTACAGCGAGTTGACAGTTCAAATCAATATTTACGTGAGCAGAACAATCAAATCTTGAAAGAAATTTTAAAACGCAACAATAGCGCTGAACAACATGATTTTGAAATTCAAAAAATAACTAAAGGCAATCAGCTTAAAATGTTTGGCATGATTTTTGGCGCTAGTGGGTTAGCTGCAGTTGTGATTGATGTCATTGTGAAGTTATTTAAATAAGGAGAGGTTAATTATGAAATTACCAAATAAAGTTTACGACAGCCTTAAATGGGCTCTAACTATTGCGGCACCCGCTTCGATCGTTTTGATCAAAGCATTAGGCGCAATTTACCACTTCGATACAGACGCAATCACAGCCACGATCGCGGCGGTTGCAACGTTTGCTGGTTCATTATTTATGATCAGCTCAACTCAATATAAGAAGGAGGACAAGTAATGTCTGGAGAAGTTTTCAGCAAGTTAATTACTAGCGTCAATCCTAAGATTATGAACTATAGTTCTCGTGGTGGGCACAAGATTGACCGGATTGTTATTCATCACAACGCAACCACGAATAAAAACGTGGCCATGAACACTTGGGTAAAAGGCGGTCGCGCTAACACATCTGCTCACTATGAAGTGACGCCGACCGAGATTATCGGTTGCATTAGCGAATCGGACGCTGCTTGGCACTGTGGTGGTACTGGTGGTGCTGATAAGCCTAAAATGTCATATCCTAACCAACGGAGTATTGGTATCGAGAATGTTAATAAAACAGGAGCACCAAAGTGGGAAGTTGATCATAAAACGATTATTAACACGGCTAAACTGGTAGCAGACATCTGCAAACGATACGGTATCCCGTTAGATCGTCAGCACGTATTAGGTCACAAAGAAGTAACTGCCACAGCTTGTCCGGGTGGGATTAACGTTGATGAAGTGGTTCAACTAGCCAAGGGCTATTATTATGGCGGCACTCATGATGAACCCGGTATCCCTGGTAAAGCGGGTATCCCGGCAGCTAAACCGGCTTCAACAGGCTGGATTAAGCAGAACGGTACGTTCACAGTCACCACACCGGGTGGTATCAAATTGCGTTCTGGTTCAGCGAGCACTAAATCACCGTTGATTGCGGTCTTGCCAAAAGGTAGCGTCGTTAAATATAACGCGTATGGCTACGCTGGCGGTTACGTATGGATTCGTCAACCTCGTAATAACGGCTATGGTTATTTGCCGACCGGGAATGCTTCCGGAAATAAACGTACATCATATTGGGGTAACTTCAAATAAGCTTGCTAAACGAACATTGTATTAATAGCATAGTGAAGTGAGATTTTGATGCTCATCACTATTCCAGTAAAGCCACCTTCTAACGATGAAGGTGGCTTTATTTTTTTGCATTAAAATAAAAAAATCTACGTTCATTCGTGTATTTATAATTGTCAGGTAAAAACTGACATTCTTCCTCTTCGAGGCGATTTTTGACACTAGCTTCTATCCTTCGTATGTAGAAGCTTATTTTTTTATTCAAAATTGTTGATTATGAATTTGAATTGGTGTATAAATTACATATAGAAGTCAATCCCTTCGCGTCCACTTTAATTAGTGGCAGGTAAGCCCTGAAAGCGAAGGTTTTTTTGTAGGTGAAAATATTATGAATCAGCCCCCACAGCTTACCTTTGAAGAACAAAGGGAAAAACTAGAAAAATTAGGAATCGTTTTTAATCAGCAAGAAGAGGCCAGAGATATCAGAACAATCGAAACAATTGGGTATTATAAACTTAAAGAGTTTGCAATGCCATTTAATCGTCCAGTTGCTGGTTCAACGGAAAAGATCCATTTTGAAAACCTTACATTTAAGGCTTTAATTGCAAGATATTATCAAGACAAAAATTTACGAATCAATATTTTGCATGCCATTGAAGACATTGAGGTCTTTTTGAGAAATGAGGTAGCAAAACTACTTGGTGAAAAATATGGTGCTTTTGGATATCTTCGATTTGCTAATTGGTGTGATAGGACCCAACCTAAGTTTACAATTGAAGAACAACAGTATCGATTTAAAAAGAACTTGTTAAAAAAAGTAAAAAAATCAAATATGCCGGATATTAGGTACTCAGATAACCTTAATAATGATAATTTTCCAACAGTTTGGCTAATGATTGATGCACTCACGTTTGGTGATATAGTATCTCTGTTAAAAATATTGTCAAAAGGAAACTTGAGAATTATAAGTAAAAAGTTTGACTGTACCGCAGAAGAGTTGCTCTCATGGTGTGGTTGTTTAAATCTTGTCAGAAATATTTGCTGCCACAATGCCGATTTATTGGATATTAAGTTTACAACGGCTCCTAAAATACCAACTGCCTACGCAAATAACTTAGTTCATACTGGTAACGACTATACTAGAGGAATAGCTGTTGCTGTGTTCATAGTTATGAAACTAATGCAAAATGTAAATCCTAAATACGATTTTGGTGATGTGCAAGCATCATTAAAGAGTATCGTTAACAGAAATCAGAATCTAGCCATTGATTTAGGCTTTATCGATTTAGATGCTCTTAATAAAATTCCGTCTGTAAGACACAAAAAATTTAAAGCACGAAAGAAACATAGACATTCGTCTCAAAAGGCTAGTTAATATCATATATAATAGAAGAAAGAAGTCAATTAACTTAATTTTTAGATCAATTTGCCTGTGGATAAGTCATAATGCGGTACAAAAGTGGTAATTCATCGTCTATCGCTTGATATAGTATAACAAGTTACTATCGAGTGGGAATAGGCCATTAAAATTTAAAACAGATTCAGCCCCGTTATAACCGATTAAAAGGTTGTAACGGGGTTGTTTTTTTATTCTTAAATGCATGGTTTTTTCAATGATAAAGGTTTGACTGTTGACATCTGTAAAAAGATTGAAAGCATATCAAGAGACAACGGTATTACTATTTAACGGCTAATTACCAGTTACGTTGTACGATAAAGTGCAACATAAAAGTTGGAAAAACAAATGGCCTTCTGCTGCTAAGATATATTTCCGGTATTTGCAGTTAAGTATATCTTTCATTTTCGCGGAAGTTTGCTGAAGATTGAGACAATTTAAGATAGTACTTTGAAAGTACAATTTGGTTCTACCTCTGGAAAAATCGTCGCGACAAGATCGAGTGAGGGTAAAATAAACGGTGATTGTTGTAAAATTGCAGAGGCCAAAATGAAATTCAAAATAATATGATAATCAGCTTGACAACTTTGTCAGCAATGACTATACTAGCAATTAAATTGATAAAGATTAGAGTGCAATGAAAAGATAAGTAGAAACTTTCTCATTATTCTCAGAGAGCCTGATATGGTGTGAGCAGGTAATAATGAACTTTCAAAAATGGTCTTGAAGCATTGTAATGGCGAGCCGTGAGGTGAGCTATTGCTGGGTACGCCCATTAAAGCGTCAAGGTATGAGTTCGTACCTAGTGAGTGGTCACGTGTGAGCGTGATCAAAAATAAGGTGGTAACACGATAAGTCGTCCTTACTTTTGCAATTGCAAAAGTGGGGACTTTTTTTATTTTCAAAATTAATTAAGGCTGGTGGAGCAATGGCCAACGTAACTGTTTATTATTTACATTTTAATAAGACGACCACGGCAGTTTACTTACACGGCGATGGCATTGGTGATTACCGAATGCCTCGTTAAAGTAACAAGCAAGCGTGGATCGTCATTAAAGAAGAAATTAAAAAATTATGATTAAAATTTAAGGAGTGCAATATTTATGACAACAACTATTAAACCACCATTTCGTTACGACATCGTCGGTAGTTTCTTACGACCAGAAAAATTAAAGGCAGTGCGTGCAGACTATGCGGCCAAAAAGATTACTGCGGCTGAACTTAAAGCAACTGAGGACGAAGCAGTCAAGAACTTAGTCGATTTACAACTTGAACATGGACTAAAAGCAGTGACTGATGGCGAATTTCGTCGGAGTTGGTGGCATTTAGATTTCTTTGCCGGTCTTTTGGGCACCACTTACTTCACGCCAGAACAAGGTTATTTCTTCCATGGCGGTGAAACTCGCGCCGGCGGAATTCGTTACGTTGATCGCGTTCGTTATAATCCTGATCATCCTTTCTTTAAAGGGTTCGAATTCTTGCAACAGATCACACCCAAGACTGCTGTTGCTAAGCAAACAATTCCTAGTCCGTCCGTATTTTTCCCGAACACGGCCGCTGAAATTTATGATGATTACTATGGCGACAATCTAGACCAGTTATATACTGATTTGACGGCTGCTTATCAACAAACAATTCAACACTTTTACGACTTAGGCTGCCGTTACTTACAGCTTGATGACACTTCTTGGGGAATGTGGGCTAGTTTTGCGGCTGATCAACATTTGACGACTGACGTGAGTCCACAGATCAAACCATTAGCTGACGCTGCTGTCAAAATTATTAACGAGTTGGCTGATCACAAACCTGCTGATCTGACCTTGACGATGCACGTTTGCCGTGGTAATTACAATTCTGATTGGGCTGGTGCCGGTGCTTATGATCCAGTGGCAGATTATCTCGCTCAGTTACACATTGATGGTTACTTCTTGGAATATGACGATGAACGATCAGGCGGCTTTGCACCACTGGCAAAAATTGCCGCTAATGGTCGCCATCAAAAAATTGTCTTGGGCTTGATTACATCCAAGCGGCCAGAATTAGAAAGCTTTGCGACACTCAAGGCACGATTGGATGATGCCAGTCAATATGTGCCATTAGCTGACCTCTGCTTATCACCACAATGTGGCTTTGCTTCAACTGAGGAAGGTAATCAATTAACTGAAGCACAACAATGGGCCAAGATCGACCTTGTTGTACAAACAGCTCAACAGATTTGGCCAAATAATACAACTAAGGCTTAAGTTTAATAGAAAGTGTGATCCATGTGACAATTGTTTTGACGCCTTCACTACAGGAATTTATTCAAGATCATCTGGTTGATCGGCAACACACAGACAGTCTTAAATGGGACGCTTTAGCAGAACGTTTCGGTGATCCATCCTTATTGCCGCTGTGGGTAGCAGATATGGAATTCAAGACGCCGTTAGCTGTTCGGCAAGCTTTAATCCAGCAGGTTGAACATGGTGTCTTTGGCTATTCGCTAGTACCTGATCAGTACATCAACACCTTTATTGCCTGGCAACAAAAGCGACATCAAGTGACCTTACAAGCAGATTGGCTACGCTTTGATCAAGGTGTTGTTAATTCGCTTTATGCGATGGTTAATTGGCTGACGAAACTCAATGATCAAGTCTTAATCATGACGCCAGTTTATTATCCTTTTATTAATTCAATTAAGGATAATCACAGGCAAGTTGTTAGTGTTGATTTGATTGCTGGAGATAATGGTTGGCAAATCGACTTTGATCGCTTTGAAGCAGTTCTTAGTCAAGGGCAAATTAAGCTATTCATTCTTTGTTCGCCGCATAATCCTGTTGGTCGTATTTGGACAGCAACTGAGTTAGAGCAAATCTTGGCGCTCTGTCATCGTTATCATGTTCCTGTTGTTGCAGATGAAATTCATCAGGATTTTGAGATTGGTTCGCAAAAGTTTACGTCAGTTTTGACCATTGCCAACGGGCGTTATCAAAACGAAGTCGTGGTACTCAATGCACCATCTAAGACGTTCAACTTGGCTTCACTACTCAATTCTCATGTTATTATCCCCAATCCCGAATGGCGTCAGCAATATGACACGTTTATCAAAACCATCCATCAAACGGAAAATAGTTTATTAGGGCAAATCGCCGGACAAGCCGCTTATGAATTCGGTGGGCCATGGCTTGATCAGTTGTTGCAGGTGATTCGTTATAATTACCAGACGCTCACGAATACATTAGCTGATCATTGTCCTGAAATTCAAGTGAGCACTTTAGAGGGCACTTATCTAAGTTATCTTAACTTAGCACCTTTGATTGCTGCTGATCATATTCAAGATTTTGTTCAGCGTCAATGTGGGCTCGCCGTTGATTACGGTCGATGGTTTTCACCCCGGACACCAACTTACATTCGGTTAAATCTTGCAACAGATCCTGCGATTGTCGCAACTGCAGCCGAACACCTTGCCACTCAATTAGCATTACTCAGATAGAAAGAAGCTTGATCATGACTGAAAACAAGACTACTTCATCACTACACTACGATTCTCTGGTCGTACAAGGTGCGCCCGCACGACAAAATGAGTACGGGGCGATTATGCCGCCAATTTTTCTCAGCACTACTTATCGTTTTGAAGATTTGGACCACCAAGGGACGTATGAGTATGTGCGGACGCAAAACCCAACGCGCGAGAAGGCCGAGCGGTTGATCGCTCGTTTAGAAGATGCCCGCTACGCCTTTGGTTTCAGTTCTGGGATGGCTGCGTTAGCAACAATTTTTGAACATTTTAAACCTGGCGATCATATCATCAGCTCAGCTAATATTTACGGGGGGACTTATCGTTTCTTCAGCGATCTGTTCACGAAGAATCAGATTGCCTATAATTTCAAACAAGATTTAAACGCTTTGACGGATGCTGATTTCAAAGAGAACACGCGGGCTGTTTATATTGAAACACCGTCTAATCCAACGTTACGCGTCACCGATATTGCCAAAGTCGTCGCGTTAGCGCATCGCCATCACGCACTAGTTATTTGCGACAATACTTTCATGACAAGTTACTTACAACGACCTTTGGCGCTTGGGGCCGATATTGTTGCCTATTCTGCGACCAAATATTTCGGTGGCCACGCTGATTTATGTGCCGGATTCATTGCGTTAAATGATCCTAGCTTAGCTGAAGAATTCTATTTCTTCCAAAATACGCTTGGTGCGACGCTCAGTCCCTTTGACAGTTACACACTTATTCGCGGAACGAAGACCTTGGCACTACGACTAGATCGGCAACAAGAAAACGCGAAAGCTGTCATCGCCGCATTACAAAATGATCCAGCAATTGACGAGGTCTACTTCCCCGGCTCCAGCAACGCTGTTGAACACGAAATCCAGGCACGTCAGGCTCGTGGTAACGGTTCAGTAATCTCGTTTCGCGTGACTGAGGAAGTTGATTTGAAGCGTTTCTTCAATCAACTACAAATGATTGACTTGGCCGTTAGTCTTGGTGGGGTCGAGAGTATCATCTGTCGGCCGGCAACCTCGACCCACGAGCCTTATCCACAAGCAGAGCGTGAAAAACTTGGTGTTGATAACCAACTTGTCCGCTTTGCCGTCGGTATCGAAAATAAGGCTGACATTATCGCTGACCTTCAACAAGCCCTGGCTAGAAGTCGCAGTTAAGTTCATGAGAGTTCTTAAATAAGTTTTATTCATGTTGCAATAATGGCATGCTGAAAAGAAGCCGGGATTTTTATCCTGGCTTCTTTTAGTTTATTCAAAATTAATAAGGATTTAAATGTAGATTCTCTTTCAATTCTTTTGAGATACAGAATTTGATAAGAACTTACTTATTTATTTTTAGCCTGCTCAACAGCGCGTTTCAATGTAACTAACTTTCCCAATGTCAGAGCAGTACCGAAAAGCAGACCTATTCCCAGTGAACCGAGTAACCTTTCGAATTCTCGTGTACTCGTCTCAAAAACATTTCTGTTTGAGGTGAAGCTAATTATTATTCTCAAGAGATACACACCGATTCCATATCCTAGTCCAACGAATATACCGTGGATGATTGTTCTGCGAAAATATCGGGGATATTCATTTTTGTCGAGGTCGATTTCCATTAAGTGCGCACGTTTGGCAGCAATCGAAATATATAATGGTAGCCCTAAAAAATAGACCAAAACGTTAGCCAGAATAACGATTAAAAAATGTTCTTTAGTCATTTGATCAAGGCTAAAAATATAAATAAATGTTGAAATAACGCCGTATAGTAAGGCGATGATGAACGCATTATTACCAATGCGGTTGATTTCACTCTTTTTGTATTCGTCTACAGGTTCCGCGACGCCATAGACAAGTTTCATCAATATCATCCAGAGTGTTTCATGATTCTTGCTCATTTGCTTCCCTCCAAAATAGTGTATCTAGGTCGACGCCGAGAGCCCAAGCTAGTTTCAAACATAAGTCAAGTGTTGGATTATACTTATCGTTTTCAATCATGTTAATTGTTTGTCGCGAAACGCCTATTTCCCGTGCCAATACTAATTGAGAGATTCCTTTCTTTTTTCGGTAATCTCGTACTTTGTTCACCTTGCGCCTCCCAGATTCAATGTGTCGTATATAACCGACTTTTTTATAAGCTAAGTATAACTGGCCTATTTTTAAAGTCAAGTATATACGACATTTCTTTTTTGAAAAGATGCCGATTTTATTTGTTCAGTGCTCTGTTACCATATTTTTAAAGCCATCAAACGTTATGGAATAATTATAAAAAAACTATTGATAATACTGAATTAAGACACTGCTTATGCTAAAATTACGATTCTCCGTACGAAATAATTGCACTGTATTAGTTATTAAAACGCAACCAAAACGTCAGAATTAAGAGTTATTTAAGATAGACTTAAGACGTCACTTTATGATTATCAGCTAAGATAGATTTTAGAGGTGATCAAAATGGATGAATCGGTTTTAGCACTGCACGATGTCAGCAAGCGGTTTGGGCACTATCAAGCTTTGAATCATATCAACATGTCTGTTTCTCGAGGCGATGTTTATGCTTTGATTGGTCAAAATGGTGCGGGTAAAACAACACTTATGCGTTTAATTACTGGTTTGGCGCCTTTGAACCAAGGTGAAATTATTTTGTTGGGTGAAAATGCCAAACATTATCGTCATGCTTTGAGTCGGATTGGCGCAATTATTGAAACACCAGTTGCTTTCGATAAGCTGACGGTTCTACAGAATTTGAAAGTGACTGCAATTCAACATGGTCTTTCTGAACAGCAGGAGATTGATGATGCCATCAACTTCGTAGGACTAAAAGAAAAGCGAACAACTAAGGCCAAACAACTTTCTTTGGGCCAGCGACAACGGCTGGGTTTAGCAACGGCTGTTTTGGCGCATCCTGATTTTTTGATTCTTGATGAACCGATTAATGGTTTGGACCCGGCTGGAATTATCGAGTTTCGGCAATTGCTACATCGGCTCAATACCGAGAAGCAAACGACAATTTTAATTTCTAGCCATATTTTGACCGAGTTATACCAAGTTTCAACACGTTTTGGTTTTCTGCATCAAGGTGCACTGATTAAAGAGTTGACTAAAGCTGAACTTGATGCCGAAAATCAAGCCGGTTTATTAGTTGATGTCGATGATGTCAATCACGCGTCACAACTTCTTGATCAGAAAGGAATTAAACAATTTACAGTTTTGAACGATCAACAGATTGTGATTGCAGAAGGACAAATTGAGTCTGCACAGTTAAACCAGTTGTTGGTGACTGCGGGTGTACAAGTTAATGCAATTACGCGGAAAGCCGGATCGTTAGAAGATTATTTCATGGCTTTAATTCATGAACAGGGGGTAGTAAAATGATTGCCCAAATACGAGCCGATTTGTATCGTCAGCGCCACACATTGGGAACATTCATTACCGCGTTACTGATTGTTATCTACGCTATCTTAATCGTTGGCTTCAAAACAGTTGGCGGTGTTATGGTTAGCGCGACTGAAAAACCTTTGGAAGCTTTGGACAACAAAAGTTGGTCTATCTTAGACAGCATTCACGCCGCAACTTTGTCCAGTACTGTTCTGCTGTATTTATTCATTGGTCTATTTACGATTGTGATTGGCTATGAATTTAATCATCACCTTTATAAAAATACTTTAGTCTCAGGATTATCGCGGCTGCAATTTATTTTGGCCAAATATTTTACGCTAGTCGTTAACTTTATTATTTTTATGGGTCTTTATTATTTAACGGCCTTTCTTTCAGCCTTAATTGTGCAGCGGCCTATGGGCACTAGTGTAGGTGAATTGCTGTTAGCTCTAGGAACAACGCTATGGACCACAACATTTTTCGTGAGTGTTATCTTTAGCCTAGCGATTTTAGTACTCATTGCGACTAGCTCGCTTGTCATTAGTGCTGTCTTCGTCGTGCTGTGGCCAATACTTATTGGGACGATCACACTGATCACTAATTGGCACTGGCTCGAATATGCTGACTTTTTCGGAGTTGCTAATCGAATTGCTTTTGGTCTTATTAGAAGTGATCAACTCTTTGGCTATATCATGGTTAGTTTTTGTGTACTAGTCATGAGTATTTTTATCTCAACCATGTTGATTCGCCGTAAGGAGCTGTAAAGAAGTACTGCCAATTACAGAAAGAAGATCAGAAATGATGACACGACTTCGAGCGGACTTATATCGGTAAACACATACGTTGTACTTGTTGCGTTTTGTTCTGACGACGTCTATTAACCTCATATAGGGACCAGTATTAGTTGATGATGACTGACAATTACCGCCATTCAGCAAATAAAATTTTGATTGCTCACTTCATAATTTATAGCTATACTAGGACATAGAAAAGGTGGAGACGTGATGGCAACAATTCTTGTAGTTGAAGATAATCTGGATATTCAAGATTTACTTGCAGAGGTTTTAAGACCGCAAGCAACTGTTATTCAGGCGTTAAACGGCGTTCAAGGCCTTCATGAATTTCGAACGGCTATGATTGATCTTGTGATCTTAGATTTAATGCTGCCTGGTGTCACTGGTGAGAGTGTCTTAAAGCAAATTCGTAAGACCTCAAATATTCCCGTTCTCGTTCTGACAGCCGTTCAGGATAAGGAACATATTGTCTCAGTTCTTAATGAAGGGGCCAATGATTATTTAACGAAGCCATTTGATCTGGACGAGTTAGTTGCCCGGGTCAATGTGCAACTACGTCACCTTCAACGAGACAATTTTGCTGACGGTGCTGAAAAACTAGTGGTTAGTGAATTGTGTCTTGATCCTAAAATGCATACTGTCACCATTAGCGGACGGATTCTCGATCTGCCAAAAAAAGAATTTGCACTACTGGCAGTTCTGATGAAACATCCTCATCAAGTCTTTTCCAAGTCTGCCTTGTATGAACAAGTCTGGCAAGAGCCTTATTTAGATTCTGAAAATACCTTGAACGTTCATTTGAGTAATCTACGAACCAAACTCAATGAATTTGAATCAAAACAAGTTTATATTACGACCATCTGGGGTATTGGTGTGCGCTTGTTGTAAGGAAGGGGTGAGTCGGTGATTTGGATTTTAGTTTTACTTTTAATGTTTTCATTGACTGTCAGTACATTATTGATTCTTGAATTGCGCCGCTTAATTATCGATTTGACTTATATCAATACCCATGAGACCAATGCTGAATTAACGACACAGACGAGTTGGCCTATCTTTACTCGGCTAGTTAAAGCAATCAATCACAGCCTCATTCAGAATCGTACTTTGAAAGAAGAGCACGTTCGGCAGCAACAGCAGGTTCATATGATGCTAACTAATCTCACACATGACATTAAGACGCCATTGACAGTTGCATCGGGTTATGTTCAACTTCTGCAGAAATCTGCACCAAACGATAATCATCTTAGTCGAATTGCCCATAATTTAACCGCTGTGAATTACTATTTACGTTATTTGATGGACTACAATCTCATTCAAGAACAAACGACAAGATTGCATCTAGAAAGTATCAATCTTACACAACTTATTCAGGTTCAACTTTTCGATGTCTTCGACGAGCTTACTGAACGCCAGCTCACCTTGATTCCCGATTTAGCTTCTGATGTTCAACTGAATACTGACAAAGAAATGGTGACCCGAGTTATCCAAAATTTAATTGGGAATTGGTTGAAGTATGCTAGTGGCACACTAACCGTGTCATTGGATGAGCCTGATTTAAAACATGTTCGTGTGGTTTTTGCTAATCAAACTAATGCGACTATTCCTGACGTCAGTCAGCTGACTGATCGATTTTACACAGGAGATCCGGCGCGTCAAGATAGTACTGGTTTAGGTCTAAGCATCGTTAATACCTTGATGACACAATTAAATGGCAAAATGAATTTACAAGCCGAAGATGGGTGGTTTCGCGTCACTTTGCAGTTTCTGCGAATAAATCAGGAATAGCAATTTTACTGGTTAAGTTTGAATTGATTTATGTTATTTTCCGCTTTCTATTTGGTGTTAGAATTGGTCTGGGATTATTTAAGCGTTACAGATTCTAGATGCAGCTATTATCTATGACAGACATCTCAAAAAAGCGAGAACTTGTTTTTAAACCGTAACCTGATATAATAAAGGTGAAATATCTCGAGCATGTCTCACCATGCACCAAGCCCCCTAACTGGTCTGAGTTAGGGGGCTTTTTTGACATTTTTTAAAAAAGCGGGTGCGCTGAAACGTTGCTACAGGACGGCACTGTCATTCATCCTTATGGTTCAGCCACCATTGGCAAACAATACCAATCAAGGTAATCGTCAGTGGCGCCCAAAAATTCTCGAGCATTAGCGTCTCACCTCCTCTCATTGCCGGAGGGTAGCAACACTTATAAATACGTTACAATCGATAAAAGTTATTTTTAAATTTTGCCAATTTTTATCATCATCGTTTATACTTCATCATTAAATATTGTCCAGTGCTCGGTCAAGAACCTGATCAAGATAGAATGTCTTTGACAAAGACATGTTACTCGGGATAGAATAATAGCATTGAGCCAAATTACTAAATATCATGACCAGAATGTGCAAATAATTAAGCCAACAGCGTTGCTGCTGGCTTTTAGTATAAACAAAGGAAAAGGGATAAATATTTGATTACAATTAGTAACATGAGCCTTACTTTAGATGGCCATAAATTATATGAAGACGTGAATTTGAAGTTTATTGCTGGTAATTGCTACGGTGTGATCGGTGCTAATGGCGCCGGCAAATCGACGTTCCTTAAATTGTTGGAAGGTAAATTACAACCAAGTTCTGGATCGGTTAGCATTGAAACCAACAAGCGAATGTCTAGTTTGGTCCAAGATCACTTTGCTTTTGATAATTTCACTGTGATTGATACGGTTATTCAGGGGCACAAAGAGCTTTATTCAATCATGCTGGAAAAAGATGCTTTGTATGCTAAAGAGGATTTTAGTGAAGCAGATGGTATTAAGGCGGCCGAACTTGAGGGGCGTTTTGCTGAACTTGATGGTTGGAATGCAGAAATCGAAGCAGCACAATTACTAAACGAGTTAGACATTGACGAATCTTTGCAACAACAAAAGATGAGCGAAATGTCTGAACCACAAAAAGTAAAGATTCTGCTAGGGCAGGCGCTATTTGGCAAGCCTGATATTTTATTATTGGACGAACCAACGAACGGTTTAGATATGCAAACTGAGTCTTGGCTGGAGAACTTCTTGGCCAGTTTCCCTAACTTAGTCATCGTTGTTTCTCATGACCGTCACTTTTTGAATCAGGTTTGTACAAGCATGTGTGATGTTGACTTCGGGCAAATTAAAATGTTCGTCGGTAATTATGACTTCTGGCTGGAATCAAGTCGCTTAGCTACCAAGCTGGCGGCGCAACAGAATAGTAAAAAAGAAGAGCAGATTAAGCAGTTGCAAGAATTTATTGCGCGTTTCTCTGCCAATGCCTCTAAATCTAAACAGGCAACGTCGCGAAAAAAACAATTGGATAAGATTTCGCTAGATGATCTTAAACCATCCTCCCGGAAATATCCATTCGTCAAATTTAACTTTGATCGGCAATTAGGCAATGATTTGTTGCGGGTCGAAAATGTTTCTAAGACGATCGAAGGTGTGAAGGTGTTGGACAATATTAGTTTTATTGTTCGCCCTGACGAAAAAGTCGCAATTATGTCGCGTAACGATTTAGCTTCGACAACAATGATGCAGATTTTAGCTGGTGATTTAGAACCTGACGAAGGTACTGTAACTTGGGGCGTAACGAGCACACGTTCTTATTTACCAAAGGATACAAATTCGGCCTTTAATGATGAATCATTAGATATTCTCGATTGGTTGCGCCAATTCGCTGAGCCGGGCGAAGATGACAATACTTTCTTGCGGGGTTTCTTAGGTAAGATGTTATTCTCTGGCGATGAGATTGAGAAGAAGATTGCGGTTTTGTCTGGTGGCGAAAAAGTTCGTTGTATTCTTTCTAAGATGATGTTGCTGAAGGCTAATACTTTGATTATGGATGATCCGACTAATCATCTGGATTTGGAATCAATCACGTCGTTAAATGATGGCTTAGTTGATTTTAAGGGCGCTATTATTTTTACGTCGCATGATCATCAATTCATTCAGACTATTGCTAATCACATCGTCGAGGTTTCTGCAAAAGGTGTGGTTGATCGTGCAGAAACAACGCTAGATGAATTTTTGACGCATGATGTCACACAGGCGCGAGTTAAAGAACTGTATTAAAATTTAGAGCACGACTAAATGACAGAAGTGGCACAGAAAACGACTTGAATTTTACCATGATACCAAAAATGGAACTGGGATATTTACCCAAGTTCCATTTTTTGTGTTTTGAGAATGCTAGTCTTTCATCCTTTTTAAAGCATGTACCTGACGATTAATAATTAGCAAACTTTGTACCGCTAAAAAAGTAATAATCACCATCGACATTTGCTCGGTTCTTAGATACAATGGTCTCGGTTTTGTAAACGCTTTAAGTGAAATAGTGAGGAGACAGCACATGAAAATTTATGTTGATGCAAAGGCGACTTTTGCTGGTGACGGGACGAAAGAACGACCTTACAAGTTAATTAATGAAGCTGCAAAAATAGCAATGCCTGGCGATGAAGTTCTAGTCTTGCCTGGAACTTATCGCGAGAACGTTAATCCGATTCAGGCGGGAACTGAAGCTGCCCGGATTACTTATCGCAGTGTTGAACCATTGGCGGCCGAAATTACTGGTGCCGAAATTGTCGCTAATTGGCAACCATATCAAGCTAATGTTTGGGTTGTGCGGATTAACAATAGTGTTTTCGGTTCATATAATCCGTATACTACATTTGTAATGGGTGATTGGTACATGGGACCGGTCAATAAGCACACCGGTGCTGTTTATTTGAATGATTTACAGCTTTATGAAACAACAAGCTTGGCAGATTGTTTGCAAGCAGAAATTTATCCACAATCTTGGGACCCTGAGCATTCAATCTACAAGTGGTATACCGAGCAGGATGAAACAAGTAATGACACGATCATCTACGCAAACTTTCAAGGGAAGAATCCCAATCAAGAACAAGTTGATATTAACGTACGTCGTGAAGTTTTTTGGCCACAAGCAACTGGTGTTAATTATATTACCTTATCAGGATTCAAGATTAACAAAGCGGCAACAACTTGGGCACCACCAGCAGCTTATCAGGATGGCATGGTTGGTCCGCATTGGTCGAAAGGTTGGATCATCGAGAATTGTGAGATTAGTCATAGTCGTTGTGCAGGAATCTCGCTGGGCAAATACCGCGATCCAGACAATGATCATTACTTTACGTACAAGCATGTTAAATCACCGACACAAATGGAACGTGACGCTGTTTGCCGCGGACAATATCATGGTTGGCTAAAAGAAAATATTGGGCATCACATTGTCCGTCATTGTAATATTCATCATTGCGAACAAGATGGTATTGTGGGCCGTCAAGGCTGTGTTTTCAGTTTAATTGAAGATAACCATATTCACCACATTAACAACATGCAAGAACTGGCAGGTGCTGAGATTGCCGGAATTAAACTCCACGCTGCAATTGACGTCATTATTCGTCGTAATCATTTTGACTGGACAACAATGGGCGTTTGGTGTGATTGGGAAGCGCAAGGAACGCGAATTAGCCAGAATCTTTTTGATCACAATTATCCACCTGCAGGAACGGCACATCGAATTGCTGGCGCAATGCAGAGCCAGGATATCTTTGTTGAAGTTAGTCATGGACCAACTCTGATTGACAACAATGTCATGTTATCCAAAGTCTCATTGAGAATGCCGACCGAAGGATTAGCTGTCGTTCATAATTTAATGTTGGGTTCATTGACTTGTGTTGGCGAAGGGACAGATTATCCCGGTCGCGGCGTGAAACAACCGCGTTATACCCCATATCATATTCAACATCGAACAGAAGTGGCCGGTTTTCAAACGATTCTGCATGGTGATGACCGCTTCTATAATAATATCTTTATTCAGAACTGGCCTGTTGAAGGTCAAGATGATGAAGAGAATAGAGAAGTTGGTACAGCAATCTTCGATGACGACTATCAGACGTATGACGAGTGGTATCAACCTTTTAAGTCTTTAGAGGGTAAGGCTGCTCAAGAAATGGATATGGATAATTTGGCCGCTCACCAATTTGCTCATTTGCCAATTTGGGCTGGTGGTAATGTTTACTTAAACGGTGCTAAAGCTTGGAATAAAGAAGGTAATAAATTCGTGGATGATCAGCACCAAGTTGCTTTTGACTTGATGGATCAAGATGGGAAATTAACAATTAAGACGAATCTTTATGACGTGTTAGCTAATTTCAAAACGAATGTCCTGACCTCTAATGATTTAGGCGAGGCGTTTGAACCAGAGCAGCGTTTTGAAACGCCGGCGGGTGACGATATCCAGTTTACAGAAGACTATTTCGGCAATCATCGTGGTGTAGCAACGCTTCCGGGACCCTTTGCTGACAGCAATGATGTCGCTCAAGCGCTTAATTAAATTTGCGAGTCTCAAGCTAAACGTTTGTTGCAGATCATTGCTAGTAATCTCTTGCCAAAAATAGTGGGCTTTTGATTTGAAGCTGAGATGACATTATTGTGACGGATGTCAATTAAATACCATCATGTTTTCTGGCGATGATGTTTTCACCACCTGATAAATTAATAATATTACCAGTTAAGTAATCAGAATCATCGGCACAAAGAAAGGCAATCACTCGGGCAACATCTTCACCTGTTGCCTTTCTTTTGTCGTTGATAGCGAAGGTGGTTAGCTGCTGACGTGCCGAATCAATTGTTGCTTCTTTAGCGAGGGCTTTAATATCGCCTGGGCAGACCATATTTGCCGTAATGTTAGTGTTGCTTTCTTCTGTGGCTAATGTTCTGATAGCAGTTGCGACACCGGTCTTGGCAGCAGCATAAGCACCGCGCATGGACCATCCTGAAAGACGCTCGATTTGGTCGTAACCGAGCGCGATAATGCGACCCCACTTTTGCTGCTCCATTGCCGGCAATGTTGCTTTGATTAGATAAAAGAAGCTATCTAAATTCGTCGCAATCATCTCGTGCCATTGTGCCGTTGAATAATCTTTTAACTTAATATTTTCATGAATGAAGGGACCAGCGTTCGCAATCAGAATATCTAAGTGGCCGAAATCATTCTGAATCTTGGTTATCATTGTGTTAACGTCGGTTTCTACACTAACATCACCTTGATAAAGTTGAATGTTGGCGTGAGTGACCGTGCTTAATTCTTGAGCTAAATCGAGCGCTTCTTCGCGATTATTGTGATAGTTTAATGCGAGTGCGTAGCCAGCATGGGCCAACGTTCTCGCTATTTGTTTGCCGATACCCCGGGAGCTTCCTGTGATGAGTGCTACTTTTGCTTCAGTCATTGGGCTAACCTCATTTAATTGCCATCATGAATTCAGAGCGGAGTTGCGGGTTACTTGAATAAACGCCATGGCTGACAATTGTAAAAGTCTTAGCGTCTTCTTTCTTGACCCCACGGCTGGAAACGCATAGGTGCTTGGCTTCAATCGCAACGATAACACCCTTAGGATCCAGCATGTTGACAACAGCATCAGCAATTTGATTCGTTAAACGTTCTTGAACCTGGAAACGGCGCGCGTAACCTTCGACAACTCGCGCAATTTTTGACAGTCCGGTAACTTTTTGATTAGGAATATAAGCAACGTGCGCAACACCGAAGAAGGGAGCAAAGTGATGTTCGCACATTGAATAAAACTCGATGTCTTTAACAATAATCGGGTCATTCTGAGTAATGTCAAAAGTCTTGGCTAAGTGTTCCTCAGGATTTTCACGATAACCAGTCGTGTATTCAAGGAACGCTTTGACCACTCTAAACGGTGTTTTATCTAAGTCCGGTAGATTTTCTTGTTGTCCACATAAGGTCATTAAGGTTTGTAATGAATGTTCGATTTCGTGAATATCAGTTAACTTTTGCTGGAATAATGGTGAATCTTTCGTCAGGTTAGGGAAGTTATTCTCTAGTAGTTTTTCCTCGCTGTAATGATCCTCGTTGTTTGCCATAGTAAGCGTCTCCTAATTTTAGTGATGATTTAAGTCTACAGCACGAACAACAGGTTAGGAAATATTTTGTATTTTGAAAGAGGACGCAGTTATTAATCGGTAATGGATAGTTAATTGATAACACAATAACGCCGTTCTACTTGACCAGAAACTTGATCAAATAGAACGGCGTTGTTAATCGATGAACGCAAGGATTTTAGGCGCTTTTTAGTGCCAGACTGTGCTGGAAAAATTAATTATTGGCAGTCGTGCCTTTGTTGAAAGCAGCGATGATATCTTGGCCGTTAGCAATTTGAACGGCACCATCCAAAATACCACCGTTGTCTTTTAAGGTAATTTGATAATGTTGAAGATCTAATGTTAGACCGTCTGTAAAGAAAACGAGATCATAATCAGAAGTATACAAATCAAGATTAGCATTATTTTCAAGTTTAATCTGGTAGAGTTGGTCGGGCTCGTCCAATACAATTAAAGTGAATTTGGCACCGATACTACAAGCGCCACCTTGTAGTGAATATTTACCCCCGCCATCGTCTGTTACTAAGAGTAACACTTTGTCATCTAGCTTTTTATGTTTCAACAATTGCAAAACTGTCTCTGTAATTGTAATTTTCATCGCTGCAACACCTCTTTCTAATCGTTATTATAGACTGTTTTTCACGAATTCAAATTAAATTGCTTGGAAACAAGGTGTTGGCTGTTAGTGGGTTGGCAAACGTCATTGGATTTTTGTTTTGTAACCGTTTCATGACAGTGACACGTTGTTATCATGAATTGATAGTGCTAAGGGAATCTTGTTGGTAAAAGTTGGTTGCAGTTAATTTTTTTGAGTTAACTATGCTGCAGATTATGATTTTGAGTGGCAAATTGCATCAACAGCACTGAGGACGATGGCTTGGTTATCGTATTTCGGTTGCCAATTTAAGAGCTGACGTGCTTTTTGAGTGCTGATGTGATGATTGATTTCCAAGAAGAGTCGGCCTTCTTTAGCCTGCTGATTGAAGCGTGCCGCGAATTTAATTACCCCTGCCGGCAATATTTTGGTTGCAACTTGATTAGTTAGATCGGGTCGGTTAATTCGAATAATCTGCGCAATTTCGGGTAGGGAAATTGCCTGATCTGTCACGGCAATGAAACGTTGGTCACTTGCTTGCGGATTGATCATGGCGGCCACATGTAGATCGGCAACATCGCGAACGTCAACTAAATTCATTTTAATGTTGGGAATGAACTTACTAGAGTCGTCAATTAGTCTATTAATAATACCGAAGCTACCAGAAATATGCCGATCTAGCGTTGGCCCCAGCATTACACCGGGATTAATTGTTGTGAATTCGAGAGAACTTTGGGAATCCTTGAGATAATTCCAAGCACTTTTTTCGGCTATTAGTTTGGATTTCTCGTAGAGAGACAGTCCTGGTTCGTTCGGATCAGTCCAATCTTTTTCGGTGGTTGTGTGTTGTTGATTTTTATTACTGAACCCTACGGCGCCAAAGTTTGCGGTCATCACAACTCGTTTGACATGAGCTTTTTCCGCCGCTTTAATAATACGTAAGGTACCTTCAGTAGCAACTTCGCATATTTCGTCGTCTGATTGTTGTTCATTGACAAAGACAGGGGCGGCGACGCTCATGACGTAAGTGATATCTCTCATCGCCGTTATCCAATCGTCATCTTGTGTCAAATCGGTTTGGACAAACGATAATTGCTCCAAGTGCGGCGTTTGATTCTGTTTCAAGGCGGATAAAACGTCGGACTTTTTATCAAGATGACGCAAAGTGGCACGGACTTGAAAGTTGTCCGTCAATAATTTCTTAATAAGGTGCAGTGCAAGAAAACCATTGCCACCGGTCACTAAAACTTTTTCATTCATTTTATTTACTCCTTAATGTGCGCATCGTAACTGTTGGTACGAAATTCAAATAAAAATCTTGTTACATTGATATACAGCAATCTTGCCATTTAAATTTAGACCAACAACTCGTCCCTTTGCACACTTCCTTTGCTAATTTGTTTTGTGTAAGTTATGATAACTACGATAAACCCTAGACTTAACTCTAGTGCAAGAGAAGTTTTAAAAATTCAGTGAGGTAAAGTTAAATGACCTATTCAATTAAAGAAGTGGCAGAAAAAACTAATCTGTCCATTTATACGTTGCGCTTCTATGATAAGCAAGGTTTATTGCCCTTTGTGGCGCGTAATGAAGCCGGCTATCGTGTGTTTACGGAAGGTGATCTGGCGTTATTGGAAACAATTTGTTGCTTGAAGAATACCGGAATGAAAATAAAAGATATTCAAAAATATATTGCTTATGTGATGCAAGGTCCAACGACAGTGCAAAAGCGCAAAGAATTATTGCAACACCATCGCCAAGAAGTTGTGGCTAAACAAGAAGAAATCGCCCGGAACTTAGCAGGAATTGACTATAAGATTGAGTTGTACGACGCACCAAATGCAACGTCACTGGTTGCCCAAGAAGTTGCAGCAGCCAAAGCAGACAAAAAAGCAAACGGGTTGCCAGATCCGTATCCAAGTTTTTAAGTGGTTCTGTCTTGATAGTTCAAAAGAGTGGAAAATAAATCATTTATTTTTCACTCTTTTTATTGATTATCCTGAGACTGATTGCGTGGGGTTGAATACAATTGTTTCCTACCAGTTAACTTTTCACCGACATAATTAACTAGGTATCGCTATACTTAACTTTGTTAATCGGCTAGAATTCTAAGTAGAGGTTGATTAACGACGATAGGTGGTGGCTGACGGTGGCGTTAAATATTGGTACGGTAATTCTAAGAGAACGTAAGGAGAAGTCGGTAACACAACAGCAGCTGGCTGAATTTTTAGGTGTTTCTAAAGCGGCAGTTTCAAAATGGGAAACAGGCCAATCGTTCCCTGATATTACGTTGTTACCATTATTGGCGGCGTATTTTAATATTTCAATTGATGCGTTGTTGAATTATCAGACGCAATTGACGCCGGAACAAATTCGCCGGATTTATCAAGCGCTGGTTAAACAGTTAGAAACAGACGATTCCCAACACGTGCTAGCGGCAATTAACAATATGATTCACCGTTATTATTCTTGTGCACCATTGGTTTTTCAAATGGGTGTTTTTTTGCTTAATCATGCAGATTTATTGCCTGGAGAATCGAAGCAAGCTAAGATAACCGATTACTTCAATCGAGCTTTGACACTATTTGAACATGTGGTCGAAATTACCAATGACCCCCAACTATTGAGTAAAGCTAAGAGCTATGCGGCCTATTGCAATTTGAGTTTATACAAGCCTGATGATGTTTTGGCGCAGCTCGGTGAATATGTGCCGGAATATTTCCCTAACGAGAGTTTAATTGCTTGGGCTTATTTAGCTAAAGGTGATTCGCAAAAGGCAATTGCCACCACTCAAAGTGCACTGTACCAATATTTAGCCGTTATCATGAGTCAGTTGGCGAATTATTTACAGCTTGTTAAGCAGCAACCAAAGTTATTTCAACAGACGTTTGACCGTGGCGTTACCTTTATTGAAAGTTTTCATATTAAGCAATTAAATCCGGCCGTGTCGATTAATTTTTTAATTTCTGCTGCAATGGGTTTTGCTGAACAGCAGAATGTTTCGCTAATGTTAGTGTGTTTAACTGAATATGTTGGCTTGCTGGAAACCGTTAAGTTACCGATGACGTTGCATGGTGATGATTATTTTAATCGAATTGATGATTGGCTTGCTCAAACAGAATTGGGCAACAGTTTACCGCGCGATGCAAATCAAGTTTCAATTGATTGTGTCACTTTAATAACCGAGAATCCCTTATTGATGTCTTATCAGAATGAGTCGCAATTTCAAGACCTATTACAACGGCTTAATAAAGTAGAGGAGCGCTTCAAATGACAGATGCAAATTTTTTCTTTGATAATTTACCATTTTTCATTCCTTTAATCATCGTAGAATTGGTTTTGATGATAACTGCGATTGTTCACATTTTCCGGCATCAACATTATCAACATGGTAATCGCTGGCTGTGGTTATTAGCCGTGATGTTTATTCAACCGTTTGGTGCGATTGCCTACTTCGTTTTTGGACGGGAGCTTGAATGATGGCACTATTAGAATTGGCGCATGTTCAAAAAAGTTTTGGGACAAAGCAGGTTTTGACAGATTTAACTTTCTCAGTTGAGGCAGGGTCGATTTTTGGGTTCGTCGGTGAGAACGGTGCCGGTAAAACGACTACTATGAAATTAATTCTTGGTCTCGAAAAATTAGATGCTGGTCAAATTACGGTTGCGCAACAGACCGTCAAGTATGGTCAAAATAAAACCAATCAAAATATTGGCTATTTACCAGATGTTCCTGAATATTACGGCTACTTGACCGCTACAGAATATTTAATGCTTTGTGGTCATTTAACTGGTATGCACAAAAGTGAACTGCCAACAAGAATTAAAGAAATGTTAGCGGCCGTAGATTTGCCACAAAATAAACAGCGGATTCATGGTTTTTCACGAGGAATGAAACAGCGTTTAGGAATTGCCCAAGCCTTGCTAAATCGTCCGCGATTATTAATTTGTGATGAGCCAACATCGGCGTTGGATCCAGCAGGGCGACGTGAATTCTTGGATTTATTAGCCAGCTTACGTGGTGAAACAACCATTATTTTTTCAACGCATATTTTAAATGATGTGGAACGAATTTGCGATCAAGTGGGAATCTTGAACCGTGGTCGTCTGGCGGTTAATGAGACACTGGTTAATCTACGCCAACAGTTTGCGCGGCCGCAATTGCAATTAACCTTTGCAGATCTGACTTCTGCCCAGCAAGCAGCGGTAACTTTACAAGTCACTGAAAAAGTTGTTCAACCACAATTTAGTTTGCCATACCAGGGCGCTAGTCAGCAGTTTACCGGTCAAGTTTTGCGACAGTTGCTGGCGGCTGATATTGTGCCACTTGCGGTTAATCAGCAACAGACTAGCTTGGAGGATATTTTTTTGGAGGTGGTGAAATGAAAGTTATGTGGTATTTCACTCACAAAGAAATTCTTGAAGCTTGGCGCAAACATCATTTGTTGATTATCGGTTTAATTTTTATGATTTTTGGTATTGAGAGTCCGTTAATTGCCAAAATATTACCCGATATTCTGCATTCATCATTCGGAAGTAATTTAGTCATCAATATCCCGCAACCGACCAGTGTTGATTCTTGGCAACAGTTTTATAAGAATATTACGCAAATGGGCATTTATGTCTTAGCTATTATTTTCAGTGGCTTCATGAGCCAAGAAGTTAGTCAAGGAACACTAGTCAATTTAATCGCCAAAGGATTGCCGCGTTTTATTGTGGTGTTGGCTAAATTTCTGGTCGCTTACTTGCAGTGGTGTGGTGCAATTTTGTTGGCGTTTGTGATTACATGGGGTTATACTGCCTATTATTTTCCCGACAATAAAAGTCCCCAACCATTACTGGGATTAGTACCGTTATTAATTTTTGGCTTATTCTTTACAGCATTACTCCTTTTGGGGTCAACCTTGGCCGTCAATAATTATTTCGGCTTTTTGTTTGCGGCTGGTTCAATTATTGCACTGACGATTTTAAACATGTGGAAATCAGTTCAGCGTTGGAATCCCGTTGCGTTAATGACGGACAACTTAAGGTTGGTGCAGGGAACTGAAAAGCTGGCTCATATTTCGCCAGCCCTAATGCTGACATTGGGATTAACGATTGTTCTGGTGACGTTGACAATCATTATTTTCAATCATAAGCGGCTTTAAAGTGTCATTAATAAATTTGCGGTTAATTAAGGAGCTAGGGTGAGGAACCTAGCTCCTTTCTTAGTTAGTGCTATGCAACCGATCTCGTTGCCTTGCGCACTCTGATTTGAAACGTGCTACGAAAGTCTGACAACTCCGCTTAAGCCAGCAATGAATAAGTTCAAAGAACGAACTTTTTCATTGCTTTCTTAATGCTCATTGTCAACCCGACTTTCTCCGCACTCTGAATTTGAAATGTGTTGCGAACAACTGACTGCGTATAATTTAAGCGTGAATCTCTCTGCGTTCACACGCAGCGATCTTCCCGTTTAAATTAAGGCAGTCAATTCGTTGTTCTCCACACTCTGGTCTGAAATGTGCTCCAAGCAACTGCTGGTGCGAAATTTAAGTGTAAATCTTGCTGCGTTGACACGCATTAATCTTTTCATTTAAATTTGGGCCAGCAACCCGTTGCTTTGCGCACTCTGATTTGAAACGTGCTGCGAAAGTCTGACAATTCCGCTTAAGCCAGCAATGAATAAGTTCAAAATACGAACTTTTTCATTGCTTTCTTAATGCTCATTGTCAACCCAACTTTCTCCGCACTTTGAATTTTGTTTTAATATTAGTAGTACTTTCCTAGGATTTTACTTTTAACATAGTTGTCATCAGCGCTATAATTTAACTAACGATGAGCTTTGGAGGAGATATTATGGAAACACGCAATGGGGAACGTTCATTTTTTGACGGCGGCTTATTATCACTGATTGGTTGGGGGCTATTAGGTGCAGTGATTACGATTTTTACCATTGGCATTTGTTATCCTTGGGCATTAACGATGATCTATGGTTGGCGGATCAATCATACAGTTGTTGATGGTCATCGGATGCATTTTTCTGGATCTGCTGTTGGTCTGTTCGGTAATTGGATCAAGTGGTTATTACTTTCCATTATCACATTAGGTATTTATAGTTTTTGGGTGCAAATTAAGCTTGAAGATTGGAAAGTTCGCCATACGAATTTTATTAATTAGTGGGTTCTGATTATTTTTAATGTGGGTTTCAACACAGAAAGGTAATAAGAATTAAGTTTGGATAGCAACTGGTGCTAATTCATATCATTGGTGCTCATTGAATAAAGTTAGGAAGTTTAAATATGAAAATTGCAATGTATCAGGATCGTCCCTTCTTGATGATCAATGATCAAGAAGGTCAGTTGGTTAAAAATTACCATGATGTTTTGAGCGTTATTAAGGCCGGACCAGATCGATTGGTTTTAGGTGCACCTCAAGAAATTGAACATCGCCAGTTGATGGCACCAATTCCTCAGCCAAGACAGATTTTTGCAGTTGGAATGAATTATTTAGGGCACACTCAAGAGATTCATGCGGTCGCACCAACTGTTCCTAATGTGTTCACAAAATTTGCGAGTAGTTTAACAGGACCAACGACAACCATTCAACGCCATAGTGAACAGACCGACTGGGAAACCGAGTTAGTGATTGTGATCGGTCAAGGTGGCCGTGATATTTCTGAAACTGTTGCGACTCAATCTATTGCCGGTTACATGGTAGGTGAAGATTTATCCGACCGCAGCGTGCAATTTGCTAATCCACAACCACAATTTTCACTCGGCAAATCATTTGAAAATTTTGCGCCAACTGGACCTTGGTTGACAACGCCAGACGAAATTACCGATTTAAAACAGTTACTGATTACGACAAAAGTTAATGAAGCGACGATGCAACATGAAGCATTGGCCAACTTGGTTTTTGATGGGCCTAAGTTGATCAGCTATCTTTCTAGCATTGTTGAACTTTATCCCGGTGACTTAATATTTACCGGCACACCCGAAGGAACTGGTGTTGGTCACGAACCGCAAGTATTTCTGCAGGCGCAAGATGTGGTAACTGCTAGCATTGATCAGTTAGGTTCCTTAAGAATTGATGTTGCGTAAGTTTAAAGATGAAATTGATTTTAATGATTGAGGTGTGATGATGACAAATGTCTTAATTATTGGGGCAACCGGTTCGTTGGGTCAGGTTGTGCGGCAATATTTACTTGAGCATACAAATGATAAGTTGCGTTTGATGGCGCGTGATGTGTCGAGTATTCAAAATATTGACCCAGAACGCGAACAAACGATTCAAGGCAGTGTGACGGATCAAGGTGTTTTGTTTTCAGCTATGGAAAACATTGACGCCGTTTTTGCTTCGCTTCGTGGTGATATGGCTAAAATGGCGCAGGCTTTGGTTGATGGAATGAATGAAGCAGGGTTGCGTCGTTTGATTTTTGTAACGTCATTGGGAATTTATAATGAAGTGCCTGAGGAGATTGATCCGCAAGGTAATTTAAAAGACAAGCCGGTATTACGTGATTATCGACATGCGGCGGACATTGTTGAATCGTCTGGTTTAAATTATGTTATTTTGCGTCCTGGTTGGTTCGATGATGGCGATGACACGGATTATCAACTAACGAGCAAAGGCGAACCATTTGTCGGTCATGATATTTCGCGTAAAAGTATTGCTGATCTAGTCATGCGATTGACAGATGATCCTGGCTTTGGCGTACGCCAAAGCTATGGCATTAGCCGAAAGACTTTCTGACCAAGATAGAGGCCACTAAAACTGTTATGTTGTGTTTCTTCGCGCCTACGCAAAGGTTGTTTATGGAATGTGGCGAGTACCGTGAGGGAAAATAAATACTTGCGCTGGAACGTGGTGGACGCTGCTTGGAGCCAATTTTTGCAAAATTGTCTTCAAGACAGGTCTTGTTTGTAAGTAATAAATTACTAACAACAATTTCACCACTGAGCGGTATTTATTTTCCCTCACTAAGCAGAAAAGATGGCAACCTTTGCGCAAGCGCTGAATTGATGAGTGGTTGAATTGCTCTCTAAAATATTGAGAAGTACAAACTTGAAGTTAAATCACACCAACACATCTCATTTGTCAGTGCCGGAGGAAAATCGCGGTCAGCCGCGGAATTGTTGTTAGTGGTTTACCACTTACAACAAAGTTTGTATTTGAGACAAATCGGTTTTTGATTTGGCTCAAATCAAACTCGCAGCGTTCCACCAGCGCATTTTCCGTAGGCATGGAGAATAGCAACATAACGGTTCTAGGATTTGAAGTTAATTTGATATTTATTCTGCTCAAATCAAACTCACAGCGTTCCACCAGCGCATTTTCCGTAGGCACGGAGAATAGCAACATAACGGTTCTAGGATTTGAAGTTAATTTGATATTTATTCTGTTCAAATCAAACTCGCAACGTTCCACCAGCGTATTTCCCGCAGGCACGGAGAACCGCAACATAACAGTTCTAGGACATCTTACCAACGACTTCTCCCCAACATGGAGAAGCATAATACTAGTTCATTTTGAGTCAGGATCAAATGATTTGATTCTGACTCTTATTTTTTTCGTATTTAAGAATAGGGCGTTAATTATTATGCCGATTAAATTCAGAAGTCTGCTGATTACTTTTTTGCGGTGCTTGCGTCGAACGTTGTTTGCCCGTACAATTGAAGTTACTAGCGTCATGTTCGAGTTTTTCGCAAAGTTGAATTTAGGTGGTGAGTGAATGGAAGCAACGGCGGTTTTACAACAGACCTTCGGGTATCGTAAGTTTCGACCTGGTCAAGAAGAAGTGATCAATCATGTTTTGACGGGTGATAATACGCTGGCGATTATGCCAACTGGTGGCGGTAAATCGCTTTGTTATCAAATTCCAGCGCTCATGCTGCCGGGGTTGACTTTAGTTGTCTCACCTTTGATTTCTTTGATGAAGGATCAAGTTGATGCGGCTAATGAGTTAGGTATCTCGGCGGCCTTTATCAATAGTTCCTTGAGTTTTCCCGGTATGCTGGATGTATTGCGTGAAGCACAAGCAGGTCGGTTAAAGTTACTTTATGTTGCGCCAGAACGTTTTGATGCACCAGACTTTATGGACGCTTTACAAAAAATCAAAATCAGTTTAATTGCAGTTGATGAAGCACATTGTATTTCACAATGGGGGCATGATTTCCGGCCGAGTTATTTGAGCTTAAGCGAGGTTTTGGCCAACCTGGCTCAACATCCGCCAGTCGTTGCATTAACAGCCACAGCAACCCCGCAAGTTGCTCGTGATATTTGCCAACGTTTGGCTATTCCGGAAGCAAATGAAATTAAAACTGGTTTTGGACGCCAGAATTTGGCTTTTTCTGTCATTAAGGATCAAAGTGGCGACGATTATTTATTGCGTTACTTAAAAGCTAATCCGGAGCAGTCTGGTATTATTTATTGCAGCACGCGCAAAGAAGTTGAACGTGTCGGTGCTCTATTAACGCGGCGTAAATTAGCAAATACGATTTATCATGGTGGCTTAAACGAAACGCAACGGCGCCAACATCAAGAGGATTTTGTTTATGATCGGGTGCCAATTATGGTGGCTACTAATGCTTTTGGGATGGGGATTGATAAAAGTAACGTTCGCTTCGTGATTCATGATCAAGTTCCTGGTAGTTTGGAGGCTTATTATCAAGAGGCCGGTCGGGCTGGCCGTGATGGTCTGCCTTCAGAAGCAATTTTGCTTTACTCACCGCAAGATGTTTTAATTCAACACTTCTTCATCGATCAATCTGAATTGTCCGATCAACTTAAACAGGTTGAATATCGTAAATTACAGGAAATGACAGCTTACGCCAATACTCAATCCTGTTTACAACAGTTTATTCAACGTTATTTTGGTGAGACAGCTGAACCGTGCGGCCGTTGTAGCAATTGCTTAGATGATCGTGAGACAGTGGAAATCACCGTTGATGTTCAAAAAGTTCTATCTTGCGTCAAGCGAATGGACGAGCGCTATGGTAAGGGTTTGATCGCTCAAGTGCTAACCGGTGCACGTAGTCAACGCGTTTTAGAAAGTCATTTTAATGAATTGTCCACCTATGGTTTATTAAGTAGCCGGTCGCAAAAAGAAGTCAGTCAACTGATTGATTATTTGACGGCTAGTGGTTTTTTGTTGCCCAGTGCAGG
Organism: Lapidilactobacillus bayanensis; assembly: GCF_003946695.1. Classification (GTDB taxonomy): domain Bacteria; phylum Bacillota; class Bacilli; order Lactobacillales; family Lactobacillaceae; genus Lapidilactobacillus; species Lapidilactobacillus bayanensis. Next base: position 78,619 of record NZ_RHOX01000004.1, on the reverse strand, counting down.
CCAGTATCCAACGTTAACCGTGACGGCAACTGGCGTGGAGGTTTTGAAAGGGCAGCGTAAAGTTTATCGTAAGGTTGATCGAGTGGTTAAAGTAAATCAACAAATTATGGTAGCAGACGAAGGATTGTTTGCTAAATTACGGGCGTTGCGTCGTGAATTGGCTGAATCAGAACATGTTCCACCATTTGTTATTTTCTCAGATAAAACGTTAATCGCCATGTCCGAAATGAAACCGAATACGGATGCCGAATTCTTGACCGTTAAGGGTGTCGGTGAGAATAAAATGGCGAAGTACGGTGAAAAGTTTATGCAAGCGATTGCCGATTATGAAGCGGAAACAAATTCAGTTGAAGCTTGATTAGAATCGTGTTACTGAAAGAGAAGGGAATTAAACGAGATGGAAATTAAATGGCAAGTTGAAAATGATTCAGAAAATAATATTAAACGTTTTTTAGCAGCAAAAGGAGTTAGTCATCGCCTTTATTCGGAATTAAAACGGCGCGGTCGTATTTTAGTCGACGATCAAATTGTACCGTTTGATTTTCCTTTAGTAAGCGGGTCAATGTTGACGGTTATTTTTCCACCGGAGGGTTCTGATGCGAATGTGGCAGGTAGTGATGGTGAAATTGTGATCGTGGCGGAAACATCGCATTATTTGTTGCTTAATAAACCGGCTGGCTTAAATACAGTTCCTGGTCCGACTAATTCAACAGATACGTTAGTTAATCGGGTTAAAGGACATTGGCGCGCGGTTAAAAGTCCAGATCGCAAACCGCACATTATCACGCGCTTGGATCGTTTCAGTAGTGGTTTAGTTTTGGTTGCTCATGATATTTTGACGAATAATTTATTTGTTCAAGAACAGGCGCAGCAACGATTAGAAAAAATTTATTTAGCTGTTGTTGCTGGTGAACTGCCGGATGACCATGGGGTGATCGATGCACCATTAGCTCAGGCCGAAGATAGTTTCCAACAAGTCGTTACTGCAAATGGTAAAGACGCGCGCACTGAGTATTGGGTCATTAAACGATTGCCGAATGCAACGGTGGTGCGAGTTAAGCTGCATACTGGGCGCACACATCAAATTCGCGCGCACTTTGCTTCAATCGCACATCCTTTATTAGGCGATGAATTATATCAGGGACCAATGGACCAAGGTATTGAACGACAGGCACTTCATGCTTGGCAATTGACGTTTGTTGAACCGTATACTGGTGAAGAACAATCATTCACGGCACCAATCCCCGAAGATATAGCGACACTCATCGGTACGTTAGATTAAAAGTTAGGGCGGTTAAAACCATAGCACTAGCAAAACGGTCCTAAATTGATTCATTCAGAGGTTTAACTTATGTTACTTTCATTAACAACTCAGCAAACCATTGCCGTTAATTGTTATGGCAGTGGTGAGCCAATTATTTTTGTTAACGGCTTTGGCAGCTATCAGGAAATTTGGGCCGGTCAAATTGCCACGACAATCAAAGCAAAATTCACAGTGATTACTTGGGATTATCGCGGACAAGGTGCGTCATTGGGTGAACCTGCGACCTCGTTGGATCAATTGGCTGATGATTTAGCCGCATTGATTAATCAGTTACAATTGCAACGTCCCATTTTAATTGGTCATTCAATGGGCTGTAGTGTGATCTGGAATTTGCGTCAGCGCCACCCAGAAATTGCAATTAAAGCGGAAATTTTAGTCGATCAGTCGCCGAAAATGATCAATACTGTGACTTGGCCTTATGGTTTTGTCGGTATTGATGAAACGAATTGGCAAACAACTTATGCGCGTCGTCCGCAAATTAAAGAAACATTGCATGGTTTTCGTGAGGATGTTTTTGAACAGTTCAATCATGCCAAACAGGCGCATCCTTTTGACAGAGCAGCGTGCTTGTCGTTGTTAAAAAATCATGTTTGTGCAGATTGGCGTGCGACGGCGCTTGCTGAAACGGTGCCGGTTTATTTCATTTCGGCACGCCAAAGTCCCTATTATCGGCCTGGCTATGGTAAATGGATCGCGCAACAAAATCGGCGAACGACCGAAATTTTAGTTCCTAATTGTGGACACGATATTATGGCTGAAGTTCCTGCAGCGTTTAATCACGCCTTATTAAATGTTTTGACCGTATTAAGAGCTTACTAATCTGATCTGAAATATTATTGAGTGTGTGCGCATTGTGAGTGGCTAAGTTAACTAATGACAAGGTGATGTCGCGCTAAGTCGGCTTTATTTTGGTAGTTTGGTATATTTTAATGGGAATAAGTTATAATATATTTAGATACATATTGAATATATTTGTCGAGGCGAAAGATAATGATGAACATTGAAGTCTTTACCAAACAACGTAAAGCTATGAAAATGTCCCAGACTAAAATTGCCGCGGGAATTTGTACGCAAGCAACAGTGAGTAAGTTTGAAAATAATGGCAAGGTTCCGTCGCTAAATATTTTGAATCAGTTGTGCACGCGGATTGGGTTGACTGTCGATGATTTATACAGTGATCCGGAAGTTTCGGTGGTGGCGCTGCGTCATCAGCTAGACGATATTGAGGATGCGTTGATGCGCGAGGATTATCGATTCGCCGTTAAAGAACTGAATAATGTCGAGAGCGATAAGATTGAGGCATCATTATACCAAATGCAATTTTATTATTTGCAAGGTATGGTTAGAACCTTGACCAATCAAAAATTAGCCGATATCTTATTTGATTTTTCGCGCATTCTTGATGATCTGGATGAGAAACATCAAACAATTTTTACGCAATTAGCTTATTTAGGATCAGGTATTCTCTACTTGCGTCATCGTGAAGAGGCACGCGCCAAGTTTTTCTTCAATAAAGTCATTGATTATTTGGCCCAGCCTATTTCAATTCCTGATCGTGATGATGAGAAGAAATTTTATTTGCGACGTTTAACTTTAATTTTTTTCTCGGCAGAATTTTTGAGCAATCAAGAATGCTTTGCTGAAAGTGAACAGTTAATTAATTCAGGTGTGCAACTATGCGCTGACGAGCATTTAACTTATTATTTAGCGCGGTTGAAGTTCTTAGCCTTAAGTAACGCCATCACGACTAAACAAAGCAATGAATTAGTCCAACGTTTATATCAAGAAACACTGGCCTTTGCTCGGCTAAATCACGACGTGGTGACTGAATTAAAAACCGCACCATTAATGAAACAATGGCAAGAAGCAGTGATCAAGTAAAAGCAGAGAAGTAAAACAAATGCCCACTTGGATTCCGGCGCGTCGTCGATTGTAGTTTTAAATACGTTTTAAAATACAAGGACTTGGAAATTTGGTTCCGGGTCCTTTTCATCTATCATTAGGCTTTGCTAATGTAAGTAATGCTTTGCAAATATAATTTTGGCAGGTTTTAACCATCGTTTAATGAATGCTACGGTAATCGCGTGAGGTGAGTTAATGTATCCACAAACACAACAATTATTACGAGAGTTAGTGACTCAGAAGATCGTTCCCGGCGTTAGTTACGCTTTACTCAACCATTCTGAAGTTTTGACGGAGGTTTCGGGCTGGCGTGAAGTGACACCCAAAAAAGAAAAGTTACGACCTGGATTGCAATATGACCTAGCCAGTTTAACCAAAGTAATTGGGACGGCTACGGTCATTTTTCAATTAGTCGAGGCTGGTAAATTATCATTATCTGATTCAGTTCAGAAGTATTTACCAGAGTTTCAAGACGATCGCGTTCAAGTGTGGCATTTATTAACGCATACCTCTGGTGTCGCTGGTTATATTCCTAACCGCGATCAACTAGCCGCGCCGGAATTAAAGACGGCGCTATTGAGGTTGCCAGTGACTGCAACCTTTGAGCAAAAAGTTGTTTATACTGATGTGGGTTTATTATATTTAGGTTGGATTATTGAAACGATTTATCAGCAACCAGTTCAACAAGTTATCAAAGAACAAGTTTTGCAGCCGCTAGAATTACGTGGTGCGACATTTACGCCTGATCCTGCAAATTGTGTACCGACGAATACTCGGACTGGTCAGTTACTACGAGGTGTTGTTCATGATCCTAAAGCACGCACATTAGGCAAAAATTGCGGGTCAGCAGGATTATTTGCCTCTTTGCACGATTTAATTCAGTTTGCACAATGGTATTTAGGGCAACGCCCAGATTTAGCGCAATTAATTTCGCCATCGTTTATTAAAGGCTTATACGCAGATCATACGCGCCATCAATTAGGCCGTTCATTAGCTTGGGACTTGTGCCAACCTGAGAATTTGCAGTTACAACCGTTGCTTTATCACACCGGCTATACGGGAACGCTGTTGTTATTAGATGATGAATTACAACAAGGGCTAATTGTTTTAACCAATCGTGTTCATCCACGTGAACAAAATTCCGCCTTTCTCGAATGGCGTGAGCGAATAGTGCGGCAGTTTATGCAAGAATTACCAGAGAAAAGGTAGACTGGAATATCGCTGATTGAGACGGCGGAAACTAAAACTGTTTTGTTGTGGTTCTTCGCGCTTGCGCAAAGGTTGCATCGGAAGTGTAGCGAGTACCGTGAGGGAAAATAAATACTTTCGCTGGAACTAATCAAAAAGGTGGAAACTAAAACTATTATGTTGCGGTTCTCTGCACTTGCACAAAGGTTGCATATGAAACTTGCGGGTGCCGTGGTGGCAAATAAATACTTTTCGCTGGAACGTAGTGGGCGTCGATTTGAGCCGATTAAAATACCAATCGTCTCAAATGCGAGCCTTAATGTAGGCAATAAATTGCCAACATTAATGTCACTACTGAGCGGTATTTATTTGCCACCACTTAACAAGCAAGAGGACAACCTTTGCGCAAGCGCAGAATTGATGAGTGCTTGAATTACCTTCCAATTTTAGGAGTACAAACTTACAGTTTAGTTGTACTAACGCACATTCGTCAGTGCCGGAGGGAAATCGCGGTCAGCCGCGGAATTCTTGTTAATGGTTTACCATTTACAAGAAAGCTTGAGTTTGAGACAAATTGGTTTTGATTTGGCTCAAACCAATGCTCGCAGCGTTCCACCAGCGCATTTCCCGCAGGCACGAAGAATAGCGACATAACAGTTTTAGGATTTAGTATTGATAATATTTAAATTGATGTACTTTTCGTTCTGCTTAATCGACGCTCGCAGCGTTCCACCAGCGTATTTTCCGCAGGCACGGAGAATAGCAACATAACAATTCGAGAAACAATACAACACAAGGAAGTAGCTTCAAGGCAGATAAAAACGGCCACGACAATTTCTCGTGACCGTTTATTGATTGCTTAAAAGCCTGCAGAAACAATACCTTGAGTAGCTAATTGTTTACGTAGCGCAAGCATGGCGGTGTATGTTGTTAAGATATAAAGTTGATCATCAGGTATTTGGCCTGCTTTAGCGATGAAATCTTCGAGTGATTCAGATTCAATCACACTTTCATCTGGAGCACCGGCAACTTTAAAACGTAATTTAATATCTTTCATTCGTTCGCCCCCGACGATAACCTCTGGAATGTCGGAGAATGGCAGACCCTCGAATTCGCCGTCCCAAATCCAACTGGTATCTTTACCATCGGCTGCGTGAGCGTTTAATAGGAAACCGAGTGAATAGGGATGAGGGTCGGTTTTGATTAAATCAAAAACTTGATTCAAGCCAACCGGATTTTTGACTAAGATAATAGTGGCGTGTTTGCCGTTTAACTTGATGACTTCCTGACGTCCAAAAACTTGTTCGTCGTAATTGAAGGCATTGGCGATTTTATCATGATCAATGCCCAAGAAATTAGCCATCGTGTAGGCTGCTAAAGCATTATAAATGTTATACATACCACCGACGTGGACGGTTAAAGTCTGCTTGTTAATAATGAAATTGGAGAAAGTTGGCCGCAATTCTTGCACCGCGGTCACCGCGTCAGTTAATTCTGGGCGGCTAAAGCCACAGTTGGGACAGAAATAGTCGCCTAAGTTTGCATAAGTGATCATGTGGTAGTGTAAAATATGCTGGCAGACTGGGCATAAAATGCCGTCAGAATTAAAGCTGGCCCGCAAGTTTTTACTTTGATCATCATTGTTGTCAAAACCATAATAAATTGTTGGATTAGGTAATTTAGTCGAGTTGAAAATAGGTGCATCGCCGTTAGCAATAATGGTTGCTTCCGGAGCTAATTTGATGCCATCAAGAATTTTTTGATAAGTGGTGTAAATTTCACCATAACGATCCATTTGATCACGAAAGATATTCGTTAATAAGAATGCCTTTGGTGTTAATTGCTCGCAGACCGGCGCCACATTTGCTTCGTCGACTTCTAAAACTGCTAGAGGACGTTTGCCTTTTTTAGGCGCAGAGAGAAATGAGGTGACAATTCCTTGCAGCATATTAGAGCCACTAGGATTGGTTAAGATCTCATCATATTGTTCTTTCAGAATTTTTGTGAGTAAGGAAGTTGTCATTGTTTTACCATTAGTACCTGTAACAATGATAACGTCGTAATCTTTGGCTAAATGGCCCAGAATTTTAGGATCAATTCTTGTGGCGATTTTGCCTGGGAATGAACTGCCACCGCTGCGGAAGTTGTGCAGGAACCAGTAACTGCTCTTTCCAACAAGGCTGGCAAAGGCGGCCCTTATTGACATAGTGATAACCTCGATCGTTTCAGAATTCGTACTGGTCTATTCTACCATACTTTCTAGTAGCTGAAAAATTTGAATTGTCTATTAATTCACAATATTGAAATCAATTAATCTAGGCAATTGGTCGATTTTCGGTTATACTAAAAAGCGGAAATTAAAAACTGGAGGCAAAAATATGGCGCAACTATTTTTTCGTTATGGTGCGATGAATTCTGGGAAAACAATCGACATTTTAAAAATTGCCCACAATTACGAAGAAGAAAACAAATCAGTTTTACTCATGACGAGTGGAATGGATTCTCGTGACGGCGTTGGGTACGTTGCTAGCCGCATTGGCTTGAAACGTAAAGCCAATCCTATTTTTGCCGAGACGAATTTATTCGAGCTGGTTAAACAAATGAATCCTGATGCCTCTTGTGTTTTGATTGATGAGGCGCAATTCTTGGAAAAGCATCACGTTTTAGAAGCGGCCCGAGTTGTTGATGAATTGCACATTCCAGTGATGACGTTTGGCTTGAAGAATGATTTTCGTAATGAATTATTTGAAGGTTCTAAATATCTGTTACTTTATGCGGATAAGATAGAAGAAATTAAAACGGTTTGCTGGTTCTGTCATCGCAAGGCTATTATGAATCTGCGCATTAACAATGGTCGACCTGTTTATGAAGGTGATCAGATTCAAATTGGTGGTAATGAGTCCTATTATCCGGTTTGTCGTGAACATTACAATCATCCATTATTGAATAATATTGATAATTCTGTGGAAGGAAGCAACTAATGGATAAAATTTTAGCACAATTAGATGGGTTAATTGATCGTTATGATGAATTAACTGAAATGATGGCTGATCCTGAGGTCATCGCAGATACGAAACGTTATTTGGAAGCTTCGAAGGAATCAGCTGGCATGGCTGATATTGTGACCAAGTACAAACGTTACCGCGAGGTCGTTAAAGAAATCGCTGAGAATGATCAAATGATGCGTGAAAGTGATGATAAAGAATTAGCTGACTTAGCTAAAGAAGAGTTAGCTGATTTAACGACAGAACGCGATCAACTTGAAGGCGAAATCAAGTTGATGATGGTACCCAAAGATCCTAATGATGATAAAAATATTATCATGGAGATTCGTGGCGCTGCTGGTGGTGATGAAGCGTCATTATTTGCGGCGGACTTGTTGGACATGTATCATCATTACGCTGAACGTCAGGGCTGGCATTTCGAATTAATTGATGAGAATCGTACCGAAGTTGGCGGGTTCAAATCAGTTGCCGTGATGATTACTGGCGAAAATGTTTATTCAAAATTAAAATATGAAAATGGTGCCCATCGTGTTCAACGAGTGCCAGTAACTGAATCTCAAGGTCGCGTGCATACCTCAACTGCAACAGTTGCGGTCATGCCAGAATATGATTCAGTTGATCTCGATATTGACCCTAAAGATATTCGGGTCGATGTCTACCGTTCATCTGGTGCCGGTGGTCAGCATATTAATAAGACGTCTTCAGCCGTTCGGATGACCCATATTCCTTCTGGTATTGTGGTCGCCATGCAGGACCAACGTTCACAACAACAGAACCGGGAAAAAGCAATGCAGATTTTACGTTCCCGAGTTTATGATTATTATGAGAGTCAAAACCAAAGTGAATATGACGCAAGTCGTAAATCAGCGGTTGGTACTGGGGACCGTTCGGAACGAATTCGGACTTATAATTACCCACAAAACCGTGTGACCGATCACCGAATTGGTTTAACTTTAAACAAGTTAGATCGGATTATGAATGGTGATCTCGGTGAAGTGATTGACGCATTAATTGTGTCTGATCAAACGAAGAAGTTGGAGCAAATCTCTGATGACGCCGACCAACTATAAAGAGGCCCTGGATTGGGCTTTTTTGCTGTTGCAAGAAGCTAATTGCGATCCAGAAGCGGCTGAATATGTCTTATTAGAGCGGCAAGATTGGCGCAAGACGGATTTATTATTGAATGAACGGCAACCAATTCCAAGTAAAGTTTGGCAACAATTGCAACAAGACGTGGCGCAATTAGCGACTGGGTTGCCAGCCCAATATTTATTAGGTTATGCTTGGTTTGATGGCCTCAAGCTAAGCGTTGATTCCGCCACGTTAATTCCACGGCAAGAAACGGAAGAGTTGGTTAGTTGGATCAGCGAATGTTATCCAGCTGCCGCCAGATTGCGTTTTTTGGATATTGGTACTGGAAGTGGTGCCATTGCCTTAGCTTTGCAGCGACGTTTCCCTCAGAGTACGGTTGTGGCAACGGATATTAGTTCTGAAGCGTTAAAAGTTGCAAGTAAGAATGCGACCGCTTTGCAATTACCGTTGACATTTTACCAAGGTGATTTATGGCAAGCTTTGCCTAAGGATGAGCCACTGTTTGATGTGATTGTTTCGAATCCGCCCTATATTGCAGCTGATGAGAAAAAAGTAATGGATTATTCCGTTTTAAACTTTGAACCGCAGACGGCGCTTTTTGCTGATCATCAGGGCTTGGCAATTTATGAACGACTTGCAGCTAATGTGGCTCATTATTTGCAACCAAAGGGTAACCTATTTATGGAGTTCGGTTACCAACAAGCCGTAGCTATTCAATCAATATTTCAAACAACACTGCCAAACCATCAAGTAGAAATTCGGCGGGACATGGCGAATTGGCCGCGGATGGCGCGGGTATATTAATTTATTTTGAGGTGATTATGATGGAAACAAAAATTTATCAACGACAAGATATTTCAGAAGCGGCAGCGGCGTTACGAGCCGGCAAATTGGTTGCTTTTCCCACTGAAACAGTTTATGGATTGGGTGCCGTCATTAACAACGAGGCTTCGGTTCATCAAGTATATGCCGCCAAGGGTCGGCCGAGTGATAATCCATTGATTGTCCATGTTTGTTCACCAGAAATGGTTTGGCAATATGCACAGCCTAATGCTTTAGCGGCCGAATTAATGGAGAAGTTTTGGCCGGGTCCGTTAACAATTATTTTGCCATTACAACCGGGAAAATTGCTGGCGGCCGTTACCGGTGGTTTAGATACATGTGCTTTTCGCATGCCTAATAATGCCGCAACATTAGAATTGATTAAGGAAACGGGGCTACCGATTGTCGGCCCATCCGCTAATACGTCTAGCAAGCCTAGCCCGACTTTAGCTGAACACGTTTATCATGATTTGAATGGTAAAATTACCGGCGTTTTGGATGATGGTCCGACCCAAATTGGTTTGGAGTCGACAGTCATCGACTTGAGTGTTACACCTGCCGCAATTTTACGTCCGGGTTATCTGACGGCTGCTGATTTGGAACCAATTTTGGGTAAGGTAGATACTGAACAACATCATGTTGCCGCCAATGAAGTGCCTAAAGCACCTGGCATGAAGTACAAACATTACGCGCCCAATGCCCAAGTCTTAATTGTTAAACCAGAACAAGATTTCACGGCTGCTGTAGTCGAAACGTTACAACATTATCCGAAGAAATTCGGGGTGTTGGCGTTCGATCAACAATTAGAAAAATTGCCGCAAGATGAGCGGTTAGATCAATATTCATTAGGAGTCGATGTTAGCACAGGTGGGCATCGTTTATTCGCCGGTCTACGAGATTATGATTTGCAACCAGAAATTAAATTGATTTTAGCAGCTGGCGTTCCAGAAGTGGATTTAGGCATTGCCTATATGAATCGTCTGAAAAAATCAGCTGGTGGTAAGTTCTATACGGCAGGCATGGATTTACGTGATGAGATTTAGGTGAACTATGTTTTTCTCCGTGCCTACGGAAAGGTTGCTCATTGGGTATAGCTAGTACCGTGACGAAAAATAAATACTTAGCGCTCGAATGTGGCGGACACTGCCTGATTAAGATAGTGGCAACTAAAACTGTTCTGTTGTAGCTCTCCGCACTTGCGCAAAGGTTGCATATGGGGTGTAGCGAGTACCGTGAGGGAAAATAAATACTTTGCGCTGGAACGTGGTGGACACTGCTTGAAGCCAATTTTTCAAATTGTCTCCAAGACAGGTCTTGTTTGTAAGTAATAAATTACTAACAACAATTTCACCACTGAGCGGTATTTATTTTCCCTCACTAAACAAGTAAGATGGCAACCTTTGCGCAAGTACTGAATTGACGAGTGGTTGAACTATTTTCTAAGTTTGAGAAGTACAAACTTAAAGTTAAATCACATCATAGCTTGTTAGTCAGTGCCGGAGGGAAATCGCGGTCAGCTGTGAAATTGTCGTTAATGCTTTAGCATTTACGACAAGGCCGAACTTTAAGACAATCGTAGATTGGCTTAAAGTCGAGCCCACAGCGTTCCGCCAGCGCATTTCCCGCAGGCACGAAGAAGTGCAGCATAACAGTTCTAGGGCCTAGTATTAGTATTCAAGACGAATTGGTTTTGATTTGGCTCAAATCAATGCTCGCAGCGTTCCACCAGCGCATTTCCCGCAGGCACGAAGAAATTCAACATAACAGTTCTAGGGCTTTGCACCTACGAGAAAGAATTGATTTGTATTCGGCTTAAAACAACACTCACAGTTTTACCGGCGTATTTTCTGCAGATACGCACAAGTAAGCTTCTAAGGACAAAAACGGTTGCCTATAACGAATGAGAAAAGTCAGAAGTCAGAGCTATTTCTGACTTTTTTAATGCAAGAAGTAAATAATTAATGAAATAACTCGTTTCGGGTATTTCGTTTCGAATTATAATTAATTTTGAGTATAATGAGCACATGAGGAGGTTTGCCAATGACATTTATAGAGAAAGATCGAGAAGTTTGGCGCGCAATTCATCAAGAGGAGGCGCGTCAGAAGCAGAATATTGAATTAATCGCTTCTGAAAATATTGTTTCTGATGCAGTTCGTCAAGCTCAAGGCAGTGTTTTGACGAATAAATATGCTGAGGGTTATCCAGGACACCGCTTTTATGGTGGTTGTGAATATATTGATGAGGTCGAAACGTTAGCAATTGATCGTGCTAAGGAGTTGTTTGGCGCAGAATATGCTAATGTGCAACCACATTCTGGTTCACAAGCAAATGAAGCTGTTTATCGGGCTTTATTACAACCAGGTGACCGCGTTTTAGGAATGGATTTAACTGCGGGTGGTCATCTGACTCACGGTTCACCGGCTAATTTTAGCGGTAAAACTTATGAGTTCCATAGTTATGGGGTTAATTGCGAGACAGAACAATTGGATTATCAGGAAATTGCGGCGATTGCTGAGCGAGTACAACCTAAATTGATTGTTGCTGGTGCGTCGGCATACAGTCGGACCATTGATTTTGCAAAGTTCCGTGAAATTGCTGATCAGGTTGGCGCAATGTTGATGGTGGACATGGCTCATATTGCCGGGTTAGTTGCCGCTGGCGTTCATCCTAATCCAGTACCATATGCCGATGTGGTCACGACGACAACACATAAGACTTTACGTGGTCCTCGTGGCGGTATGATTTTAGCAAAAGAAAAATATGGTAAGGCCTTGAATTCCGCTGTTTTCCCAGGCACGCAAGGCGGTCCGTTGGAACACGTGATTGCTGCTAAAGCAATTGCACTAGGTGAAGCCTTACAGCCTGAATTCAAAACTTATGCGCAACAAATTATTAAGAATGCGCAAGCAATGGCAGAAGTCTTTAACGCTGATCCAACTTTACGGTTAGTTTCTGGTGGAACGGATAATCATTTGTTATTGCTTGATGTTACCAAGACTGGTCTCTACGGTCGTGACGTTCAAGAATTAATGGATAGTGTTCAGATCACTTTAAATAAAAATACGATACCTTTTGAGGCTAACGGTCCTTTCAAAACCAGTGGTGTGCGTATCGGTACACCAGCTATTACAACGCGGGGTATGAATGAAGCAGATGTCAGAAAAGTAGCACAGTTTATTATCGCCATCATTCAGAATCACGATAACGCTGAGCAAATTAATAAACTTCATCAAGAAATAAATGCGTTTGCAGAAAGTTTTCCAACAAATTGGTCTTAATCTGGTGGAATTTTAATGCTAACTAGCTTATCATTGATATGATTTAAAATTTGAAAGGTGGCAAAAGTATGGGAAAGTTTACCGTTTTGAATCACCCACTGATTCAACACAAATTGACGATCATCCGTGATAAGTCAACTGGTACCAAAGTTTTTCGCGAGGTTGCAAATGAAATTGCAGAGTTAATGGTGTATGAGATCACGCGAGATTTACCTTTGGCCGATGTTGAGATTGACACGCCAATGGGTAAAACGGTCCAGAAGCAATTGGCTGGGAAGAAGTTAGCTGTTGTGCCAATCTTGCGGGCAGGATTAGGTATGGTTGACGGCGTATTGCAGTTGATTCCTGCTGCAAAAGTTGGACATATTGGCATGTATCGTGATGAAAAAACGTTGGAGCCGCATGAATATTTCGTTAAATTGCCACCGGATATTGATCAACGCGACTTATTCATCGTTGATCCGATGCTTGCCACCGGAGGCTCAGCAAATATGGCCATCGACGCTTTGAAGAAGCGTGGTGCCAAAAATATGCGGTTAGTTGTCTTAGTTGCTGCTCCTGAAGGTGTTCGTGCCGTTCAAGAGGCACACCCAGATGTTGATATTTATGCTGCCGCGTTGGATGAACGTTTAACGGATAATGGTTATATTTTCCCTGGACTTGGTGATGCAGGCGACCGCTTATTTGGTACTAAATAGTTAAAATTGCGCAGAAGCTTTCATCAATCAATGGGATATTTTCATTTGTCATTCAACGACATCATTGATGATGAAATGTTGATAGATCAATCTTTAGTCAATTAAAAAAATTAGAGATAAAATTTGACTTTCTTTGACGTTGATGCAGCCACAAATGTTTTCACAGATTTTCTTTGAGTTTTACATTTGATGGTGCTAATATGGAACTTGTGCATTTGAGACTAGGTCTTAAGACCGGGAAGGAGGCGCGCTTTGGAGAGCAAGTATCAATACCTAACATTCTTAGGCCTTCGCTTTAATCTCGCAAACTGTCTGTCAATTTTGATCACAGCTGGATTGGTTTTCTTTTTTGTCTTTGTACTTTCAAGGAAACTTACACTGAAACCGGGAAAGCGACAGAATGTCTTAGAGTATTTGATTGATTTTACCAACGGTATTGTTAAGTCGATCATGCCAGGTGATGAAGGTAAACCATTTTACTTTTATATTTTTGTTTTGTTCACATTCATCCTATTCTCGAACATGCTTGGATTATTCTTCCAAGTCAGAGTAGGCGGTTTTACCTTTACTAAATCACCAACAGCAGATCCAATGGTAACAATGCCATTAGCAATGGTGACGTTATTGATGTCGCATTACTTCTCAGTTCAAAAGTTTGGTTTCAAGGGCTACTTGAGCAATTATGTTCATCCTGTTGGCTTCTTGTTGCCAATCAACTTGATCGAAGAGTTTACCAACTTCTTGACGTTGTCGTTACGACTTTACGGTAATATCTATGCCGGTGAGGTTTTGATCGGTTTGCTGATTATGGTTGCTCAAAGTATGGGACTGGTTAGTGCAATCATTGCGGCACCAATGACAATGATTTGGCAAGGATTCTCAGTCTTTATCGGTGCGATCCAAGCATATGTATTTTCTATATTATCTTGTGTTTATTTCTCACGTAAATTAGAGCGTGAAGAATAATATTATTTAGGAGGAATTATATCAATGAGTAAATATATCGCCGCAGCAATTGCCGCAGGACTTGCTGCCTTAGCTACTTCTTATGGTAACGCGAAGGTTATTTCTAAGACTGTCGAAAGTATGGCACGCCAACCAGAAGTTGCTGGTCAATTAAGAAGTACAATGTTCGTCGGTGTCGGCTTGATTGAAGCCGTTCCTATCTTAGCTATCGTCGTTGCCTTCTTAATCCTCTTTGTCTAAGACTCAGAGTAATTTGGATTCACAATCTTAGAAGAAGGGAGCGTTATTCATGGCGAATGGATTAGTCATTGCTGCAAGTGCTAGTTTAGGTGATTCGTTGTTCTTAATTGTCACATTTATCTTATTACTCTTGCTCGTTAAGCATTTTGCTTGGGGGCCAGTGATTAAGATGATGGATGATCGTGCTAAAAAGATCTCGGATGATCTTGATGGCGCAGCAACTTCTCGTCAACAAGCAGAAAAGATGGCTGCACAGCGTCAGTCAGAATTAAAGAATTCTAAGTCTGAAGCATTGCAAATTGTTAACACGGCTAAAGAAAACGGCGAAAAACGTCGTCAAGAAATTCTGACAGCTGCTCAAAACGATGCTGCTGCCGTTAAGGTTAAAGCTCGTAATGATGCAGAGCAGGCGCGTACTGAAGCATTGAATAGCGCACGTCAGGATGTTGCCCAGATTTCTGTAGATATTGCTGAAAAGATGATTGGCAAAGAGTTAAATGCAGCAGATCAAAAAGACTTGATTGATTCATACATTAAGGGGTTGACGACTGCTGATGAAACTAGATAACTATACTGTCGGCAAACGTTATGCCAAAGCTCTTTTTGAGTATGCGACTGAACAACATATTTCAGATGATATTTATGCTGAATTATTAACATTACGGCAAGTATTTGCTGATAATCCAGATTTAGGCAACATTTTAACTGATTCACGGTTAGATTTAAATGAGAAACGTGACGTTTTAGCTGTTTTGAAGCCTAACTTCTCGCAAACGTTGCAAGATTTTCTCCAATTAATTTTTGATTATCGGCGGATGTATGATCTTCAATTCATCATTGATGAGTTCGAAGTGTTGTACGATAAGGCGAATGGTCGTGTCGAAATGACTGCGACAACTGCCGTACCGATGACTGAAGAACAGATTGAGAAGATTGGTGCAGCTTATTTGCAACGTTTCTCAGGTCAAACTGCAACGGTTACTAATATTGTTAAACCAAGCATTATTGGTGGTGTTGTCATTGATGCGCAAGATCGTCGAATTGACGGTAGTGTGCAGACAAAGCTGAATCAGGTTCGTGAGTTATTGGCTCAGCCATTGAAATAAGATAGAAAAGTGAGGTGAATCGGTTGAGCATCAAAGCTGAAGAAATTAGTGCATTAATTAAACAACAATTAGCTAACTATCAAGATCAACTTAAGGTTGATGAAGTCGGCACTGTAACTTATGTTGGTGATGGTATCGCACGGGCACATGGTTTAGATAACGTGATGTCTAGTGAGCTACTCGAATTCTCCAATGGCTCTTATGGTATCGCTCAAAATTTGGAAACTAATGATGTTGGTGTTATCGTCTTAGGTCGATTTGATGATATTCGTGAAGGCGATACTGTCAAACGTACTGGTCGGATTATGGAAGTTCCTGTTGGTGAGGAAATGATTGGTCGTGTTGTTAATCCTTTAGGTCAACCAGTTGATGGTTTAGGACCAATCCATACAACACGTACTCGTCCTATTGAATCTCCAGCACCTGGCGTTATGCAGCGTCAGTCAGTTACCGAACCTTTACAAACAGGCTTGAAGGCAATCGATGCCCTAGTACCGATTGGCCGTGGTCAGCGGGAGTTGGTCATTGGTGACCGTAAGACAGGTAAGACATCAATTGCGATTGATACAATTCTTAATCAAAAAGGCCAAAACACAATTTGTGTGTACGTTGCAATTGGTCAAAAGGAATCAACTGTTCGGACACAGGTTGAAACATTACGTCGATTTGGTGCGTTAGATTACACCATTGTTGTTGAAGCGGGTCCTAGTGAACCAGCTCCTATGTTATATATTGCCCCTTATGCTGGTTCAGCAATGGGTGAAGATTTCATGTATCGTGGTCAACATGTCTTAATCGTCTTTGATGATTTGACGAAACAGGCTGCTGCTTATCGTGAAATATCATTGCTACTCCGTCGTCCGCCTGGTCGTGAAGCATACCCTGGTGATATTTTCTACTTGCATTCACGTTTACTCGAACGTTCTGCTAAGTTAAGTGATGATCTTGGTGGTGGTTCAATGACCGCGTTGCCTATTATTGAAACACAGGCTGGCGATATTTCTGCCTATATTCCAACCAACGTTATTTCCATTACTGATGGTCAGATCTTCTTGGAAAGCGATCTGTTCTATTCTGGTACTCGTCCTGCTATTGATGCTGGTAATTCAGTATCACGTGTCGGTGGTGCTGCTCAGATCAAGGCAATGAAGAAAGTTGCGGGTACGTTACGTACTGACTTAGCTTCATATCGGGAATTGGAATCATTCGCACAATTTGGCTCTGACTTAGACGAGGCAACTCAGTCTAAGTTGAATCGTGGTCGGCGAACGGTTGAAGTTTTGAAACAACCGTTACACAAGCCATTGCCAGTTGAGAAGCAGGTTGTGATTCTTTATGCCTTAACAAGAGGCTATTTAGATGCGGTACCCGTTGATGACATCGAACGTTATCAGAATGAATTATTTGATTTCTTTGATAGTAGCCACGCTGACTTATTGGAAACAATTCGTACAACTGGTAATTTGCCTGATGAAGATGCAATGGCATCTGCTGTTAAGGCCTTCAGTGAGGGCTTTACACCAACAGGCAAGAACTAATCAAGTCGTTTCAATTATAAGTTAGCAAGGAGTGGTGAATAATTGGCTGAATCGTTAATTGATATTAAACGACGGATTGCGTCTACTAAGAACACTGGGCAAATTACCAGTGCGATGCAGATGGTCTCCGGCGCTAAGCTGATCAAGCTAGAAAATAAATCGCAAAATTATCAAGTTTATGCCAAAAAAATTCGTGAGATCGTCACCCATCTTGCAGCTAACAAAGTTTTGGAACTAGCAGCGATGCGGCAACATGCCCAGAGCAAGTCCGGAACAACTGATGAAGATGTGCTATCTTTGAACAACTTATTAGTTGAGCGTCCGGTTCAAAAAACTGGGTATTTGGTTATTACTAGTGATCGTGGTTTAGTCGGTGGATATAACAGTAACGTTTTACGTTCAGTTATGGAAATTTTAGACGATCACAAGAATCCTAGTGAACATGTTGTGATGGCAGTTGGTGGTACGGGTGCTGAATTTTTCAAGGCTCGCAACATTCAACTTGCTTATGAGTATCGTGGTGTCAGTGATACGCCTACTTTTGATGAGGTTCGGGAAATTGTCAAGACAATGGTAACGATGTTTGATGATGGTGTTTTTGATGAACTTTATGTTTGTTATAACCACCATGTCAACTCATTGTCATCAGCTTTCCGCGCTGAAAAGATGTTGCCAATTACTGACCTGGATACCGATCATGTTCAAAATTCAGAAGCAACTGAATATTTAGCTGATCCATCTGTTGATGCAGCCTTAAATGCGATCTTGCCGCAATATGCGGAAAGTTTGATTTTCGGTGCGATTATGGATGCTAAAACTGCAGAACATGCTTCGTCAATGACAGCAATGAAGAGTGCAACGGACAATGCTAACGGCATGATTCGTGATCTTTCCATTAAGTTAAACCGAGCACGTCAAGCACAGATTACAACAGAAATCACCGAAATTGTTGGTGGCGCTGCTGCTCTAGAATGATAAATTTTTAAAGATGGGAGGAATTAAGACGCATGAGTGTTGGTCATATTGTTCAGGTTATCGGACCAGTTGTGGACGTTGAGTTCCCACTAGACGAAAGTTTACCTGACATTAATACAGCATTAACAGTGGCGAAGTCTGATAAGACGACAGTTGTCTTGGAAGTTGCGCTTGAACTTGGCGATGGCGTAATGCGGACAATCGCTATGGAATCAACTGACGGTCTGCAACGTGGTACCGAAGTTAAAGATACAGGCGGTCCAATTTCTGTACCTGTTGGTAAAGAAACTTTGGGTCGTGTCTTTAACGTATTAGGTGACACAATTGATGCCGGGCCTAAATTCCCAGCTGATTTTCCACGCGAAGGCATTCATAAACCTGCGCCTAAATTCCAAGATTTAAGCACAAGTTCAGAAATTTTGGAAACTGGTATCAAGGTTATTGACTTGCTTGAACCATATATTCGTGGTGGTAAAGTCGGACTATTCGGTGGTGCCGGTGTCGGCAAGACTGTCTTGATTCAGGAATTAATTCATAATATTGCTGAAGAGCATGGTGGTATTTCCGTCTTCACTGGAGTCGGTGAACGTACGCGTGAAGGTAATGACCTTTACTTCGAAATGAAAGAATCAGGTGTTTTGGAGAAAACGGCCATGGTCTTTGGTCAGATGAATGAGCCGCCTGGTGCCCGGATGCGTGTTGCCTTAACTGGTTTGACTATTGCGGAATATTTCCGTGATGTTGAAGGTCAAGATGTTTTGTTATTCATTGACAACATCTTCCGCTTCACTCAAGCCGGTTCTGAGGTTTCCGCATTACTCGGTCGGATGCCATCAGCCGTTGGTTATCAGCCAACATTGGCTACTGAAATGGGTCAATTACAGGAACGAATCACTTCAACTAAGAAGGGTTCCGTTACTTCAATTCAAGCCATTTATGTGCCAGCCGATGATTATACCGACCCTGCACCAGCAACAACGTTTGCTCATTTGGATGCGACAACTAACCTTGATCGTAAAATCGTTGAGCAAGGTATTTATCCAGCCGTCGATCCATTGGCAAGTTCTTCGAGTGCCTTGGATCCAGAAATTGTTGGTCAGAAACATTACCAGGTTGCAACAGAAGTACAACACATCTTGCAACGCTATCGTGAGTTACAAGATATTATCTCAATCTTAGGTATGGATGAATTGTCTGATGACGAGAAGGTCTTAGTTGCCCGTGCTCGTAAGATCCAATTCTTCTTATCTCAGAACTTCTTTGTTGCCGAGGCCTTTACTGGTCAACCAGGCTCTTATGTACCAGTCCAAGATACAGTTGCCGGTTTCGGCGCAATCTTAGATGGTGAATATGATGATTTGCCTGAAGATGCTTTTCGTAACGTTGGTAAAATTGAAGAGGCTGTTGTTAAAGCAGAAAAGATGGGTTACCATCATCAAGGCAAATAGGGAGGCATGAGTGATGGCGGAAAATACCAACAAAGTAGTAACCGTTAATATCGTAACGCCAGATGGTGTTGTTTACGACCATCATGCTAACTTACTTGTAGCGTGTGCAATTGATGGCGATTTAGGTATCATGGCCAACCATGAACCTATTATTGCCCCTTTAAAGATTGGTGAAGTTCGCGTTAAACGAACGGATGATCCTGATCATGAGGATTCAATTGCCGTAAATGGCGGTTTCTTGGAAGTTAACAATAATGTTGCCTCAATTGTGGCAGACAGTGCTGAACGTTCACGTAATATTGACGTGACACGTGCGGAACATGCCCGTGAGCGTGCTCAGCAGAAGATTAAAGCTGCTGAAGCCCAACATGATGCTAATGAAATTGCCCGTGCTCAGATTGCCTTGAACCGTGCAATCAACCGAATCAATGTTTCTAAACATCGCGGATAATAGCAAAAATAACGGACCTGAGGACAAAATCCTAGGTCCGTTTTTTGCGTTTAGTGGTGCTGAAAGCAACTGTGTGTCGTGTATTTAAGCGTGAATCTTGCTGCGTTGGCACGCATCAATCTTCCCGTTTAAATACAAACACCCAAGCCGTTGCTTTGAGCGCTCTGATTTGAAACGCGCTCAAGGCAACTGATTGCTATGCTTAAAGAGAAATCCCATCTGGGTTGACACCCAGCTGTGCTTTTTCTTTAAGGCTACGCAATCAACCCGTTGTCTTTCGCGCTCTTTTAAATTTCATTATTTTTTTGCTAAAAAGGTTGGTTGACGGTAAAATAAAAGCTAGATATGGTAAACTTAGCATTAAACTACTCTTGGAGGCTTGTGCATGAATTCTGTGAATTTGCAGGCGTTGTTTACGATTTTAAGTCACTTGGTTTTTGTTTATTTAGCTTATTCTGCCTTATCAGTTGTGCGTTTTGATGTTTTTTTCCATGCACATCAAGAGAATAAAAGTCGAATTTTGAAGATTTTTTTAGCGATTGCATTAGGTTATGCGGTTAGCTCGTTTTTATTGTCTGTGATCACGAATTTGCAGAATGTTTTGTTTAGTTATTAATAAAGGGGTCCATAATGGAAGAAATTATTATTAACGGTGGTCACCGGTTGGTTGGAACCGTTGAGATTGACGGTGCAAAAAACGCGGTGTTGCCGATCATGGCCGCAGCATTACTTGCTGAAGAAGGCGTTAATCAAATTGAAAACGTGCCATTACTTGCAGATGTTTTGACAATGCGTTCAGTTTTGGAAGCTTTAAATGTGCATACTGAATTTGATGAACGGGAACGCGTTTTGATGATCGACGCAACTGGGAAACTTTCTGAGGAAGCACCTTTCGAGCTAGTCTCACAAATGCGTGCTTCGATTGTCGTTTTAGGGCCACTACTAGCACGCCAAGGCAAAGCTAGGGTAGCAATGCCTGGCGGTTGTGCAATTGGTTCTCGACCGATAGATTTGCATTTAAAAGGCTTGCGCCAATTGGGCGCTCGAATTACGCAAAATAACGGGTTTATTGAGGCTGAAGCCAGCAAATTAATTGGTGCGCCGATTTATTTAGATTTTCCAAGTGTTGGGGCAACCGAGAACATTATGATGGCCGCAACTTTAGCCGAGGGAACAACTTATATTGATAATGCCGCCCGTGAACCAGAAATCGTTGACTTGGCGATTTTTTTGGCAAGTATGGGTGCTAAAATTACCGGTGCTGGAACCGAGACAATCAAAATTGTTGGGGTATCAGAACTAAACGGTACGGTCCATCAAGTGGTTCAAGATCGAATTGAGGCTGGAACTTTCATGGTTGGCGCCGCTATCACCCAAGGTAATGTTTTGATCAAAGATGCTGTTGCGGCTCATAATCGCCCTTTGATTTCTAAATTATTAGAAATGGGTGTCACCATTGATGAATTGCCAGAAGGCGTCCGCGTCGTTGGTCCCGAACATTTGCAGCCGGTTAATGTCAAGACGATGCCTCATCCAGGTTTTCCGACGGACTTACAACCGCAAATGACGATTGCCCAGTTAATGGCTGATGGCACCAGTTTGATGAATGAGACAGTGTTTGAAAATCGCTTTATGCATGTCAACGAATTGCGGAGAATGAACGCGCAAATTGAAATTGAAGGTAATACTGTGTTGCTTCACGGCCCGACACAGTTGCATGGTGCGCCTGTAGAAGCAACAGACTTGCGCGCTGCTGCTGCATTGGTATTGGCGGGATTAGTTGCGACCGGGGAAACACGGGTTAGTAAATTACATTATTTAGATCGTGGTTACTATTTATTGCATCAGAAGTTGAGTCAGTTGGGCGCTGATATTCGTCGTAGTGATGTCGCTGAAGATGGTACCGAACGTCCGGTTTTGAACGTGATAAGTAGTTATCCTTCAGTATAAAGAAAAGACGTAGATAGTCGGAGTGATTAAATGAGATTTAAAGTGAGCGGTTCATATGCAGGTGCAGTACTCAAAAAAATTGGTTGGTTAATTATCGCCATTGTGGTTGCTGTTTTAATTGGCGCAATAATTGGCTATGCTATTTCTGGAGTCGGTAGTCCTTTAACAGTATTCTCACCAAAAACTTGGGAGCATATTTTGGATTTCTTACGTTAGAGGCAAATTAAATGAAAAAGATTTTTATTTGGTTAATTCGCTGGTATCAAAAATATATTTCGCCCTTGTCACGACCACATTGTCGCTATTATCCAACTTGTTCTAATTATATGTTGCAAGCAGTCGAGAAACACGGTCCTTTTGCTGGACTAATTATGGGGACAGCACGAATTTTGCGTTGCAATCCTTTTGTTCGTGGCGGATTTGATCCAGTGCCAGATAATTTTACGATTTTTCGCAATCCTCATCCTGAACGCTATGAAGATCAAATTATCGCGGCTAAGTTTCATCCAGATAAAGTAAAAGTTAAGGAGTAATACATGGCAAAGCAATTAGATCCAATTCAAGTGAAGTTAGTTGATCAAGATGATGAACATTGGGAATTACAAACAGCGAAGGGGCAAATGATTGGTCGAATTGTTGCTGAGAATAAACGATTTCTCAGTTATTATGGTGCCGACAATGCCAACCCCGGTCGTCACAAGACGTTAAGTGAAGCAACACAAAACTTATTAATGACTTATAATTTACATCAGCACTAATGGTGTAGATTATAGTTAGCTACTAGACAGGTTTCTAACTAGTGGTTTATTTTTAAAGAGAACGATAAAAGGTAGGTTAGTATGCCAGCTAGAAAACATTCGTGGAGTGGAAATACCGATCGTATTGATTACGGTATTCTTTTGTCGATTTTAATCTTGGCTATTTTTAGTATCATGGCGATTTATGTGGCGACGGTTCATGATACCAGTCCCACTAGCACACCATTGCGTGCCGTTGTCATGCAACTGGCTTGGTACGTAATTGGTGGCATTGCGGTGATTGTCATCATGCAATTCGACGTTGGCCAACTTTGGAAAATTGCACCTTATGCTTATGGATTAGGAATTATTCTGTTAATTTCTGTTCTGTTCTTGTATGATCGTCAACGTGCGGCGTCAAATGGTGCTAGAAGTTGGTTTGCCATTGGTAGCTTTACCTTTCAGCCATCAGAAGTTATGAAACCAGCTTTCATTATCATGTTAGGACGCGTCGTCACTCAGCATAATTCGAAATTCAAACACACGGTTCAGAATGATTTTAGGCTCCTAGGTAAAATGTTAATTTGGACATTGCCTATTCTTGTTTTGTTAAAACTACAAAATGATTTTGGGACGATGTTGGTCTTTCTGGCGATTTTTAGTGGTGTGGTTTTAGTTTCCGGCATAACGTGGAAAATCTTGGCGCCGGCGATTGCTGCTGTAGTGTTAGTGGGTGGCTTAGCCATTTTATTAGTTACCACTTCTTGGGGACGAAGTTTACTGGGGATGATTGGCTTTCATGCCTATCAATTTGATCGAATTAATAACTGGTTAAATCCTTCGCAAGATACGAGTAACAGTGGTTATCAATTATGGCAAAGTATGAAAGCAATTGGTTCCGGACGAATGACCGGTCGTGGGTTTAACGTTTCAAAGGTTTATGTACCCGTTCGAGAATCAGATATGATTTTCTCAGTGATTGGTGAGAATTTTGGCTTTATCGGTGGTTGCTTCTTGATCCTGGTGTACTTCATGTTGATTTATCAAATGATCAAGGTAACGTTCGATACAAAAAATGAATTTTACGCCTATGTTTCAACTGGTGTGATCATGATGATTTTGTTTCACGTCTTTGAAAACATCGGGATGAGTATCGGTCTCTTGCCGCTGACGGGTATTCCATTGCCGTTCGTATCGCAGGGTGGTTCGGCATTGTTAGGGAATATGATTGGTATTGGTCTGATTATGTCGATGCGCTATCATTATAAGAGCTACATGTACAGTCGCGTTAATCAGCGTTAATTAAAAGAAGTCATGACGAATTTTTCTTCGTTGTGGCTTTTTTTGACAAAATTGTTGTGGTTCTCCGCGCTTGTACAAAGGTTGCTAATGAGATGGTGGCGGATACCGTGGCGGTAAATAAATACTTTCGCTGGAACTAATCAAAGTGGTGGAAACCAAAGCTGCTATGTTGTGGTTGTTCGCGCTTGTGCAAAGGTTGCTGATGAGATGTGGTGGATATCGTGGCGGCAAATAAATACTTTCGCTGGAACGTAGTGGGCGTCGATTTGAGCCGATTGAAGGGCAAATCGTCTCAAATACGAGCCTTAATGTAAGCAATAAATTGCTAACATTAATGTCACTACTGAGCGGTATTTATTTGCCGCCACTTAGCAAGCAAGATGGCAACCTTTGCGCAAGCACTGAATTGGTGTGTGGTTGAATTACCTTCTAATATTTAGAAACACAAAATTGTGGTTAAGGCGGCACTAACGCACTTTTGTCAGTGCCGGAGGAAAATCGTAGTCAGCCGCGGAATTCTTGTTAATGGTTTACCATTTACAAGAAAGCTTGAGTTTGAGACGAATCGGTTTTTATTCGGCTCAAACCAAGCTCGCAGCGTTCCACCAGCGCATTTCCCACAGGCACGAAGAACCACAGCATAACAGTTCTAGGGCTTACCGCTCTGAATAAAGTTCACATTCAAGATAAATTAGTTTCATTCGGCTCAAACCGATGCTCGCAGCGTTCCACCAGCGTATTTCCCGCAGGCACGAAGAAGTACAAAATAACAGTTCTAGGACTGATCGTTGACGAACAAACTTAGATTTGAAATAAACTATTTAGAATTTTCGCGGTGAGATGTGATTTAGATAATAGTCATTCTAATTGGCCGCTGACGGTTGCAATTGATTTTAGGCAGTAATAGAATTAGGTGGTTATATAGAATTGGTATATTCGTAAATTAAAATAGTGAGGTAAATTATGGCAAACTTAACGGTCAAAAATCTTCACGTCCGCGTGGATGATGAGAGTGAGCACAAAGAAATCCTCAAGGGTGTTAACCTTTCAATGAATAGTGGTGAGATTCATGCCATTATGGGTCCGAATGGAACTGGTAAATCAACACTTTCGGAAACAATCATGGGCAATCCGCGCTACACGATTACTGAAGGCGATATTATTTTAAACGGTGAGAGTTTACTAGGTAAACCTGTTGACGAACGCGCTCGCGCCGGTTTGTTCTTAGGGATGCAGTATCCTGCAGAGATTATGGGTGTGACTAACGCTGAATTTATGCGGTCAGCAATTAATGCTCGGCGCCCTGAAGATAATCCGATTTCTGTACGAGCTTTCATTAAAGAGCTAGATAAGAATCTTGAAATATTAGATATGAATGAAAAAATGGCTGAGCGTTATTTGAACCAAGGCTTTTCTGGCGGCGAGAAGAAACGTAATGAAATTTTGCAATTATTGATGATAAAACCAACCTTTGCCATTCTTGACGAAATTGATTCTGGTCTCGATATTGATGCGATGAAAGTTGTTGCTAAGGGTGTTAATTCAATGCGTAGTGACGATTTTGGCGCCTTGATTATTACACACTATGAACGGTTGTTGGATTATATTACGCCTGATGTTGTTCACGTGATGATGGGTGGTAAAGTCGTTAAATCTGGTAACGCTAGTTTGGCAACTAAACTGGAAGATGAAGGGTACGCTGGTTTACGTGATGAATTAGGTCTTGATGTTAAATTGACGGATGAAGAGTAGGAGGTGAGTTCTGTGAAAAAACAACCTTTTACAACTGCAGCTGACTTAAAGGCGTTCAGTCAAGCGCATCACGAAACTGCTGCGATGACCGCCATCCGTATGACTGCCTTGCAACAATATTTAGATTTACCGTTGGCAGAGTTTCCCAAGATTAATTATCGCCGTTGGTTATTAGATGAAGGTCAACCTTTCGTTGCAAATAATACGTCTGTTGTGGCTCAACAACCAATAACAGTAAACGTCGATCAACAAGGGACAAAACCAGCCACGATTAAACTGTCTGCAGAGGCGCAAGCAACCGGCGTTGTTGTCTTAGACTTTTTTACGGCCCAGGCGCAATATCCGGAGTTATTTGCTAAGTATTATATGACACTGGCATTACCAAAATCTGCACATCAACTGGCGGCTTATCACGCGGCGTCGGTCAATAGTGGTGTTTTCATCTACGTTCCGCAAAATGTTAAATTGACGGAACCACTGACGCTGAATTTTCAGCAAGATACAACAACAGGACAAACTTATGTCCATCATGTCTTGCTCGTTGCTGGTGAGGATAGCGACCTGACGATTTTGGAAAGTCGGCAATCTGACGATGAGCAAGTAATTAGTGGAAATATCGTTGAAGAATTAATTCTTGAGCAAGGTGCTCACGTTCACTTTACCGCGATTGATCGCATACAAACGGTTGCATATTTGGCTCGGCGCGCGTATCTAATGAAAAATGCGCGGCTTGATTGGGCACTCGGCTTAATGAATGACGGCGATATTTTATCAGATTTTAATACGGATTTGGTTGGTGAAGGTAGTCATACAGAGTTTAAGGCCGTGGCGATTGCAACCGGAAGTCAGTCTCAAGGTGTGACGACCCGGATTACGAACTACGGTCAACATACAGAAGGTAATATTTTACAACACGGTGTGATTTTGTCGGATGCGACGTTAATCTTTAATGGTATTGGGCATATTGTACGTGGCGCACGTGATTCTGATGCGCAACAAGAGAACCGAGTCTTGATGTTGTCGCGGACTGCACGCGGTGATGCTAATCCTATTCTCTTAATTGACGAAAATGATGTTCGTGCTGGTCACGCAGCCTCTGTTGGTCGTGTTGATCAATCACAAATGTATTATTTAATGAGCCGTGGTCTGTCGAAAGATGTGGCAGAACGATTAGTGATTCGTGGATTCTTAGGTTCTGTTTTGGCCGAGATTCCTTCGGCTGAGGCACGTGATGCCTTGAAGCGTACCATTGAAAGGAAGTTAATTGATGGTCAAAAACATCGCGATAGCGCGGAATGATTTCCCCATTCTCAACGAAAAAATTAATGGTGAGCCATTAACCTACTTAGACAATGCGGCAACGACGCAAAAACCGCAGGCTGTGATTGACGCATTAACCCATTATTATGAACATGACAATGCCAATATTCATCGTGGCGTTTATACCTTAGCTGAACGAGCGACTGAAGGGTACGAAGGTGTGCGACAACACGTTGCCAAGTTCATTCATGCCGCAACGGACGAAGTTATTTTCACCCGGGGAACGACAACTAGTTTGAATTGGGTCGCCTTAGGTTTTGCGAGTCAAGTCTTGCAGGCTGGTGATGAAATTATCATTACAGTGATGGAACATCATAGTAATCTTGTGCCGTGGCAACAGGCCGCCCAACGCGCCGGTGTAAAGTTACGTTATGTAGAAATAAATGAGCAAGGTGAACTTGATTTAGCTCAGTATGCTGATTTGTTAAGTGCTAAAACCAAAATTGTCGCTTTTACACATGTGTCGAATGTCTTGGGAACAATTAATCCCGTTAAACAAATGACTAAGATGGCTCATGATGTCGGTGCCTACGTCGTCGTCGATGGTGCACAGGCTGTTGGTCATTTTAAGGTTGATATGCAGGACCTTGATTGCGATTTTTATGCTTTTTCAGGCCACAAAGTTTACGGACCAACTGGTATTGGGGTACTGTATGGCAAGCGGGAATTGTTAACCTTAATGAATCCAGTTGAGTTTGGCGGCGAAATGATTAATCTGGTTCAGCGTCAAATCACTGACTTTAAACCTGCCCCAGAGAAGTTTGAAGCAGGCACAATGCCGATTGCCCAGGCAATTGGTTTGGGTGCGGCATTGGCTTACATCGAAGCAATTGGCTGGCCAGCGATTGAAGCACATGAACAGGAATTAGTTAACGCTGCTTATGCGCAACTAGCAGCTATTGAAGGTTTGACAATTTACGGACCGCCTGCTGGACCAACACGTTCAGCTTTGATCACCTTTAATTTAAATGGTGTTCATCCTCATGATGTGGCAACAGTTTTGGATACACAAGGCGTTGCTGTTCGTGCAGGACATCATTGTGCGCAACCTTTAATGCAGGCGCTAGGTGTTTCTGCGACAACGCGAGCCAGCTTTGGTTTGTACAACAATCAAGCTGATGTTGATCGACTCTGCGCAGCACTTGTTGAAACAAAGGAGTTCTTCCAAGTATGAATTTAGGCAATTTAAGTGATCTTTACCGACAATTAATTCTCGATCATGCACAACACCCACATCATCACGGCGACCTCGCTGCTGCTGATCAGACGGTAACATTGAACAATCCCACTTGCGGCGATGTGATTAAGTTGCAGGTTGAATTAAAAGATGATCGTGTTGCTGATATCGCGTTTAGCGGTGACGGCTGTTCAATTTCCCAAGCATCGGCAAGTATGATGACTGACTTGGTGAAAGGTCAGTCACTGACTGACGTTCAGCATGAAATTGCAACATTTCTGGAGATGCTAATGGGCAACTCTGGTGAGGATGAAGATGTCGATGCATTAGGTGATGCTGCTGTACTAGCAACGGTTATCAAATTTCCAGCTCGGATTAAATGTGCGACGTTAGCGTGGAAAGCCTTAGAACAAGCGATTGGAGAGGCCAAGAATAATGAGTGAAGCAAAAACAAAAAACACTAAAAATAATGAAGAGTTAGAAAATACCGTCCCTGATCTCGGTGAGAACTACGATTATGGGTTCAGCGATAATGTTAAGCCAGTTTATTCGACTGGCCGCGGCTTAACTGAAGCGACCGTCCGCGAGATTTCTGCGGAAAAGAACGAACCAGAATGGATGCTGGAATATCGACTGAAGGCTTATCGGACTTATTTAAAAATGCCCATGCCAGATTTTGGCCCAGATTTATCCGCTTTGGATTTAGATCACATGTTGTATTATCAAAAGGCGACCGATCGGCAATATCGGGATTGGGAAGAAGTCCCCGATACCATCAAAAATACTTTTGATCGCTTAGGTGTGCCTGAGGCCGAACGTAAATATTTGGCTGGGTCTTCCGCGCAATATGAATCAGAAGTGGTTTATCATAACATGCGTGATGAATTCGAGAAGCTGGGAATTGTCTTCATGAGTACTGATCAAGCGCTGAAAGAATATCCAGATTTGGTGAAGCAATATTTCGGGACCTTAGTGCACATGAATGATAATAAATTTGCCGCCTTGAATTCGGCCGTTTGGTCTGGGGGTACGTTTATTTATGTACCTAAAGGTGTGAAGACAGATATTCCGATTCAGTCGTATTTCCGCATCAATGCCGAAAACTCGGGTCAGTTTGAACGAACGTTAATTATTGTCGATAAAGATGCTAGTGTGAATTACGTTGAGGGTTGTACCGCGCCTAACTATTCTTCTGACAGTTTACACGCGGCCGTCGTCGAAGTCTTCGTCGAGGATGACGCTTATTGCCGTTATACGACGATTCAGAACTGGTCGAAGAATGTTTATAGTCTTGAGACCAAACGCGCTCAAGCAATGAAGAACGCCACAATGGAGTGGGTCGATGGTAATCTTGGTTCTAAAACAACGATGAAGTATCCGAGTGTTTACTTGGATGGTGAAGGTGCGCGAGGCACGATGTTGTCGATTGCTGTTGCTGGCGAAGGCGTCATTCAAGATAATGGTGCCCGCATGATTCATGCGGCTCCAAATACGTCGAGTTCAATTGTTTCCAAGTCAATTTCTAAAGATGGCGGTGCTGTCAATTATCGTGGGACGGTTCGCTTTGGCCGCGATAGCGATGGTTCTTTCGCTCATGTGGAGTGTGACACGATTTTAATGGATGAACGATCCACGTCGGATACTGTACCGTTTAACGAGATTTTAAACGGTAATGTCGCCATGGAGCATGAGGCAAAGGTCTCGAAAATTTCAGAAACACAACTTTATTATTTAATGAGCCGTGGCATTCCCGAAGCCAAAGCAACAGAAATGATCATCATGGGCTTCGTTGAACCGTTCACCAAAGAATTGCCAATGGAATATGCCGTTGAGTTGAACCGCTTGATTTCGTACGAGATGGAAGGCTCTGTTGGCTAGATCGACACGTAAGAACGTAACTGCAGATTAGCAGTTACGTTTTTTTATATTGTTGACGCTATTTATTTTTGCCTGGTCAACAGTGCACACTTTTAAAAATAGCTAGTTTTGTAGTACGATTTGATGGGCAGAAGGGAATAGTTCTCGGGCCACTTAGGTACAACAAAATTTCAGAAATCATGCTTGAACAGATAGTAGTGCTAGCTTTTCTAAAAGCAGGTTAGCTTTCAAAAGATCGGTTATTTAACTGAGCATAATTAAAGAGAATTCGATTGGTTTATGTGTGACTTAAAAAAGTATTAGCGGAGGTTGATTAATGTCTCGAATTGAACAGTTGGCTAGTCAACAAGGTGCAAAAGGTCAACAACTTAATATTGATCTAGCAGAGGATTTGGTTGCCAGTCACGATCTAGCTGGTATTCAAGAGATTGTGGCCGGTTTAACGGCTAAACAAAAAATTGCCAACGATTGTATCAAAGTGCTTTATGAAGTTGGTGCGCGCCAACCAGAATTGATCGCTGATAATGTGCAAGTTTTCTTGAATGGGTTAACTTCTAAGAATAATCGACTTGTGTGGGGAAGTATGACTGCCTTGGCGGAAATTGTTAATTTGAGAACTGCTGAGATTTTTGCACAAGTCGATTTGATTACTGCTGTACTTGAAACAGGCAGCGTCATTGCGATTGATAATGCAGTGACTGTGTTGGCAGAATTATGTGCTGCAAATTCCGATGATGCTGTGAAGTTGTGGCCGATTTTATTGACACATTTAACAACTTGCCGTTCCAAAGAAGTACCACAGCATGCTGAACGGACTTTGCCGGCGGTAACACCAGCCAATCAGCCTGAGTTTGTCGCAACATTACAGCAACGTTGGTCTGAATTGACCGCTGCTCAACAAAAAAGAGTGCGTAAAATGCTTAACGCGTTATAAAAGTGCTGAGTCGGATTGAAGTGGGTTAGCATCATTGGTCAAATAATTTGATTTTGCTGTGATGCTTCATTTTTGACCAGGTATTTTTGAATTAGGTCATTTTAGCCTTGCCGACTAAGTTTGACGAGAATTTGAGCATCTGGATGACTAATACACTAAAGTCACTATTCACCTTGCTGGTTCTAAGTTGTGTTACGCTTAAGCTAGTGTTAAAAGGGAGGAATATCGTGATGGTAATTGCATTTGTTACGCCGTTTCTTTCAGGGCAAGGTGGTACTGAAACTGTTTTATTAAAGGTGTTAAATTATTTAGCAGCACGGCGGCCAACTGATCATTATCAGTTGGTACTAACGGAAGGAACACAGCACAAGCAGTGGTTGCGGCGGTTGGATCAACAAGTTGAAGTGGTGGTCAACCAAACGCGAAATCAAGCAATTGTTCGTTCGTTTACGCGTCACTATATGGCCACGACTGACGCAAATATGGTGATTTGTTTAGGTTCACGGCCGATTTTTGTTGCGGCTCAAGTTCGGCGGCGTTTGCAGCGTCACTATCGGATTGTTTCGTGGATTCATAGTACGTTAGCGGATGTTAACTGGTTTGATCCGACAAGTTTAGCCGACGCTGATGCTCAATTAGCCATTAGTAGTGGTATTGCAACGCAAATGGTACACTACGGTGTTGATCCGGCGACGATTCATGTGATTTATAATCCGGTCACGCCTAGTACAGAATTAATTCCGCGTAGTGCTGCGGCTGAACCAAAGCATTTTATTTTTATCGGGCGGATTCAATATCGTGGGCAAAAAAATCTTAAGTTATTATTAGGCGCATTGCAAAATTTGCGCGGTAATTGGGTGATCGACTTTTATGGTGCCGGTTCCGGCTTAGTCAAGTGCAAGGCTTATATTAAACGTCATCCACAGTTGCGCACGCGTGTTAATTGGCACGGCTGGGTCACAAATCCCTGGCTGGAAATTAAGCAGGCTGATGCGCTGTTGTTAAGTTCGAAGTTTGAAGGTTTGCCAATGGTGATGCTGGAAGCAATGAGTCATGGCGTGCCTTGTATTTCAACGGATTGTCCTACTGGGCCGAATGATATTATTGAAGACGGCAAAACTGGCTTTCTTTACCCCATTGCCGAAATTGGTAAGCTCCATCATATTCTCAAGCAAGTCGTATCAGGTTATCAATTTGTTGATGAAGTGGCTGTTCAAAATAGTATTACTGACTTTTATGATCAGCATTACTTTACGAACTTTGAAAAAGCAATGACGGAAATTATCGCTCAAGAAATTAAAGCCTGATTGTTGTTCGCTGTTTTTGATACTTATTAAGAGAGTTGGGAAACGTGGCAAATGCTGGCTATGACAAATAAATAAACTGATCGTACACTGAAAGTGCTTGTTTAGACTAGACTAAAACGAACTCAGCTTAAATAAAGAGAGGAATCGGGATTTTTGTCCTGATTCCTCTCTTTTGAATGTTGTTGGATGTTACTGAATGTGAAAGTTCAAGTGTTTCGAAACTGCTTCGTTCGACTAAAATCTAATCGAATAAAACGGCAATGTTGATCAGCAAATACAATGCAACTTTGCGATTGCTATTTTTGAGTGAAGAATTTCAATTTTCCGCTGGGATTGTGCGTAAAATATGAGCGGGATTGCCAACAATGACGACGTTGTCGGGGAATGATTTGGTGACGACGCTGCCAGCACCAACGACGACATTTTTGTCGAGCGTGACGTTAGGCAGAATCGTGACATTACCACCGAGCCAAGCGTTATCACCAATTGTGATCGAGCCGGTTGCTTCGACGCCAGTTTGGCGCTTTGCGGGATCAAGTGGATGAATCGGCGTGAGTAGTGTTGTACCGGGACCAAATTTACAATGACTGCCAATCGTCACTAAACCTTCATCGCAGATTAAAACATTTCGATTGGCGTAAAAGTCATCGCCAACGTTAATATTTTCACCGAAACTACATTCAAAGCCAGTTTCTACGAAAAAATGTTGCCCAGTGTGTCCGAAGAGATTTTTAATTTTAGCAATTCGATCATCATTGTTTAAAAGTTGTTGGGCTTCTTGAAGAGCTAATCTGGTGTCATTACGTTTTGCCCTGAGCGTTTTTGAATCGGGATACCAATTACCTGAGATCATTTGTTGAAAAGCTGAATCCGTTATAGCCAATCAAAGTTACCTCCAAAATCATCGATTAATTAAAATGATGCGAATTAATCGTGCGCGAATTTTTGAACAATTCTTTTAAGCACCTAAAATTGAATTTGTTGCTTGTGCAAGTTGTTCAACCAATGTAATACCCGCGGTTTCACTGGAATTTTCGTTGGTGAGAATGGCTACTGTGTAGTCAACCCTTGCGCCCTGAGTTGCCGAGATGTGACCGATACTGTTAACAATCCAAGTGCCATCGGTCTGGTTCAACCAGCCGTTTTTGAGTTGGTAACTGGTCGCACCCGCTGAGACACCCCAATCTTGGCTAGCATCAACGCCAGCCATTAATTGTTGGGCGTAAGTCCGAGCCGTTTGATCTAAATAATTACCACTGTTGTAATAAAGCGCGTTTAACAATTTAACTTGATCAAGTGCCGTGGTGGTTGTGTCACCCCAAGCACTGGCATTAGCAGTACTATTAGTCATACCTAAATCATCGTAGACGTCCTGAATAGCGGTATAGCCGCCTAAACGTTTCTTCAATAAATAAGTGGTGCTGTCATTATCACTGAGTGTGATCATCTTTTTAGCGTAAAGCTTGTCAGATTCAGTTAACGTGTTGGTACCGCGTGAGTTTTGTTTGAGTAATTCAGTTAACACACTCACCTTAACAATGCTGGCGGTTCGACAAGGTGTGGTTTCAGCTACATTCGCCAAATGATAGGTCTGCCGTGTTTTACGGTTGTAAACGGCAATTTCAACTTGACTATTGGTGCTATTCAAGATTTCTTGCCAGGCATTTTGTAATTGTGTGGCAATTTTTTCTTTAGCCACTGCTTTTTTGACTTTTGTTGACTTGCTGTCCTTGCTGGCATTACTGGTACTGGACTTGGACGTCGTTTTTTGCACGCTGGTTGAAGTGGCATGGCTACTTTGATTAGCAGTAGTTGTTGCAGAACTATTCGCTGCATCATGTTTGGGCGCTGTTAATGAGACGGTCTGCGGTGTTGCGCCGTTAACAGACTGTGTTGCGCTCATTAGCGTGAAGGTGGCTGTGAGTAAAATGACAGCGACCATGGCTAAACTTAATTGCACGCGCGTTTGTTGCTTGATTGATGTCAGTACTTTTTCACAATTACGGTAAATGGCGGGATAACTACTGATAAAGAGCAAGCCGCAAACTGTGCCAATTCCCAGACTGATTAGTGAATTAAAATAGCGGTCGAGAACTAAATAGGCTGGCCAAATCAGTAAATAGAATAAATGTGCCGCGAAAACTAGACGTTCGTTACTCAAGACATTTTGTTGAGCTTGCAAAGTTTTGATGCCACGCAGCACCATGACGCTTAGTAAACAACCGAGTAAGTTGAGCACTAAAAATTGCCAATAATGGGCAATCGTAAAGAATTGACTGAGCAGGAACAGACCAATACTGCCGCCAACAATCAGAAATACCGGCTGCCGTTTTGTAGCGGCATGCGCCATTCTTGAGAAGTGTTGAGGGACTTGTTGCCAACCATACAACGTTCCTAATAGGCCACCAATTGCTAAAGGCAATAAATAAGTTGAGCTGGAAAAATAAAGTTGCGCATAACTGATTTGATTAAAGACACCGACGATTTGAATGACCAGGCCAATCAACACACCTAACAAACTCACTAGATAAGTCATGAAACGCATTTGCTGTAGTGGCTTGTTTACCTTGCGACTGAACCTTTTGATCAGTGCGGCAATGATGAAGTAGCCGACATAGAATTGGGCCAAAATGGCGATGATCCAAGTATGAAAGAAGGCATCATGAGTGTTGAGGAAGTTAATGCGGGTCGCGTTAGTTAATTCGAAATAATTATTTGAAAAACCGAAGGCGGCAATAATTTGAGCTCGCAACTCGTTAATGAGGCTGCGATCAAAGATCAAGGCAGCTGGAATAATCAATAAACTAATGCAAATAATGGGCAAGACAAAGTATTTAAAGAGATTACCTAATAAGCGACCAAAATTAATTTTAGGTGAAATCAGTGCGTGTTCAATCGTTGCTGCGGTTATCAAATAACCCATGTAAACGAAAATCAAGTCAACCGCCACAATTGAACCAGAAAACATGTTGCCCGCGAAAATATAATTCAGAATTAACGCTAAGAAAATTAAAATTACCAAGTCTACTCGATGAACCTTTGTCATCACGTCACCACCAAAATAAGATCATAAACATAGTATAAACAATTGTTACGAAATTTTCTGAGGCTTCTGCATATTTTATGTTACATTTGTGTAACTTTTACAATAATAATCACCCAATTCCGAATAATTACTCAAGAAGGTAAAAAAAGCAAATACAAACAAGCCGATGTTTCGGCTGCTCGCGAGCAAATATCGGTCTGTTTGTATCTGTTTAATTGATTTAACAGGATAAACATTAGGATATCGTCATGAATAATTAATGACGCGCTGCTTTTGATGGCGTCGATTATCTGATGAGCCTTAGCAGCTAATGCATGCTGTTAGTTTTCATCAGGACAGGTGACTTGGCGTGTCGCGCCACTATTAGTGATCAGCAGATACTTCAGCATGTCGATTTGCAATTAGCTATTTAAGATTGTATTGGTGACTTTAGCCAGTTGTTCGATTAAAGTGATGCCAGA
Source organism: Lapidilactobacillus bayanensis (assembly GCF_003946695.1). Taxonomy (GTDB): domain Bacteria; phylum Bacillota; class Bacilli; order Lactobacillales; family Lactobacillaceae; genus Lapidilactobacillus; species Lapidilactobacillus bayanensis. The sequence goes on along the minus strand of NZ_RHOX01000004.1, from coordinate 42,721 downwards.
ACTTTCACTTGTATTTTGATCGGTGAGAATGGCGATGGTGTAGTCGGCGTCGTCAGTTGAAGTTGCGGAAATATGACCAATACTATTAATAATCCAACTGCCGTCCTGATCGTCTAACCAACCATTTTTGACCTGGTAGCTGGTTGCGCCTGCAGAGACACCCCAATCTTGACTTGTATCAACGGCAGCCATGAGGTTTTTAATATAGGCACGGGAATTGGTCGCCAGGTAGTTATCATCGTTGTAATAAATGGCGTTGAGTAATTTCAATTGATCTGACGCGGTGGTGGTTGTGTAACACCAGGCGGCAGCATTGGCCGTAGAATTAGTCATTTTTAAATCGGCAAAAACATTTTGAATAGACGTGTTGCCTCCCAATCGATTACTCAATAAATAAGTGGTGGCATTATTGTCGCTTTCGGTAATCATTTGTTTGGCATAGGCTTCGTCAGTACTGTTTAGCGTTAAGGTGCCTGCCATATTTTGCTTCAACAATTCGGTTAGGACACTGACTTTGACAATGCTAGCCGTTTTGATTGCAGTGGTGGCGTTGACGTTAGCCAGTTGGTAAGTATGATCGGTATTCTGATCGTAAACGGCAATTTCAACGCGACTGTTAGTGGTAGCGAGAATTTTTTGCCAAGCGTTTTTTAATTGGGCAGCTTTTTTGGTGACGGTGCTGGATTTATTGGTGGTCAATTTCTGTGCAACTTTAGTCACAACGGTCTTGGTCGTGCTAGTTGAACTCGTGGTTGTGCTGTTAGTGCTCGTTGCTTGAATCTGATGACGGTAGATTAAGGCGGTAGTCACGAGCACAACTAGGATTAGGCCCAATAATAATTTATGCTGATGTCTTTTTCTTCGACTCAAATGCAATTCATCCCTTTAATTAGATCGCGGGAATTGAAAGAAACTGGCAATTCCTGTTATCTTATCGTTGTCAGTGGAGAAAAACCAAGTTTGATTGCCTTAGTGTTGCCGTTTGGCGCTGCCAAAGTTTTTCCAACGGCGCAACTTAGATATTCAGCAGACGCAATTCGGTATTCGTTTCACTGCCAACTTTAACTAGGATTAGAATAGCTGAGATTTATGAATTAATCGGCATGATAATGTGATCGGGCTGCAAAGATTAGGTGACTTTTTGACGATATTGTGAATAGTTGTAGTGAATTTGGCAGTCATGTTGAACCTGACTAAGCTGCATGATACTTTTGGTGAGTGAGATAAAAAAACTAATTGGTTAAATCTGATGTTAAACGACATAAACCTAATGTTAAATGAAGTCGAACTTGATTTTTTTAGAGCATCTGGTGTATATTAAGTGGTGTAATCTTACTGAAAATAGTAGCTATGTTGGTTTTGTTCAGGGAGTGAGTGGTTAGTGAGAACTCATCAGACAATATGGCGAACTCGTTCAGCGGATCTTAACTTGAAATTAGTAGAGTCGAGCGTGTGCCAGCGTTAATGGTTGAGAGGGTTAATTCCAAATCTAGGTGGCACCACGGTCGCGCGTCCTATGAGCATATGCTTATAGGACGCTTTTTGTAGAGTGCGAAGAAAGTCGGGTTGACTGTCTAAATTTAAATAGAAAGATTGATGCATGCCAATGCAGCGAGATTTCCATTTGAATTTCGCACCAGCAGTTGCTTCATAGCACATTTTTAAGACGCGAAAGCACGCAAACGATAATTTCTACTAAGATTTCTGGAGACCACAGTGACAATTTTCAGTTAATTTGAACTTTAAATATTAAAAATATGGAGGTCGCAACATGACATATAATCACACCGTTGTTGAGAAAAAGTGGCAGCACCGTTGGCAACAAGCTCACGAATTTAAGACCACTGAAGATGCAAACAAGAAGAATTACTATGCTTTAGATATGTTTCCCTATCCATCAGGACAAGGCTTACACGTCGGTCATCCAGAGGGATATACCGCAACCGATATCACGGCTCGAATGAAACGGGCGCAAGGTTACAATGTCTTACATCCAATGGGGTGGGATGCTTTTGGCTTACCAGCTGAGCAATATGCTTTGCAAACCGGTCATGAGCCAGGTAAGTTCACTGAAGAAAATATTGCCAATTTTAAGCGGCAAATTAATTCGTTAGGCTTCTCTTATGACTGGGATCGAGAAGTTAATACCACAGATCCTAGTTACTATAAGTGGACCCAATGGATTTTTGAACAAATGTACAAAAAAGGCCTTGCTTATGAAGCTGAAGTTGCCGTCAACTGGAGTCCAGATTTAGGAACGGTTGTCGCGAACGAAGAAGTGATTGATGGTAAGACTGAACGTGGCGGCTTCCCAGTTTATCGTAAGCCAATGCGTCAATGGATGTTGAAGATCACGGCTTACGCCCAACGATTAATCGATGATCTAGATTTAGTTGATTGGCCGGAAAATATTAAAGAAATGCAACGCAACTGGATTGGCCGTTCTGACGGTGCAGAAATTAATTTTGACGTTGCAACCGATGCAACCGAGCAGAAGTATACTTTTACAGTCTTTACAACCCGACCTGATACGTTATTCGGTGCTTCATATATTGTGATGGCGCCTGAACATGACTTAGTCGATCAGATTACGACTCCAGAACAAAAAGCAGCCGTTGCCGCGTATAAAGACGAAATCAGCCATAAGAGTGATTTGGAACGGACTGATTTAGCCAAAGATAAAACCGGCGTCTTTACCGGTGCTTACGTGATTAATCCGGCTAATGGTGAGAAGTTACCAATTTGGATTTCAGATTATGTATTAGTTAGTTATGGTACTGGTGCTATCATGGCCGTTCCTGCTCACGATACGCGCGATTATGAATTTGCTCAGAAATTTAATTTGCCGATCAAACCAGTTCTTGAAGGCGGCGATCTGACAAAAGAAGCCTTTACCGGCGATGGTCAGCATATTAATTCTGATTTCTTAAATGGCTTAGGTAAAGATGCCGCAATTAAGAAAATGATTGCTTGGCTTGAAGAGAAACAAATCGGACGCCGCAAAATTAACTTTAAATTGCGGGACTGGTTATTCAGTCGGCAACGTTACTGGGGTGAACCAATCCCAGTTATTCATTGGGAAGACGGCGAAACAACACTTGTTCCTGAAGATCAATTACCATTACGCTTACCAAAGACTGACGATATTAAACCATCAGGTACCGGCGAGAGTCCATTGGCAAACTTAAAAGATTGGGTTAATGTTGTTGACGCCAACGGTCGTAAAGGACGTCGTGAAACCAACACGATGCCGCAATGGGCTGGTTCGTCATGGTATTACTTACGTTTCATTGATCCCCATAATTCTAAAAAATTAGCTGATTTTGACAAACTCGCAGATTGGTTACCAGTTGATCTTTATATTGGTGGCGCTGAACATGCAACTTTGCACTTGCTGTATGCACGTTTCTGGCACAAGTTTCTTTATGACTTAGGTGTTGTACCAACGCCAGAGCCATTCCAAAAATTGTACAATCAAGGCATGATTCTGGGCGACAACCACGAAAAGATGTCCAAGTCGAAAGGCAATGTCGTTAATCCGGACGAAGTGGTTGAACAGTACGGTGCTGATACGTTGCGGGTTTACGAAATGTTCATGGGACCATTGGATGCGTCAATTGTTTGGAGTGAAGATGGTTTAGCTGGTTCACGCCGCTTCTTAGATCGTGTTTGGCGTTTATTTATTGATGATGATGATAAGTTGCGTGATCGCATTACGACAATTAACGATCATCGCTTAGATAAGATTTACAACCAAACGGTCAAAAAAGTCACCGATGATTTCGAAGCGCTACGTTTTAACACCGGTATTTCTCAACTAATGGTCTTTATCAATGAAGCCTATAAGGTTGACGCGTTGCCCGTCGAATATGTGGAAGGCTTCGTTAAATTGTTAGCACCAATTGCGCCACACATGATGGCAGAAATTTGGGAAAAACTGGGCCATCAAGAAACGTTAACTTATGTTGCATGGCCAACTTATGACGAGAAATTCTTAGTTGACGACACGGTCGAAATTATCGTTCAAGTCAATGGTAAATTACGGTCGAAGATCCAAGTTGCTAAAGATATTGATCATGAAGCGTTAGAAGATTTAGCGTTGAATGACGAAAAAGTTTTGAAATTCACTGACGGTAAACAAATTGTTAGAGTGATTGTCATTCCCGGTAAGATTGTCAATATTGTTGTGAAATAAAATAGTGCTATTACTAAAAGTGCCGACGTCAGCTGAATAGCTGCGTCGGCACTTTTTTAAGCACGATTTTGATTTGCGCCGAATAAAAATTGATTCATCTCAAACCCAAGTTTTATTGTAGGTGGCAAACCCTAGAACTGTTATGTTGCTGATCTCCGTGCCTACGGGAAATACGCTGGTGGAACGCTGCGAGCGTCGATTTAAGCCGAATCAAAACCCATTCGTCTTAAATACGAGCTTTCTTGTAAATGGTAAACCATTAACAAGAATGACGCGGCTGACCGCGATTTCCCTCCGGCACTGACAAAAGAGATGTGGTGTGATTCAACTTCAAATTTGTACTTCTAAAAATTTTAGAGGAGACAACTCAACCACTCGTCAATTCAGCGCTTGCGCAAAGGTTGCCAGCTTGCTTGTTTAGTGAGGAAGCAGTGTCCGCCACGTTCCAGCGAAAGTATTTATTTTTCCTCACGGCATGCGCTACACCCCGTATCCAACCTTTGTGCAAGCGTGAAGAACCGCAACAAAATAGTTTTTAGTTTCCACTACGTTCTAGCACCAAACATCTTCTCGCCATCACGCCAACGCATCATGTTCCACAAGTAATGCAAACTCGAAAAAAATCTAACATTACAAGTAGTCGTTACAAAAAATCAACTCAAAGTTGCCAAATCGACTGACATATTTAAAACATGCTTAAATATACACAACGAAAGTTTTAATAGGTTGAGATTTAGGTTACAATGTAGACTATTCAAATATGAACATAAAATAATTTTTCAAACCATCAAAGGGGTAATCACTTGGCACGGGAATCTGATCATTCAACACGAACATCGCAAGCGGCCCAAAATAATGCTGCCGATAGTCAAGCTAGTTTAGTTAAGGGATCTGCTTGGATTACTGCTGGCAGTATTTTTTCGCGAATTTTAGGCGCAGTTTATATTATGTTGTGGCTGCCAATGATTGGCGATGCTCAAACCGGTAACTTGGCGAATTCGTTATTTGGTAAAGGTTACAACATTTATAGTATCTTCCTGCTGATTTCCACAGCCGGAATTCCTGGGGCTGTTGCGAAACAAGTGGCACATTACAACACGTTGAATGAGTATCGGGTTGGCCAGCGCCTCTTTAAAACTGGCGTTAAATTAATGCTGGTCTTAGGGGTTGTGTCCGCTGGCATTATGTATTTTGCTGCGCCACTTTACGCACAAAGCCCGCAAGAAATTCCCGTCTATCGCTCGCTTAGTGCTGCAGTTTTGATTATTCCGTTTCTAAGTATTTTTCGCGGTTACTTCCAAGGCTACTCGCAAATGGCGCCGTCCGCAGTTTCACAATTTGTGGAGCAGTTAGCGCGGATTATTTACCTGTTAGGCGCGACCTATATTATCATGGAAATGCGCCATGGTAATTATGTTGCTGCTGTTGTGCAATCGACTTTCGCTGCATTTATCGGTGCAATTTTTGGTATTTTAACTTTGGTCTGGTTTTATTTACGTGAACGTAAGAACTTCAATCATTTGATCGCGGGTTCTAATGATGACGTTCGCGTTTCACCGCGCCAGTTGATTGTTGAAATCGTCCAACAATCATTGCCCTTTATTATCCTTGGTTCTGGCATTAGTATTTTTCAATTAATTGATCAATATACTTTTTACGGCATGATGCATCAGTTCTATCTGGTCAGTGAGAAGCAATTAGATATTTTCTTTGCGATTTTTAACTTTAATGCGAATAAATTAGTGATGATTGTCATTTCATTTGCATCTGCCATGGCCACAGCGGCGATTCCATTGTTATCTGGTGCATATGCGCGTGGTGATAAGAAAGATATGGCGCAACAAATTGCGAATATTCTGCAATTATTTTTAATTGTGATGTTACCCGCTGCTTTTGGAATGGCTGCCGTTGCCAAACCATTGTACACACTTTTCTATAGTTACGATGCTTTAGGCACCCGCGTCTTGATTCTGAGCGCGTATTCGGCTATTTTCTTAGGCTTATTCACCGCGTTGGCTGCAATTTTGCAAGGCTTGTATCAAAATGGTAAAGCGATGGGCTTTTTGGTGGTTGGAATTACGATTAAATTTGCGATGCAGTATCCCATGATCGCTATTTTTAATGTTTATGGCCCCACAATTGCTACGACGATCGGCATGATTGTCACTTGTTGGTTAATGATTGATTCGCTATACCGTAATTTTCATTTTAAACTGCAACAAACGGCTCGCCGTGCACTGGCGTTGTTGGGCTTTTCGATTGCGATGTTCGTGGTTACGTTCGGCGCAGTCCAAGTTTTAGGTCACTTCTTACCAATTGAACGTAAAATTGTTTCGGCGGTCGTTTTGGCAATTGCAGTGATGTTAGGTGTATTAGTTTACGGTTACTTAGTGCTTAGAACCCGGATTGCCGACGCGATTGTTGGTGCGCGCGTTGGTGGCTTACGTGAAAGGTTGCATATTAAATGAGATTAGATCGCCGACTTAGTGAAAGTGGTTTAGGCAGTCGCAAAGAGGTCAAAGTCCTGATTAAAAAAGGACAAGTAATGGTTAACGAGACCATTGTTAAAGATGTCGGCCGCAACGTTCAAGATACAGATGTGGTTAACGTAGCAGGAACAATTGTTGGATACCAACCATTTCAATATTATTTGTTAAATAAGCCGGCTGGTTATTTGACGGCGACTAAAGATAGTCGTGCACAAACAATAATGGATCTGGTGCCAATTGATTTGCCTCATTATCGTGATTTGGCACCGGTTGGTCGTTTGGACCGTGACACAACGGGCTTGTTGTTACTTACGAATGATGGTCAGTTGGCACATCGTTTATTGGCACCTAAGTACCACGTGACGAAGACTTATCGCGCGTTAGTATCTGGACTTGTTGCTGATGAGTTGGTTGCAATTTTGGCCAAAGGTGTGAAGTTAAGTGATTTCACAACGCAACCGGCTCAGTTGAAGATTATTCAACGCGATGTGAAGCAGCAACAAACCCAAGTTGAATTAACAATTACTGAAGGAAAGTATCATCAAGTCAAGCGCATGCTACTTGCCTTTGACCACGAAGTTTTACAATTGGAGCGAGTAGCGTTTGGTCCCTTACGTTTAACAGATTTACCGCAAGGGCAGTTTCATGAATTAACCGAGTCGGAATTAGCAGCACTACGCCGAATTTAACGGTATCAAAACAGGACTGACAATTTTGCCAGTCCTGTTTTGAGCAATTAAAGTTGTGGTTGAACTTCTCAAAGACAATAAAAAATAACCGCCCAGGCAACTTTTGACGAGTTTGGGTGGTTACCATTCAAATTAAGCCAACCGTCTTTAAACGGATCTACTGGAAGAAATCTTGTTGGCGCAAGGCTTCTTTTTATACCTTCATTGTAACATGTTGTATTAGAAGTACAGTCTTTTAAGCAATGAGGACTACAATTTTGCGGATCATTTGTTGTTATGAGCATTTTCTAATTGTTATTTCAGTATAATTGCTGTGCAGAGAATGTTACTAAATGCGGCTATTAATTAAGCGCTTACCATGTTACAATCTGAATCAGTAGAACAAGTTGAAGGCGGTTGGCAAATCCCGATGCGAAAGAAGTTGATGCCTATGAATGGTATTGAAACTTTGGTTGAAAGGAGGCGCACCTTTGTCAGTATCGGAAGCACTACAACTGATGATTAGTTTTGGGATATTAATTCTCACTCTAATTAAAGTTGTGGTTGAACTTCTCAAAGACAATAAAAAATAACCGCCCAAGAAATTTTTGACGAAGTTTGAGCGATTATAACGTTTCAAATGGATGTTAACCGTCTTTAAACGGATCTACTAGAAGAAGTCTTGTTGGCGCAAGGCTTCTTTTTATATCTTTATTATAACATGTTGTATTAGAAGTACAATCTTTTAAGCAAGTAGGGACTACGATTTTGTCATTCCTTGTTCGTGAACCTAATGGTATCGAGATCAATATCTGAGTTTCATTGGTTGGCTGTTGTCGTGACACAAAAAACCAATTGTTCTAGTTTTTTAATTAATAAATCCCACTTTAGATTGTTGTTCAGTTATTTCACTATATTTTTTCATCAGCCCTGAAACTTGTTCGATTAAATCGCTAGGAAGGGCGACATATTGTTCTTCACCAATTAATTGACCAGCTAAACCATGTAAATAAACACCGGCGAGAGTTGCCGATAATGGTGCTTTAAATTGAGCAATCAGAGCAGCTAAAATTCCGGTTAATGTATCGCCCATTCCGCCGGTTGCCATAGCTGCTGTACCGCTAGTATTCTGATAAATTTCACCATTGGCGTAAATTTCGGTGCGATGTTGTTTCAAGACTAGAATCGTTGTTGCAGGAAATTTCTCTGCTAGTACTTTTTGATTAGTTGCAGGAGTCTGCTTAGCAATTTCAATCTTGGCAAGATGATGCCATTCTTCTTGATGTGGGGTCAGAATAATTTGGGCGGGGCAGTCAAGGTCAATCTGTTGTTCGGCAATCAACGTCAAGGCTGACCCGTCAACAATCAATGTTTGCATGGCGTGAACATGGCTGAGTGTTAAATTGAGCAAGTCTTGAGCTGTCGCATCTAAGCCTAATCCAGGTCCAATGACAATCACGTCACCTTGTTTGATCAGATCCAATAACGTTGCAGTGTCAGCCCAATCCAGAAACATAATTTCTGGATGGCGCGCGTGCAAGGCATTGCGATTAACAGCATCCGAAGCAAGAGTAATTAATCCTGCGCCAGTTAATAAAGCGGCACTGGCACTTAAAATCCCTGCACCACCATAAAGTTTTGCACCACCGATAACTAACACTCGACCATAATTACCTTTGTGGGTTTCTGGTTGGCGTGGTGTAATCACTTGTGTCAAAATCTGGTCCGTTAACTCAATCATGACGTACCTCCCAATTGCGATCTATTTTTCAACACACTATCAACGATGCTGTCTGATAAATTATCGTCAGCAACGAGTCGTTTATCCATTTGGCTATATTTATGACTAGAACTAGTCCATAATTAACAGTAGCGAGTGACAAATAAAGTTAGCGTGATTTAAGAATTAATGATTTGGAGTAAATATGAAAACATTGCGACGCATCTTATTATACGCTTTAGCAGCCGGATTGGTTTTAGTCTTGATCTATGGCATATATCACCATTTTGAAAATGAGATTCAAGCGTTTTTGCATAGCTCTAAAGAAACGCAGCAAGCAACCGGTCAACGTTTATTGCGCTCGATTCGCCAACATCAACGCGACCCATTCGTTTTGACGTTAATTATTACATTGATTGCGGTCATGACGGCGATACCATTCATGCCGATTTCAATTGTCTGTATTGCAATTGGTGTCGGTTATGGTGGTTTAATTGGTGGCCTCATTAATGCGGTGGGTATTAGTTTGGGAAATTTAGCCGTTATTGGCATCTTCGAATTAACCGGACTATCGCGCAGAATTGCAGCTCATGATTCACGAATTATTGACGACATTGCTAAAATGCACCAACCGTTATTAGGGCTAACAATTGGCTACAGCGTACCGTTTATTTCAACATTATTTGTCGATGTCACCGCGCTGCATTTGAATTACACACTACGCCAACTTTGGTTACCAGTGATTATTGGTAGTTTACCAGTTGCATTTATTTATGCCTTCGGTGGTAATTTATTTAACAACGGGGATTTACGAGTCGGAATCTTTATTTTAGTGGCAATGGTCTTGTTGGCGTCACTGACAATTCTAATCAAGCAAGATCGTAAACAGAGCTGAGTCGTCATAGTTGGTCAAAAATGATTAAGAGACGCTGGGGATTAGCATTGAAATGTCCTCAGCGTTTTTGTTTGGGGCCGGGATGAAAATGTCGGTTTCTTGTTTGAGGCGTGCTCAAGCCAACTGGGTGTCATGTATTTAAGCGTGAATCTCCTTGCGTTAACACGCAATGATCTTCCCGTTTAAATCCATACCGCCAACCCGTTGCTTTTCGCACTCTGACTGAAACGTGCTCAAAGCAACTGGCGGAAGTGAATTTAAGCATGAATCTCCTTGCGTTGACACGCAATGATCTTCCTGTTTAAATTCATACCGCCAACCCGTTGCTTTTCGCACTCTAGTTTTTGGTGGCGATCATTTCGGTTAAAATTTTTCTGAATCGTGGTGTCCAAATGTCGCGATAGCCTAATTGGGTGGGGTGGGCGTCGTCGAGCATGGCGGCGGGATGGGCGGTTGTTTCTTGTTGCACTTCAGTGTCATGGTTTAAATCTAATATTTCAAAATCCCATTTATCTGTTAATTCATATAATTGTTGGATTAACAGTTGATAATCGGTGTCTTTATCGGTGCGTAAACACGTGTAAAATAGAACTGGACAATGCCAATGTTGTTGAACATATGCCAAAATTAATTCCAGTGCGCCAGTGGTTGTTTCAACATCAAAGTCAGTTAATTGGTTACCCGCGCTAATTTGGCCCAGTTGTTTATCATGACGGGTATCGTTAGTGGAAAGTTGGCAGACAAAAGCGTCGTAATTGACGTTTTGTGGAATTTCATCTTGTAGACGGGTAAGATAACCATTTGTACTCTTGCCGGCCAATGTGGTGCCATTAACGGCCGATTTGACGGCAATTAGATTGTCTTGGGACACCAAGTAGTCGACGAACGATTGATCAAGTGATCCAGCACCAAGTGTAATTGAGGAGCCTAAAAAAGCAACATGTTGATTTGCTAATGGTGAATTGGGCAAGTGTACGGCATTCTTTGGTGCATATTTTACTGCGTTACCTGGTAAAGCGGCTAAATTATCGTGAGACATTTTATTAATTCCCCCAAGAAATCGATTTCATTATTGGCTTTATTTTACCGCAATTTTCTAAATTTACGCAGTCGATTTTAAACAATTCAGTAATAGTTTTCAAACAACTTGCAGTGTTAGTCCGCTTTTTGCGAATAAATCTTGCCGTTACATTGATTATTGGCTAAACTAAGACTATTAGAATTTTCAGGAGGAACATTTTGACACCGAAATTAATCGCGTTAGACTTAGACGGCACGACGCTTAATCAAGAAGGTCGACTTTCACCACTGACGAAAAATGTTTTGCAAGCAGCACAAGCGGCAGGGCACAAAGTGATTGTTGCCACTGGCCGTCCTGATAGCATTAGTGAACCGATTTATGATGAACTACAATTGCAGACACCGATGATTAATTTCAATGGTGCCTTAGTGCATGTTCCTCATCAAGCGTGGGAATACGAGTATATGCAAACCTTGCCGACACAAACTGTTAGCTCGTTGTTGTCGTTGCGCGCTGATTTCCCAATTAAAGTGATGGTCGCTGAGGGTAAAAAGATGTTATTGGCGGATCGCCCTTATACAAATTTGCCGTTCTTGCCAGACATGCCACATCCTGAACATTTATTAGGAAAAGATCCATTGCAACAGGCACCAATTTCAGTGACAATGTTTGTGGAAGAAAGTCATGTTCCAGCGTTACGGACTGCCATTCAAGCGAAAAAATTTCCGGTTAGCGTACAAAGTTGGGGTTCCTGGAGTGGTGAAAATGCGGCTCTAGAAGTTGTCACCGAGCATATTAATAAGGCAGTTGCGCTTGATTTTGTCACGCAAAAGTTGGGTTTCAAGCAACAAGATGTGATTGCTTTTGGTGACGATGATAATGATCTTGAAATGTTGAATTACGCCGGTTTAGGTTTAGCGATGAAAAACGCCAATCCTAAAATTCTCGGCCGTGTGCCACGTCAACTTTCATTAAGTAACGATGAAGATGGCGTTGGTCGGTTCTTAGCAGAGTATTTGGAATTGTAGGCCATAATCCACTGATTTAAGGTGCTAGAAACTAGAACTATTATGTTGCGGTTCTCCGTGCCTACGGAAAATGCGCTGGTGGAACGCTGCGAGTTTGATTTGAGCCAAATAAATTTGTCTCAAATACAAACTTTCTTGTAAGTGGTAAACCACTAACAAGAATGACGCGGCTGACCGCGATTTTCCTCCGGCACTGACGAATGTGCATTAGTGCAACTAAACTTCAAGTTTATGCTTCTCAAAATTGGGGCATATTCACCCACTCATCAATTCAGCGCTTGCGCAAAGGTTGCCCTCTTGCTTGCCTAGTGAGGGAAAATAAATACCGCTCAGTGGTGAAATTGTTGTTAGTAATTTATTACTTACAAACAAGACCTGTCTTGAAGACAATTTTGCAAAAATTGGCTTCAAGCAATGCCCACTACGTTCCGGCGCTAAGTATTCTTTCGCCGCCACGGCAACGCACACGTTCCGTATACAACTTTTGCGTAAGCGTGAAGAACGACAACAAAACAGTTTTAGTTGCCACTATCCTAATCAAGTGGGTTTACCACTACGTTCCAGCAAAAGTATTTATTTTCCCTCACGGCACGCGCTACACCCCGTATCCAACCTTTGTGCAAGCGCGGAGAACCACAGAATAACAGTTTTAGTGCACGTCATTGTATCGTCACATATTTTTCAATACGTTAGCAATAATAGAAAGGGATTTAGTTCATTGCAAATTTATTTAACGCGTCATGGTCAGACTTTATTAAATCGAACGAATCGAGCTCAAGGCTGGTCGGATGCTTTGTTGACGACTAAGGGACGTACGGATGCGATTGCTTTAGGCCGTGGCTTAAACCAACAGAATTTACGTTTTGATGCTGCTTATAGCAGCGATCTAACACGCGCTGTCACAACGGCTAAGTTAGTTTTACATGAAATTCACCAAGATGAGCTAACTTTGCAAACGAGTGCGGATTTTCGAGAAGAATGTTTCGGCTATTTTGAGGGCGAAACAGCAAATGTCATGTCTCAAGAATTATTCAAGATCGACTCGTATCGCGCCGCAGTAACTACTTATCACAAAACCATGCGCGATCTTGCTGACGGGATTGCGACTAAATTCAATGCGCAAACACCTGAAGAAGGTGAAAGCTACGTTGTTTTACAAAAGCGATTGATGCACGGCTTGCAGTCTGTCATCAATGCAGCAAAACAAAGTCAATATGAAAAAGTTCTGATTGTTTCTCATGGCAATGCGATTACGACCATCTTGAATACATTAGGCCAACAATTGACCGAGCCATTGCACAACGCCAGTGTTTCCATTCTCGTTCCAGAAGCCGACGGTATTAAAGTAGCAGCTATGGACGATGTTGGTTATATTGAGCAGGGCAAAGAACAACTCTTTTAGTAAATGGCATGAATGAAGTTTAAAAAAATGAGATAAAATTGTAATTCTGTTTGTTTATCTTACCGTAGGATAAAAACTCAAACGCGAAGGTTTTAACGAGATCGCTCTGTTCGACCAAAAATCTGGTCAAGCTGAGCGATCTTATTAATTAGCAACACTACTTAGATTTTGATTCATTTTTTGTACTAACCAATTAATTTGGTTTTGCAAAGGCAATCGAATGTCGCTGCATCAATGTGGTTGGAACAGTAATCTTTTGTTGGTGATTTGGCTGAGAAACGGTCAAATAACTATTAACAATTTCATGAGCCCATAGTTTTTTATCAATGTTAATGGTTGTTAGTGCTGGTGTTAAGTGTTTAGCAAAGAAGCTGTTATCGAAACCAATTACACTAATGTCTTTGCCCACAGTTAAATTAAGATCCGCAGCAGCTTGATAAACACCAAGAGCCATGCCGTCGTTGAAGCAAACAAACGCATCATAAAGTTGATTTTCTAATAAATGCTTTGCAATTGAATAGGCATTTTCAGTTATAAAGTGCGCATCGAAAATGCGAATTTGGAAATCATCGCGTTGATACAACTGCTGATATGCCTTTTCCGCACTAGAATAACGTTCAATGTCATTGGCCGAAGTTGGCAGACCTTGAATAAAACAAACTCGTTGATGTCGTGACTTATAGATTTCAGACACGGCTAATTCCATGCCCAATGTATTGTCCATTTGAACAACATTGGAGTTATTAAGACGATCGATGTCAGATAATAGTATTATTTTATTTTGAAAAAGATCGGTTAGCGTTTCTAACTGATCAGTTGGAAAATCACGGTTTAAAATGATGCCACCATCAAAAATATTAGTTTTAAGTACAGCTGGTAGCTCACCTTGTAAGACTAGAAGTTGATAACCTCGTTGTTCAAAGTCTTCTTCTATTTCTGACAAAATACTCGTGTTAAATACACTTGATAGTGTGTTGACTAAGGCGAAAACAAGCTTCGAGTTTTGTGTGCGCAGACTTTGAGCCATAATGTCAGGTGTATAGTTTAGTTGATTGGCAATTGCAAGGACTTTTTCTTTTGTGACTTTGCTTACAATATCGCGACCGTTCATGACATAAGAGACAGTTGCGACAGAGACATTTGCAAGCCTTGCGATTTGTTTAAGTGTTGCTTTTTTGGCGGTCATTAGCACTGGGTACTCCTTAAGATTGATTGCTATAATTATAACACATTAAATTGCTGTTATAGTTTAAACGTTTAAATTTTAAAATTATATTTTCGATTTCAATACATCGTGGAGGTGGACAAATGACTTTTTTCTCGTCATTGCATTGATTCTTTCAGGCTTCATCATTCCAGACAGATATGAGGGCTGGAAGTTTCCATGCGAGATTGTGACATTTATCATCATGTTACTGCTGATATGGCAATTACCAATCAATCAGATTCTAAGATACATCATTGCAGTAGCGGCTTTAATTTATGCGATAACTGTAATAATTTCGTATTTGAAAAGTCATCCGCTGCGAAAGGGGAGGTTATAATGCAGCAAACGGTAAATTTTTCAAAGGTGTCGCAAAAAAAAGTGAGTCGGAAGCGTCACAGTAAACTTGATAAAAATTATTA
This sequence comes from Lapidilactobacillus bayanensis, assembly GCF_003946695.1. Classification (GTDB taxonomy): domain Bacteria; phylum Bacillota; class Bacilli; order Lactobacillales; family Lactobacillaceae; genus Lapidilactobacillus; species Lapidilactobacillus bayanensis. Next base: position 27,677 of record NZ_RHOX01000004.1, on the reverse strand, counting down.
TGGCTACTTCTTCATCGCACCGTTCTTCATTGTCTTTTTAATTTTTGGATTGTATCCAATCCTTTATACATTGTACTTAAGTTTTACGTCATACGATGGTTTTGCGGATCCACAAATTATCGGGTCAGTAAACTACATGCGAGTTTTTAAAGATCCACAATTTTATGAAGCATTGAAAAATACATTGATTATGTGGGTTATGGGTGTTATTCCACAATTTATCTTTGCCTTTGCATTATCCGCAATTTTTTCTTATAACCGAATTAAGGCAAAAGGTGCGTTGCGAGCGTTGTACTATTTACCACGCTTAGTAACAGCCGTTTCAATTTCCGCATTGTTTAACCAATTTTTAAGTTATCCATCAGGTTTGCTAAATCAGTTCTTATTGAAAACCGGTTTGATTCATGATTCAATTAACTTTTTGTCAAACCCAATTTTTGCACAAGGTTCCGTCGGTTTCATCCACTGGTGGATGTATTATGGCAATACCATGATTATGGTTATGGCGGGAATGACTGCAATTTCACCAAGCTTGTATGAAGCTGCAAGAATCGACGGTGCGAATTCTTGGAACATTTTCTGGAAGATTACGATGCCGTTACTTCGTCCAATAACATTGTATGTTTTCTTAACATCAATGATTGGTGGTTTACAAAGTTTCGATGTTCAACAAATCTTGACTGGTGGTTCTGGTGCTCCTCAGGGTAAATTATTGACTGTTGTCATGTATCTCTACAATACGGCGTTCCAATATAACAACTATGGTTATTCAGCGGCAATATCGTATTACTTATTCTTCTTCATTGTCATTATTTCTTTAGTTGTCTTCATTGGTCGCTTTAGAGGAGGTAAATCAAAATCATGAATAATGAGGCAGATGTTAAATTAAATCATCAAAAAATCCATTCTAGAAAAGTTGGCATGTACGTCTGTCTGATTTTGTTAGCACTTGTCAGTTTTGCACCATTTTATTTAATGCTGACTAACGCAACCCGTAGCACAGGTGACATTGTTTCTGGCTTTTCATTTTTCCCAGGTAATAATATTGCCCAGAACTTTCGTGAAATTCAGCAACGTGTTGATGTCATTGCGGCATTTAAAAATAGTTTGATTATTTCTGGGTTTAGCACACTGTTAACATGTTACTTCTCAGCGTTAACTGCTTACGGTTTTGTTGCTTATGATTTTCGCGGTAAAGGGGTTATCTTTACAATCCTGCTTGTGATCATGATGATTCCTGGGCAGGTTAGTATCGTTGGTTTCTACAAAATGTGCAAAGGGTTGAATATGGTTAATACATTCTGGCCTTTGATTTTACCATCAATTTCCTCGGCGACAACCGTTTTCTTTATTAAACAGTATGCCGAGACAGCCTTATCAAGAAGTGCGATTGAATCAGCAAGAATTGATGGTGCGAGTGAGTTTATGATTTTTAATAGAATTGGTTTACCAATGCTTTCTCCCGCCATTTTTACAATGGGTATTACAGGCTTCATTGCAAGTTGGAATAATTATATGATGCCTTTGATTTTACTTTCTGATCCAAAGAAATTCACTTTGCCATTAATTATTCGTGCGTTGAACGCTGATGCTCAAGACCGAACGGTTGGTGGTATGTACCTTGCAATTGCAATTTCAGTTGTTCCAATTATGATTGTTTTCTTCATGTTTTCTCGTTACATTATTGACGGTGTAAATGCCGGTGGCGACAAAGGGTAGTCACCTTATAAGGAGAGGTTAATTATGAAAAAAAGTTTTTGGAAGCATTTGATTATCGCAAGCACAATTCTCTTGAGTACAGCAGTATTAACCGCGTGTAGCAGTAGCTCAAAAGATAGCAGTAGCAAATCAGGTTCAGCTAGCGCCGCAAAAGTTACTGATGAAGATAAGAAGGGTCCAATCACAATCTGGACTTCATCTAACGTTATGAAGGAAAGTGCTGAGAAGTGGGCAAAGAAAGCTGGTAAAACGGTTAAAGTTGTCGTTGTTCCGACAGTTGATTTTGACAAAAAATTAAAACAACAAGTCAATGATCCTTCAACCGCGCCTGATGTTTTCATCGTTTCACGTGACTTCGTTAAAGACTGGGCTGCACGAACGAGTGTAACGGTTAATTATTCAGAAACGTTCAAATCTGATGCTGCCAAATATAAGAAGAACACATTCAATGATGTTTATCAATTAGGACTTGATCCTAAGGGTAACTTAGTTGGTATGACTGGTGAAGAGCCCATTGGCATGATGTTCTACAACCGTAAGATTGCTAAGGATATTTTAGGTACTGATGATCCAGCCGAGGTTGCTAAGAGCTTAAATACTTTAGACAAATGGAAAACAGTTAATAACAAACTTAAGGCTAAATATGATGGCAAAACTAAGTTGTTTGGTAACACAGTAGATTCAACAAACTTATTATTCGCACAGCGTAAAACACCATATGTCAAGAACAACACATTTACAATTACCAAAGATATGGCTAAAATTTTTGATACAACCAAGACTTGGTATCAAGATAAGATGTTTGTTAGTCAAGCAGAAGACGAGGCTTATCAAGCAGGTTACAATAGCAATACGTTCTTCGTTAGCTTCTTACCAACATGGGGCTTCTCATCTAAGTTAGTTCCACAAATTACTGACAAATCTGGTGCTGGTAACTGGGGAGTTACACAACCAACAATGAGTTATGCACGTGGCGGTAGTTACTTCTTCATGACTAAGACTTCTAAACATAAGAAGAGTGCTTGGAATTACATCAAGTCACAGACTGTCAACACAGATAATCTTTATAACGATCAGAAGTCTAAGGTTGGTTATCCATCGAGCAAACTTGCTGCTAAAAAGCTAGTAGATAGTGGTTACAAAGAACCATTACTTGGCGAACAAAAGGTTTATGATATGTATGCTAAACAACAAAAGGTTCAAGACGCTGCTTATAAAGACATTGTTACTAAATATGATTCAACTGTTAGTGGATTTATGGGCGATTTAATCAAGGACTATGGTGCTGGCAATATTACTAAAGAACAAGCCCTAAAGAAATTGGGCGACGAAGTTAAAGGCGCTTATCCAGAATTAACGGTAAAAAACGCTTATAAATAGCAGACATTGATGCAGGGGGAACAAGTTCATCTTGAGTACGAATAACGAAAACACCACAACCCAACAATGGGCGACAACCATCCTAAAACGCATTGACGAGAAAATGCGCGTCGTTAATCGGCGTAATGAAAACCAAATTCCCTATCTTGTTCGTGATGGTCACTATAACAATATGGCAACAGAAAACGTGTCTTGGTGGACGAATGGGTTCTTTGCTGGTAGTCTATGGCAACTTTATCATGCGACTGCTGAAACGGCGTACAAAGATAACGCTCGAAAAATTGAAGTATTATTAGATCAAACATTTGCTGATTATTACGGATTACAACATGATGTGGGTTTTATGTTCTTACACAGTGCGGTTGCAGATTATCGCTTAACTGGTGATGAAACTGCTCGTAAGCGGGGGTTACACGCTGCTGATATTTTAGCAGGACGCTTCAATGTTAATGGTAATTTCATTCGTTCATGGAATCAGCCAGAGCGTGCTGGTTGGACGATTGTTGACAGTCTCATGAATATTTCACTGTTATTCTGGGCTACTAGTGAGACCAACGATCCTCGTTATCAAGAAATTGGTATGCGGCATGCCGACCGTTTATTGGAATGCTTGGTTCGTTCAGACGATTCAGTCGGTCATGTTGCAACATTTGATCCGCAAACTGGTGAGTTTTTAGGTCTGCGTGGTGGTCAAGGTTATGATGCTCAATCAGCTTGGTCGCGCGGACAAGCTTGGGCGTTGTATGGTTATGCATTGAGTTATCATCATACTAAGGCGCAGCGTTATTTAGACGCAGCGAAGCGGATTGCTCATTATTATATTGCCAATGTCAGTCAGGAAGATTATTTATCTTTAGTTGATTTTCGTGCACCATACGAAACTAAAAAATATGATTCAAGTGCTGGTTTGTGCGCGGCCTGCGGTATGTTAGAAATTGCCGATCAAGTAGGTGAATATGAAGCAGGATTGTACCGCCATGCCGCCGAAAAGATTCTGAGAGCAACGGTTGATCATTGGTGCTATTGGGATCTTAATCAAGATGGCATTGTTGGCATGGTCAGTCATTCGTATCATCAGGCAGCAGAAACTCATGTTAAGATTGTTTATGGCGATTACTTCTTAATAGAAGGAATTCTACGCTTACTTAATAAATCGTTTTTGATTTGGTAAAGGATGGCTAAAAAGATTGAAGACAGAAAAAATTGTTGATCGCGCAACATTGTTAACTTTTTTCAACGGTTTGCTTGATCCAACTAAGCAATATCGTCAACAAGGTAACGGACGTTTGAATCTTGGTAGTAGCACAACCCATTACAGTGTTGATCAAGCACAAATAGAAGGCTTTTTACGTAATCTATGGGCAGTTGGGCCAATGTATGGTGCCGGCACATTGAACAATGCCGACTTTGCTTATTACGCTGACGCAATCCTCAACGGAGTTAATCCAGAGAGCCCATATTATTGGGGTGACATTCGTGACTTTGATCAATTAATTGTTGAGATGGCCGCTTTCGCAGTGACATTAATTGAGACGAAGGAGAAGTTCTGGGATAAATTAACGGTTAATGATCAAGATAATATTTACAATTGGATTGATCAAATTAACCACGTCGGTGTTCATAAAAATAATTGGCGGTTCTTCCGAGTTTTAGTTAATGTTGCTGAGATTAAGTTAGGGCGCAAAGCTGACCGTCAGCGCATGACGCAGGATTTAGTGGATTTGGAATCGATGGCCTTACCAGAAGGCTGGTATTATGACGGCAATGAATATCAAATGGATTATTATATTCCTTGGGCGATGCATTTCTATGGCTTGTTATATGCACATTATATGGCTGCCGAAGATCCTCAGCGTGCCGCTCGTTTTGTTAAGCGTGCTCAAGAATTTGCACAGAGCTTCAAGTATTGGTTCGATCGAGATGGCGCCGGCGTTGCCTTTGGTCGTAGCTTAACGTATCGTTTTGCACAGGTAGCATTTTGGTCAGCCTGTGTCTTCACCAATGTTGAAGTTTTACCTTGGGGTGAAATTAAGGCGATTATCTTTGATCACCTTAATTATTGGCAACAATTCGCTATGACTAAAGCTGATGGTGTCTTAAGCATTGGCTATGGTTACGAAAATCTTTATATGTCTGAGCACTACAACGGTCCAGGCTCACCATATTGGGCCTTCAAAACTTTCGTATTATTAGGTGTGCCTGCTGATCATCCTTTCTGGTCCGCCACAGCAGTTCAGCCAGAACGTGCTGAGATGATTCATATCAAGCCCGCTAAGATGATTATTACCAACCAAGCTGGCTACAACGCGATGTTATATCCCAGTGCACAATGGACGAACCAAGCTCATGCCGATGAGAAATATAGTAAGTTTGTTTATTCTGCTAAGTTTGGTTTTAGTGTGGCAAATGATAAACATGGTCTAGTTGCTGGTGCTTTTGACAGCGTCTTAGCTGTTGCAGAAGCGGGAACAGACTTGTTCGTTCATAAACCATTGGATCAGAAGGCCGTGGTAACTGATACTTGGTTGCGGCATGACTGGTCGCCATTGCCAGATGTTGAAATTCGCAGCACGATTATTCCGTTAGGTGAATGGCATGTTCGAATTCATCAACTCATAACGAAACGTCCCTTACTCGTTAGCGATGGTGGTTTTAGTAGCCCAGTTAATGATAGCCATGAAGATCGGCATCCAGCTATTAAAATTTCCAATGGTTTAGCTTTTCAATCTGAAGTTGGGGTTGCGGCAGTTGTTAATTTAGCTAACTTTGATCAAGTTGAACCGGTTTTTCCAGCGCCCAATACCAACTTGCTCTATCCCAACACGGTGCTCTTGGCTGCCAACGCTGAATTAGCAGTTGGTGAACATTTATTAATTGGTGCTTACTATGGTGGTTCTAACGTGCCGACACAACAACCAATCGTTGAACGCCACGCTGATCAGATTGAGGTTACTTGGCACAATCAAAAAGTAACCGTACCACTGCAACCATTAGTAAATTAACGGTTAAGTTAGTCAATGTTACTGTTGTCGTTGCATTCAGTTAATTAAATTTTTAAGCGATTCAGATGTGAGCATCGTTGCTGAATAAGTAAAAAAATTGGATAAGCGCATTTAAAGAGCTTCAAGACAAAAGTCGGTTTTGACAGCGATCATGAAGGTGGCCTTGAGGAAATCCGGATTTTTGGATTCTCTCAAGGCCATTTGTCATGAAATGCGCAAAACTTAATAGCAGATTCATTGCAAGGTGCAACAAAAAATAAGGGTTGGGTTGAAGAACTTATTTGATCGCCAATCCTTTTCTAAAAGGGAAGAGAAGAAGTTATGCATAAAGAATTAGTATTGACTTGGGCTCAAACATTAAAAGAACATCAGTTGCGCCGTCATCATTCAGTTTTTGATGGTGGTATTTTGTGTCCGGCATGTTTACGAATGCATGGACGCAGCATGGATGCGATGTTGCCATTGTTATACGCTGGGGTTCAATTGAATGATCCCTCTTATCTTGAGAGTGCTGAAGCTTTATTCTGGTGGAGTCAACGTAATGTTGCCGCGCATGATGGTAGTTTTGTTAACGATCCTGGTCACCCGTGGAAAGGGACAACGATTTTTACAATCACCAATTATATCGATTGTTTGACCTATTTCGGCAATGTCTTATCAGCAAAAACTAAGCAAGCAATTTTAGCGCAAATTAACACGTCATTACCTTTCATTGAGAACTTTATGAGCACTGTCGAAACGAATATTAATTATTGGTGTGCAGGAACCTTTGCCTTGGCTTTGGCAGGTAAATTCTTACAACGGCCGGAATTAATTAAACAGGCACAACAAGCGATGAGTAAGATTAAACCGTTTATTCAAGCGGATGGTTTATTAGTCGGTGAGGGTCGTGCCCATGATCTTCATTTAAGCGATCAGTCAGCTAAAGGTGCGTTGGCCTTTGATGTCGGTTATAACGTTGAAGAGAGCCTGCCTAGTCTTGTTCATTATGCTTTACTCATGAATGACCCAGAATTACTAGAAACGCTTAAAAAGGTCCTCAAAACGCATTTGAATTTTTTCCTAGCAGATGGTGGCTGGAATAATAGTTTTGGCAATCGCAATGCTAAGTGGAGTTACTGGGGGAGCCGCACCTCTGATGGTTGTCAGGGGGCATATGCTTATTTTCCTGAGCCTGAATTTCAAGCAGTTGCTGCTCGTAATTTACAATTGTTGCAGTCTTGTACACATGATGGTTTATTAACGGGCGGACCAATGTTCACTGCAGCAGGACAACCGACTTGTATTCATCATACTTTCAGTCATGCCAAAGCTTTAACCTTATGTTTACTTGAAGGACATGAGATTAATTCAGCGTCGGCGGCGCAATTAGTCTTACCGGAAACAACTCAACTTTGGAATAACCAACAAGTTGCCACGTTAAGAAAAGGTGACTGGTCAGCCAGCGCTTGTGTCAGTGATTATGTTTATACCAAAGATTCAACGCCAACAGGTGGGTCGTTGACATTACTGCATCATCGCCAATTTGGCCCGATTTTAGCCGCGACAATGACCGACTATAGTCTGCCGGAACCAACCAATATGCAATACCCACTTGATGAACCGGTCACCTGTCAGACGATGCGGCTAATTTATCAAGGTGAGCAAACAGTTACGAATCCACAAGCAACCTTGCAACAAACTGCTGCAGGTGATCAAGAAGAAATCCGTGCGACTGGTTATTTTGCCGATGGGAATCGTTATACCTTAACTTACACATTAACGGCAGCTGAAATGCAAATTAAAGTGGCAACTACGGCGATTGGCGCACAATTACAATTACCACTGATTGCTGCCGCAACAGATCAAAGTGTCGTGCAGCAGCAAGGGCTGTTGCTCTACCGTCAAGGGCAAAAGTTGCAAGTGCAAATTGCAGGTGATTGGAAAGTTGAACGTGATACAAGTCGTGCCGATGGGCTAGCGCGGCACTTTAATCCTACCGGTGGTTTTCAATATTTAAATGTTACCGTTGCTGTCAAAGAAGAACCACTTTTGATTACTTTCAAGTTAGTTTGAGCGGTTCTAGTCTTAATTTGAATAGCTGTTTAATCGCCGTCGTTTTAAAGCCTTAATTTCTAGATGCGAGCTGAGGCTCATCATGGTATGATGAAATTATCATTTTTAGCGAGGTGCCAGATGACAATCAGACAGATTTTTTCGGATATGGATGGGACATTATTAAATAGTGCAGGTGACGTTTCTCCTGAGAACGCGCGTATTATTCGCGAGGCAGGCATTCCCTTCACGCTAGTTTCGGCTCGTTCACCAATGGAAATGAGTGCGGCGATTGATCAGTTGCAATTAACTGGGCCACAAATTGGTTATAATGGTGGTTTGATCTTTCAAAAAGGGGCTAATGATTGGCAAGTAATTGAGAAAAACTTACTGGCGTTTAAGACGGCTAAAACTTTAGTGACACACTTGAAGGCGGAATTTCCAGATTTAAGTATTAGTATTTATGACTTGAATCGTTGGTATACTGATCGAATTGATGCAGCAATTAAATTCGAAGCCAAAATTACAAAAATTTCACCTGACTTGGTTAACTTTACCGACTATTTGGCCGAATCACGAGAAATTTTTAAGATTATGTTGGTCACCTTTAGCGAAGCACGAATGAAGGATTTATTGATGTTTCTCAATGATTTAGCTTTACCAGGCATTGCATTCGCCCAATCAGGAACGACTTACTTGGAAGTTACCAATGCTGCAGCAGTGAAGTCTAAGGGGATTGACTATATTATTGCGCGTGAACAATTAACGATTGCCGAAACAGCCGCTTTTGGGGACGGTCATAATGATTTACCGATGCTGCAAATGGTCGGTCATGCTTTAGTGATGGCTAATGCGTTACCAGAAATTAAAGCAGTAGCCGATACAATTGTCCCGAGTAACAATGAAAATGGCGTCGGCTATGGGATCGAGAATTACTTACTAGCAAAATCAGCCGCGTTATGACAATTAAATAGGCAATTTTAACGGAAAACACTTGGCATTTAGCGAAAATCTGCTAAAATTAAGAGTGTTGTTGCCGCTGTGGCGGAATTGGCAGACGCGCAGCGTTCAGGTCGCTGTATTCGCAAGGATGTACAGGTTCGACCCCTGCCAGCGGCACTTTCAAATAATAAAATAGTTGTTTACATTGCAGCTGTTTTATGATGCGGGCATAGTTTAGTGGTAAAACGTTAGCTTCCCAAGCTGGAGTCGCGAGTCCGATTCTCGTTGCCCGCTTCAGTTGAGAACCTTGATTTATCAGGGTTCTATTTTTTTTGCCCAAAATTTTGAATGCAATAGATTATATTGAATGTCAGATTGCACCAAGCATTTTTAAAATCAGTATAGTGCCAGCACTCAAAATATTGTCAAAAACAGAAAAGAATCGAACAAAAGATTGATTGTAAGAAATCGCTTTAAACACTTTTACCTGACTAACAAAATGACTCATGAAAATATTTCAATTATTCAATTCTTGCTTCTTGATAGACATTCGTGTAAATAGTCGTTGTGTTGCTTTAAAAGATGATTTGCGGTTACTGCAACTATCAATCTCGAGTAATGTAGTGCTTGCGCAAGAAATTGGCCCATCCTTTCTCGTCAAGATAATTCAAAGTTCGCAGTAATTTGTCCTTCTCAGTTTGATTATCTGATCCGTTTTTATTTGCATTTAATAAACCAAGTACCTTAATGACGACTCTTGCTTCTAGGCTATTAGATGTCTGGGCAATTATTCTCAATTCTTTTAAAAAAATAGTCATGCCCTCATAATCATTGCGCGTGTATGCCAAGATCGATGCATTGATAACAAATTTGAGGCGATCTCCAGATAAATTTGAACTGTCAGAATATAGCTTCATGTAGACAATTGTTTCTTTAAACTGAAAGTTAATATAGTTCTGGTCAAAAATGAACAAGCAATTAGAAAATAGAGAAAGTTCAAATCTTCCCCAAGTGTCAATTCCATCTAGATAATTCCTAACGTTGTCCTTGATTTCATCAATTGTGTCATCTTCCAGCTTATCCTTTTTAAACCAACGAACTAAGTAATACTGTGCGTATAGGCCGTAAAAGTAAAAATCATAATTCTCGTGATAAAGAGAGAGTAAATTTTCTGCAAATTCGGGATCAAACTTGGAATCTAAGGCGCTTCTAGTCTGATTTGCTAATTTTTTTCGAAAATTAAAGTTGTCATCATTCAGCATATACTCGAATTCTTCAAAAGAAATATTCATACGTTGTAAATATTGACTCAAAATATAAAAGGAGATTTTTGAACCATCATGTTCATATGAGTTCAAGGTGGTTCTCGTAGAAATACCCGTGGATAATTGTTGTTGAGTCAATTTTCGCTCAATTCTGAGCTTGCGCAGTAATTGGTTTTGCTCCATCGATTTACTCCTTTATAGAAAGAATGTTGTTGTACATAATTATGAACCCAAAATGTGAATATTACTAGAGAATACACAAAATTGCCATAAAACTCGTGTGTAATTTCTCGTCAAAATAAATTTCCTGATTTTTTTATTGTACAATTATCACGAATGCCTAAAATAATTGGCGATCAATGATTTACCAGCGGGGAACTTGGGCTGTTCTCATTCTGGTCGGTATTTACCCACACTTTCATTAGACAAGATAACACAGAACTAAATTCATTATTTCAACTATGCATATTTGATTCAAAAGAGTTCATATCGGAAAGCACGGGGGCTACTATGTTAGCCATCCTGTGCTTTTAGTATGATGGAGGATTATCAATGCCGACAATTACTTTGAATGACGTTTCTAAGAATTACAAACAGAAAAGTAAAACTGTGGAAGCACTAGTCAATTTAGATTTTACAGCCGATCCGGGCGAAATTATCGGTCTGGTTGGGCCGAACGGTGCTGGAAAAAGTACGTTTGTTAAATTGCTTTGTGGAATTCTGACGCCGACATTTGGAAAAATTTCAGTTCTCGGCTGGCAACCAGATCGTAATCGCCATCTGCTCACCCAAAACATCGGAGTTATGTTTGGGAATCGCTCTAGCTTGTGGTTCAATATCCCCGCGATTGAATCGGTTTATTTGATGCGAGATATTTACCAAATTGACCAAACACTTTTTAAGGAACGTTTAAACAAATATTCCCACATACTTGAAGTGAGTGATATTTTACAGAAGCCTGTTCGAGAAATGTCATTAGGCCAGCGGATTCGAATTGAGTTACTGGTGACAATCCTGCATCAACCGAAGATTTTAATTTTAGATGAGCCAACCTTGGGACTAGATATCGTTTCTAAGAATCATTTTCGTTCTATCTTAGTTGAATTAGCGCGGGTTGAGCAAACGACTGTTATCCTCACAACACATGATATTCAAGATGTTGCTAAGATTTGTGATCGCATCGTTTTAATCAATCATGGTAAGAAGTTACTGGACTCAACTAAAACAGATTTTCAAGCAATGATTTCTCAACAGGCCGTCATTCAGGTCAGGCGTGAAGAGAATACTTCTGACTTAACCGCTCAGCCATTTTTACGTGAAGAAAATCCAGAGTGGTACAAGTTTGTCCTTCCTAATGCAAGTAAGACCGAGTTTCTAACCCAATTAATGGCGTGCCAGTCAGACCTACAGATTCAAGTTTTACGGCCAGAACTGGAGGATATCCTTTATGACTTCTTTCAGTAACGCTTTACAACACTACGCGCGACTATTCTATCGCTATTTACGGCTTTCAATTGTTGAAAACTTGCAATTTCCACTAGACTTCTTAATGAGTTTCGTTGATCTTTTATTCCAGACGGGTGAATTAGCACTCTTCTGGTGGTCACTCTTCAAATTAGGAATCATTGTTGGAAAATGGTCGGGTGACGAACTATTGCTCTTTTTGACAATCAGTATTTTCTCCGATGTTATTAGCCGCTTCGCCCGTGGTTTTCGTGATTTAGAATTTCATTTACTTGACGGTAGCTTTGATCAATTTCTGGTGCGACCACTTCACCCAATTATGGGGTACATCCTCAGCCAAACCAACTTTTTTGGTGGTCTCTTAAGTTTAATCCTAGCGAGTAGTTCCTTAATTTATTTGCTAGCATCTGGCAGAGTAGTTCTACATCACGCATTGATTGGATTTGCCGTCATGATTATTGGAACTTGTGCCTTTCAGTTGCTATATGGCCTAGTTTCGCTACTCGCATTTTGGTTTGGGAAGATTTATATGGCAAGAGAAATTTTATTTTCTTTTGCGGATGCTAAAAAATATCCCCTGGACGTCTTTCCTAAAACGATTCTGGGCTTCTTTACGTATGTCGTTCCGCTCTCATTAATGATCACAATTCCGACAAAAATATTGTTGGGCACTTATCAAAATCCGATTCGCTATTTTATTTTGGCGCTAGGCTTATTTGTCATCTTTATTGTCATATTCAAAGTTGTGCTGCAGCATGCCTTAAGAAGATATGAATCAACCGGCTCGTAAATGTAAGGGAGGAGGTGACTAGCATGTCTAAATACTGCCGTACATTTTTACTTAGTATCAAAAATATTCATCTATTTAAATTGGACTTCTATTTGAGTTTCATTGCGATTCCTATTCAAATTTTGGTTACCTATTTTTTCTGGCGGCGACTTAATTTGAGTGAGAGTTCCCGTTTGATTACGGTTAATTCGTTGTTGATTTACTATTTCGTGATGGGAATTTTACAAATCAGTTTTGGTTCTGCTATGTATGTTACTTACGAACTTTGGCAAGAAATCAATCAAGGGACGATTATTACTTGGCTGAATCGACCTATCTATTATCCGTTGTATGTTTTCGCGCAAAAAATTGCCCAATTTTTAATGAACTTTTTAGCCTCTCTAGTTATCACATTTACCGTATTCTGGTTTGTTGGTTATCACTTTGCTATCATAACTTTTCTTATCGGTATTTTGAGTAGTTTATTAGGATTTCTGCTCTTATTTCAAATTCAATTCATTATTGGCACATTAACTTTTTGGCTGAAAAAAGTAATCGTATTGCGAGATACCATCATGAGTCTGCTCTTTTTGCTAGGCGGCTTTGTTTTACCGATTGATTTGACACCACAGATCATTCAACGACTCTCTTTTTTCACACCGACGCCGTACATTTACTATCTGCCGACTAAAATACTCAGTGGGCAAACCACGGATTTAAATCTCCCGATGCTTCTGTGTGTGCAACTTTTCTGGGTTATGTTGTTGCAGGCCATTTTGATGTTAGCGTGGCATTATGGTAGTCACGACCACGTTACTCAAGGTGCATAGGTGGTATCTCGTGTATTCGTCTTTTATGTGTACACTGCTGATGATTAAACTAAATTACTTAGAATAATAAAATTATGGGCTTGCTTTAAGAGTCGATCAAGAAATTTTAATACTGAGGTCTCAGTACTGGTTAATAGAATAATTCATAAAAAACGGATTCTAACGCTTCATTTTTTTGTCTAAATTTTTCTTTTTTGTTTTAAAAGTTTCACATCATTTAGGTTAATAGTGCGGTAATGTATTCGTGTTGTTAAATGATGCTTGTCGTATTGGTCATTAGCTCTTTGAAGTATAGTTGGTCAATTAAATTAAACACCACTTGCTTACCACAAATAGGGGGCTATTAAAAACTCAGTTATCAAACACTGGCTACTTCTAGTTAGTCATTTTTAAAAACGTTAATATTTTTTACGCCGTTAGTACAAGTTTTTAACTTGAACTAACGGCTTTTTTGGTCCACTCACTGCGATTGATATCGTCGAGAAAACTTCAATTAAATCTTGGCAATTCGCGCGTTCAGAGAACAAGGTCGAAAAATCATCACATTTTCTTGCTGAATTGTTCGCAGTTCGGCGCCTAAAAATTCGCATTCACGTTCTAGACTGTTAATTAATCAAAACAAAGGTTATTTAAATGCTACGAATGGAGATGTACAGATGGATTCATCAATTCCCAGCAACAAGACAGCAATTAAAATCAAAGCGCCTAAGAAACGACATCTTACAATTGGCTGGTCACAACTATTACCGTGGGTTATTCCCGTTAGTGTCGTTGTCATTTGGCAAGCTGCAAGTACGTTCGGTATCTTAGCGAGTTCAACTTTGCCATCACCACTGGCGGTGTTTCAAGACACCGTGACGTTGGTGCAAAACGGTACCTTACAGAAGAATATTAGTATCAGTTTATATCGTGCCACAGTCGGTTTTTTGATTGGTGGAGCGTTCGGTTTCTTTTTCGGCGTTTTAAATGGTGTATCACGATTTTCACGGTCGTTATTTGATAGCTCGATTCAAATGCTCCGCAATATTCCTCATCTGTCTTTAATTCCATTAATTATTATTGCGATTGGTATCGATGAAAGTGCCAAGATTTCTTTAGTCGCAATTGGCGTGATGTTTCCCATTTATATTAATACACTCCATGGCATCCAGTCTGTTGATCCCGATTTATTAGAGATGGGTCAGTCTTATGGACTAAGCAAGCGCGAACTTTTCAGCAAGATTATTTTTCCTAGCGCTTTGCCGACTATCCTCATGGGAGTTCGCTACGCTTTAGGCGTGATGTGGACAACGTTGATTGTGGCCGAGACGATTGCCTCTGATTCAGGAATTGGTTACATGTCAACGAATGCAGAAGACTTTATGGATATGAAAACAATTATTGTTTGTATCGTGATCTATGCGTTATTAGGTAAATTATCAGATTTAATCGCCAAGAATATCGAGAGTATTGTATTAGCTTGGCGAGATGTGAAAGAAGTGAAGTCTCATGACTGAGGAAATCTTAACCGTTCATGAATTAGGCCGAACTTACGGCGACAACGTTGCACTCCACGATGTGAATTTAACGATTAATCAAGGCGAGTTTATTGCGTTGGTCGGCATGAGTGGTGGCGGTAAGAGTACTTTGTTACGCTTAATCGCCGGTTTAGAACGACCAACTGCGGGTGAGATCACCTTTAAAAAGACCCACCAACCTGTTATTCGCGTTATGTTTCAAAATGATCGCTTACTTCCATGGCTGACAGTTTTAGATAATGTGACATTTCAGAAGAAAGCACCGCAAATGTTGAATCGTGCTCAAGAGATGTTGCGTTTGGTTGGTTTGGCCGAATTAGCCGATCATTATCCTGGTCAATTATCCGGTGGTCAAAAACAACGGGTTGCATTAGCAAGAGCGTTGATGGCCGAACCGCAATTATTATTACTTGATGAACCGTTAGGCGCATTGGACGCGTTAACGCGCCGTAAGATGCAGGATTTAATTCTTGACGTTTGTCAGCACCAACATTTAACGACTATTCTCGTCACCCATGATGTTCAAGAAGCGGCTCGAATGGCTGAACGCATTATTGTCATTAAGAAAGGAACGAATTTATATGAAGAACAAGGCCCACAAAAAGAAGACGCTGCTCAAGTTGGCGTTGTTGCCGATCGGATTTTGCACCATATTATTGATGAAGAGGTGTCATAATGGCAAGTCAACCTACATTAGCTGTCCCGGCGGATGGCACCACCACCTTAGTTAAAAAGAAGCGACCTTATTTACATGAAGTTGATTTGATGCGGAATATTTTTATCTTTGGTGTGTTGTTGAATCATACAACTTCAGCGTTTGCTACACATATGGCTGCGGGTTCTTGGAGTCAGCTCCTATTACATGCTACCCATTTGGCCCTCCACTTCACCCGTATGGGGTTCATGTTTATGACCGGCCTGGTTCTCTTCCTCAATTATTATCAGCGTGAACATCAGAATTGGTGGCTCTTTTGGAAGAAGCGTTATACCAGTGTCGGTATTCCGTACTTAGCTTGGAATGCATTACTATTATTGATCGTCACTGTAAGCAGTGGTGTTGCCTTTAATGGAACGACTTATTTAACTGAGTTATATCAAGCAGTGATTCATGGTGATCAGTTCTACTTATATTATGTGTTCGTCATTTTTCAATTGTATTTAATCTTTCCTGTTCTGGTGAAGTTATTTAAAGATCATCCGCAGCGGCATTTGCAAATTCTTATCATTAGTCTGGCGATTCAACTGGTGCTACTTGTGGGTATTAAATATTGGTTGCCGGGTGTTGATCGTTCCAGTTGGCCATACTGGTTTAAGTCTTACGGCATGAATCTTATTGTGTATCAAGCATATTTTATTTGCGGTGCGTTTAGCGCCATCCACTATCAACAAGTGGTGCACTGGTTAAAGGCTCATACAAGATTGATTCAGGCGTTGGCAGGAATTTTGGCAGTAGGGACAGTTGGTCTGTACTTCTTCAATCAGAATGTTTTGAAATTAGATTTTCAGCACACGGAAATTGTTCATCAACCATATATTATGTTTTATGCGCTGGTCATGATTGCGCTGGTTTTCTTGATCGGATTAAAGTACGCTGACGTTCGCACCACGAGTCTAGACCCAGCTGTCGATCATTTCATCAAGCTGGGTTCAAAAATTTCTTTCGGAATTTATTTGGCCCAGACGATTCCTTTGTTACTACTTAACGGTATTTTGGGTTACCTGAGTTACTTACCAGCGTGGTTTTTATTAATCATGTTGCCGTTGGGTTATTTATTTGTCTTAGGCAGTGCTTTCGGGATTTCTTATTTCTGTTATCGTGTGCAGCCGTTTGGCATTTTAATTGGACGTCCGCAACGACGCAAGTTTAAAACCGCGAACGTTGTCGTGACCCAGCAACAGCGAACACAGACGGATCATTTATTAACGAAGAAAATTTAATCATTTCCCAATTTTACTGACTGCAAAAAGTACCTAATGAAATTTAAAGGAGTGATTTACGATGACAAAATTAACAACAGCATTAACTAAACAACTACTAACTGATCCTGAACGGCCCTTAATCAAGTCAGTTAACACAACTGAGTGGCTGACGAAAGGTGAATTTCGGGCTGATGTGACGCGTATCATGTCGGCACTGACTAATGTCAAGGTTGGTTATCATGATCAAGTATTGGTTTGCCTAGATAATTCTTGTGCTTACCCGGAATTAATGCAAGCAATGTGGGCGTTAGGAATTGCCGTACATCCTGTTTCTGCCTCAACGCCAGCCGCACAGTTATTAGCCGAGTGGCAAGAACAAGATTACCTGGCCTTAATTATCGCACCGCATTTGGAGACAGAAATTCTGGCGCGGTTACCACTTAATACAACGACATTACAATTAAGCAGTGCTTCAGGCCTTAAACTTTTAACCGCTACTGAAAAATTACTCATGCGGAATTCTGCACCGACCGCGCCAATTCAAGAAGATGATTTGGCTTTGATTTTGAACACATCTGGAACAACCGGCAAGCCTAAACGAGTCGGTTTAACCCACAGCATGCTCTATAACGGTGCCATGCATGATGCAGAGAGTCAGCAGATGACCGCACAAGACACAACGTTAATTACGATGCCAATGTTCCATATTAATGCCCAAGTGATTTCTGTCTTAGCGATGCGACTGGTCGATGGCAAAATTGTCGTCGCTCCGAAATTTAGTGCGAGTCGTTTTTGGCAACAAATTGCTGAAAATCAAATTACGTGGACGTCGGTCGTTCCCACGATTATCTCAATCTTATTGTTAAATCAAACGGCCAATGAACAATATCATAAATATGCCCAGTTTAATCATCTGCGTTTCGTACGTAGTTCGTCATTCTCATTGCCCGAAGATAAATTTTGTGCTTTTGAACGGCGTTTTAAAACGCAGATTCTGGAAGGTTACGGAATGACGGAAACAACGAGTCAATGTACGATTAATCCATTTGATGCCCCGAGAATTGGTTCGGCAGGAAAACCATATCGAACGGAAATTGCCTTTTTAATTAATGGTCAGTTGACTCAGCAACCGTATCAAGTTGGTGAGATTGCGGTTAAAGGTGATCATGTTATTCACGATTACTTGGATCCTCATCATGATTCATTTATGGACGGTTGGTTCTTAACCGGTGATTTAGGCTACTTTGATCATGATGGCTACCTTTTTATTAAAGGTCGCATTAAGGAAATGATTAGTCGCGGTGGTGAGAAAGTTGCTCCAGCGACGGTTGAGAACGAATTGAATCAACTCGATTTTATTGGTCAAGTTGTCGTTATCGGCTTACCCGATGATATTTATGGTGAAGCCGTTACAGCAGTGGTTATTCCCACTCAAGATCAGGTGCATGACTTTAAAGCCGAACGGGAACAAATTTTGGCCTACGCGGCTGAAAAATTGGCCCGTTACCAACGACCGACGCAAGTTTATTTCGTTGACCAGTTTCCATTGAATGCAACTGGCAAAGTTGTCCGCAATCAATTACGCCAACAACTATTGCAAACAACGGCCGGTGAAGCGCGATGACCAAACAACGTACGCGTAAAACTGGCCTGGTGCTGTTGCTGCTTGTTTGGTTAGCCGTGGCTTTTTATGGTTATCAACAAGTTAACGATGAGCAAACAACGCTCAAAACGATTACCTTAGGCTATCAAAAAGCTGATCCGTTTGACATTGCGCGACAACGGGGTGTTTTAGCTAAAAAGATGAAAGCCAAAGGTTACAAGATTGTTTGGAAACAATTCCAAGACGGCGCTGCTGAATTACAAGCGTTGAAATCAGGTAGTATTGATTATGCACGGATTGGTGATACGCCACCAGTTGTTAATTTAGCTGCTGGTGCCAGCTTTGTCTACATCGCCGCTGGTTCTACCAAGGCTGCTGGTTCGGGAATTCTGGTTAAGAAGAACTCAACGATTAAGTCCATCAAAGATTTAAAAGGTAAACGGGTTGCTTATACGAAAGGAACAAGTTCTAACTATTTGATTTTGAGTGCGTTGAAGAAGGCCGGAATGAGTGCCAGTGATATTAAGTGGGTTAACTTAGATAACGCCGCTGCCAGTGTTGCTTTTAATAAAGGCAAGGTTGATGCGTGGGCCACTTGGGATCCTATGACTTCAACTGCCGAGCTTACACAAAACGCCAAGTTGTTGGTGACTGGTGAGAATGGTGTCAGCAGTAACCGCGATTATGTGCTCTCAACGGCATCATTTGCTAAGAACAATGAAGAAGTTTCTGCGCTCTTAGTTAAATATTTATCAGCAGACATGACTTGGGCGAATAAGCATTCAACTCAATTAGTGAAGATGCTGAGTGACTCGCTTAATTTATCAACCAAAATTGTTAAACGGATGGTAGCACGGCGGTCGTTCTCAATGACTGCCATTAATCAAACTGTGATTAAAGAGGAACAAGATATTGCCGATCTCTTCTATGAAGCAGGTTTGATTAAGAAGAAGTTGACGATTAAGGATGCAGTTGCTTATACGAGTGATTAGTGATGGCAACTAAAACTGTTTTTGCCGTGGTTCTTCGTGCTTGCGCAAAGGTTGCGGATGGAACGTGCGAGGTACCGTGGTGGGAAATAAATACTAGTCGCTGGAACGTAGTGGGCGTTGATTTGAGCCGATTGAAATACAAATCGTCTCAAATACAAGCCTTAATGTAAGCAATAAATTGCCAACATTAATGTCACTACTGAGCGGTATTTATTTCCCACCACTAAGCTAACAAGAGTGCAACCTTTGTGCAAGCGCTGAATTGACGAGTGGGTGAATTGCCTTCTCATTTTTAGAAGCAAAAATTTGCGGTTAAATCACACCATATCATCACTTTCGTCAGTGCCGAAGGAAAATCGCGGTCAGCCGCGGAATTCTTGTTAATGGTTTACCATTTACAAGAAAGCTTGCGTTTGAGACGAATTGGTTTTGATTCGGCTCAAACCAATGCTCGCAGCGTTCCACCAGTGTATTTTCCGTAGGCACGGAGAAGCACCATAATAATAGTTTTAGTATTTATTCCCACATGGCGAAGGATACACAAAATACAAATAAAAGGTTACTTTAACAGCAACCACTGAAAAAATTTGAACCATTTTGTTTTTAAAAGGGGATAAAAAGTCTCCTTAATAATAAGGTAATGACAGCGTTTGCAAAACTAATTTGTTATGATATTATTAATATTGAGAATAGACGGATAGAAAAAGAAAGATTTTCATGAAGAAGATCGATTCAATTCTTGCTATGGCAGGTATTGTTGTTAGTGTGGGTGCAGCTGTGAACGTATCTGCTGCCACATATAAGGGTTACGATGTTCATATTCCTAAGCTTGGTTCTATGACGACTGGAACTATTAAGAAAACAACAACAGGTAGTGCTTATAATAAGGTGGGAACGATCGGTGGTAGTTCAACGGTTGTTATGGCAATTAGAACGACTAGTAATAATGCCAACGTGACAAGTACACGGCAGACATCGAAAGATGATTCGACAGTTACTTTGGATTACAAGGCGGCATCAACGGTTAAGGGTAAGAATACAACGTTAGCTTTATCGACGCCACTACTGGAACTATCGTCAGTTCATAATACAGGCTCGTGGACTCCAAACTAATATTTTAATTATATAAAAAAACTTCAAAATGTAGATTTCAAACGTATAACCGCTTGTTTTTATGGAACAATTCTTGCCTATGTGGGCCATTGGCATAGGCAAGTTTTTATTTTTGAGGAGAGGGAATAATGAGATACTTTAGCAGAGAGCTTGTTCGCGGTTTTAAATCGCTTAATTTTTGGATTGCTTGCCTGTTATGTTTGGCATTCTTTATGTTTTCTTTCTGGTACAATCGGTTTACGATTGAGAATGCACACGGCTATTATTTATTCTATTCGGTGTTATTTTTTGGAGCGGTGGCTTTATTGCCAGTTTTCGCACCAATCATTGCTGCGTTACCATTTAGTCAATCTTACTTGCAGGATAAAGACCATCATTTTCTGTGGGGTGTGATGAATCGGATGACGCCACAACAGTATTGGCGGACGAAGATGTTGGTTACGGGGATTTTAGGAGCATTGGTTTTAATGTTGCCCCTATTCTTGTGGTTGTTGATTAATTTGGTTTTCTTGAAGAACAACAAAGTTCCTGATCTAATGACTGTAGCAGGGCCGTTTTCATCCTTGTACAACACGCGGCCACTTTTGTTTTGTCTACTACTGATTGGACATTCAGGTCTTTTTGGTTTCATCTATGCGGATCTTGCCCTAGTCGTCTCACTCTATATTGAGAAAACTTATGCGGTAATCGCAATCCCGTTTCTGGCGTATCTTTTACCGTCATTCGTTTTCCCATATCTGGGACTGAGCCGCTTTGAACCGACGATGACTTTTATCATTAATCTCGATCCCGGATCAACCTATCTGACTGTTTATGGTGGCTTATTATTTGTAGGAGCACTCACTAGTACCTTATTGGTTGCTAAGATCAGAAAGGCAGAACAATGGCTCTCTTAAGGCTTAAGTTAAAAACAACCAGTAAAAAAATGGTCATGATCATTTATACTTTGTTAGTCGTTATTTTATTACTTAGCCGGTTCGATTTTTTGCGCACAACTGATCATCTATCGGATTTATTGTGGTTAACAGATAACTACAATTCGGCTTCGATTATCGGCTATGGGATTCCACTGATTTATGTTGCTTTCCTAACGTTACTGGAGAATAATCATTTGCTAAATAGTAGCACCTTGGCTCGCCTTCCGGGACGATGGGCGTTAGTTCGATCGGCTACTATGACAGCTGGACTAGCAGCTTTGATTGTTGGCAGCGTTTCTTTAGTGACCATGTTTTTAATTGCTCCCACTACTTTATTCACAGGTTGGCAATGGTCACGGCTTTTGATTCATGAGTTTAAAGACTTTTTCCAAACGAATCCTGAACTGACGTTTCCATTACAGTTTCAATGTTTCCTTTTTACATTGCAATTAGTGGCTTATTTGACCGCATTAGGGCTGCTTTTTGAAATTATTCACTATGCATTAGTCAGTATTCGCCTGAGTTTTGCAGGAACAGTTCTCTTAGTGTTTATTCAGACGACGATTTTAAAAAATGGCTTATTTGAAGCAGATTGGTTGCCCGCACGTTTTTATATTTATTATTTTACTGGGGCATCTCGTCAGTCTATCGTGAATTTACTGAGTTATTGGCTAGTCGCTCTTGCTAGTTTAACTCTTGTTTTAACCGCGGTGATTATGCGGCGCAAACAGGTATCTTATGGTTAATTTAAAAAGGACGATTTTACTAAATATGCGTCTGAGCGTTAGCAGGAACCGAATTTTTGCCTTGTTAGTATTGATTAGTCTCACTATGATTGGCCGTCTAGCTTATTATACAACTGGAAGACTGTTTATTCGTTCACTGCTAACAGATGTGATCTGGCAAGAATCCGTCAGATTACTGGATATTATCTTTTGCATTTTTCCTTACATTTTGTATTTATTGATGATTGATTTGGATGGAGAAGGCAACAGGGAGTTAATTGCACAGAGATTACCGCATTATAGCAGTCGGTTGTTGAGTGTCTTTTTGGCTCAGTTATTATTAACGCTTTGTTTTTGGCTATTATATGCGGTGTTGGGGTTAATTTGGTTCAGAATTGTTTTCATCGGTGAAAGCATTAATTTGATGTCGACCATTGCCATGGCATGCTTATCGTTGGTAGTGCATTGCGTTTCGACCCTGATTCTAGTATTTGATTATGAGTTAGCCCGGACAGTTGGGATTGCTAAAAGTACCTCCCTGACAGTGCTTCTATGCTTAATGGGATTATTTGTTGTATTTTCAGCTTTAAATCCTGATCTAGCTAACCTTATTTCACCAGTTCAGTTTATGATTTTAACACCAGGCGATCTGATTGTTCACAGCAGTCGCTATCTTGGATTAGGTTTAATCAAAGTACTCATTTTGCTTGGTACAATTTTGACCATATTTCGTATTCATGGAGGAGAAATGATATGAAAAATCCGGCAGTCCTGATCGAACAGCTTTCCGTCACGTTAGGCGGTAATCAAATCTTTGATGAGGCAAATTTTAAGGCTGATTATGGCAAGGTGACTGGATTAGTCGGACCAAATGGTTCAGGTAAAAGCGTGCTCTTTAAAATTATTTCCGGATTTGTTCGCGGCACTGGTAAAAATGTCATTGTAAATGACGAACAGCTGTTACGTTCGACTAGGTTTCCCCCAAATGTGGGTTCTTTAATCGAAGAGCCTTACTTCATCGCGAATTTATCTGGTCTCGACAATTTATTGTTGCTAGCAAGTATTAAAAATCTCATTACGGAGCGAGAGATTGTAGCTTATTTGCAGAAGTTTGGATTACCAACAGATCGGCAGGCGGTAAAAACCTATAGTTTGGGTATGAAGAAAAAACTTGCGATTATTCAAGCTATTATGGAACAGCAAACGGTTGTGATTTTGGATGAGCCAATGAATGCTCTTGATGAACACAGTGCGGCGTTAACTAGGCAAGTGATTCAAGATTTGGCTGCAGTGGAGCATCGCGCAGTATTGCTGACCAGTCATCAATCTGATGATATTAAGAGTTTATGCCAAGAAGTGTTTGAGATTCAAGAGCGGCGCATTATCCGGCAATAGTGTTTGTACTGATAGCAATCAAATATTTGAATCATGAAAACTAAATGATCAAAAACAACAGGGTTCCAATCTGAAAGATGGATTTGGACCCTGTTGTTTTTAACGGAATCGTCTTATGCGGTGTTTGTCGGTTAAATGGTCTCGGGAATTAGATCCCTAGTCTTGTATTTTATCTCGATTTTGTTTTATCGAATTTAATTTCAAACGTACTGTTATCCTGTAGTCAGCGGAAAACCGTTATCTTTTTCGCGTGTGGATAATTAAGTCATAAATCGTCCCAATGATGATGACAACTTCTATAATGATAAAAGCAATCACCAATTTTATTCTAAGTGACAGCTCTAATGGCAGTAACCACATTGTGAGTATCATCAGCGTACTGACAATTAGCTGTAAGACAGTTACGAATCCAATACGTTTAATCATCAGATTCTCCTTGTCCATTTTTTGAAATCGGTTTCAATGGTAATAGTACGCCTGTCTGAATGTTTGTCAAGAATGCCATCAATTAATTGCTAAATTTATTTGATGATGTCTCGGTAATTCGACTTTGATTCGTTTTTTCTCGTGGCTGACGTTTAAATAAGTAATTTTACTCAATTATAATGGTGTTATGTTAAACTAAACTTAATCGTAAAATATGAACGGAGTGATATGATGAATTCACAGATTGGGATCATTTATGCTAGTATGTCGGGCCGCAACGAACGAATTTCTGAATATTTAGCACAACAGTTGACTAAGTTAGGTCAAGATGTTGACCGCCACGAAATCTCGCAGTTTGATACAGAGAAGTTGTTGACTTATCGTTCGTTCATCATTGTGAGTTACACTTACCATGATGGTCAAATTCCTGACGAGGCTCTAGATTTTTTCGACGATTTACAGACGGTTGATTTAACCGGTAAGCCTTATGCATTAACCGGTTCAAGTTCAATTAAACATGAATATTTCGGGCGGGCCTTAGATTATTTAGATCAACAGTTGGTTCATCTAGGGGCTTTTCGCGCCAGTGCCATTCTAAAGATTGATCAGGATGCTAATCGTGCTGATTTAGCGCGTTTGGATGCACTGTGTCAACAAGTCATTGATTTTAATCAGTTACAAGCACAACATTTAGTTTAAATTAAGAGTAGGTAATCATATTGACGGTAACAACAATTGATAAGGTCCGTATGCAATTGAATCAACTTTATAAAGATTTTAATCGTGGTTTGAATTTTGCAACCTTACCTGACCAAATGACTGATTTATATCAGTCAATTGTCTATGCCCAACGGCGAACTAAAGTTGTGCCATTGACCAAGGGTTCTGTAGAAGAACTACAGACAATCTTGAAGAAAGTTGGTCAGGCAGTTAGTCAAAATAACGACGATATTGAAATTAGCGACGATGAATTAACGTTGTTGTTGCACAACATTGGTCTGTTAAACGAGAATGTTCGTGACCGCGGCATCTTTTTCACGATCAGTAGTTTGATGAATCGGGGTGACTTGCGGCCGGAACAAATCTGGTCGTCGTTGCAATTTTTAACACAAGACGAGGTTTTATTTGCTCATATTTTAGAACCACAGAATAGTGCCGTCTTTAGTCGTTCAATGGCTGTTTTGTTGTGCTCGGTTTTTCTGGTGGCCGATCGTTCTTATGGTGGTGTCTTAACCGATGCTCAATATTGGCAGGTTGTTTCGCAATTGACTTTATATACACTTCTCGAACGTGACGTCCGTGGATTCGTTCCAGATGCCGGTTGGGCACATGCTTACACGCACATCGGCAATGTACTCGCAGAGGTTTCTGAGAGTCGCTTGACGCGGGCCCAAAAGTTATTATTCTTGACCGGTGCAATGGTAGGTTATCAGCAGGCCGATCAGCCATTTGCCTTTGGAGAAGATCAACGAATGGCGACCGCGACTTTAGCGTTGGCCGATAAAGAGAAATTTTATGCGGATTATTTAATTCGTATTTTTCAGATTTGGTCGAAACGAACACCAGCGAATCCACAAGCTAACGGCTATGATTTTTGGACGAAATGGTACAATCGAAATCATTACTTTGTTAATTTAATGGTGATGCCGGATATTCCAGAAGCATTGATTGATTTTATTAAAAAAATGCCGAATTAATAGGCAGGTAAGGGTGAAAAGGTGTTAAAAGCAGTTATTTTTGATATGGATGGCGTTCTGATTAATAGCGAACCTTATTATTTACAACAACGGATTGCTTACTTCAAACTGTTGGGTCTTAATATTTCTGATGAGCGGATTGCTAATATGACCGGAGGAAATATGAAGCTCGTTTTACCGCAGCTTTTACCGGGGAGAACACCGACAGATTACGAACAAATGCGCAAGGGCTATCGTTATTTCAAATTACAACATCCGCAAGATTTTAAGGCGACTTTAATGCCCGATGCGCTTAAGACGTTGACCCATTTACAGCAGCAAGGTGTTCGCATGGCGTTGGCTTCATCAAGTGATCGTCAAACAATTGATACGATGTTAACGACAACTGGTTTAGGTGAGTTCTTCGAAGTAACCTTAAGTGGTGAAGATTTCGAACGAAGTAAGCCAGATCCAAGTATTTATTTGACTGCGTTAGCAAAACTGCAGATCGATGCTAAGGACGCTGCAGCAGTCGAAGATTCAGAAATGGGAATTGCGGCTGCTAAAGCTGCTGGGATCTTTACTTTTGCGGTGGCGGTTGCTGATCCGCGTGTTGCCACTGACCAGAGTCAAGCAGATTATCGTTTGCGTAAACTTGGCCAATTAACAGGAGCAGTAACTTTAATGAGAGGGCATTTGGAGTAAGCGTCATGACAAGGATTCAATTTCGTTTAGCAACGACTGCTGATTTACCGGTGATTATGAATATTGTTGACGGTGCACGGCTATTTCTGCATCATCAAGGCATCCCGCAATGGCAAAATGGCTATCCAGATCAGTCGGTATTCAGGGCTGATATTAGCCAACAGGCACTTTATGTTGGTGTGGAGAATGGTCAAGTCGTCATGATGCTAACCTTAATGAATGGGCCAGACCCTAATTACCAAAAGATAGCCGGAACTTGGCAACAATCTTCGAATCATTATTTAGTGCTGCATCGGATTGCGGTAACTCGTTCAGTAGCGGGTCATGGCGATGCTGATGCTGCTTTTGCCTTCGCTATTCAAATGGCACGGCAGCAAGGTAAAGTGTCGTTACGACTGGACACCCATGAAAAGAATCACGGTATGCGCCATTTGGCTGAGAAATATCAGTTTAAACAGTGCGGTACTGTTTGGATGGCCGATGGCGCACCGCGTATTGCATTTGAATTAGTATTTTGAGTGGGTGAGTGATATTTTTTTGCCACTGAGTTAATACGCTAGATACTAAAACTGTTTTGTTGCGGTTCTTCCGCTTGCGCAAAGGTTGCATATGGAACGTGCGCGTTGCCGTGGCGGCAAATAAATACGTGTCGCTGGAACGTAGTGGGCGTCGATTTGAGCCGATTGAAGTGCAAATCGTCTCAAATGCGAGCCTTAATGTAAGCAATAAATTGCCAACATTAATGTCACTACTGAGCGGTATTTATTTACCGCCACTAGACGGGTAAGAGGGCAACCTTTGCGCAAGCGCTAAAGTAACGAGTGGTTGAATCACCTTCCAATTTTAAGAAGTACAAATTTGCATTTAAGCTGCACTAACGCACTTTAGTCAGTGCTGGAGGGAAATCGCGGTCAGCTGTGAAATTGTCGTTTGCGATTTATCGCTTACGACAAGGCCGAGCTTTAAGACAATCGCAGATTGGCTTAAAGTCGAGCCCACAGCGTTCCACCAGCGTATTTCTCGCAGGCACGAAGAAACGTAGCATGACAGTTCTAGGTTTTATCATTTCAATAGTGCTTGCGGCGTTCCACCAGCGTATTTCCCGCAGGCACGGAGAATCACAGCATAACAGTTCTAGGTTTTGTGATTTCTCGCAGCAGTTTCATCCGCGTATTTTTCGACGACCGTAAAGAAACTGTTGTAAGCAGTTAATAATCGACCGTCATTGAAAGTAAACACGCCCCGTTTCGGCTTTGATCGAAACGGGGCGTGCTGTGTTATTA
>NZ_RHOX01000039.1 GCF_003946695.1 Lapidilactobacillus bayanensis | reverse complement strand
TGGACATACAAAAATCCCTCCATAATCATCAGATGAATTATTATATTTCATCTGACAACCATAAAGGGATTATCGCAATCAATGATCATTCCTTTTTTTGTGGTTTAAAACATGAATTTGCGAAAATTAGTGGCGTTTTAAGTCCTAGAACTGTTATGGTTGTGCTTCTTCGTGCCTACGAAAAATACGCTGGTGGAGCGCTGCAAGCACTGGTTTGAACTGAATCAAAAACCAATTCGTCTTGAATACTAATACTAGGACCTAGAACTGTTATGCTGCATTTCTTCGTGCCTACGGGAAATACGCTGGTGGAACGCTGTGGGTTCGACTTTAAGCCAATCTACGATTGTCTTAAAGCTCGGCCTTGTCGTAAATGGTAAACCATTAACGACAATTTCACAGCTGACCGCGATTTCCCTCCGGCACTGACGAAAGAGATAATATGGTGTGATTTAACTTCAAGTTTGTACTTCTCAAAATTCTGGGAAGCAATTTAACCACTTGTCAATTCAGCGCTCGAGCAAAGGTTGCCCTCTTGCTTGTTAAGTGGCGGCGAAAGAATACCGCTCAGTAGTGACATTATTGTTGGTGATTTATCACCTACAATAAGGCTTGTCTTGTAGACAATTTTGAAAAAATTGGCTTCAAGCAATGCCCACTACGTTCCAGCGCTAAGTATTCTTTCGCCGCCACGACAATGCACCACGTTTTATGAGCAACCTTTGCGCCAGCGCGAAGAAGCACAACATGATAGTTCTGATCGTAACTATTCAGTTAGCAGTGTCCACCACGTTCCAGCGAAAGTATTTATTTTCCCTCACGATACTCGCCACACTCCATATGCAACCTTTACGTAAGCGCGAAGAACCGCAAAATAATAGTTCCAGATTCTAGTTCGTAAAATTTGCGCAAGTGCGAATAAGTTACTTAAACGAAATTGAATACTTAGCTTTAAACTCACCGCTCGGATCGAGTTTGTTGATGCCTAACTTTTCAGTTAACTCACCGCTGGCGTCAATCGAATCAGCGATACCCCACCATGGTTCGATACAAATAAAATCAGCCGTTGTTGGGTAGGCTGACCAAATTCCCACATAAGGTGCATCCTTGGTCTTTAAGCAAACACCATGTTCTGTTTTGTCAGAGATAATTTGGACCTCATTGGCATCTTGCAATTGAAAAATCAACGCATCATTTTCAAAGACATCGTGATTGATCTGCCAATCAACATCAGTCGGTGCTAATGTCCGTTTAGCATAATCAACACCACCGCCAACACCTAGTGGAATTTGAATTCGACTCTTGCTGGGTTTAAAGCGGAGGAAATAATCATCGAATTTAGTGTCATCGGTTACGGGAATTCTAAAGCCTGGATGACCACCTACGCCGAAATACAATGGTTCAGTCGTACTAGGATTCGTAACATAATAGCTAACTTTAAGTAACTGATTGATCAGCGAATACTTAACTCGAAATTCAAATTTAAAGGGATAAATTTGACGTGTTGCTTCAGAATCTTTTAGTAAAAATGTGATACTGTGATCAGTCTGCCGTTCGACTTCAAACTCATTGTCACGAGCAAAGCCGTGTTGTGTCATATGGTAAGTTTGTCCCTGATAGCGGTATTCGTCATTCTTCAAACGACCAACAATCGGGAACAAAACTGGGGCATGTCGTCCCCAAACTTTAGGGTCAGCTTGCCATAAAAATTCGTAGTGATTGTGCTGATCGACGACGCTTTGTAGTTCTGCGCCCTTAGTGTCCATCACCACATGGTAAAATTCATTATTTAATTCGATTTGCATTTTATCACCTTCATTAAAGGATATATTTGGTCAAATCTTGATCTGCAACGATACCATCGATTCGGTCAGCCACGTACTTCTCGGTGATCATAATTTCACCCATTTGCATGTCAGGGCCATCAAAAAGAACTTCTTCAAGTACTTTTTCAAGAATTGTTGCCAAACGGCGCGCCCCAATATTGTCAGTGCGCTTGTTAACATCATCAGCAGTTTCGGCAATTTTGTCAATGGCCTCTTTAGTAAATGTTAATTTGACACCATCAGCACCTACTAAAGCAATATATTGCTTAATCAAGGCCGAACGCGGCTCAGTTAAAATTTCCACAAAGTCATTTTTTGTTAAATCATTAAGTTCAACTCGAATAGGGAAACGTCCTTGTAATTCTGGAATTAAATCGCTAGGTTTCGTTTGCGCAAAGGCGCCAGACCCAATGAATAAAACATGACTAGTATCTAATGGACCGTACTTGGTATTAACTTGGGAACCTTCAACGATCGGTAAAATGTCTCGCTGCACACCCTCACGAGAAACGTCGCCAGAGTTCTTACTCTTAGACGACAATTTATCGATTTCATCAATGAAAATGATACCGTCGTCTTGAGCGCGTTGAATTGCACGTTGATAAAGATCATCCTGGTTGACTAACTTCTCAGAAAATTGCTTGATCAGAACTTCCCGGGCCTCTTTAACAGGTAACGTCCGCGATATTTTGCGCTTCGGTGCAATCTGACCCAGCATGTCACCCATGTCAACACCCATGCTGCCCATCATATTGTTCATTTGATTGGCCTTTTTAGGCTCGTCAACTTTAATTGTGACTTCTCGGCTCTCCAACAAACCTTTATCAAGCTTCTCAGCTAGATCCATTCGTTGATCCAGCACTTCTGAAGAGACACCCTTGTTGTCATCTTCATCATTGGTTTCTTGATCTGGCTGCTGCGCCATTAGTTGGTTCATCATTTGCATGATGTTATTTGGTTGTGCTTGCTTCTTCTCTTTTTTCTCGCTGGGTGCTAATAAACGAATTAACTTTTTATTGGCTTCCTTTTCAGCTTGAACGCGAACTTGAGCGTAGGCTTCTTTTTGCTCGATTCCGACAGCCATCTCGGCCAAATCACGAACCATCGCCTCAACATCACGGCCGACGTAACCAACTTCGGTAAATTTCGTAGCCTCAACTTTAACGAATGGTGCGTTAACGATGGCAGCCAAACGTCGGGCAATTTCAGTTTTACCGACACCTGTTGGCCCAATCATTAACAAGTTTTTGGGAGTAATATCATGTTGCATTTGTTCATTTAATTGATGGCGACGATAGCGATTATATAAGGCAATCGCCACTGCGCGTTTTGCATTGTGTTGGCCAATGACATAGTCATCTAGGGCCGCAACGATTTCTCGTGGTGTTTTTTCCAAAGGCATTTATCGGTCTCCTATCTCACTTTTAATGACGGTTCTTAGTAAAAGCGTCAAGAAACGCTAACGTTCATGACGGTGTTTCTTCAACTAAAATTGATCCGTCATAATATCGTGGTTCGTGAAAATATCGATTCCACCCGCAATGTCAACTGATTCGCGAGCGATCTCTGTGGCGGACATGTCAGCAGCATGGCGTGTCATGGCAATCGCCGCTGCTTGCGCGAAGTAACCACCGGAACCAATTGAAACGACATTTTCATCAGGTTCGATTACTTCACCATTTCCAGAAATTAACAAGAGATTCTCTTTATCAAAGGCAATCAACATTGCTTCAAGTTTCTGCAACGTGGGATCTTTGCGCCAGTCTTGGGCCAATTCAACGGCAGAACGGCGCAAGTCACCACCATAAGTCTTTAATTTCTTTTCTAGCCAATCAGTTAAGGTGAACGCATCAGCAACACCGCCAGCAAAACCGATAATCACGTTATCGTCATAAATTCGGCGAATCTTGTGGGCGGTACCTTTTGAAATATATTTCTCACCCATCGTAACCTGGCCGTCACCGGCGATGGCGATTTGATGATTGTGTTTAACAGCAACAATTGTGGTCATAAATTTGCCTCACTTAATTTTTATTCTGATCATTTTTTTCTTTAGCACGGGGGAAGAATTGTTGATAGTCCGACTGCAAATGTTGCATGGTGACATGCGTATAAATCTGTGTCGAGGACAAACTAGCGTGACCGAGTAATTCCTGAACCGTTCGTAAATCAGCACCATGATCCAACATATGCGTGGCAAACGTATGCCGCAACATATGGGGATGAATATCACCAGTCAAACTAGACTTTTTAATGATTTGTTCTAGCGCATACGCAATTCCACGTGGTGTGATTTGTTTGCCGAAGCGGTTGAGAAAAACAAAATGCTGATCAGGCTGATTTTTCAATAATTTTTGCCGTCCATCAGCAATGTATGCTTCTAAGGCGTGTTGCGCATGGTGACCAAATGGCACATAGCGATCTTTATTACCTTTACCATGAACCAAAACAATCCGCATTGAGAAGTCTAATTGCTGAATCGTTAAATTAGCAACTTCACTAACCCGCATACCGGTCGCGTAAAAAAGTTCTAACAACGCGCGGTTACGTTGAGTCAGTGGTTCGTCGCCTTGAACTGAATCAAAAAGCACTTGCATTTCCTGCTCATAAAAAAAACGCGGTAATGTTTTCGGTTGGCCCTTAATTTGAACAGCCGCAAATGGATTTTGTGATACTAGCTTACGATTTTCTAAATAACGATAAAAGGACCTTAAGGCTGAGATTTTACGACTAATTGTTGTTCGTGATAACTTCTTCTGATTTAAATCAGCTAAATAAGTTTCCACTTCAAACTGATGTACAGCTTGATAAGACGCTAGACCACCATTATTCTCTAGGAAAGTTGTAAAATCCTGAATGTCATCTAAATAAGCTGTTTTTGTTAACTCAGAATATTGCCGCTCGACAACTAAATAACGCGCAAAACGATCAACCCATTCTTTTTCTGCCATCAAAAAACCTCCAACCAATATCTATACTTTAACATATTGGCCGTAGGTTTCGAGTAAAAAGTATTAAGCGTTAACATTGCTGGCAATTTGGTCGATTGAATCAAGAGCACGGTCCGCTAACGCTTGATAACGTGTTTTTTTGTCGCGGATTTTTTCAGGTAATGGTGCCAGAATACCGAAGTTCGCATTCATTGGCTGAAAATGTTTACCATTAGTATGCGTAATATAATTAGCCATCGAACCAATAGCAGTCGCAGGATCCAGGGTTACTAATTCTTCACCTTGCGCCATGCGTGCGGCATTAATTCCTGCTAATAGACCACTGGCAGCACTTTCCACGTAACCTTCAACACCAGTCATCTGGCCGGCAAAGAACAGACCAGCTTGCCGTTTTGATTGATAAGTTGGGCTCAGCACTTCTGGAGAATTCATAAAGGTATTGCGATGCATCACACCATAACGAACAAACTCGGCATTTTCTAAACCAGGAATCATTCGAAGGACACGTCGTTGTTCACCCCACTTCAAATGGGTCTGAAAACCAACAATATTATATAAACTACCAGCGGCGTTATCTTGACGTAATTGGACAACTGCATAAGGCCGTCGGTCAGTCTTAGGATCTTCTAAACCAACTGGCTTCATGGGGCCGAACAACATCGTTTTTTCACCACGACGCGCCATAACTTCAATTGGCATACACCCTTCAAAAACTTGATCGTCTTCAAAGCCGTGCATTTCCGCCTGCTCAGCAGTTGCTAAGGCATCGCGAAAGGCCATGAACTCATCACGTGTCATTGGACAGTTCAAATATGCCGCCTCACCTTTATCGTAACGCGACTTCAAATAAACTTTGTTAAAGTCTATCGATTCCTTCGTTAAAATTGGTGCAGCCGCATCGTAGAAATGTAACCCTTCAGCACCATTCAAAGCTTGAATTTGGTTGGCCATCGCTGGTGAAGTTAAGGGACCGGTTGCCACTACTGTAATCCCTTCAGGAAATTCACCCAATTCTTCAGCAACCACGTCAATATTAGGATGATTGCGGAGCGTTGTTGTAATTTGACCAGAGAAGTTATCGCGGTCAACTGCTAAAGCACCACCAGCAGGAACAGCATTGGCGTCAGCTGCCGCCATTACTAAGGAATTCAAGCGACGCATTTCTTCCTTTAGCAAGCCTACCGCATTGGTGACTTGATTAGCACGTAATGAGTTGGTACACACCAATTCCGCAAACTGATCGGTATGATGCGCCGGTGTTGATTTCACCGGTCGCATTTCGTATAAGCGGACTTTGATTCCGCGCTGGGCAATTTGCCAAGCGGCTTCAGAACCGGCTAAACCGGCGCCGACGACATTAACAACGGGCGTATCTGACATTTAGTAACCATCCTTTATTAGAGTGCGAAAAGCTACGGGTTGGTGACATGCATTTAAACGGGAAGATCATTGCGTGTTAACGCAAGGAGATTCACGCTTAAATACACTGTCACCAGTAGCTTACAGCACGTTTCAATTAAAGTGCGCCATGTAACTAATTAACTGAAGCACAATCTAAGTCTTATTTCTGGACTTGTTCTTCATAATCGCCATTGGGACAAATCACTTGGCGACCGCCTTTAACTTTCTTCTCAACGAGGTAATGCCCATCAACTGGACAATCACGTCCAACTGGTTTATCCCAGGTTACGAAATCGCAATCAGGAAAACGGGAACACCCATAAAAAATTCGATTACGTTTTGATTTACGCTCAATCACTTGCCCCTTGCCACACTTAGGACAAACAACGCCGATTTCTTTGACAATTGCCTTGGTATTACGGCAATCGGGGAAGCGACTGCAAGCATAGAATTTACCGAAACGTCCCATTTTGATTACCATTGGTGCACCACAAATATCGCAGTCAAAACCCGCTGGTTCATCTTTAATTTGGACTTTTTCGATTCCTTTTTCGGCCTTGTCTAACTCTTGGGCAAATGGTTTGTAATAACGATCAACCACATCGACCCAATTTTCTTTATCTTCTTCAATGCCATCAAGCTCGTCTTCTAACTTGGCTGTGAAGTCAATATTAACAATATCCGGGAAAAATTCTTCGATGATTTTATCGACAATCTCACCTAATTCAGTCGGTTCAAAACTCTTACCATTTAATTTAACATAGTAACGCTTCTGAATGGTATCAATCGTTGGTGCATAAGTTGAAGGTCGACCAACACCATTTTCTTCCAGTGCTTTGACCAAACTAGCTTCGGTGTAGCGCGCTGGCGGCTGGGTGAAATGTTGTTGCGGATCTGTTTTGACCATTTTGACATTATCGCCGACTTCTAACGGTGGTAATAAATTATCTTTCGATTCGTCAGTGGTTGATTGATAAATCTTCGTAAAACCAGCAAACTTCATCTGTGAACCATTAGCACGGAAGATCACGCCATTTTGCACCATATTAACGGTGACAGTATCAAATACCGCGGGTGTCATTTGACTAGCCACAAATCGGGACCAAATCAATTGATACAACCGGAATTGATCACGCGTCAAAATAGCCTTCAATGACTCTGGTGTCCGCATCACTGAACTAGGACGAATCGCCTCATGAGCGTCTTGAGCGCCTTCAGGATTCTTAGTTTTGCGTAATTTGGTTGCTGCATATGCTTCGCCTAATGTTTCGTGTAAGTATGTGGCAGCTTCATGCTTGGCAATCGACGAAATTCTTGTCGAGTCAGTCCGCATATAAGTGATTAAACCAACGGTACCTTCTTTGCCGCCTAAATTGATGCCTTCATACAATTGTTGGGCAATCATCATGGTTTTGCGCGTTTTGTAATTCAGGCGTCGGTTAGCTTCTTGCTGTAAGGAACTGGTAGTAAAAGGTGCTGCAGGAAATCGTTTGCGTTCTTTTTTAGTGACATTTTGAACGATAAAGGGGTCACTTTTGTCAACTTTTTGTAAAACAGCTTGAACAGCATCATTATCGGCTAATGGTTGTTTCTTGCCATCAAAGCCATAGAAATTAGCCGCGAATTTCTTGCCGCGCCCTTTTTGGAATTCAGCAGCCAAGCTCCAATATTCTTCGGGGATAAATGCATTGATGGCCCTTTCACGATCAATTACTAATTTTAAGGCGACTGATTGCACTCGTCCGGCACTCAACCCTTTTTTGACTTTGGCCCAAAGAATTGGGCTGATTGAATAGCCGACTAACCGATCCAAAATCCGCCGGGCCTGTTGAGCGTCGACTAAATTCATATCAATGCTACGTGGTGTTTTAAAAGCGTTCTTAACGGCATCTTTCGTAATCTCGTTAAAGACGACCCGATTATTATCTTCAGGATTTAAATTAAGTAAGTGGGAAACGTGCCAAGCAATCGCTTCACCTTCACGATCGGGATCGGCGGCCAGATAAATATGATCGGCCTTTTTTGCCGCCGACTTCAAACCTTTGATCACATCACCTTTACCGCGAATTGAAATATAGCGAGGCTCATAATCATGTTCAATATCAATACCCATCTGACTTTTAGGTAAATCACGCACATGTCCTAAACTGGCGACGACTTTATAATTACGACCGAGATATTTTTCAATCGTTTTGGCTTTTGCTGGGGATTCCACAATCACAAGATTTTTCGTGGCCATGCAAAAACTCCTTTCCTAGATCCGTTATCTACTATAATAACCGTCAATGAACAGCGGTAATCAAATCGGAAATAATCATAAGCTAGATTTCAGCAACTTGTCAACCATCAGAAATTTCTAACGATTAAAAATGATCATTTTTAGTCAGATAACAACTTAAAAAGGATTTAAAATTGTAAATCGTCAATAATGTCTTGTGCGCACAAAACTGGTAGTGCACCGGCTTGAATCAATTCATTAGTTCCCTGTGATAATGGCGCAAAGATCCCACCAGGCAGTGCATAAACATTGCGATTCTCTTGTAAAGCTAAATTGGCGGTAATTAGTGACCCACTCCGTTGTTTAGCCTCTGTGACTAATGTACCCGCGGCCAGTCCAGCGATAATTCGATTACGCTGGGGAAAATGAAACTTTTGTGGCGGTGCATCTGGCAAGTATTCAGATATGACTAAACCGACCTGGCCAATTTGTTCTTGTAATAATTGGTTGGCTTGCGGGTAAACCACATTGAGCCCATTGCCAATCACGGCAATGGTTTGCCCATTTGATCTTAAAGTCTCTTGGTGAACTAGTGTATCTACCCCACTAGCTAAGCCACTCACCGTCACTAGATTTGCTTGGATTAACTCTGGCAATAATCGCCGCAAGCAATGTTGGCTGTATGTGGTACACATGCGCGCGCCAACAATGGCTAGCTTACGTCGTCTTAAAAGTTCACGGCGACCACGATAAAATAACAATAATGGTGGTTGATATATTTCCGCTAATTCAATTGGGTAATCTGCATCAAAAATGGTGAGATACTTCTCAACTGTTGATATTGGAACCAACCAACTGGGAAAAAATGTCAGTTGTGCACGCAACCATAAATTAAGGGTCTCCCAATCGGTCAAGGGGACTTTTTCCGAACTTGCGCTCAACAATTGCACTAATTTAAATTGATCTTGATAACGCCAGGCTGGATTCATTTTGGCAGCCAGTAAAACATCGTTTTTTTTCATAAAAAAATCACCTACGATTTTAAATACGCAAGTGATTGCTGAATTTTTTTAATTAATGATGATATTGTTTGACGGGACTAAATGATTGGCGATGAATTGGTGTACTGCCTAACGCGGCCAGACCTGCCAAATGCTTCTGTGTGCCATAACCGGCATTATCTTTGAAATCATAGCCTGGATAAACACGGTCATACATCGTCATTAGGTGATCACGAACTTGCTTGGCAACGATACTAGCAGCTGCAATGCTGGCCGATCTAGCGTCACCCTTAATTAATCTGCGCTGGGGTAGCGCAACTGGTACATGCATCGCGTCGACCAAAAGATATTGTGGTTGGTAATATAAATGTTCCACCGCTTGAGCCATAGCTAATTCAGTCGCATGATAAATATTCTCGCGATCAATCATTTGTGCGTCAGCAATGCCAAGACTAATATCAATTGCCACGGCACAAATCTTTAAATATAGTTCTTGACGTTTCTTAGCAGATAATTGTTTAGAATCGTTTACATCTAAAACAGCAAAATCGTGGGGTAGAATCACGGCTGCGGTAATGACGGGTCCAGCTAATGGACCGCGCCCAACCTCGTCGATACCGGCAATTAAGGGGTAATTTGGCCACAATTCGTGCTCCATGACTAATCGATTTTGCAAAGCTTGTTGGCGAACGACTAATTTTTCCTGCTGTCGTTGCAATTGTTGTAGCGCTGCTTGGACACCTTTACGCGGATCAGTCGCTAATTGTGCCAGCAGTTCAGTACTCGGATTGTTGGCAAGTTGCGCTTTGATTTCCTTAATTGAATTCGCCAACTGACTAAACCTCTGCAGCGTTAACTGGCGCCTGTTCCAAAGTAATGCGACCTAAACTGCCTTTGCGTAAATCAAGAATGATTTTCTGAGCCATCCGCTCATACTCATCTTTAAAACCGAACTTCTTGGTTAACACCAACAATAAATCAGGATCAGATAATTCAAGTTGCTTCGGATTTACACCTAACTTGTCAGTTAGAACCTGAGGATAATATTGACGAAAATAATTCAATGCAAATAACGTGACATCATCTTCATGATAAAGCCCCTCTTTAATCGCACCAGTTAAAGCTAATTTAACACCAATTTCTTGATCATCAAATTTGGGCCATAAAATTCCCGGTGTATCTAAAATTTCTAAGTTTTGTTTGGTCTTCAACCAGCTTTGATTCTTCGTGACACCCGGTCGATTGCCAGTGACGGCAACGTTTTTACCAATTAACCGATTAAGGAACGTCGATTTTCCCGAATTAGGCACACCTATGCACATGGCGCGAATCGTCATATTTTTAATACCGCGTTGCGCCCGCAGTGCTAATTTATCTTTTAAAATTTCGTTAGCAGCTTTTTGTACGGGACCTAACGGATTTTGATGTTGTGCATCCGTCGCAATTGTCGCCTGCCCTTGGGCCTCATAATATTGTTGCCAAGCCTTTGTTTGTTTAGGATCAGCTAAATCAGTTTTATTTAAAACTAATAAATGTGGTTTTTGTTGAACAATCTCGTTCATCATCGGATTGCGCGAACTCTCAGGAATTCGTGCATCACAAATTTCGATCACAAGATCAACTAGTTTTAATTGTTCTTGAACTTCCCGGCGCGCTTTGGCCATGTGACCCGGGAACCATTGAATCGTTGCCATCGTGTATAACTCCTTTCGCGCGAGAATTCTAAGCCTACTATATACAGGCAACGGTATTTTAACTAAATCAGTACATTACATTTTACCATTTTTCACACAACTTTGCTTTAACTTTCAAACATCAGACTGCTTTCATTCCTTAATGCGTTTAAGCATCTCTTTTGCAAAATCAACTAATTCTTGATGGCGATATTGAGTGCTTGTCTTAGATGGGCAAGAATACTCTGCTAACGCCTGTTGTACCAACGATTCCCATCTGGTGGGCAGAAAATGACATGCCCATTCTCCTCCGGAAAGCTTGGAAGTCACCAATCCATCGGTTTTGAAAGCCAACGCTCGACACAAGTTCAATATCATGTACATCGGCTTTGAGATAATCTCCTGGTCAGCGTCACCAATATCAAAAAGAATGCTACGAAAATAAGCCTGTTGGGGCACCGCACAAAACACGTCATCAATAGGTCGACCGGTTAGAACCACTCCGTATTTCTTAGTAATCATTAAGTGAGCTGTCAAATCCTCATCCGTCCCGTTCGTCGCTGTTAAAATCTGAATATACCAAAATCCTGACTGATAATCTGATTGGGATATATTTGCACGGTTCATACGCGATGGGGTGTTACCATCCGATGGTGAGTGATTTAGATTATCTGGTTGTTGTCAAGCGACCACTATCGGCAAAAATAAAAAAGAAAATTATGTCCGTAACCATCAACGAGCTTTGCCCGCTCAGTCCTGCCAAGGGCTTAGAGTTTCACATTTTATTACAACGGAATTTACGTGTTTTTACTGAGCCAATGCCATTTGATTTTCATTTTTCGAAGATGCATTACCAAACCTATCTTAGTCATGCAGACGAT
Organism: Lapidilactobacillus bayanensis; assembly: GCF_003946695.1. Classification (GTDB taxonomy): domain Bacteria; phylum Bacillota; class Bacilli; order Lactobacillales; family Lactobacillaceae; genus Lapidilactobacillus; species Lapidilactobacillus bayanensis. Next base: position 2,080 of record NZ_RHOX01000039.1, on the reverse strand, counting down.
TATATTCGGACTATGAACGGGACGGCCGTATTTCACCAGGATCTTCTTGAAGTCACCATTAACTTCGTTTTTTGCGACAAGTAAATCATCCATTAGCTCGGGCAAGCGTACATACCGCACTTTGTAGAATTGCCGACAAGCTGCGATACCTAAAGCAGTCGCCAACCAGGTCTTCCCATTACCAGAAGCACCCATGAGCAATACGTTGTGGTGTGCTTTGATATAAGCACCTGTTGCCAACTTATTGATGACGTCTTGATCTAATTGGCGATCAGGCTGGTAATCGATATTACTGATAGCTGGCGCAGTTGTACTGAATCCAGCATCTTTAATCAAGCGCTCTAACTTGTTATTTTGACGCGTATTGTAGGCGACATCAACTAAGAGCTCCAGACGATCTTCAAAGCTCATTTGGCGAATATTTTCAATGTGTTCCTGTGATTCCAACGCTTCGATCATGGGTATAAGACGCATTTCGTGTAGTTTTCTAGTCGTTTCTTGATTGATCATGAGTGATTCCTCCAAAGTAGTTGGCGCCACGGGTGAAGCCGTAGTCTTCCGTTGATTGTTTCGCTGTCTGTGCTGGTGACTGATTCTTTTTATGGTTGATCAACACCCGCTCAATGATTCGTATCGTCAGCACTTGCGCGACCTTCTGAACTTCTGCGCAGCCGGCTTCAAGTTGGCTTGCGCCATACTTCTTACCAAGTCTTTGTAGACTTAAGATCTTATGCAAGGCTTGTCGTTCTGGCATATGATTTAAAAAATATTCAACGACATCATTGACATGTTCACCGATTGATAATGCCCAGCTACGACTGGTTTCTGGTGTGTGCGAAACATATAGCTTATGTGCCTCCGGCATGTGGTCTTGATTAGTTGAAAATTGTTCACTACGACCGTAAAGCCTTACGTGTGAGGCAATCCGGCTATCTTTGAAGAATATCTCGATCAATGTATTGGTTAGGCGAACGTCCACCTGACTGCCAATGTACTGAAATGGTACTGAATAAAACATTTGATCCACCAAAATGTGGTAGTCTGGTTGTACGGTGGCTATCTTCCATGTTGCCATCTCAAATGGTGTTGTCGGTAGTGGCAGGAGGGCAAATTTCTCCTCAGTGATGAAACCTTCCTCTCGATTCCGACATGCTTTATATTTTTTGGTGAAAGGCCGTTGATTGAAGTCCCGTAACTTCGACCAGATGGCCTGATTTAGTTCTTCTAGTGTGAAGAACTTTTGGTTCCTCATAGCTGCGACAACCCAAGTTGAGAGCGCCTTGACAGTGCCTTCGACCTTGGGTTTGTCTTTTGGTCGACGTACTCGTGCTGGCATCACCACAGTGCCATAATGTTCTGCCATATCGCGATAGACTGGGTTTAAGACAGGATCGAATTTCGTATGATTGTTAACGCCAGTCTTCAAATTGTCTGACACTAGTATCTCTGTAGCACCACCAAAGTATTCGTAGGCATGAACATGACCACGAATCCAGTCTGGCATAGTCATGCTTAAGAATGACTCACAATAGCTATACTGACTGCTAGGAAGAACGGCCAGGTAAAGATATGCCGTTAATTCTTCACCTGTGTCTGCGTCAATTATGGTCAAGGTCGAGCCGGCCCAATCGACCTCCATAAGTTCTCCCGGCTTGCGGCGAATACGCATTGTGGCCTTATACTTCTGCGCAAATGTGCCATGCATCCGGCAGTAGGAACGATATGAATATGGAATCATACCAGAATCTCGACAGTTTGTCTGATACTCATAGTACAACAAAGACAATGTGACGTTCTTTTTGCCTAACTCCCTATGCATATACTCAAAATCGGGGCGTTCACGGCCAGTCGTTTCGGGTGAGAGCTCTGGAAATAGGATCTGCCCAACCTGTGTATCAGTCAGTTCCGAATCGATAGGTAGCACAAGCTCAGCCTGTTTTGCGCGTTCGATCACCTCCTTTACTTTACGGCGAGAGTGCCCAGTACTGTAAGCAGTTAATAATCGACCGGCTGTGAAACACCATCTATTCAAGGTAAAATTACCTCATCATAATAAATGGTGAGGTGTTTTTTATATGGT
>NZ_RHOX01000038.1 GCF_003946695.1 Lapidilactobacillus bayanensis | reverse complement strand
ACAAGACCTGTCTTGGAGACAATTTTGCAAAAATTGGCTTCAAGCAGTGTCCACCACGTTCCAGCGACACGTATTTATTTTCCCTCACGGTACTCGCACACTTCATATGCAACCTTTGCGCAAGCGCGAAGAAGCACAACATAATAGTTTTAGTTTCTTCTTTTTTAAAAAGTAACGTTCCAGCAACACGTATTTATTTTCCACCACGGTACCTCGCACATTCCTTACACAACCTTTGCGCAAGCGCAAACAACCGCAACAAAGTAGTTTTAGTTTCCCACATATGAGCTGAACAGCGGCGAAGTAACCCGCGTATCAATCAAAAAACGCTAGAGCAAACTCACTCTAGCGCTATCTTTTAATATTTAGTTTATTTAATCAGTTGCATTAGCCAATTGCCACCATATATCAGAATGAAACTATAGGCGGCAATCGTAAATGGTTTCAAGAAGATGATGATCGCACTGAACTTCTGCCAAGACATCTCCGTTAAACCGGCAATCAATACCAACACATCATCTGGTGCAACTGGGAAGAAAATCGCAGCGGCGAAAAACCAATCGAATGCTTTTTGATTCTTAGTTTTACCGATGTAGCGATCGTAAACTTTCTGCGGAACGACATGGAGGATGAAATCTTTACCATAATGCCGTGCCAGAAAGAAATTAGTAAACGAACCAATTACAATACCAACGTAATTATAGACGAAGCCCCAAAGCGGTCCGAATAAAATAACGCCGGCAGCAGTACTAATACCACCAGGAATTACGGGAATCACAACCTGAACGATTTGAATTCCGATAAAAATCAGCGGACCAATCAAGTGGCGCTGAGCTAAATAACTCTGCAAGGTAGCCTGATTACTAAACAGTCCTAAATGCCACCAATAAATTGTTAAGCTGATAATTGCCGCGAGGGACAAAAGCGATGAAATATTAATAAGTCGTCTGCTGGCCTGTGTACTCAAGGTTTTGCCCCCTAGATAAAGATTATGCTAAAAGTCGCTCCACTCATCATTGTCGTTGTCATCATGATGGTTTTGTTCGTTATTGTTTTTAGTTTGTGTGTCCTGATTAAATTGATGATAATGATTAACAACATCATCCTCTTTGACGTCATGAATTTCTTTACGTCCAGCACGGGCATCACGATAACTCTGACGATATTGTTGCCGTTGTTGATGTGCTTGCGCGCGACTTTGTGAAGTTCTGTGGTGATCATCACGCACAAACAAATTGATTAATGCTGCAATAAGAACAACTGGTAAGATAAACTTCAGTAAACCGAAGAAAAGGCCAACTGCTCCAGCAAGTAATGCAAAAACAACGATCAACAAAATGGGTATAAATAGTAAAAGTAAAAGAAACGGCAATGCCAACACCTCTTTATTGATTAAAAGTTACTCCAATTATCATTGGATCGATTCTTGCCAGATCTATTGAAAGTATGATTGCTGGCAGAACCCTCGGGCATTAAAATCCAGAGAATAATATAAGCAATGAAACCTGTGCCAGCAAAGATAAAGAGAAAAGCAAAAATAATACGGATGATGGTTGAATCGATTCCGAAATATTCACCTAACCCGCCGGCGACACCGGCAATTTTACGATCTGTGGTAGAACGACTCAAACGTTTATTCATGTTGAACTCCTCCAATTTTGCAATTCATTACTCTTTTAGTGGCGCTATCACTAACGCACAGCTGACAAACTAGCGATTATTATAGACTGCTTAATTATTATCTTTCAGATAAATCGAACCAGACGTACTACTCAAGTGTAGGCTAGCACCCTCTGTTTCGCCCCGCTTAAAATCAACACGGTGGCCTGTCGTCGACTTTTGATCGACAATCTCTAAATCGTGGTTGCGCGTATTAACAGCACCTAAACGCGTCTTGGCGGTACCATGAAAATCTAGTCCATTTTCAACGGCAGCTTTAACATCGCCATGAACTGACGAAGCATCTAAGCGGTGTAAATCGTCGTTATGAAGCGTCACCCGAACATTACCATTAACAGTGGATAGATCACTTGCTTGGACACTACTATCAACTTTGATGTTGCCATTAACTGTGCTAAATAAAGCTTCACGTAAAGTGCCTTCTAATAATTCAATCGAGCCATTGACACCCTCAACTTCGATCATCGTCGCCGTGACACCATTCAAAGTTGTTTGACCATTAGTTGTCTTCAAGTAAATGTCTTTACCACTGAAATTAACAAGATCGATGTTACCATTCAGTAAATTCAAGGTTACATGGTCGTATGTGCGCTCAGGTAAGAAGATCTCTAAATCAGCTTGAACCCGTTTGTTCGGTACTTGGAAGATAAAGCGATCGTCAGTCACTTCAATATGACTACGACGCGTAAACGCATCTAGTGGCTCATCCTCATCCATTCGGCCAAACAATTTAATATTGGCAGCAACTTTAATATCATCGCTGTCCCAAGGTGTCAGCTTAACATTACCGTTAGCATTCTTAATATCTAGAATTGAAGCTTCTGCATCTTCAAAAACAAAGTCATGTTTGAAACTTGAAGAAACAATTCCAGGAACCTTAATTGTGACATCGTTCCAATCAATATTGTCGACAACATTCTTAACCGTATTCTTAACGAAGCCACCTAACTGACTGCCAAAATCCGACATCTTTTCGCCAAAATCATTAAAAGTTGACGCCGTATTATCACGAAGTTCGTCAAAATGAATACTTTCTTTGATGCGGTCACGAGTTAATTTACCGATTTCTTTGTTTAATTCAGTAATTTTCTCGCGTAATTCATCTTGAGTTAATGCCAAGTTTTCCACTGTCTGTTGTAATTCAACGACACGGCCCTTGGCTTCAGTTCGTTCCTGCACCTTTTCTTCGGTTAAACTATCTAAATCCTCCATAGCGTCAATCACCGTGATGTGTTCTTGATCACGGTCAATTTGCCGTTGAACTGCTGCAATTTTTGTTTGTGTTTCCGCTAATTGATCGTTGTTCTTCGCCAGATCTGCTTTTAGTTCACCTAAACGTTCTTCATATTCATTTAAAAGTTGGTCTTCATCGTCGTCTTCGTCATCATCAGAAAAATCAGTTGTTGTTTGCTTAGTTGAATGTTCCTGGGAATCGGCTGTCGCTTCTTTTTTCTTGGCTAAGTTCTCTAATAACACTAAGCCTTCCTCAGAAGTGATCACGCCTTTTTTTACTAATTCTAAAATTCGTTCACGTTCATTCATGATATTAACCTCCATTGGTCTTAACATATCTCGATTACAAGTACTATTATGACTGCTTCTTGTTAAATAGTCATAGGCCTTTGGGTGGATTTTAACATCAGTCTATGGTGAATAAATCTTCTCAGTCCTAATTACAAAGTGTTTCGGCAGAATGATACTTATTAATTGTAAGTATCATTTGGAGATGTTAAACTAGTAAAAGTTTGTTGACTTAAATTTTTTTGCTAGCCAAATTATCGAAGGAGAATTTATGGCAAAAAAATCAAAAATTGCTAAAGAACTAAAAATTGAAGCTCTAGTTAACCAATATGCTGCTAAACGTGAAGCGTTGATTGAAGCACACGATTATACTGGATTGGCAAAATTACCCCGTAACGCGTCACCAACTCGGATTCATCATCGTGACCAACTTGACGGCCGGCCGCATGCCTACATGCGCAAATTCAAAATGTCGCGGTTGAACTTTCGCAAATTAGCACACCTAGGTCAAATCCCTGGCGTTAAAAAAGCTAGCTGGTAATTTAAAAAACTGCCGTACCAGTGAGCTTGAAATAGTAAGGAGCTGAATCCGATTTTTAGGATTAAGCTCCTTGTTTGTTATGCAAATAAAATTCAGTCTAATCATAAGTTCTTTTGTTCTAAATCAATTATACTGAAAGTATCAAATCCTATAATAACCATGGATTAATACCTAAAATGTAAAAAGGTGTCTTCATGAGTAATCAAACTAGCTATGATGCCATTAGCGCGCAATGGGCAGCTCGACGTCATAATGCACCACCTGATCCATTGGTCGTCCAATTCGCCCAACAGCTAGCCGCAAACGCGACTGTACTTGATTTAGGCTGTGGAACTGGTGAGCCTAATGATCGTTTTTTAATTGAACAAGGCTTTAAACTAACTGGCGTCGATTTTTCAGCGGCAATGATCAAGCGTGCCCGCAAAAATATCCCTGAAGGTGTTTTTCACCAACAAAACTTCTTGGATTTCGTACCACAAACACAATTTGCGGGTGTACTGGCCTTCGATTCACTCTTCCACCTAGATCATTCCCAGCAACCCCAAATCTATCCATTAATCAGTCAATGGCTCAAGAATGACGGCTGGCTCCTCTTTACCCACGGAAAAACAAACTCAACCAAAACGGGCGAAATGTGGGGCAAAACTTTTTCCTACAGCGCCTTAGCCTTGCCAGAGTTATTAAGTCAGCTGAGTGAGCAACATCTAATCGTCCAACAAATGTGGCAAGACTATCAGAACCCCATCTCCGGCAACCGCGATTTAGTCATTTTAGCGCAAAAAAAGAGTGTTCAAAGCAACGGGTTGGGTGTTTGTATTTAAACGGGAAGATTGATGCATGTCAATGCAGCAAGATTCACGCTTAAATACACGACACCCAGTTGCTTGGAACACATTTCAGAGCAGAGTGTTCAAAGCAACGGGTTGATTGCGTAGCTCTAACTAGAAAGCACAGCTGGGTGCAAACCCAGATGGGATTTCTAGTTAAACATAACAATCAGTTGCTTTGAGCACGTTTCAAAGCAGAGCGCGGAGAACAACGGGTTGACTGTCTTAATTTAAACGGGAAGATCATTGCGTGTTAACGCAAGGAGATTCACGTTTAAATTATGCGCAGTCAGTTGTTCGTAGCGCGTTTCAAAGCAGAGTGCGGAGAACAACGGGTTGACTGTCTTAATTTAAACGAGAAGATCATTGCGTGTTAACGCAAGGAGATTCACACTTAAATTATGCGCAGTCAGTTGTTCGTAGCACGTTTCAAAATCAGAAAACTATGATGTAGATGTTCTTTGTGCTTCCAAGAAAAACGCTGGTAAAACTGATGCGCTCTAAAAAAGTTAGACAATAACATATTTGGCAGTTAAGCTTGATTCCGAACTCGAATCAGACTTGGGCCTTTTTGTTTACTTGATACTCTGACGTTGTTAAATCTTTGAATATATTACTCATACCATGACTTGAATTCATTATTTTTTAACAAATTGGTATTATACTGAAGTCATTCTAATAAAAGTGAGTAAAGCAGATGAAGATTAACTTAATTAAGGTTCATGGTTCAGATAATCAGTTTTTCCTTCTTGATCAACGGCAATTAGCGCGACCACTGACTGACCCGGAGATTAAGAACTTCACTAAAAAAATTACTGATCGCCAAACTGGTTTATGGCATGGTGCTGATGGTGTCTTGGTTGTTGACAATCCCACACATAAAGGTCCTGTTGGCCGCATGCGCGTCATTAACGCCGATGGCAGTGAAGCCTCAATGTGTGGTAATGGTATTCGTACGGTTGCACGATATTTAGGTGAGGCCACACAGCAAGCAGAATTCACAATTGAAACAATGTACGCTGATCTCCTCGTCAAAAAAGCAAAACCTTTAGCAACTGATATTGCCACTTATCAAGCAGAAATTTCGCCAATAAGTTTTGCAACCAAAAATTTAGGACTGCACTGGCAAGATCAAACGGAAGTACGCCATCAAAAGATGCCTGAGCTTTCGAATCAATTGACATTCACTGCCATCGCCGTTCCTAATCCCCACTTGATTAGTTATCTGAATCATGAAACCTTAGTTGGTCCGGAACTAGGACGAATTGCCGGCTACTTGAATAATGGGACTAACCCAATTTTTCCAGATGGTGTTAACGTTAGTTTCGTCGAAGAACTCGGCTTCAATCATTTGTTTGTCCGCACTTACGAACGCGGTGTTGGCTATACTAATGCTTGTGGCACTGGCATGTCTGCCGCAAGCATTGTTTACGTGTTAGAACAAGGCGGTCATTTTGAGACTGAATTAACCGTTCAGAATCCCGGCGGTATGGTCAAAACAATTGTTCATCAAAATACAGATCCAAAACGCAACTCTAAATATTGGGTCTCGTTAATTGGCAATGCAACTTTCATGGGTACCGCAACTGTTGATTTTGCCGAAATTATGACACATGCTTTTGATTTAACAACAGTAAAATTTGCCGAAACTGGTGAACAGGAACGTTATCAAGCATTCGTTCGTAACCTCAATAAATAAATTTCCACTTAATCATTAATTGCTGAAATAGAAAAGTCCTTGAGAAAAATTTTCTCAAGGACTTTTTAAATTCTGCTTGATTTACATTAGTTTTCGTATTGAATCTCAGGAAACGTTTCATCTTGATGTTGGCGCACAAATTCTGTGGCCTTCTTGTTAACGGCCTTTAAATCCACACCTTGTTGCCTAGCGGCGAACAGACAACCACAGTAACATTGCCGATAAACATCATATTCTTGACACATTTCAATTGAGCGCAGATATCCAGAACGTTTCTTGAAGTCACTGGGCAAATATGAAACATTGTAAATATGTTGAATATCAAGTCCTAATTCGTTAATGGTTTGGGCATTTTTGTGGGGACTAATTGTTAATGCACTACCGAAATAGTCGAAACCTAATTCTTGAGCCTTTTTAGCAACCCGATCAAGCCGATAGCTATAGCAAAGTGTACAGCGCGCACCACCTTCAGGAGCTTGCTTCAAATCTTTCACAACACTGAGCCATTGACTTGGCTCATACTCGGCTGCAATAAACGTCACTTGATTACCCGTCCGCTCGTTAAAGTCGGCAATAAATTTCTGCTGAACATATTTACGACGTTCAAATTCCATTCGTGGATGAATATTAGGATTATCATAATAAACCGTCACATCGGCAAATTGCGTTAAGTATTCCAATGTATAGGTACTGCATGGCGCGCAACAACTATGTAATAAAATTCTAGGATGTGCTGCCTGTGTTTGCCAGTCCTGAATTACCTTTTGCAAAACCAGATCAAAGTTGATTTTTTGACCCTTTTCAAACATTTCTGTAATCAGATCATATTCTAGCATTAAATCCTACCTCATGATTCAATTTATGACGCATCAATATCACTGATACTACGTGCTAATTTATTATAGCATAGCCAATTATCAAGTGACTTTAAATTTAGCATTCGTTATTCTCTCAGACACTATTTTTTTGAAGACGAAAAAATTGACGACCTAGCTGAACCGTATTCAGCTAGGTCGCCTTAATGTTACGTAAAGAGGAAACAGATGCATTTCTCATATCTTTCGTAATATCTAACACCTCATGCTATTCAATTGTGACAAGAAACTCGTTTATTTCGCATTTACTTCGTTATAGCTTGTTTGCTATCCGTATCTATTCACGGCTCTTTAGTGTAGCTACTAAACTGTTTCTTGCTTGGTTGTGCTGTCCAAATAACTTCAGACATACACCTCCATCAATATCTTATTTTTTTATCACTCAGAATTCTGCTCTTCACACAGCTTTTCCGATTTGCTACTTTAACTTTCCACTACTGAGGAAAGCATAGTTGGTATTTCTACTACCAACAACATGTTTCTTGATTCAAAACCTATCTAGATACTGACGATCTATTGGATCCTAAATCTAAAACTAACTGTTTAACGCAACTGCTAGATTACTTAACTCATAATCTTTAAAACATTGATTCTAGAGAACCTTGCTGTTCTGTCCATTAAACTTTACAGATTATTCTCCATTGGCACCGCTCAACTTTGGCCTTCGTCGAGCATCACTTGACTAATGATCATTAGTTCTTACTTGCTAGACCGATAATCCTATCGTTGACTAGCTGAGCACCTGCTCCTCTTTACAACTATATAGTAGCAGTTAATGTAACCGGTTGCAAGAGAAATAGCTCGATTTATTAAAAAAACTTTTTCTGCCGGGTCCACGGCAAAAAAAGCTAAAATTACTGCTAAGATCAATCGTTGGAGAGCTGAAACGTGATTAAATTCTAAAATTACTATTCTGTACTTCTTCGCGCTCACGCAAAGGTTGCATATGGAACGTGACTCGTTGCCGTGACGGCGAAAGAATACTTAACGCTGGAAACGTAGTGGGCATTGCTAATTAAAATAGTGAAAACTAAAACTGTTATCTATCCCTTCTTCGCGCTTGTGTAAAGGTTACATATGCAGTGTAGCGAGTATCGTGAGGGAAAATAAATACTTTCGCTGGAACGTGGTGGACACTGCTTGAAGCCAATTTTTGCAAAATTGTCTCCAAGTCAGATCTTGTTGTGAGTAATAAATTACTAACAACAATTTCACCACTGAGCGGTATTTATTTTCCCTCACTCAACAAACGAGAAAGCAACCTTTGCGCAAACGCTAAATTGACAAGCGATTGAATTTTCTCCTAAAATTTTTAGAAGCACAATCTTGAAGTTACACCACATCTCTTCTGTCAGTGCCGGAGGGAACTCGCGGTCAGCTGTGAAATTGTCGTTTGCGATTTATTGCTTACGACAAGGCCGAGCTTTAAGACAATCGTAGATTGGCTTAAAGTCGAGCCCACAGCGTTTCACCAGCGTATTTCACGCAGGCACGAAGAGCAGCAACATAACAGTTCTAGGTCTTAGCACGTTAAACACATCAAATCAATTATTTCCATCTTTTTACTGCGACTAGTTGTCATTCAACTGGATTAAGTGGTGTTCCTTGTTGAACATAGCTAAAAATATTATCGACAGAATTTGCCACCATTTTTTCAACGGCTTTCATTGAATGATAGGCGATATGTGGTGTAATAATCACGTTAGGCATACTTTGTAATTTCAGATAATGTGGCTCTAATGGTTGCCCACCACTTTGAATTTCGCGCTCGATATCGGCTTCATATTCGAAGACGTCAATCCCGGCACCAGCTAAATGTTTAGTTTCAAGAGCTGCGATTAACGCGTCAGTATCAATTAAATTACCTCGGCCGGTATTGATCACAAGCGCATCTTGAGGTAATAGCGCTAAACGCTCAGCATCTAATAGGTGGTCGTTTTCCTTAATTCCAGGCACATGCAAGGTAACTAAATTAGCCTGTTGCAATAATTCCTCTAAAGAATTGGTATAGTGTAACCATTCAGGCGCATCTTTTTTAGGGAACGCGTCAAACGCAACAACCTTAACACCCATATTGTGTAATAATTCGGCGGTTGTAAACCCAATATGACCAGTTCCGATCACACCAAAAGTTTCGTTAAATAGCGTGCGGCCAGTCATCTTCTGAGCTTGAATTAATTGACCAGCCTCAATTGCCCGGCCCATTTCCTTCGTTCGCCGCAATAATTGCAATGCTGTTAGTACGACGAATTCCGCAATCGTTGCTGGTGAATATGATGGGACATTACTGATCTTAATGCCGTATTTTTTTGCGGCGGCAAAGTCGATATTGTCAGTTCCAACATTGCGTAATGCAAGTAAAGGAATGTTTAACGCCGCCATCTTTTTAAAGAGTGCTTCATCATAAGCCCCCGTTTGCATGGTGCTAATAGCATCACTACCCGCTGCCAACACAACGTTATCCGCTGTGACCCACTCAGCGGTCAAGACCAACTCAAAACTTTTTTCAAAAGCAAGTTTTTCAAAGAAATATTGTTCTTCTTGATTGACACCAAAGGCTGTTATTTTCAAAGTTAGGCCTCCTAATTCAAAATAGTTTATTCATAAATTCGTTGATGCTCATTTATTCCCCGCAGCCTAAATTGCGCGTGTTGCGAAATGAATGGAACGCTAAATTTACTACCATCAGTTGGTAATTTTTGGTTGAAAAAAGCCTCATATTCAGTAACAGCCAAGCGTTGGCGCTGCGCTAACATTGCTTGAACATCAACGAGTTGACTAGCCACTTGATAATCTGGTTGTAAAATACCACTAAAAAATTCACCAACAGCGCCAGAGCCATAGCTAAATAAACCGACACGTGAATTTGCTGGCAAAGAACTATTCTGTAGCAACGACAATAGACTTAAATATAATGAGCCGGTGTAAATATTACCAACACGGCGATTATAGAGCGTTGCTTTAGTGAATTGCTCCAATAATGCCGTTTGATCTGCCGTAACGCTATTTGCAGTTAGTTGACGCAGCCCTTTCAAACCCAACTTAGTATAAGGAATGTGGAATAATAGTGCCGCAAAATCACTCAACTGTGCTGCTGTCTTTGTTTGATAATCATGCCAAACAATATCTAAGAAACGTAAATACTGTTCCGTCGAATACTTACCTTTTGCAAAAGCAGTATCAGAATAATTGGGCCGCCAAAAGTCCATCACGTCTTCACTAAAGTATGCACTAGGTTGTTCCAAAACAAGAACACGCGGATGACGCGTAACTAATAAAGCCACTGCTCCAGCGCCTTGGGTTACTTCACCGGCTGTTGCGACACCATAACGCGCAACATCAGAACCGATAACCAACACTTTTTGACTATCAGAATGAGCCGCTAAATGATCGTAGGCCGTTTGTAGCGCAGCAGTAATCCCGTAGCAGGCCTCTTTCACTTCAAAAGCTCGCGCCCGTGGATTGATACCTAATAACCGTTGAACATATAGTGCGCCGGCCTTAGATTGATCAATACCACTCTCAGTTGCAAAAATAACTTCATCAATCTCAGCCAAATCTTCGGCAGACAAAATCTGAACCGCCGCATTGGCTGCCATTGTAATGACATCTTGATCTAATGGCAAAACTGCCTGTTCATCTTGACCGATACCAATTTTAAATTTATTGGGATCAACAGCACGCGCTTCAGCCAATTCAGCCAAATCTAAATAAAATTCAGGCGTGTAAAAGCCAATTTTATCGATTCCTATTTTTTCAATTGTCATTATTTTTGTTCACCTTTTTATCACGTAATTGTTGCAGCATAGCTCGTGCCATAGCCAGATCTGAATGGTTGCTTCGATTAAGTTGCTGTTGTAAAGTAGCAATTTCTGAACCAACCGCACCAGCTTGAATAGCTAAATTAGCGGATTGTAGCCGCATGTGACCAGCTTGAATGCCGCTTGTCACTAATGCCCGCAATGCTGCTAAGTTGTTGGCTAGTCCTGTACTTGCCATGATTCCCATTAGTTGTTCAATCGTTGGCTGTTGCAAAATTTCTAAACTAATTTGGGCACTAGGCAGTGAATTGATGGCACCACCGACACTGCCAATTGTTAGTGGTAAAGTTAATCGACCGGTTAAAGTTTGTTGTTCTAAATTCAATTGCCAAGTTGATAAAACGTTTTGTTGTTCAGTCATTAAATAAGTAGTGATCGCAGAACTAAGCGCCCGTAAATCGTTGCCGGTTGCTAAGGCCACAGCAAAAATACCGTTTAAGATTCCCTTGTTCTCTGTTGTGCCGCGATCAGCATTCAAGTGGGCAAATTGATTCAGTGCCACTAAACGCTGAGCAACCGTAATACCTGCTATCTTTTTTGTTGCCAAGACCGTGACGGGAACCGTACACTCGGTCGTCACGAGCATCTTGCTCCCAACATTGCTTAAAATTGCGGCTAAGACTGCTTCTTGCCCTATCAAAATATTCGCCTGTAAATATGCGGCTACTGCTTCAGCAATCGTGTTAGCCAAATTCGCACCGAAAGCAGCAACAGGATTGAGCCACAAACCAACTTCGGCAAAGTTGTCCCCGACCTGAGAGACGGTTAAATGATCGAAACCGCCACCACGTTGAACAATACTGGGATGAGCGTCGTTAGCAACCTGACGAATTTTCGCCGTGACGTCCTTGATTCGTGCCGCAAAATCTGCAAAATTAGTTACCTGAGTTACAATAATCTGCGCTTTCAATAAACGTTCTGTTACAGTTGTGGCAAAACCACCACCAAGCGCTACTCGTTTAGCACCATTACTAGCTGCCGCAATCACTGACGGCTCTTCGGTCACCATCGGCACGACATATTTCTGACCATTGATCACGAAATTATCGGCCACACCCAAAGGTAAGTTGAATTCACCTAGGTTGTTTTCCACCATCGCGTTTAAAACCTGTTCATCTAAAGCAGGTTTCTTTAATAAATAAGCGCTACTTGCGGTGGATAAAACACCTTGCTGCTGCAACTGGTTCAAACGTTCTTGCCGAGATAATTCGTAAAACTTCATCAAATAATACCCTCACGACTAATCCGCAAGGCAATTCCTTGGCCGCCACCAATACATAGCGTTGCTAGACCATTAGTTAATTGCCGTTGCCGCATAATATTTAGTAAAGTCGTTACGATACGCGTACCTGTCGCCGCCAATGGATGCCCTAAAGCAATCGCACCACCAAAAGGATTTAATTTAGCATCAGGAATATTTAAGGACTGTTGAACCAGCAATGCTTGCGCTGCGAAAGCCTCATTCAATTCGACAACATCAATTTGATCCATAGTTAAATTGGCTCGCGCTAAAAGTTGCTCAACCGCCGCAATCGGGGTAACGCCAAATAATTCAGAGGCATTGCCGACTTCAGTAAATTCTTCAACGTAAGCTAAAACAGGCCAATTCTGTTGTTGGGCAAATTCTGCCGTCGCCAATAAAATCATGCTGGCGCCATCATTTAATGGTGATGCATTGCCGGCTGTAATGGTACCATCTGCAGCAAACGCTGGCTTCAAAGCAGCCAATCCGGTTAGGGTTGTAGCGGGCCGAACCGCTTCATCCTGCGTAATCGCTTGATTGTCAACAACGACTGGTACAATTTCATCCGTAAAAAGATTGTTCATCGTTGCTTGAGCGGCTTTTTGTTGCGATTTAACTGCGAATTCATCTTGTTGCTGCCGTGTCATCTTTTCTTGTTGTGCAAGCTGCTCAACTTGAATACCCATGCTCACGCCAGTTAGCGCGTCAGTTAAACCATCGTTAAAAAGGCTATCGAGTAAATCGCTATCACGATTAACCGGTTGTTTCTTGGCAGGACGCTGCAATAATAAAGGGGCGTTCGACATACTCTCAATGCCACCAACGATAACAGCCTGTGCTTCACCAAGTTGCAAGGCTTGTTGACCAAAATGTAGCGCCTTTAAACTAGAGCCGCAAACGTCGTTAATCGTTGTTGCGGTTACTGAATTTTGTAAGCCACTTAGAATTGCCACCTGACGAGCGGGATTTTGACCTAGTCCAGCGCTATAAACATTTCCCAACAGAACTTGTTGAATCTGTTCGGCTGCACCGTCAACTTCTGCTAACAGTCCCTTTAAACAAGCCACACCCAAATCAACAGCGGATAGCGCTTTGAACTGACCTAAATATTTGCCAATCGCTGTCCGTTTCGCCGCTACAATGACAACTTTCTTCAAATGACGAATCTCCCTCAACATTGAAATATAAAACAAACTTTACCGATCACAATAAAACTGTTAGCCTATAGAATAACTGAAAAAAATATTTTTGTCTTAATCTAAGCTTGGTTTTAAAATAATATTATAACTTTCGCAAAATGGGATAATTAATAAAAAGATGATGAGGTGACAACTTGTACGTGTTGGACTTTCTTCAATTAATTAGCGACGTTGCTAAGCAAACGCCATTCTTCTTTAAAGATCATGATTCTATTTATAGCCTTTTATTACCTGAAATCACAGAAATCTATCAGCAACCCAGTTTACTAATTACCACCAATACTAGTAAGAAATCTCTGCGGCAGTGGGAATTATTTGTCTTGCTAAATCAACCCGAATACCGACAGTTACCAGTCTATCTGCAAATTAACGGACAACCACGCGCAGTTTTCGGCTTCAAATTAGCAGACGGCAAAGCGTGGTTAAATTAAGATCAGAGCGCGAAAGGCAACAGGGTTGATTGCGTAGCTCTAACTAGGAAGCACAGCTGGTGCCAACCCAGATGGGATTTCTAGTTAGACATAGCAATCAGTTGCCTTGAGCACGTTTCAAAATGCATCCTAAAAAGAAGCTGGGACTTTATCCTAGCTCCTTTTATTATGAGATCTTCTTTTGTACAAATGTTGAATTGAGGAGTGGTCAAACTACTTCTAACTTGAGCAATATAGATTAGAAGTTTAGTTGTACTAACACATTTTTGTCAGTGCCGGAGGGAAATCGCGGTCAGCTGATCGAGTAGGAAGTAATTGTAAATTACCGTCCTCTCACACCACCGTACGTACGGTTCCGTATACGGCGGTTCAATA
>NZ_RHOX01000037.1 GCF_003946695.1 Lapidilactobacillus bayanensis | reverse complement strand
CACAGCACGCCCCGTTTCGATCAAAGCCGAAACGGGGCGTGTTTACTTTCAATGACGGTCGATTATTAACTGCTTACCTATGATTTGGGGCAAGCTCCAGGATTCTGCGATACTGAATCGCCATAATAAAAACCTCCAATATATTTGATATACGCGCTACTACACGCGTAATCAAATTATATCGGAGGTGATGTAAATTCTGAATGGTAACCTGTTGGCACAGAGTGGTAACTTTGATGGCATTCGGTGGCAATATCTATGGCAGAGGTGGTAACATTCCATGGCCGCCTTCAACTATTTAGGTAACAAGCATTTATGACCTTCAAATCACCATTCAATTGATCCTGACTATATGCTCGACCCAGCTTAATAAACGCAACATTAACTAATACTCTAAAAAACCGCCAATTGTTCTGATGTACATTGACTTGGTTGACCTGTTCAAGCCAACCATAGATATTATTTTGTTCCGTCAAATTTAATTGATCCCAAAAAACATTTTTTGTTTCAATCAATGTCACTGCCAGAGAGGCCATCTCGACAATCAACTGATCAAAATTCTCAATCTGACCCCAATATGTCGGATCGGTAGGGTCAGTACTGTGAATAATTGCATTCATATAGTATTTAAAATCATTGAGATCAAAGTCACCGGATCCGGCCAATGGTCCAACAGCCCACAAGGTTCGTAAAAATCCTTCAATTTGTGCCTCACCTGTCCCGTAGTGTGCAGCCGAGGTGCCAAATTTTAGCCGCCCATCATTCTGCTTACGATATTGCTTAGTTGGTAAAAATAATTGCTCAAAATAAGCTTGTAACTTATTCTTAGTCTGTATACTTACGATTTTCACGAGCCTTTCTATGAATTTCAGATTTTTCAGAACCAACAATCATAAACTATCTGATAACCGGTGAAACAAGACTATTATCATCATGTTTTACGATGACAGGCTTCGCTTTATTTCGTTATAGGAAAATTAATTTCTCACTGCGGACAAATGATATAATACAACAACGGAAAAATCAAGTGTATCCGCATCAAGGCCGAAACGGGACCTGTTCACGTTCAGTGATGGTCGATTATTTACTGTTTACTAGCTTAACAATTTCAAACACATCAACACTTAATAAATAAAATCACCCAATTTCAACAAGGGGATTTAATTATACACGCTGAAATTGGGTAAATTTTTGTTTATTATATTTTTAAACTTCTTGTGTGTAATTACACTAGCAATGACCCGATTGTATACAATCAAGTTGAAACTATCATTTTTTGCTCATTGACTATGATAAAAAGTCTCTTCTGGGTGGGCTAAATGCATCTAATAAATGCCCTCCATTTTCAAATGGTACGCACCCATGTATGATATTTTTTTCAAACTTTATTGAGTCCCCTGGTCCAACAAGTTTTACTACGGTTCTGCCCTCATCAGAAGTTACAAATTTAAATCTTCCTTTCAATACATCCGTTATTTGTTCATTTTAGTGCTGATGTAGCTGTATCATTTCAGTCTCAGACAAGGCATATTTAAATCTGACTAATACCAACATCAAACATTCTCCATATTTCAACT
Source organism: Lapidilactobacillus bayanensis (assembly GCF_003946695.1). Lineage (GTDB taxonomy): Bacteria > Bacillota > Bacilli > Lactobacillales > Lactobacillaceae > Lapidilactobacillus > Lapidilactobacillus bayanensis. The sequence continues at coordinate 13,251 of NZ_RHOX01000037.1, read as the reverse complement.
ACCCTTAATCATCTCTGTCACATGCCATCAAAACGCAGATAAAAATTAAATATAGCACCAACTAAGTTTGAAGAATTGAGAAATCTACACGCCCGAATTGTTGGATTAATATCCCTAATTCCGCTTTGCCGTAATTTACTTAGAGTTATCTTTTCAAGCTTTTCCACAAATCCTGTACGCGCTGATATTCCACCACCTATCAATATCTTGGGTGGATCTAAAATCACACTTAAATTATAAAGTCCCGTGCAAATCGAATCATACATTTCATCTACTAATCGGCTTGCAAATAGATCCCCGTGTTCTGCAAAATTAAAAATATCGATTGCATCGTAATAATTCGCTGAAAGATTTTTAGACCTTGAAAACCGGGTTGCCATCTGAACTGGGCTTCCCAATTCACTGAGCGTTGCGCCATTCGAAAGTTTCATCCAGCCAAACTCTCCGGCATACAAACTATTGCCCACGATAATCCGTCGGTTATTTATAATAGCACCACCTATCTGTGATCCAATTACCATCATTATAAAATCGTCAGTATCCTTTGCTTCACCTTTCCACATTTCGGCCAATGCAGCACATTTAGCATCATTTTCAATCGCAACTCTTAAATTTAATGACCTTTCCAATTCATCAACAATTGGAAAGCGGTGAATATAGCCTATTGCGCTATCACCATATATAACGCCTTCCGGTTGATTAACGGCACCTGGGGCACTAATCGCAACACCCGCTACATTAGTTCCCTTGTGATGATGCCCTTCAATAATTTCAATAATTGCATTCTTCATTTTATCCCAGGTATCAGGTGTATCTCTCTGTGCCATATTGACCAATTTGTCATCGTCCCAAACACCCGACTTGATATACGTTCCGCCAATATCTATTGCGACAATATATCCCATTATCACCAACCCCATTCAAAATGAGTCGTTATTTTTATTGAGAACCCACTTCAGTTTAGCAGTCACACATTCAATGATATTCCCCCCTTGCATGATTAAAGAGTATGACGCAAGTACAATCACTGAATCAGTACTTAACTAGCAAAGTTTTTATTTCATATGGTCGAAAATCAACATCAATCCGCTGGTTTTTCATGGTATTACATGCAATTTCTTTAATCTCTACTTCTAACAAGTTGGTCACACACACTTCTTGAGCCATAATGTTAAGATTAAATGTATATTTGGTGGATTTCCCGACTGATTCAAAGAACCGTATGATTAGGCCACTATTATTTTCGGCAAATTTAACTGTCTCACAAAATACATTACTGTTTTCAGGTAAAGTTATGACATTATCAATTACGTCAACCGCACCTTTTATTACTTTTATCGGTCGATTAAGCCGATATGCCTCACGATAGATATTTTCATTTCTATAGTCTCCTTCATGTGGTAAGAGTGAATAAGTGAACTTATGCGTTCCCTTATCTATGGATTTTGCAGGATAATCTGTTGCCCTGAGTAAACTCAAAAAAATATCATTATTTTGAATAATATGCCCATATTTACCATTATTTAATAATGCGACACCGTATTCTTCTTCTGATAAATCAACCCACTTGTGTGCACACACCTCAAATTTTGCTTCATCCCAGGAATTATTGGGGTAATTTGGTCTAACAACATTACCAAACTGAATATCATAACACGCTTCGGCCATGGAAATACGTATAGGAAATCTTACCTTAAGCAGTTTGTGGTCCTCTTGCCAATCAACCTTAGTTTGAAAGTCAATACTGTTGCTATTCCGATATAAGACAATTGTCTGAGTCAATGAAGATGATAAAATTTGTTTTGTAATCTTTATTATCGTTCTATCCTGATCATTTTGAACAATATCAAAAGAGCTCTCGGTCTTGATCGGCGTAGGATATTTAAGCGACTTTTTATCAATATTCCACGCATCGAAGTCACGGGGATGATCCTTAAATATCAAGAATTGATTTCCAGTTTCTGATTCTCGTATAACATCTCTACCCAGCTTTTTAGAAAACAATTTATCTATTTCTCCAAATTTGTTAAATGAGATGATATAGTTTCTATTTTCCACGCATCGATTGCTTACTTCTGAAAGAGCTTTCGATTTACCAATTGGTTGAGCTTGGTCCAAATTTACCACCTTAACTCCTTGCGCAGGAATATTCGTTATTCTGTACTGATTGTCACCACATTCATATTCAAATTCTTGTTGAAACGGCGAATTATTGAAAAATGCAATATTGCTTGATTTGCGATCAAAACATTTTGAAATCTCGTCATTAATTATAGAATCGCAGATTCTCATCGATTCATGATATCTTTCGATTGCTTCATCATGCACCTTCTTAATTGATGTCCCTGGAAGAATGTCATGGAATTGATTAATAAGTTCTAACTTCCATGCATTTTCAAATTGCATATGTGGGTATGGCACTTGAAAATTAACATGCATAATTGAAGAAATTAGTTCAGTCATACTTAAAAGATTTTCATTTTGGCGATTTAATCTCTTAACTCGTCCATCTGTTGTATAGACGCCACGATGATTCTCCAAATATAATTCACCGGTCCACTGTGGTACAGTGTGATGCAAAACATTTTCATTCAATGCGTTAAAGAATTTACTTGGTGACGAATCGATCACGTTTGGCATCCCCAAGATCCCTCGTTTAAATACATTTGAGGAGTCAAGCATTTTTTCGGTGGGTCCGCCACCGCCGTCACCAAATCCATATAACTGAATAACATCATTGGAAATGTTCTTATTTCGGTATCTACTCCATGTACCCATTACTTGTGAGGCATTCATTCTTCCATTATAGGTTGTCCCAGTATCCATGTTTTCTGAGAAATCAGAAGTTGTCAAGAAGTGTGTCAGGACCTTTGAACCGTCAATACCCTGCCAAGTGAATGTATCATTTGGAATTTTATTAGTATCATTCCAATCTAACTTTGAAGTAAAGAAATAATCGATATCACAACCTCTCATGATTTGTGGAAGTGATGCGGGGAAGCCAAAACAATCAGGAAGCCAAAGAATGTGATTGCTTTTATGAAACTCTGATTTAAAAAACTCTTTTCCATATAATATTTGCCGAATCAGTGATTCACCACTTGGCATGTTGGTATCACTTTCTACGTACATGCTGCCTTCTGTTTCCCACCGTCCCTGTGCTACGTAAGCTTGGATTTGTTTATATAACTCAGGTTCAAGCTGCTTGACGAATTCATATAGAATTGGTGAGCTCGACATAAAGGTCATGTCCGGGTACTCACGCATCAAATAAACGGCATTCGAAAAGCTTCTGACCGCCTTTTCTTTGGTTTGATCAATTGCCCAAAGCCAACTGATGTCAATATGAGTATGTCCGACACAATGCTCAGTTACAGATGCGACTTGTTGATTATCCTGAATAAATTTCTTAACAATTCGAAGAGATTCATCAACATTATTATTCTCTACACCATCATGCTCTTGCACTTGAAAATATATTTGATTAATCTTCTCCAGAACGGATCTTATCTGAAAATGAATGTGTGTATACTCAGGGAAAATACTAAGGCTATCAACAAGAACATTAACTATAGAGGACAACTCATAAGTTGAAGTGTTTTTTCTGGCTATCCAACAGTTTAAATAAACATCTTTTTTACCCGTATTGGTATACATATTCATTTTTATTTCGATCGGGTCTTGACTACGCGGTAACCGCGCATAATTATGGTTGATGTCGAGTGAACGAACTAATTTATCATCAAATAAAAGTAGAATTTGCGGATTATTTGTGTTCCACATATCCGTACTGTCCGTGTTTACAAAGAAATAATATTCAGATGTTTTGCTGAGCAGTTTATCTACTGGAACTTGACACGTAATCTGATAATGCGTATCAAAATCACCAATGCCTTCGTCTGAGCTCAATGCTTTCCCACTCTGTACTTGTCTCCATCCAAAATATGGAACCTTGGAAATTTGAAATTTATCTATGGAAAATTCTTTTGTAAAGCAATTCTCTTCGAGGAGTCCTACTAATTCGTTGAAATATTTCTTCAAGGTATACCACCCTTATTAAACGCCTTTATTAAACGTGTAGTTTTAATAATTTATTTACTGATTTGGCGAATGTTTGCAATGTAGCCATTCAACGCACACAGCAACAGCGATTGTCCGTATGCCATTGGTTGAATGATTATTTTTTTATAATCATCACTATTTTCACTAATTACCGTCCCTGCAGAAACGCCTCTAACTGTCCCATCGGTATCAACAGTATCAACAAGTCCTTCAATGCTCTCATAACAAAATTTTTGATACGTTTCCTTATTCAAGAATCCATTCTTAATTCCTAAGAAAATGCCTGCGATAATACCTGCCGAGCCGGATGTCTCTATATAAGAAGTTGAGTCATCAACAATAGTATGCCACAGTTTCGTCTTACCATCGCGCATCCGCATTAGCGCATCCACTTGATTTTCAAATAAATTAAGTAAATATAATCTATTCGATGCCGGTATATCATCCCCAACAATTTCTAAGAACAGTGGAATTCCCATTGTAAGCCAACTGTTTCCACGACACCAAAAATTCCCACCAAAATTTGATGAATTAGTAAAATCCCAACCATGATAAAACAGTCCGGTTTTTCGATCAACTAAATATTTGGTATGCAATAACATCTGATATAATGCCTCATCAGACCACTTTTTATTGTGATTTTGTTTGCCCATTTTTGCGAGAAATAAAATCGCCATAAAGACGGTATCGGCCCAAATCTGATTATTCATTCGGTGTAACTCAGACTTATCTGTACCTGTTGTGATATGCTCCAACCCATTTTCCGAGGTTCTTGGTAACTGAGACACAATTTGTTCTGCCCATTGTATCGAAAGTTCGTGATACTGTGGATAATTCATTACTGTTAGCATAGGGCAAGTGGTATTAATATTGACTGCAGGGAGTCCCTTATCGATTTCCTTATCAATCCATTTTTTTATATATAAATCATATTTGCCGGCGTCCATTGATAACCCAAAAAGTCCAACCCCCTGTGGCCAATCCCAATACTCCATTCCAAAGTCTCTAGGATAATAACCGATTTTTTTTGCCTTTTCGGCACTTAACAATTGAAACTCTGCTTTATCTGGTTCTTTCAAATTCAACATCTTATCGACAACTAAATTAATAGTACTCATGACCACTTTGTCCAAATTTTTTTCTTTCATCTATAATTAACCTTTATCTCCAGACGCAGTGTCTGTCCCTACAATATATTTTTGTAAAATCATAAATAACACAGTGATTGGAATAATTGAAATCACAGAAGCTGCCAAAATCGAATTCCAGTCAACCCCCGTGTTGCCTATGAAGTTTTTAATTGCAATTTGAATCGTATATTTTTTTTGATCGGATAAAACCAGTAATGGCAAAATATAATCGTTCCATCTCCACATAACGCTGAATAGTGTCAACGTAACCGTCGTCGATTTGGCTAGGGGCAGCATAATCTTCCTAAATATATACAACTCACTCGCACCATCAATTCTGGCGGCCTCTACAAACGACATTGGAACCGACATATAATACTGTCGGTACATAAAAATACCGGTTGTCGTCGTAACCACGGGCAAGATCACACCCCAGATGTTGTTATAAAGTCCCATAAAACTAATTACCGAGAATTGTGAAATAGTCAGTGTCTCGCCTGGAATTAAGGTGCCGAGTAAGAACACTCCAAATACCAAGTTTGTATATTTAATGCTGTCGCGATATATTGCCAAGGCATATCCACACATGGCGCTGATAGCCAGTGTGATAATTGTGCCCACAACCGCCAAGAAAAGACTATTATAAATATATCCAAAAAAACCACCTGAGATCACACTCTTATAATGATCAATTGTAAAATTTTTAGGAAATAACCGTAGTGGATAAGAAAACAGTTCACTAGATGGTTTAAAAGAACTCAAAATTAGCCAAACTATTGGAAATAGAATCAACAGCGCAGAAACAACACTAATGGTAGTCAAAAGTATGCTAGATTTATTCTTTTTCATTTCGTAAATTCCCCCCCTTCGTTCACTTTGAATTGGATAAATGCAATTACAGCGAAAATAATCATAATAACAACAGACATTGCTGCAGCATACCCGTATAACGATTGATTAAATCCTTTGTCGAAAATATATTGAATAACAAATGTTGTACTTGTTCCTGGTCCACCTTGTGTTACACCTTGTATCAAGGCATATTCTTTTAATAAATTAACAGTGCTTAATAGAGTCACTAGGAATGTTGTTGGCATCAGTAGTGGTATTGTAATTTTTAACAACCTCTGCCATGCGCTAACCCCGTCTATCTCGGCTGCCTCGTATACATCGTGGGAAATATTATTAATAGCTCCAATATAGATAATCATATAAAATCCCGTTGACGCCCAGGTACTTGCAAGGCTGATAATAAATGTAGCCAATGCTGGCTGTCTTCCCCATGCAACAGGTTGTCCTCCAAGTTGTTGGATAAGAAAATTGATCAAACCGTATTCCTGACTGAACATCCAGTTTATTGTAATACCAACAACGAGAGAAGAAAGCAAGACAGGAATATATATTGCAGTTCTTGAGAATGTCTTGAATTTTACTTTATCAGACGTAAGCAAGACTGCCAATAATAAGGGAATAATCACCTTAAACGGGAGATTAACAATTGCATAAATAAATGTCTTTAGTAATGCAGAATAAAATCTTGAATCGGTCAACGCCTCTTGGTAATTTGAAAGGCCAATAAAGTTCATGGTTTTCCAACCATCGTAATTCGTAAATGATAAGATGATATTCAATATCAACGGAATTATGAAGAAAACAAAGAACAGTAACCCACTTGGAAATATAAGCATCCAAAATGCATGGCTCATTCTATTTTTACGCTTTTGCATAAATTCATTCACTTCCTATGTCTTAAAACCATAATCGCCAAAAGAAGAACTCCATCTTTTGGCGACTACGGATTTCCTATTTAACTGCCCAATCTGACTTCTTACTTAAATCCTGTGCAAAAGCGTCTAAAGCACCTTTTGCACTCATTTCGCCACTTACGGCCTGTTTCAAATAATCGCGATATTCATTATCCAAATAGTTTCTCCATTGCGATTGTTCATCAACTAAAAATTGATCCGTAACATGATCAAGTTCCGATTGTAATATCTTGTAATCCGCTGCCACATCAGGATCCTTATCTACATATGAAACATCCTTTACAAATGAAATACCCTTGTCGTTTGTCAAATATTCTTTTAAGTTTTTATCTTTGTATAACCATTTTAAGAATTGAACTGCGAGCTTCGAATTCTTTGCAGACTTCGGGATTGCTAAACTGCTACCACCAGAAATTACAGATTGTTGTTCCGACCCCTTTGGAGATGGCATAACTCCAAAGTCAAATTTTGAAACATCTGTATTCAATGGTTCATAATTCCAAGTTCCAGACAAGTAAATTCCAACATCACCGTTTTTAAAATAATCTGCCGGGTTGTCGCTTGAGCCACCAGTCCAAATAACTTCAGGCATTACACCACTCTTATTCAGACTAATAAACTTTTGTAATGTCTTAACATTTTTATTGCTGTTAATCGTAACGTCAAAAGTTTTACCGTCCTTTTTTACCATCGATCCACCATTGCTATACATCAAATTATCATAACGAGCACGAGAAAAATCAACGGCTAGCCCATATTTTACATCGCCATCCCTTTTTAATCTTTCTGCATTTGCATAAAGCTCATCTAAGGTCCACGGATTATCAACAGTTGGTGCCGTTATTCCAGCCTTTTTAAACGCGTCTTTGTTATAGAAATAGCATGATAGTGTGTACTGATTAGGAGCACCCAGCACTTTTGTATCTGTATAATCTTGGTTGATAACTTTTAGTGCTTTTTCATCAAAAATTGAAGTATCCATTTTCTTTGAAAGATCTGTAAACTCATCTGGATAAAGCATCATCAACCGAGTTGTTGCAACGATATCAGGAACATCTTTATTCTTTAGCATTAACGGAAACTTTGTTAGTTGATCATCATAGGGAATAACTACTGTCTTTAGTTTATTACCTGTTTCTTTTGCCCATTTCTTAAATGCATTATTCAACGCATTAGTTTTCGATGGTTCTTCAGAAAGTAAGACTGTGAGTGTTTTACTCTCTTTGGCATCACTACTCGTTTTCTTATTTGAATTACCGCATGCACTTAATCCAACAAGCACTGCTGCTACACCCAATAAACTAGCTATTTTTTTCATTGACATGATCTATTTTCCTCCCAATGGAAATATTCAAGTTATAGTTCTGCAAATAATCCACTTTCTGATTTGCTCTAAATAGCATTCCATTCATCATACTGACATTACCGTACTCAAAATCATTAATAGAAATTGCATTATCTTCAACATCGATAACTTCAGTCTGGATCAATCGAATAAATCGATTAAAGCTCCCAACTTCACTTTTAGACGAACATTTAATAATCATAGATTGTGATTTTCCCGATGCTTTAATCTCCCTTCCAAAAATTGCACTCTCCCAACTTCTTTCGTAGTCATTCGAAAAGAATACTGCCAAATAAGCTTCCCCTTTCCTTATTATTACCCAGTGTTTCTCTTCTAAAATCTCATCTAAATCCCAATAAGGTAAATACAAATGAATAAACTGATAATCGCTCTTGCTAAGGTCATATCTTGCAACCAACAAATTATTATATTGATGAACAAGTGGTAATACATCATTTCCGGCCCAATAGCTTGGTCTACCCTCACCGCTATACTCGGACTCCCCTGGATTATTAATCCATAGAATCGTACAATCTCCTAAAGAAACATTTAATATATGTTGTTGATGTCCTCTGTCAAACGCACAATAATTAACGGCACTTGCCATTGAGTACTCTTTGGTTTTATACAGGTACGTAAGCGCTTTATTTTTTCCTTGTAAATATTCTGCTCTCAAATACTGTCCAGTTTGTGGTATCAAGTATTTATCATACGTTTGTGGAGGTTCATAGTCTGTCATTGCTAACAAAGCAGAAGCGCGCAACGCATTATTAAAATATCCATTTCCCCAAATAATTTGAATGATATTTGAAATTTCACCCAATTGCATTGCTTTTAAGTTATGTTCATAAACCCTTCCAAAGGTAGATGTCATCGTTCCTTTGTGATAATTAAGTGCGATAATATCGAATGAATAGTCTAGCGCTCTTTTTGCAAAATCACGTATCTCTTCATCTGGAGCAGATAAATACAGGCTAAGAAATCCAATAAAATCAATTGGTAAATACGTTGTCGAATTCCATTCTGAAAAGCCATACTTAAAGAACGCTGCAAACCATTCTCTTAATCGTTGCTTTCCAATTTGATATTGATCGCTTCCCAGACGTCCACTGACACCAAATTTTTCATCTTTATATTGATACCCAGCAAAATATTGGGAAACGTGAAATAATAACGCGTGATTTTCGCTGAAATACCACATTACATCGTTTCCGGGCTCATCAATCCAATAACGGAAATTTAGGGCAATCTCTTTCATTTTCGAATGAAAGGCTATAGGGAAACGATCGGAAAACTTATTATAGACTGCAAGCAGTGGTGCTAATACAAAATCAGAACAATCACCCTTTTGCTCCACTAGTTTAAATGCGCTCTTATACTTCTGATAAAAATCCATATCATTCGCTTTATTTAAAAACACGTTTGAGAGGGCAACATTAATATCTTCTAACTTCAGCTCTGAGAAGTAGTGGATAGCCTGATGCTTGCGCTCTTCAATGCTGTTTCCATTTACAATCGATAAGAATTTGTTTTTATTGTAAATTGAGCAAGATAATTGTCGACTCATCCAGGAACCATCTGACAATTCAACATCAAGTTGAAACTTCGTAAAACCAGCAGTTGGAAAGTCTTCAACCTTTGCAATCACTAAATCACTTTTTTCTCTATGCAATGTCAACGACATATTTTTTACAACAAAATCAGTAATATCACCATCTTGTGTCTCAGAATGTACATATTCAGTCTTAGGGTTGGTCCTGATTTGAACGACATAATCAGAGCTACGAGCACACGGGCCAAAATTGATTGATACATTTCCATCTAGAAAAATATCTCTTTCGAGATGTGCATTTTGTAATAATTCTTCAACCCCGATGTATTCAGATGAGTCCACCTTGATAGGGATATAACCATTTAGTTGAGTGACGCTTTTACTAATGAGCTGAAAGAAAAAACTGACATCGCGCTCTGCCAAATCTTCAAAATAAACAACGATTTCATTATCTCCCGTGTTTAATTGAAGACTAAACTCTTTACAGGATGGATGATTTCTAGAATACGGTGCATACATAAACTGTTTATCGCCATTTACCCAGATAATTACTGCCCCACACGTTTTTATTTCAAATTGATAATCGGCGTTATTTCCTGCTATGATGTGTGTGCTTGCGTATGTGTATATCTTATGTGGTACAGATATAAACGTAGAAAAATCAACTCGATCTCGTTCGAAGGGAGTATAAACATTTCTAAACCCATCTTCTACTAAAGGAACATTGCCTAAATCATTATTCTTTAAAAAATGAGTTCGAACAGGGTATTCCACTTCGTAATAACCCTCATTAGGGCTCATTTCCGCACTCATCGTATCCATCGGAGTTTCCACCTTGCTAACTTCAACGTTCCGATAGTTAAATCTCTTAATTGATTCATTTTGACCAATTGTAAAATTTACTTCTCCCATCTACTGTCCTCCTCATACTATTATTTTTTCGTCTCATGAGACCGCTTACTACACAGCATACTGTATCTTTATTCTCACAAAAAATATCACACAATAACCGCAAAAAATAAGCGAAAATTGTCATCACTCCACTTAGTAATTGCCTATTGTATTTTTCTTCAAATAAGCATGAGGACTACTGACCCAACTACGATACAGCCCAACCCAACATATAGCCGTTTTGGATTGGCATGATTTTCATGTAGGATAAAAATACCCAAAATCGAAGAAATGACAACGTTCATTTGCGATAAAGTAAATGCTACTATTAATCCATTATGCTGTAATGAGTACACATAAGCAGCAGCCGCAATGCCAAATAACAAACCTCCAAGGGTTAATTTTTTAATTCTTTTAACATAAATTTGTTCACCACGCACTCTCGAGAAGTGAAAAGATAAAATACTCGATGCAAGCAACATGCCTATTGCCTGAAAGATATATTTTGAATATACTGTTGTCTCATTAGCAGAAAGAAAGTTTGGAATGACTGAATATCCCCAATAACCAATCGTTGTTAGGATTAATGAAATATATGATTTACGGTTAATTGACCCAGATTCATTTTGTTGTGTGGAACGACCGGCAGAAAATAATATACCAATTATAATTATCACAACGGCACTTATTCCAAGCATTATTTTCGCATTGTCTCCCCACTCATCAAACAGCACTACTCCAAAAAATGTATTACCAACAATTTGTAGCCCACTGGATAGTGGCATTGCCTTACTAACGCTGATACTTGCATATCCTTGATACTGCCCCCACTGTCCAACAGCCCACATAAGACCTGATAAAATACACAGTATAATTACGGATACATCACCCTTTATAGGAACGAAAACAAATAGAATTGATGCCAGCAACATATTTCCAATTGTCGTTCCTAAGAGTTGCTCATCGGCACTTCCACCAAGTTTTACCAGAACTACTGGAAGTATCCCCCAGCCGATTGCCGGTATAATTCCGAATAATAAATCCATGCCTCGTGTCCTATTCTTAATTATTTCCTAATCGAGCTTCTTTTTCTTCAACCAGTACTGTTTTGGCGAGCTTCCTTGTAGTGCCTTAAACTTCTTTATAAAGCCAGACTCATCCTTATAACCAACTCGAAAAGCGACCTCTCGAATTGAATAGCCCTTCAGAATCAACGCTCTTGCTCTCATAATTCTCGTATAGGTAATAAATTCTAACGGCGTCATTCCCATATAAAACTTAAAAATACGTATAATCGTTGATTTACTAATATAAAATTGTCGTGAAATAACTTCTAGCGATAAATCCTCGCCAATATTTTCTCGCACATAATGGACAATTCTAGTTAATAATTCATTCTGCGAGTAATCACGCTTTATTCCAATTGACTGATCCCTGCTGAAATGCTCCGTCAAAAAAATTAGTAATTCGATAAACTTTTGACGAACCTTCAATCCATATAACGTATCCTCCATTTTGTGTCGGCTAATTACATAAAGCTGATTCAATAACTTTGAGAAATTTGTTTGATCATCAAGACTGAACTGAATACAATTAACGAAATCGTTTGGTCGCTGATTGAATATTCGCAATAACTCAGGATAATCCACAATGGCAAACTCCAAAAAACCTGGTTTAAACAAAATAAAATAGCGCTCATAACTAATTTTTGGATCGACAACCACACGATGAATCTCTTGAGAATTAATCACTGCAACTGATCCCTGATTACAAATGAACTTCTTATCATCAATGTAATAGCGTGTATTATTGCAAAGTGTGAAGTGGATTTCGTATCCATCATGAAAATGTGGTCTATCCATTTTATGATCAGTTGTTATTTTATGATCGATATAAAAATCATCATCTAGTAATACGGTATCTACATTACTTAAATCCTGCAAAGTATCACCTCATTTATTCTTTAGTGTATTTTATATGACAATTAGGTGCATGGTTAGTTCTATTGTAACCGATTTCAAACGTGAAAAGCAGTTCCTTCTGATGAAAAAATACGCAATAATTGTCACGTCGGATTAAATTATTAGTAAGCAGTTAATAATCGACCGTCATTGAAAGTAAACACGCCCCGTTTCGGCTTTGATCGAAACGGGGCGTGCTGTGTTATTATGCAATTTGCTTTTTGCTTCTTGGCTGTTGATTCCATGGCAAATAAGCATCCACCTGCTCATCTCTAGCAAATACAGATAACTGTGACATTTCATGTAAAAGATCTTCAATATATTTGCGTGGGTCACGACCATTGGCCTTGGCAGTTTCGACTATTGTCATCCAAATTGCGTTAGCTTCGGCACCTTCTGGACTTGTGGCGAAGAGCCAATTCTTTCGCCCAATTACGAATGACTTCATATTGCGTTCGGAGGCGTTATTACTTAGATCGATTTCTCCGAAATCCAGAACCCTGTTGATGAGTGCTCGCTGATTTTGGGCATAGGTTACGGCGAT
>NZ_RHOX01000036.1 GCF_003946695.1 Lapidilactobacillus bayanensis | reverse complement strand
TGGTGGACACTGCTTGAAGCCAATTTTTGCAAAATTGTCTCCAAGACAGGTCTTGTAGTAACAGCTAAAGCTGCAACTACAATTTCACCACTGAGCGGTATTTATTTTCCCTCACTAGGCCAGTAAGAGGGCAACCTTTGCGCAAGCGCTGAATTGACGAGTGGTTGAAGTGCTTTTAATTTTCAGGAGCACAAATTTACTGTTAAATCACACCACATCTCGTTTGTCAGTGCCGGAGGGAAATCGCGGTCAGCTGTGACATTGTCGTTAATAGTTTACCATTTACGGCAAGGCCGAGCTTTAAGACAATCGTAGATTGGCTTAAAGTCGAGCCCACAGCGTTCCACCAGCGTATTTCCCACAGGCACGAAGAAGCACAACATAACAATTTTGGGAGTTTGCATTAATTAACTACAAACCGACTGATTTAACACTCACAATCTTCTGGCAAACAATCGCAGGCAACTTTTTCCGGAGCGGTTGTTAATTTATCAGCTAAGACAGCCTGCATTGCTTGGATGTCACTCTGACACAAGTCGGTGTCGCGCAGCAAATCAGTAATGGCAGCGCCCTTTTTCATATTGCAAAGACGCGCGAATACGTCGTTAACAGTGGCCGTCATCGCCGCTGATTCACTAACGTTGGCGTGATAGACGAACTGCCGCCCTTCTTTAGTCGTTGTTAAAATATTCTTGTTGACTAACCGACGTAATAAAGTTTTAATCGTCGACTCAGTCCAATCGCGCTTTTCCTGCATGATCGTGATAATGGCTTTCGTATCAATCGCGCCTTTAGTCCAGATCACCCGCATAATTTCCCATTCAGAAGAAGTGACTTCCGTTGCATCAACCGCCATGATTAACCCTCATTTCAGATATTTCGTTTAATATTTACAATTGTAGATTACACTGATTATTATAACGATTATCTTAACATCTGTCAATGATGCGAAATCGCCGTCCACGCGCGTTCATGACGGTAACTATGCTAAAATAATAGCTGAGGTGATCAAAATGATTAGAGCCATTAACCACGATCAAAAATCTTTAACCATTAAATCTGAACCAGCTACAATTGCCGACCAACAAGTTTTAACCGACTTATTAGACACCCTCCGCGCTCACCAGGACGTTTGCGTCGGCATGGCGGCCAATATGATTGGTGAACACAAATGCGTTATTATCGTGCAAATGGGCGTTTTACCGGTACTGATGATTAATCCGGAAATTACCGCGCAAAGTAATCCTTATTCAACGGCAGAAGGCTGCCTCTCTTTATTAGGTGAACGCCAGACCACTCGCTATCAAAATATCACCGTGAAATTCTTAGACAAAAACTTCAAACCTACCACGCAAAAATTCGCCGATTTCATTGCTCAAATTATTCAGCATGAAATTGATCATTGCAACGGGATTATCATTTAACAATAACCTAAAAGTTGTTAAAAACTGGTCAGGCAAATTTTCTGACAATAATTTTTAGCATACGTTCAATGTTATTACGTAACGTTCAATTTATTACGTGATATCTAAGTCATCATACGTGACACTCAATTCATTAATAGAAATAACTTAAATCACTTGCCGGCGTTGGGTAAGCAAAAATCTGCTGCACCAACTGTTCAGATGTCACACGTTGATTAATTAAATTAGCAAAATAATTAATCAGTTCATCAGCCAGCTCGCTTAAAAAACTAGCGCCAACGATCAAACCAGTCGCTTGTTCAATCACAACTTTAACTCGTGCTTGGGGTTCGCGAATTCGACGATAAGTAAACCAGTTGGTTAAATCCAGATCGTGCAATTGATATCGTTTGGGATTAGCAACCGCTTGTTGGGCGCTAATCCCAATCTGAGCCAACTTTGGTGTGGCGTAGACGAGCGTTGGAATGACTGGATATTTAATTGGTTGGTCGGCCTGCTTCAAAATTTGTTGCACCACATAGCGACCTTCAAAACTAGCAACTGGTGTTAATTTAGCTTGAGTACGACTAACCACGTCACCGATGGCGTAAACATGATGATTAGTTGTTGCCTGTAAATGATCGTTCACCACAATGCCGTGCTGATCTACTTCAACGTTAGCGTTGGCTAAGGTTAATTTTTCCACATTGGGCACGCGACCCGTGGCACAAATCACAGCATCCGTTGCTAATTTAAAATCAGAATGACCTTCAAGGATAAATTCGTTACCTACTTTTTTAAGTGCGGTGGGCGTAACATTAGTGTCAAAATGAATTCCCTGTTGCTGCAACTGGGTGATTAAATCATTAACGAATTCGGAATCAAAGGATCGTAAAAAGTGATCATTATGCTGGACAATGTGCACGTCAGCGCCAGCCGCATTCGCAATCGTTGCGAGTTCAAAGGCAATATAACCACCGCCGATAAAAGTAACGCGTGCAGGCATTTCCGCAAAATCGAGAAAATCGGTACTCGTCAATAAATATTCAGCTCCGGGAATTGTTAACAAACTTGGACGTTGCCCAGTCGCAATAATAATAGCCTGCGCAGTCAATTCAGTGTCATTCACCCGCAATGTTTGTGGACCAGTAAATTGCGCCGTCCCATAAAAAGTCGTAATTTGGTCGTTTTGCAAACCGGCTAGTGTCCCGTCATTAATACCATCAGTATAGGAATGTTTACTAGCCATTAAATCAGGCCAATTAATCGTCGGTATCTTTTGCAGACCATAGCCTTGTAAATGACGACTGGCAGTTTGTGCTTCAACTGCAGCCAACAAGATTTTTTTCGGATCACAACCGCGATTTGGACAAGTTCCACCCCACAAATCATTCTCAACAATCGCAACTGTTTGACCCGCAGCTTTTAATCCATAGGCGGCGGCTAATCCGGCCGGTCCGCCACCAATAATCAGAACATCAAATTTAGTCATCGCATATCCCTCCACTGCCTTATTAAAGCACAGCCGAGCCGCTTAGAAAAAGAAATTGTCTCCTACGCTTTGAACAATTCTGACGTGATCGCAAATTGAGATTCGGAATTATTCTCAACCACCAGAAAATACAGTTTGAATTCTGGGCCATGGCTCAAACTACCGAAAGACAGCTTGATTACTGGGAAAAGTAAAAGGACTTAAGTTGAAACAAGGATGAATTGACAATACCCCAATACGCGGTGCTTGACACCGTCATTGAATCAGATCCAGACCTCAATAATTTAACCCGACTAGCTACTAATATTATTCAAAAATCACTGCTCGAAGCAAAAAAATCTATTCTTATTTAGAATAGATTTTTTTAATACGATCATTCAATTTTAAAATGTTTGACGTTAACGAAGGTCATTCATTCTAATCAATAATTAGTCCTAAGCGATTAAACTTATTTCTTCTTTAATGTTTTCTTAAGTCCCTTAACACCGCCGACATCTTTAAGCATTCGTTCAATTTTTAGCTGTCCAATTTGTCGTGAATTTAAACCGGCGTATTGCACTTCAATTTGCAACTTTTGATAACTTGCTAAACGTCCTGGTGCCAATTGGCCAGCTGCAATTGCAGCTTTGACTGCACATCCGGGTTCAGTCTGGTGCTGACAATCATTAAAACGACACTGCTGTGCCAAAGTCGCAATATCTTGAAAACTTTGATCAGTCGCTGTCTGACTGACACCTGCTACACCAACAGAACGAATACCTGGTGTATCAATGATTTTTGCACCATTAGGCAAAACATATAGTGCTCGCGTCGTCGTTGTATGCCGACCTTTGTCATCATCAGCACGGACTGTTTTAGTTTTGATCGTCGTTTCTTGTTGCAATAGATTAACCAGCGTTGATTTACCCACACCAGATGAGCCAACAAAGGCCACATTTTGCTGCGGTGTTAAATACGGTGCAAAAATTGTTTGAACTTGTTCAGGTCGATCTTGTTCCGTCACTAAAACTGGCACACCAAAGGCAGTCGCAGCGACTTGTGCACGACGTTCAGCCAATAAATCGGCCGCAATTAAATCAGCTTTGGTTAAAACAATCACTGGATTAGCACCGCTATCCCAAACTAAAGTTAAATAGCGATCCAAACGCGCTAAATTGAAGTCCTGATTTAACGACATGGTAATAAAAATATGATCCAGATTTGCTGCGATAACTTGAGCTTGTTGATTATCACCAAAATTTTGGCGTTGTAAAACACTCTTTCGCGGTAAAATCTGCTTAATCAAAATAAAATCCGGTTGCGGTAAACCGATGACATAATCACCCACTGCCGGCCGCAAACCTTCTTGCAGCAATTGCCCTGAAAGTTTGGCCAACTGTTCCTTTTGATTGTGATCGATCACTTTGTAATTAGTTTGTGCTTGCAAACTAATTTGGTACTGTTGTTCGTTATTTTGTAAATGCACTTGTGGATCCTCCTCAAATTTTGATCTTGGAGGCTGCCTACTAGCCTCTAAGCTAGCACAATGCCCTCATTATTCGTTGTCATAAAATTTCCTCCTTTGAATAAGATAACTTGATTATAACAGAGCAAAAGCCCCATCGTCTATTTTAATTTATTTGAGAATCAATCTTAGAATTGTCACGTCGCAGTTCTTCGTACCTGCGGGAAATACGAACTCTCTTGTAAAAAATAAACCCTAGAACTGTTATGTTGTGGTTCTTCGTGCCTACGGGAAATACGCTGGTGGAACGCTGCGAGCTTGATTTGAGCCAAATAAATTTGTCTCAAATACAATCTTTCTTGTAAATGGTAAACCATTAACAAGAATTCCGCGGCTGACCGCGATTTTCCTCCGGCACTGGCCAAAGAGATAATATGGTGTGATTTAATAGTGAATTTGTGCTCCTGAAAAATAGAAGTACTTCAACCACTTGTCAATTCAGCGCTTGCGCAAAGGTTGCCATCTTGTTTGTTTAGTGAGGGAAAATAAATACCGCTCAGTGGTGATATTACTGTTAGTGGTTTACCACTTACAGTAAGACCTGTCTTGGAGACAATTTTGTAAAAAATTGGCTTCAAGCAGTGTCCACCACGTTTCCAGCGCAAAGTATTTATTTTCCCTCACGACACGCGCGACACTTTGTATGCAACCTTTGCGCAAGCGCGAAGAAGCACAAAGCAACAGTTTTCATTATTCAATCATGACAAAGCATACTTTTTAATAGCAGCAGCTAAACCGCCGTCATCATTCGCACCGGTCACAAAATCAGCGTGACGTTTAGCTTCAGCGGTGCCATTCCCCATCGCGACCGCAGTACCCGCGAAATGAAACATGGCAATATCATTGCCCTCATCGCCAACTGCCATCACTTCTGCCGGGACAATATTTAAAATACGACTTAAATCTGCTAGAGCTCGACCTTTACCCGCGTTAGGATTCATAATCTCTAAAAATTCCCGTCCAGCGCGAACAACATATAAATGATCAGAAAATTCGGCCCGCACATCTGCTTCTATTGCGTCTAAACTAGCCTCATCATTGACAAAAACACCTTTAGCAATTTGAAAATCACCAGGTAATTCGACTGGATCACGCACTAAAATCCCTGCTTTATTTTCCCAGGCTTGAACCGCAATTAGCCAATAAATATTGCGATCGGCGGTAATGATCTCACTATTTCTGCTCACAACATTGAACGGGACTTGTCGTTCTTGTGCAAATGCCGTCATCTGTCGATAATCCGCATTGTTGATCAAATGTGTGGTGACAGTATCACCTGTGACGGTTTCAATCATACCACCGCCATTCGCAATCACGTATTGTTCAGAGCCGGCAATCCCCAACTGATCTAAATAAGGCTTAATTCCCGCCAGCGGTCGGCCTGAACACAAGACAACTTTGATTCCACGTTCTAGTGCCGTCCGAATTGCAGTTGCGGTACTTGGTAAAATTTCACCCTTCGAAGTTAATAAAGTGTCATCAATATCTAACGCAATTAATTTAATCGTCATTGTAATTCCTACCTTCTAGTCGTTTTTTAATGATAACTTTATTTTACCGGAAGAAAAGTGATCTAAGTCCCATTTTTAAAAGTAAAAGCGACCCTTTTAATTATTCTGCATTGTTAAAAATGACGGCCTAAAATATCTAAGCTGCGTTTCTGTCCGTCCATTAAGGCTACCTCTGGTAAATGAGCCCATCTGGCAAAACCATTGCGCTGAAACAACTTTTGACTTGGTAAATTATGACTAAAAACATAGGCCAATAATGTGTCTACCTCTAAACGCGGCAATTGACTGATCACATAATCAAGTGCTTGTTGCCCCAAACCTTGATGTTGAAAATGTTGATCTAAATAAATACTAATTTCCGCAGTGTGTACATAAGCAGGTCGTCCGTAAAACAATTCCAGGCCGACCCAGCCAACGATTTCGGCATCACTTTTAAGTAACCAGAGCGGCCGCCGCTCATGATTAAAAGCATTGAACCACTCAATGCGTGACGCCACTGTAACCGGCCGCAAGTCCGCCGTGGCCAAACGACTAGGAATAATCTGATTATAAATTGCCACAACCTGTGGTAAATCTGCGCGTGTTGCTTCAATGAATGTTAATGACAAATTGAATGACCTCGTTTATCCTTTTATTGTCCTTATTATACCGAAATTTTCAAATGGTTTTAATTATCACCAATCAATTAAAGATTTAATTTTAGAAATAAAAAATACCCTCAAAGTTTTACGTCAACTTTGAGGGTACAGCTCATTCAGCCACATTGTTTGAGATATTCTTATTGCTCAACCAGCTAATTTAAAAATTAGATAGAATTATAATAATCCAAGTTAATGATAGTCAACAATTCCGCCATCAAGTAATTTGCTAGGCCTTTTAACCTTAATAGCAAACTGTTTATCAGAAATTCTTTTAACATAAAGTTTTGCGAAAACTTTGTTATTATCAAATTTAAGTGTATATCGTCCACCTTTTAACGGAATATCAATCATCTTCCCAGCAGCATCTGTCGTAAAGATGATCGGTTGCCCATCATGTCTCATCTGTGTCCGGCCAGAGGCATTATACAGACCCAACTTAGTATCAGCGACTGGAACACCACCTAAACGATATTCAAGATTAATTAAATATTGACGTCGAGCAATCTGGGAACCACGAATAATTCGCCAGAGAATAGTGATAAAGACAATCAACAATAAAACACTCAAACCAATAATCAAATATGAACGAATCATTTGATAGTTATTGTTCTGTTGTAAATCTTTAGCCATCTTCTTCGGAATATAGGGAACACGATGTCCAGTAACTAATAAGCGATGGCTATTGATCATATAAGGTGTACAGGTGAGTAACGTCACTAAATCTTGCCCAGGAACAATCAGTAAATGACTCGTATCAGTGGGTTCAACAACTCGCTTACTATCAACCTTGTAAGCATGAATTTCATGGTTAATATGAAGATAAAAATAGTCACCCTTTTTAAGTTTCGGCAAGTCTGTAAATAATCGTGCCTGAGCCAAGCCACGATGCGCAGAAATAACTGCATGTGTACTCTTGCCACCAATTGGATAAGAAGTACCCTCCAGTAAAGTAGCCCCTTTAGAAAGTAAAACATCAGTCGTCTCATCAAAAACTGGTAATTTGATTTTTATTTTAGGAATGCTGATCGAAGCAATTGTATGTTTCTTAAAATAATCAACGCCTTTTTTTACTTCTTTTTTCTTCGTTTTCTTTTTAAATGGATCCCGACCAACTTGCTGACTATGTTTTAATGCATCATTTTTCTTTTTCATCGCTTCAGCAGCCTTGGCGGTTTGTTCTTGATCTTTCTGATTAGCCTTGTGCTGATAGTAATTAATAATTTGCTGATCCAAAATCGTATTTAAAGAATCATAAACAAAAGGATAAAGTAAGACGCCAATTCCAAAAATGAGTACAAACATCATCAGAATATTAGTTACTAATTTACCATTTTTCTTTGTGCTTTTTTGCTTTTTCTTATTCATCAAATATAGCTCCACTAAAAAAATAAAGGCTAGGCAGAATTTGCCTAGCCTTTAATCATTATACACTAAATTTCAGCATGTTTTTTGTTACGAGCAAAGTAAACAATTGCGCCAGCAATAGCAACTAAGCCAACAACAACGAACGCAATGATACCCTTACCACCAGTTGATGGTAATGTACCTTTATGAGTGTTAGCAACTTCCTTAGGATCAACTAATGAACCTGGCTTGCCGTATGAACCCTCGGCAACTTCAAATTCAATCCGATCAGTTAACTTAACATAATCAGTAGGAGCCTTAGTTTCTTCTAAATAGTATGTGCCGTAATCCAAACCAGTTACGTCTACTAAACCATCAGCACCGGTTGTAAAAGTTGTTGCATCTGCTTCAGAATCAACCCAAGTTACTTCTTTAGTTGTTGGGTCAATCTTTAAATATTTAGCAGTATCAGAGTTAGCATCACGGACAACAAATTCTGCACCAGCTAATTCGTCTTTTGAAGCACCATCAACTTTGACGAAACGTTTGCCGCCAGTAACAACATCTACTGGAGGAGTTGGTTTGTGATCAAAGTCTGGATCAGTATCAAGTTCAGCCGTATTTTCATAATCAACATCTGGATCAGCTTTATCATTTAACTTCATGAAGTAAGTAAATGTTAAAGTCTTACCAGCATATTTCTTCAATTGATCAATATTTGGAATAACTGTGAAGCCGTCATCATTAATAGGATTAACATCAAAGTCAATTGCTTGACCGTTAACTGTCAATGATTCACCAGTGGCACCTTGAACGTAAGTCAAGGCAGCATTATGACTATCAACGATGTTGAATTTAGTATAAATATCGCCTTCAGTGTTAGCAATACCATCAGGAATCTTAACAGTAATTGTATACTTGATTAAATCGCCAATATTATAATCATGGCCTTCAACCTTTTTAGTAATTTCAGGAGCGGTATCGTTCTTAACATCAACTAAGACAGGTTTGTCAGAAGTGTTATCTTCAGTAATAGTGAAATCATTAACTGTTTCACCATCAATTAAAGCTGCACCCTCTGGAGCCTTTGTTTCGGTAATCTTATAGTCACCAACTTCTAAGCCATTAACAATCAATTCACCTTCATTACCAGTTACTTCAGTGAAATCATTGTCACCAATGCCATAAGTATTACCAGTAACAAATTGTTTTGCATCTGCTTCATTTTCTGACCAAACATATAAACCATCTTTTACACCACTGAGATACTTAGTGACGCCGGCTTCTTCCTTAGAGATTTCAAATTCAGCGCCGTTTAATTTTTGATTATCAGAACCTGTCTTCGTTAACTTCATAGAACCGTCAACGCTAACTGTATTC
This sequence comes from Lapidilactobacillus bayanensis, assembly GCF_003946695.1. Taxonomy (GTDB): domain Bacteria; phylum Bacillota; class Bacilli; order Lactobacillales; family Lactobacillaceae; genus Lapidilactobacillus; species Lapidilactobacillus bayanensis. The sequence continues at coordinate 6,941 of NZ_RHOX01000036.1, read as the reverse complement.
TTAGGATAGAGATGAATTGTATCAAGCTCATTATCAGTATAGGTGCCATCAGCATTCATTTCATAAACTGGAAATGCAACAACCATGTTGTCAGCGCTAGTCACACCGTCTTTTGGTGTTTCAGCAATAACGTAAACAGCATCATGATCACCAGACTTCTTAGGTAAGTTAGCAAAAGTTAAATCACCATTGCTATCAGTTACTTGAGTGTCAATAGCCGTACCGGTTGTTAAATCTTTAACCGCAGCTTGGGCCTCTTCAACTGATTTGCCCTCAGCCCGTGCAGCATAATATTCTGCAGTAACATCATAAATCTTAAATTCAACATCACTTAAGCCATCATATTGATCAAATTCTGACATTTCTTTACCAGTATTTTGGATGGTAGGATCTGGCAATGTGGTCATTTTCTTTTTATGAAGAATAATTGTTGCGTTATCACTTGCTGCATGTGCTTGTGTTGTACTTACTAAACCAGTCATTGTCGGTAGCATTAACAATAATGCCACTAAAACGCCCCAGACTTTTTTACCAACTTTTTTCATTATTTATTACCTTCCTTTTTATAACGCCTGAATAATATCAGAACCAAGGCGATAACAACTAGGCCAATAACTGTTAACCATTGTTGTATTTGTTCGCCTGTTTGTGGTAATAAACCTGCGCGTTTAATTTGTTGATTGACAACCTTTAAGATTGTTTGTACTTGGTTCTTTTGAGCATCAATTTTAAATGCTATAGCATCTTTGCCCATGTGATACCCTGTTGGTGCCTTCGTTTCAACCAAGTAATAAGTACCATTACGCAAACCGTTGATCATAAATGACCCATCTGTTTGTGATGTTAACTGTACGATATTAGCCTCATGACGATTATTAACCCAATAGTAGCGATTATTTCTTTTGGCTAAATATTGTTTTTGGTTGTTACGAATAATAAAGGTTGCACCTGCTAGTTTCTTCTTCTGATTATTCAAATCAACCTTGATAAACTTCTTATAACCTGTCTTAACAACGGCTTGGCTGTTTAAGGTTTGATCATCAGTTGTTAATGTTGCCGTGTTTAAAAATTCACTTTGGCTGACATTCTCTTGGTTGACTACTAAAGCTGAAGTATAGCTAACAACAATTTGCTTACCAGCATATTTGCTTAAAGCTTTAAAATCTTGTAATTGTAACGAAAAACCGTCCGCAGTTCTTGTTTGTTTAAATAATTTAGTTAAATTAGTTGAGCCCTGCATTACCCTTAAAGTTTGTAAATCAGGAATTAAATTGTGACTGATATTCGAATCAGAAATCACAAATTTCTTTTTATTAGAGAGATCAGACGGAACTGTAACCGCAATCTGATAATTGATATGATCACCAAATTGATAACCACCTTGTTGACCAGCAACCTTCTTGTCAATTGTTGGTTCAATTGGTTTCTCCGGTTCAGTTGGCTCATCAGGAAGCTCACCGTTCTTAGAATACAGATCAATTGTTGTTAATTCCTTACCTTGATCATATACCGGCAAAACGATGACTTGGCTTAGTGCTTGACCATCTTTTGAATCAGTTGTAATTTCTCTGAACAAATAAATGGCATATTTACCATCTGCAGTTTTACGTGGTAAATTGAAATGAGCTGCGCCCTTCTCAGCACCTGAACTTACAGTTGTGCGTTCCATAATCGGTGTATTAGTTGGTGTTGCACTAGCAATTTGCTTCTGTGCATCAACGACAGAAACACCTTTAGCTCGCAGCTGGTAAAATTCATCAGCAACATCATAAGCTGCAAATTTAGCCCCACCGATGCCTTCGTAGTCTTTAAGCAGACTAGCCGAATCTTCATTAGCACCTTTTATTAATGCCAGTTTGTGCAAAACGATATCAACATTATCACTTGCTGCTTGTGACGATCGAGTTGGAATAGCCAATATGCTACAAATTGTAAGCGAGAAAATGATGATTAATAACTTCTTGATATTTTTCATCTTAATTTCCTCCGATACGCATTATTAACAAGCAAGCCTATCATCGCAATGGCAATCACTAACAAACCAATTGCCAGATACCCAAAGATTCCGTGGCCACCAGTACTTGGCAATGGTGCCTTAGCATTATTAGTTACTGTAAAGGTAATATGATTACCATTTTCCATTGAAATCTTAACTTCAACAGTGTTAGTGGTGCCGTCTGGATTATGATAAGTTAATGTTGCTGTTTTGCCATCAGCACTGATTACTAACTCAAAGTAGCCTTTAAGTTTTTGATACTTGTTGGTTGCATCTGTTTCTTGGAAGTAGTAGGTCTTGCCTGCAACAAAGTTATAGGTCTTACCATCCTTATCCTTGTAATTCAACAAACCATTAGCATCACTAGTACCACTTGCTTCTTCAACAACATCATTACCGTCCAATTTAGTACCGGTAATAAAAGTAACACCTTCGATTGGTTTATTACTGTCCTTGTCAATCTTCTTCATTTGAACATCAAATGGTTTCAAATCGTCATACTTAACGAAAGCCAAACCTTTATCTGTTAAATAGAAACCTTCTTTACCAGCCAATGAATCTTTAGTGATTTCATTGCCATCGGCATCGAACATCTTACCATGATCGTCAATATAGAATTTATATTCAGTATCATCAAGTTGGTAACCAGTTGGAGCCGTAGTTTCCTTAACGATATAATAACCAGGTTTAATATTTTGAGCCGCACCGTTACCAGTAAATGTAATTGACTCACCAGCAGGATCAGACCAGTCTTTACTATACTTAGTCAAAGTAAATTCGGTACCGTCAAGTTTGTCATTACTATCTTGACGATATTTTTCGACTTGGAATTCTTGTTCCTTGACTGGATCAGCAATGTTCAAGCCAATGATAGGATTATCAGCATCATCTTGATTGATTTTACTATCAACTTTGTTACCGTCTTTGTCTGTAACAACAACTTTGCCATCAGCTTGAATTTCAATTTGCCATGGATTAGCATCGGCAATTTCAAAACCAGCTGGAGCAGCTGTTTCAGTCAAGGTGTATTTTTGACCTTTGTTAAGCTTTGTACCTGCAGGTAATGAATAAGTACCGTCATCATTGTCAGTTAATTTGATCGCACCATTTAAATCGCCACCACTTAACTCAAAAGTAGCGCCATCTAACTTCATGCTAGCATCATCACCTGATACTTTAGTAACCTCTAATGATAGCGGGCTAAACTTCTGTTTATTCGTAATTACCCACTGACCGTCTTTATCCTTATCAATAGAAGGAATATCATATCCAGGAACTTGAGTTTCAGACTTAACGGTGTAAGTAAAATCTTCACCTTTATTATTAAACTTCGGTAAATAGACAGATGAACCATCAACCGTCAGTTGATCGAATTCTTTATCCCAACCAGTTGTTTCGGATAGCTTGCCAGTGGCTTCTTTCCAAGCACTATCAGACGTCGTTGTCTTACGGCCAACAGTAAAATTAACATCGGGATGTTTTTCTGGCTTATTGTATTCGTCCCAGACTTTCTTAACCTTAATTTTAGTTGCCGGTGCTTTACCAGATGGCACGCCGAAATCAACTTTGTTAGTTGGATTACTATCATTTGGTGCCAAGGTTGTTTCACCATTCATCTGATACCAAAAATCTGGTTTAAAGTTCTTATCTTCGGTATTAAGATGCACTTTATAATGGACTTCTATTTCTTGTCCCTTACCTAAATTAATACCTTTGACCGTGACTTTACCATTTGACCTATCAATTTGAATACCACTTGTTGTAACTGGAACAGAGCCAACACTCTTAACCGTTACATCTGAATCGTCATAGATATATTGACTACCTAATGGATTGTCAATCTCACCACCAACGACTGACCCGGTTAAGGTAATTGCCTTACTGGTTAAGTAGTCGACAATGTCTTGGGCACTATTAGCAGATTCATAATACAATGCCCCATTGTTGTCCGTTGATGTCATTTTTTTCATTAAGTTTTCAACTCGTGTCTTATTTAAATAATTACCATCGGCTCCCAGTTGAATTCCTAATCCGTGGATCTGAATACCCGAATTTTTAATTATATCTGCTTCGCCAATTGTGGCACTAAATGTGCTCTCAACTTCAAGAGAATCTCCACCATTAGCATTAGTAACATTATAGGGTGAGCTCAATCTTGAGGTATTTCCTCGTCCTTCACGAGTATCAGAGAAAGTATCTCCAATTGTAAATCCATCAGTGTCACTATGAGCACTTGTTACTTTATAACTATAGGTTGGAACACCATCTGTTAACAGTACCAATACTTTTTTATGACCATTCTGATTTGCTAATAACTGTGCTGCGCCATCACGCAAGGCCTTTTGTGTAAAAGTACCACCTGCAGCCCTATCAGGAGTAAATGTTTTAATATCATTTTTAACATCATTAAAGTCGCCAAGTGGAATTAAACCATTTTTATACCGATCACCTTCACTAGAATAGCCAAGATAACCTAATTCAACACGATCGCCCATACCAGAATTACTCAAAGCATCAACAAATTTATTAACACCTTCTTTAGCTGCGCCAATTCGATCACTTCCGCCATTTTGATCGGCGTTCATAGAACCTGACCAGTCAACCACCAGCATGATATCTAGGGGTGTAACTAATTGTGATGAATTACCTTTGACATTTAATCCAACATCAAATTCACCTGGCGTAGATGTCTCTGTCGCGTACTTCTTAATCGCAAAGTCATAAGAATCACTAGTTGCGTCTTGCCCATAATAGATGAAGCGGTCGTCAGCATTATTATTCCAACTACCAGTTGTCGAATCACCTGTATGACCTTGATGATTGATAACATTATCAGAATCAGACCAACTATTCGTTGGATGAGTTCCTTCACCGTTACTATCATTGTCATTATAAACCGGTGGAATATTAGTATAGTTGGTAACTTCAGTATCCCCTGCTGCTGTTTGTCCAACAGTCACACCTTGTAAGGTGTTGGGGATAATATCTGAGAGACTTGTTCCTTCAGTTGTTTCATCAGAATCCTTAGAATCTTTCTCTGAGGAAGCAGATGAGTCTGATTCAGCCTCTGCCTTGGAAGAAGTATCTGCAGTACCAGGAGCATTGGCGTTAGCAGTTGTCTCGTCTGGCACTTCACTTGAAGCGACAGCAGAAGAACTGCTACTAGCATTTCCTTCCTTAGTTTGATCTGACGTCGTCGCTTGATTATTAAGCGGCTCTTCATCAGTTTGGGCGGTTTGCATTATGGTAATCGTCTTGGTACTTTGCCCAGTCAATAAGTTCTTATTGGCTGAATCAGTGGCAACCGTTGTTAATTCAACATGATCAGCAACACTAGTACTAAACTTCAAACGAATTGTACCAATGGACTGATCAGATGCCGTGTCTTCGGTCAACACCTTCTGAGAATTTAAACTAAACGCAACTTTTTGCCCAGTTTTGTTTTGTCCAGTAATATTCTCTGGTGTGAGATATTGTGTTCCGCGTCTAAGCGCAAATCCAAATTTGGTTTTGGTTGTCCCAGATTTAGAAACATCAACAGTCCACTCTAGCTGATTATTACCAGCGTGATATGTGGCCGTTGCTTTGCCTAGACTTGTATCAGTTAAAACTGTCGTACTAGAATCAATTGGTTCTGCTGAAACATTCCGTGTTTGTGCAAAAGTTGCAAAGAATGGTATCAGCATATTCAGAATAACGACTAATACGAAAGATTGTGACCAATTACGAATCTTCATACCTCCCTCTCATCCCTTCCTTAATAAATTTTTAACATTTTTTCTGAGTGTATAAAACGTTATATGCTCAGAACTGTTACATTAATAATTATAGGGTTTTCCCTTGTTAAATAACCGTCAACATTTTCCTGCCAATCGAAAAATGCTGACGGTTATTTAATACAGAATTATTTCAAATAAATAGATATAAGATTTAACCTTGACTATGGATAAGTAGTGTGCATTTAAATAACTCTTGTTCCTTATTTAGATTCATTCTAAAAGCTTATTTTTCTAATTAAGTATTCTAGGTTATAATACTTAAGACATGTTGTTATCATAATTACCGGCATTTGTCGTAATCATGAGAAAATTTTAGTTATCACAAGATTACTTTATCCTGATGGAAAAAATGAATATTTTGCATTAATAATTTTCAAATAAAGGCTAAAATTCGATTATTACTTATAATTATGCATTACGCAATATATCACATATAAAAGTCGTCAGTTATTTTCATTTTTAAGAAAATGATTGACGGTTCATTGTGAAAAGTTCTTGCTACACTTTAATTAATGAACATTTTATAGCAAATTCACTTGCGATGGGGAGTACGAGTGAATTTGTTAATGATAATTATGGTTATTTTTTATTGTGGGCATAATGATAGAGGGGGCATTCTTGTGAATTTATTTAGTTTAATGTCAGATAGTAACTTACTGCAAGTTGAATTAGCAAGCTATTTATTTGCGCATCAGTCAATCATAACCGAAAAGCAGTTAATCGACGACTTACACTCCACCAAGTTTACAATTCGTGAGGCCAGCACACGCTTAAACTCAAAGTTGCTTAAACATCCGGAGTTAAATCTAACTTTAACTGTTGATACGACGAACCGCAGCACGACCTACCAGCTACTAAATCCAACTTCAATTAATAGTAATTACCTGTATGTTATCTATCTAAATGAAACCATTCAATATCAAATCCTGCTTCATTTATTTGATAAATCATCATATAGCGTTCCTAATTTGGCCGCAAGTTTAAATATCAGTGAGTCAACTTTATTCCGTCAAACTAATCATTTAAATAAAATGTTGGCTGAATTTAATTTAAAAATCAAAAACGGTCACTTATACGGGACAGAATTACTGCGATAATCCCTTTATGGTTGTCAGATGAAATATAATAATTCATCTGATGATTATGGAGGGATTTTTGTATGTCCA
>NZ_RHOX01000035.1 GCF_003946695.1 Lapidilactobacillus bayanensis | reverse complement strand
AACAGAGATTTGTCTTGGTGTTTTTTATTTTATCAATTAGCTAAAAGTATTTGGCTAACTTGATTATAAAACGCGCGAAAATTTGAATCTTATTTATTATGGCTTAAACTTTAGGACGATACCAATCGTTGTATTCAGTTCGTTGCTAGTCACTTGTTTTGACGTTCTTTTAATCCTGTTACCAATAGATGATATTGTTCAAATGGATAACATGATTAGGACTAGAACAACGCCTAAGAGATACATTCTTGTCAGTTATTTGCATGCCTTACCACTGATCATAGGATATTTTACATTAGAATTGTTAATGATGATTAGTTTACATGCTCCGATCAACTTTTTTCAAATTAGTGAGTGGTTTATTTTAAATTCTATCGGAATGTTAATCGCACTAAAGTGGTCGAAAAACAAAAATTTATTCATCATGATATTCACCATGATGATAGCCGTAAAACTATTTTTAACGTGGATATAGATGTCTATTATAATTTAATCAACTTTTGATATAATGTAAAAAAATGGGCGCTGATAATTTCTTATCAGCGCCATATATCTATTCCACTATGAAACGTAAATCTAGTTCCAACGCTTTAAACTTTTGGAAATACCTTGCAGTTTTCAGATAAATGGCAGCATGATACGGCTGGTTATCAAGATGTAATTGACGGCTTTTTAAGAGCGGCTCGCAATTGGAGACGAAATCAGTAATTTGAATAATCTATAACTTGGTGAGAAGATTAAAGAACGGTTGTTACCATCTCAAAAAAGAAGATTAACCAACCGTTCTTTAAATCTTATCCTGTAAAAATCAATATTGATGGCCTAAATTGTTTTTCTTGCCCAGCCAGAAAGACAGCCACGAACGATTGGCCGAACTAGGCTCAAAAACAGTCAAGTTACTCAATTACCATGATAAAATGATGGTGCTTTAATAATATCGATCCAAGCAGTGAATTATGCCGTAAATTCAGAAGTAATAGCAGGTACTAAGTTTTGACACTGATTACGATTTAAATGATCTTTTGCGGATGACCTGTGGGTAAGACAATGGTGATAACAATCGTAGCCAGGAAGTTTTAAAATAAAAGGAAACAAGAAGAGGCAGTAGTTAATGAACCTAAAAGAATTAATTGAACGTAGCGACAGAATTCGAGCGCGGTACCACGAGTTAGAGCAGGAAAATCACGGTAGCAAGTGGACAGTAGATGAGGACTTACTGGCACTTTCAAATGACATCGGTAATTTAGATAGGTTGGTCATGACCAAAGAGGGCCGCTATTATGATGAAACGCCTTATACGTTGGAACATAAATTAGCCGAAAATATTTGGTGGCTGGTGGAATTGTCTAGTCGGTTGAATGTTGATATTGAATCAGAGCTGGAGACTTTTTTGGTGGAAAAGGAGAAGCTTTAGCATATTTTTTCAATCAAAGAACACGATGTTGGAATAAAGCAATTCACGAGTTAGGTGAAAAGATTGAACAACTTATTGCTGATAAAGAAGATCTTTTTAGTGGCGACGTCATTAGAACCGTTGATAATTTAAAAGAAGGTTGATTTAGCGTTTGGGCTGATATTGATTTTGATAATCAATTACTTAATATTGATAAGTCATTGCAATATCATGATTTGAAACTTGATGAGTTCAAGCTGAGACTACTAATGGTTATACGTATTTAGTGCATAAAAGCCAAGAAAAGTTGAGCTTTGCAATTAGCAAATCTGCTGAGAGAATATATCGATATACATGCGGTTGAAAAACGCCGCTGCCAAATTTATTGTATAAAACAAAAAACATAAAATCCAAGGTGCTGCAATCCCTTGATATAGAAGAGGTTATAATTTATTGATATATTAATATTTTAATTTTAATAGGAGTTGATAAATTCTGATGGTCAAATTAACTGAGGACTACTTAACTGCCACAGAGAAATTTACTGCGGCAAATATAACGACACCAACATTTTCACAGGCAAAAATGGCTGATATCACTGCAAAATCACCGGTCTGGGTTCATTTTGGTGGCGGAAATCTTTTTCGCTGTTTCCATGCAAAAATTGCTCAGAATTTGCTGAATAGTGGGGCAATGAAATCTGGTGTGATCGTTGCTGAGACCTATGATGATGATGTGATCGAGCAGATCTACCATCCATTTCAAAATCGGATGTTACAGGTGGTCATGAAGCAAGATGGGAGTTATGATCAAACCTTGATTGCTAGTGTGGCGACTAGTCTGTATTATAATCGCGAGAATCCAGCTGGCTGGCAAAAGTTGCGTGCTGTTTTTGAACAGCCTTCACTGCAAATGGTCACGATGTCGATCACAGAAAAAGGGTATCAACTCGCAGATAGTCAGGGCAAGCTTACTGAGGCTGCACAACACGATCTCACTCATGATCCTGATGAGGCAATCACCAATATGGGGGCGATCGCACGATTATTGCTAGCGCGTTTTCAAGCGGGTGCATTCCCAATTGCGATGGTCAGTACCGATAATTTTTCTGAGAATGGCCTGAGGTTTCAACAGGGATTTTTGTCCATTGCAGAAGGCTGGAATGCTAATAAAATTGTATCATCCGAATTTATCGACTATTTGAAAGATGCGACTAGGGTCAGCTTTCCTTGGTCTATGATCGATCGTATTACACTCAATCCCGCTGAAAATGTTGCAAAAAAATTGATCACAGCTGGTTTTGAAGATACCAAAATAGTGCACACGGTTAAACACACGAACATTGCACCATTCGGGAATACCGAAGAAACACATTATTTGGTGATCGAAGATGCGTTTCCTAACGGTCGACCGCCGTTGGAAGAAGCAGGCGTGATTTTGACAGATCGTGAGACGGTCAATGACGCTGATCAGATGAAGGTCACAGCTTGTTTGAATCCGTTGCACACAGCGCTGGCAATTTTCGGTAGTTTATTAGGCTATCAATCGATTGCGGCCGAAATGGAAAATCCAATGTTAGTCAAGTTGATCAAACGCTTAGGGTATCAAGAAGATTTACCAGTGGTGAAAGATCCAAAAATCATTGATCCTAAGGCGTTTATCGACCAGTTGATCACGAAACGATTACCAAATAAAAACATTCCAGATACACCACAGCGGATTGCTAGTGATACTTCACAAAAAATCCCGGTGCGTTACGGGGTGACGTTGCACCACTATTTGGATGAGGGACGCGATTTGAATCAGTTAGTTAGTCGCCATGCCGCTGATTTTTGCTGGTTGGTGTCGCTACTTGATGGCCATTGATGATTCTGGTAGACCATTCACGCCGAGCCCAGATCCACTGCTGACGGAACTGCAGACGATTTTGGCAGGCGTCAAGCTAGGTGACACGATTGAAGCACATGACTTGCTACAGCCGATCTTAGCAAATAAACAAATTTTCGGTTACGACCTTTGTAAAATCGGTCTTGCAGAACGAGTCGAAACTTATTTTCAACGGATGATCGTTGGACCCGGCGCGGTATCGATGACAATTCAAGAAGCATTGGAGGGTAAATAGATGACAGCATTAAAAAATGGGCTTTCGCTGGTATGGTGCAAATGATGATCCTATTAGTTTACAAAACATCCGTCAGATTCCCGGAACAACTCAAGTCGTAGGGGCACTGTTCGACGTACCAGTGGGGGAAGTTTGGCCAGAAACAAAAATCGCCGCCTTGAAGCAACAAGTCGAAGCGGCTGGTCTAAAGCTGGAAGTGATCGAGTCGGTCAATATCCATGATGATATCAAGATTGGCCTACCTTCACGGGATCAGTATATTGAGAACTACAAGCAAACGATCCGCAATCTAGCTAAGTATGGCATTAAGGTGATTTGTTATAATTTCATGCCGATCTTTGACTGGTTGCGAACGGATCTGCATTATCAATTGACTGATGGTTCCAACGACTTAAGCTTTGAGGCGGACATGCTTGCTGCTGATCCACAAGAAATTATCGATCGCGTCAAGCATAGCTCCGAAGGGTATACACTACCAGGATGGGAACCAGAAAGATTAGCGATGATCGAACATTTATTTAAGGCTTATGAAAATGTGAATGAAGAGAAATTATCCGAGAATCTGAAGTACTTTTTGGATGCGATCATTCCCACATGTGAAGCATGTGATGTGCGAATGGCGATGCACCCAGATGATCCGCCACGCGCGTTGTTTGGGCTACCTCGGATTCATAAAAACCGAGAAGATATGCTCGCTATCGAAGAGATGCATGAGTCACATTATAATGGCTTTACGATTTGTACGGGTAGCTTGGGAGAGAATCCGAAGAATGATGTGCCGGCGATCATCCGCGAGTTTGTGGGCAAGGACCGTGCACCGTTCATTCATGCGCGTAACATCAAGTTTATGAACGACAAGTATGATTTCCACGAGTCGGCACATTTATCGTCGGAGGGGTCACTGGATATGTATGAGATTATGAAGGCCTTGCATGACTGTGACTATTCAGGTTATATTCGCCCGGACCATGGCCGCAATATTTGGGGTGAGAATGGCCGCCCTGGATATGGTCTCTATGACCGTGCACTTGGCATTGCGTATCTGAATGGCCTCTGGGAAGCGTTGGAGAAGAATAAATAACTGAAGCCAAATTGGGATTGTTCCAGTGAAAGGACATCAGAGAATCAAACGGTATACCCTACGCTCGCTTCTAGCGCTTCCTGCTGACTCGGGAAAAGTAGTGAGGACAATCTCATTTTACTAGCACTTGTACAATCAGTAGTTTACAATAACCTTGAGAACCGATTATAAATTCGAGGGAGTAAACTGAGATGAATAAATTTGTGACAATTGGTGAGCCATTAGTTGTTTACGCGTCCGATGATGTCGACGTGCCATTGAATGAAGCAACCCATTTCACGCGTTATCCCGCCGGCGCCGAATTGAATGTGACGATCGGATTGAATCAGTTGGGGTGCCAAGGCACGTATATCTCAGCGTTGGGTGCTGATTCCAATGGTCACTTTATTCGTCACGCCTTGGCTAAAAAAGGAATCGAGACCGATCACTTGATCGAGAATCCAAATGCACGTACCGGAATATATTTCAAGGAACGTGTGACTCAGGGTGAGCCTAAAATTGAATATGCCCGTGCGCATTCTGCCGCGAGCCAGTTAAAGATCACCGATATCCCCGCCTTAGATTTTACCGATGTACGCGTGCTACATTTAACCGGAATTGCCGCGGCTATCTCGCATGAGATGTTTCAAACGGTCGAACAATTGATTATTGATGCAAAAAAAGCAGGTGTGACTGTTATCTTTGATCCCAATATTCGTCCGGCCCTGTGGACATCTAAGGCCTCGATGGTGCGTGGCTTGAATCATCTCGCTGCACAGTGCGACGTTATTCTGCCGGGTGTTGGCGAAGGCGAGCTCCTGACCGGTAGCAGTGATCCTGAAGCGATTGCTGACTTCTATTTGAACCTATCGACACTGCATCTTGTCGTGGTCAAGAGTGGAGAAACAGGGGCATATGCGAAAAACGACCGCAACGAAATTTATCAGATTGCCGCTTTTCATGTCAATAAAGTTGTCGATACGGTGGGCGCAGGTGACGGTTTTGCGGCCGGTTTTATTTCTGGTATTCTAGCCGAGTTGCCACTTGAACAAAGCCTATTGCGCGCCAATGCAGTCGGTGCCTTCGCCGTCCAAAGTGAAGGCGACAACAGCGGCTATCCGACCGAAGCGGAATTAGAGCGTTTTTTGCAAGAACATGTTGGTAAATAGAGAGATGAATAACGGTGATAGTCAACTAGCCAGATTCGGGAATTTATACTCCTGAATCTAGCTAGTTTTTTTATAGGGTTTAGGATACTCGGGAAATAGATTCTTCAGAGTTAATTGCTATCCTACGATACAATAGTGTGGTTGTTAAATAATATAACAGAACGAATTATTATTGTTTATATGTATTATTGTGAACTATATTAAGCGAGTACATGCTTGTAATAAGCTACTGATAGTCTTCAATAATTGATTGAATACAGTAAATATTCTTGTATTAGTGCACAATAATGGATTTCGTGAGAACCATTGTGTAACACGTAATTTCAATGAATTTAATAATTAATTTTATAACAAGTGTTGACAAATTTATAGTAGTGCAGTATCCTTTGTTTGCCATGAAAACGTAATCATTAGTTGGGCGATGATGTTTTCGATTTTTTTTGGAATAATAATAAACCGGTTTAGTAAACCGTTTTATATAGGAGATCTTTCTATGAGCAATTATTTATTAATTGGATCTCAAATTGATGAATATCAAGAGTCGATCAACACATATCGAAAAAAGCTTTTTTTACGATTATTGAAACAATGTTATCGATATACAACTCTAAAGATTCCAACAACTCATCCACAGAAGAGCATCACATATATGGGGATGGCTATAGTCAATCTTGCTCTTGCGTATCGACTTACTGGACAGGAAGATTATCTTCAAGAAGCAAAAAGATGGATGGCAAGTATCTGTAAATACGAAAAATGGGGTAATGCTCACTTAGTAGATGTCGATCTTTCTGCATCATGGGTTTTAATAGGACTTGCACTCGGTTTTGATTGGCTCTCAAAAGATTTAGATGTTGATACAACTACTTTGATTGTTAGTAAACTTATTTTGCAGGGTCAAAAGATGTACGATTTTAAGGAAAAAAACTTTGGGAGCAGTTGGACAATAAAGTATTGGCAGAATCATAACTGGATCAATCATACTGCAATGTATATTGCTGGACAGTCATTGATTAAAAACACAACTTTTTCAGATGCTAACATCTGGATTAAGGATGCACAACAAAATTTTGCTGAGGTATTCGCCGGTTTAGCAGACGATGGAAGTGATTATGAAGGTGCAGTGTATTGGAGATACGGTGTTTTTTGGTTATTTATCTTTAATGAGGTAGCTTATCAGTTGGGGGATACAAATTATTATTGTAATTCCGGTTTTTTAAGAAATACTTTCTATTATCGGTTGTATCAAAGTAATGGGGATTTACAAAGCCAAGTTGGGTTTGGAGATTGCCATGACAGACAAAGTAGTCATTCCATTGCCATGTATTATCTTATTGCCAAGAGATATAACGATGGGTACGCGCAAAATATTGGAAATTTAGTTTCTAGCAAATTTCTTTACCACGAGGCATATGAATCTAAAATAAAACCAGGAATATTACCAGAAGCTGCTTTTGAATTTCTATTTTATGACAAGACAGTTATACCCAAACATGTTGTTTCACTGCCTTTGTCTCGAAACTTTCCTGATTTGGGCTTGGTATATATTCGTAGTTCTTGGCAGAAAGATGCACTTATATATACGACTAAATGTAGTGCCCCTGGCGGAAATAAACAATGGAAAATGCTACAGCAACTGAAGCATCAGGGCCTAGATGCGCTTGGGCTTGATCATCATCACCCAGATAATAATTCTTTTGTGTTATTGGCAAATAACAGTTTTTTAGCTGTTGATGAAGGCTATGACCGTTCGGCAACTGTAGGAGACCACAAATTATGCGCGAACCTTTAATGGAAGAGAGTCATGGGTGAAGTTGTTGCTAGACGGCGATACAGAGCATGAAAATGAAAGCGCAACCTTATCAACCGAATATAAAGGCTATTGGCATGATCATGATAGCAACGTAATTACTCTACAGAATGAGAGTGCAGTAGAAGGAAAATTAAGTCGTGATGAAGCACTCAATGCTTTAAAAAAATATATCAAGGAAGAATATCCAGACTTGAAGAAACCATCTGATTTATTTCTTGGAGCAGATGCAAAATATGATATTGATGAATTGATTTCGTTATGGCGTGTCATGAAATTATCCCCAAACACACTATCTAAAGCTGCAACTGGTGCTATCGTGCCTGGAGCAATCATTTCACCATTCTTTACCAGGGATTCCAATAACCGTGAGGATATTTTACGTTTGATTAATTACTTTGGCGGACAACGCATTTTTGGGAGTGATGATTTCGACTCACTATTTTATATTGATCAAAATGGTAAACTTCAATTTTCGATGACACAGAAAAAAACATTGGCTGGGTTCAATTATCTGAAGCAGATTTATGATGAAGGATTAGTTCATTCTGAATTTTCAGATTCAAATAATAAACAACAATATAGAACAATCATGTATTCCAATGATAAGAACGAAGGACAGAAACAGTTTGGATTTATGACAATCGATTGGATTGCATCAACAACAGCTGCGAATAAAGATGTGGTTTCAATCTTACCACCAGAAACAACATTGGGAAGTGGCAATAAAAAGATTCACTTTATGGAAAATACGCGAACAATTAAATCGGAATCTTGGGCTATTTCTTCCAAAGCAACTGATGCGGAGAAAAATGCCGCATTTAAATTGTTTGATTATTTCTTTACAAAAAATGGAAATCAGGTTCAGAATTACGGAGTTCCACAGATCATTGATAAAGCAGGAAGCTATAAAGGACCAGGCGGAAAATCCTACCCCAAATATAAGGAGTGGACATTTACCAATGCACAAAAACTAGAAAATGGTGATCTTTCTGTTTTCCTACGTGATTACTTGGGTTCCCAAATGCCGATTGGTTATCAAAAAGAGATTGGATTTGAATATCAATATACTGTTAATAAAGGATTCGAGTCATGGAGAGTATATGATAATGCCAAAGTTAAATCACCGTCGTATAGTGCGAAAAATCCCTTGCTACAACTTACGCCCACTAGCTATTCCTTCAATGAAGGCGAACAGGCAAAACTTGCCACAACATCCGTTGGACCCGATCAAATTGATAGTATTTTCTTGTACTTGACGGGGAAGAGTAATGGTCCAAAATCAACTCAAGATATCAAAGAATTGTACGATAAGGCCGGAATCACAGAATATATTAAAATGTATCAAAGTGCATACGAGCGTACACAAAAATAATATTGCTGTTATTACTAGTTTGGCAAGGAGGTAGATGTGATGCGTATGCTAAAGAAAAATAATTTTATTTTTTGGGTTGCTTTTGTTGTTGCAGTTGCGTATTTTGTATTATCACTTGTTTTTATGACTGATTACTATAGTTTTTTCTATGATGGAACTAATCAAACCGTACAATTTTTCAAGGAGCTACAAATTCTTAATAGGTATATCTTTATGCAATCGCTTATTGTTTTAGTAAGTATGATATTGTTGTTGCCAACTGGACTAAAGGCAAACAACTATTCGTTAGTAAGTATAGTTTTGTTATTATTATCAACGATTTATATGGGTATCAGAATGACTAATACCTTACCAACGATTACCTATTTTATTGCAAAATATCACCAATTAACGCTTTCCCCAAACCTTGTTGCATCGAGCCAATTAACTGTTCTTGAACTTGCCAAATTAATGACTATTGTTCTTTTAGTTCTGCTTGTTATTCTGACTCTTGAAAGTATTGTACTTTGGTTTAGGACTCGCCAGAGAAGAAAGCAGAACTCGGAGGTGAGTTATGGATAAAGCCAAGATTTACTATCCGCTAGACCAACTCTCATATCAGCTCGTATTATTTTTCTTGATAGCAAATACCTTACTATCGATTATTTCGATAAACAGCATGAAGGCAGACCTGAGAGTTGGTATAGAAGTTATGATTACGATTGCAGTCTCACTTGCAGGTTTTCTAATTGCTATCAGATTACAGCATTATACGCCTCATTGGGATTTATATACGGTTATCCTGGGAGTATTACAATTGGGTCGAATTGTAATACTCCCAGGATTTCACAGTAATAATGCAAGAATGTTAGTCCAAATTTTATTGATTGTCACAGCTGTTTACTTAAGTGCTGCTGCCTGGATTAGCCACAATCACCAACGACAGCGAATAGAATATATTAATAAAACTTGGAGTGCGCGTAAAGGAGGTGGATTAGATAATGCATGAAACAAATCGAATCGATCGACTTACGAAAATTTTAATTTTTGTTTCTGGTCTCGCTCAACTTGTACTCTCACAAACTCACATTGCAGCAATTTCGAAATTGTTTGTTAAAGAAGTTGGTTTCTATCTGTTTCTTTTTATTCTTTTTGGAATCGTACTTGTACCAATGGCGTTATCGTTTGACGATCGGCACTCTAAGAGTTATTTTACTGCGGCACTTTTCTTGATTTTAACTGTTTTGGTAGGTGGAATTACAATGTCGTTGATGATTGGTAGTCTTGGTGATAGTCAGACCAAGGCCAGTCTGAGTGATTTACTTCCCTCATTAATAATTATTTCTGCATCAGAAATATTCAACGTAATTAGTTTTCTGTGTATATTATCTCGATATATTTCTGTCCACAAGGAGGAGCATGCACATGCTGAAATGGTTAAGCAAGGATAGAAATATATCTAGGATTATCCGTATATGGGGGGCTGGTGCTTGTTGTCTTTTCATTATTTGGGGGTCCCCAATTGGTCAAGAAACTGTCGTTGACATGATTTCCGTAATGGGTATCGTTCTTGGAATTGTTGAGATGTTTGTATTAACGCCACTAGCTAATCATTTAATAGGATTAAAGCCCAAACATTCGCAAAGCATTTATCGCAGAGTAGTTACACGGTTAGCAGTGTTTGCAAAAGTATTAATTACCTTAGTATTTGTCTTCGGATCATATTATTACTTTACGGAGTTGCTGATAGGTCACGGAATGATAACATCTACAGCCTTAATTGAACCAATTGGGTTTGGACTATTATACATGTTTTATTTTGAAATCCTTCATTGGATTTCAAATTCGATTCGTAAAATATGGGAGGTGAGATTGAATGTTGAAAAATGAAAATACCGTTCATGTTAGTTATAACGATAAGAGTTTGCGTCAAGGCATGATAGCGGAAATGAAAACTGATATTCAAAGATTTTATGCTGATTTTAATGATCAAGTTTTTAAAAATAGTGCATGGGGACATCATTATTTTTGCCCTGAGGATGGAAACGTTTTGAGCTTTGATGTTGAGCAACCAAGGAAACATCATTGTCCATTATGTAGTCGAATCTATATCTCTGCATTGCTTGATCGTGCGTGGGTTACCAATTACCGTAATTTGGCTGCTACAACTGTACTCAAGGCCGCGGTAGTCTATCAAAAGACCGGGGATTGCGAATATGCTGGAATCGCTATACAAATTGCTAGCTTTTATCTCAAAAATTTTCAAAAGTTCAAACTACACGATAAACAGGATAACTTCTTTGATGATTTAAGTTCAATGACCTGGGGATGCGGTCGTGTTATGCCTCAAAGTCTTAATGAGTCTATTTTCTTCACGCGCATCTTCACGTCCTTATATATATTAAAGGATATACTGCCAGATAGCTTTAAAAATGATATATTAAATCCATTTACCAATCAGTTTTATCAGCTATTGGCACCGCAAATTAACAAGATACACAATATCCCACTATGGTTAAATGACGGGTTGGGAATTGTCGGACTGTTTACAGGGCGTAAGGACATACAGGATTTCGTCTTTGAGGGAGAGTACTGCGTTGCAAGTCAGTTAAAAGAAGGGCTAACAGCGGATAGTTTCTGGTATGAAGGATCAATTCACTATAATTGTTTTACAATTGAGGGTTTGCTTTATCTGGCACTGTTCTGTAAGGAATATGATTTTTTTCGCGAAGAATTAACAATTATTCCTCAGATGTTAAAACAGGTATATCAATTTTCCTTTTCTAATCAGCAGTTACCCAATCCTAATGATGGTTGGCCAAACCTAAATCTGAAAACATACTCTTATCTCTTTGCAATGGGTTGCTATATATTTCCTGATGATCAAATCTTGAAAAATATTTTTTATTCAATCATTGCTAGTGACTATACACGTACTGACATACCTCTGTCCAAACCTTACTATTTTCAAAATGAACTATCTCTGGAACAGTTTTTGCTATTTGATAAAGTAGCCTTTGATACATTTGAAAAAATACCAAAGGAGTCTCATGATTTTTTATCATCCAACTATGTTCTGTTAACCAACAAGAATGATGACTTGTTCCTGAAATATGGACATAACGGACCATCACATGCGCATCCGGATAAGATGAATCTTGAGGCAGTGTTGGCTGGCAAGCAATTACTGAAGGATCTTTCAAATTCCGGATATGGATCAAAAGTATGCAAAGAATGGCACCGCGCTACGGCAAGTCATAATACAATTATGGTTGATGGAAGAAACCAAACTTCATTTGAGAAGGGGAGGACGACTGCATTTACCGAGTCCTCATGTACTGCAACAGCCGTAAATGTTTATCCTGGTGTTAACTATCAGAGAACAATCAATCTTGTGAGATCCGGATTCAAAGATGATTTTATTGTCTCCAGTGACAAGGAGCATGTCTACGATTTGATTTTTCATATATTAGCAAAGCCAAGATGGCATAGTAATATTGAACTCGTCGACGCAAATTTGGGATATGAAGATAACGGCTATCAATATTTCAAGAACATCAAACAAGTTAAGTGTGATGATTCTAAGTTACTAGAATTATACTGGGATTTTTATAAAAAGAAACTTGTTAGTACTTTCGATATTAGTGATAAAGAGGTTTTCTATTGTCAATCACCAAGTAACCCAATCACTGAGTATTTGCCCACAGTAATTATTAGAGGATCAGGGCAATATCAGCAGTTTAAATCAATTTGGAAATTACAAGAGGAGTAATAATTTATGCAAGAAAAAGTAGAACATATAAAATCAGATGTTATCAAGAATTTCTTTTTTAACAAGGAAATTCCGCTTGAAGATCTTGGAGGTGGTGTGACTCGGCAAGTACTTGCACATAATCAAAATTTGATGGTGGTAAAGGTTAATTTTGAGAAAGGATCAGTTGGAAGTTTACATCATCATCCTCACGAGCAAATCTCGTACATTTTGGATGGTGAGTTTGAGTTCAGTATTGGTGGTCATAAAGAGATTTTACGAACTGGAGATACAACTTATAAGCAACCAGATATTGAACATGGCGCAGTTTGTTTGGAAAAAGGCAGCGTACTAGATATTTTTACACCAATGAGAAAAGATTTTTTAGGAGGAGAACAATGAAAAAAAATATTTTAATTACAGGTGCAACAGGTGGAATTGGATTGGCTATTGCAAAGGAAATGGGATTACTTGGCTATCATATATTGATCAATGGGATTGATCGTAAACAAGGAGCAGTAGCAGAGGAAGAACTTAGCAAGCTTAACATTAGCCATAAAATCTATTATTTTGATGTCACTAACGAAGAGGCAGTTAACAACGGGTTTGTGGAAATTGCTCATGATGTCTCGTCGCTACATGCCATCGTTAATGGTGCTGGAGGTCTGGGCGGTCGTTCAGATTTTGAAAGCATGACAACTGATTTTTATCGTAGGGTCATGGCTTTAAACTTGGATAGTGTTTTCTTTGTTTCTCGGGCAGGTATCCCATTACTGAAATTAGATAAGGATTCAAGCATTGTTAATTTTACTTCCATAGCCGCTTGGAACGCTGGTGGTCCGGGAGCGGGTATTTATGGGACGGCTAAGGCTGGTGTACTAACTTTAACTCGTGCGTTAGCAAAAGACTTGGTTAAATATGGTATTCGAGTAAATGCCGTTTCACCAGGAACTATTGATACACCTTTTCATCAAGCAACCAAAGACACAAATCCAGCACTATTTGAATCTTGGAAGAATGATATCTTAATGAAACGTTTTGGCGACGCATCTGAGGTTGCCACAGTTGTTAAATTTCTGATTGGTCCTGATGCTTCTTATTTAACTGGTGAGGTTATTCAAATTAATGGCGGCCAAGATTTTCTGTAATGGGTGTTGATTTGGGATTTTACGACAATGTCAGGCTGGGATGCCAAAAATGGTATCTTGGCTTTTTTTGAGGAGGATATAATGGACATTCAGCAGGGAATTATAGCTGTTGGTAATCAATTGCAATTGCAGTTACGACTGAAATGCTCACATGAGCTGACTATTGGATTTATTGGTGGCTCAATTACCAATGGTACCGGGGCAAGTGCGTCTCAAAATAGTTACGTTTCAATGTTTGAAAATTGGGTTAGCACAGTTAATCCAAATTGTCGTGTTATTAATGCCGGTATTGGTGGCACAGATTCAGAGTATGGTTCTTTACGCCTAAAAAGAGATTTTCCTGAGTTACCGGACATTATGATTGTGGAATTCAGCGTCAATGATAAGCGTGCTTGTAACGAGGAAAGTTTTGAGACATTATTGCAGAAATTAATTATTTGTGGTGTTCAGCCAATTGTATTGGAGAATTTTCGCTATTTTACTACTGAGTCGTACGGAAGTATTCATACCAAAATTGCTTCTAAATACGCAGTACCAATTTTAAATGTGCAGTCTATCTTTTCTCAGGAAGAACTGGCAAACGAAGTGTTAATGCATAGGTATAGTGAAGATGGATTGCATCCCATTGATGTGGGACATGATTTGGTGTTTAAATTAATGAAACAATTCTTTATGATTAGTGAGAATTACCTTGGCGGTTCTTATAACCGGGTTTTGATACCTGCTAAAGAATTAAAAACAAAAACAGATACAAACGTGCAAGTAATTTCTCTTATGGATTATAAATTTAGGGATGGAATTTTGATTGGTGATTTGGGGAAATCGTTTGAGTGGAACGGGGTAACCAGTTATCTTGGTATACAGTATCGGAGAACGAAAGGAGATAATCCGTTCTATTTGGAGTTAATCATTAAATATGGGAATAAAAGTCAATCGTATGAGCTATTTGTAGATCATTCCGATTCGCACGGTGATTTATTAATGATAAGTGATTTATGGGAGGCCAAGCAATTAATAGAGGTTTCAGTGACCGGCTTTCTTCGAAGTAAAGGTAGTAAAGTTGGAAATCCAATATATCTATCAGGTCTTATCGTAAATGGGAAGGTATAGAAAAATGGATATAGTCTTTAGAAATTTTATACAAGAACAAGCCTTACCAAGTTTTGAAGAGATATGTGAGCTAGTTAGTAGTCAACAGGACAATTTAGTTGTGGACGGAGTTAAAGCATTCAATCCAAAGAGTCAATTTGTCGAAGGTAAAGTTATTAATGCATTCAGCTATTTGATTATTTCAAAAAAAGACACTTTAGAGATATCGGATTTGTGTGCTCAATTGAAAAAAACATTTCATTTTGTTGCTGGGCGTAATTTTGAAACATGGGGTATTTTGAATTGCTTGACAGGAATGTATCGATTACAAAAAAATCATTTATTGGAGAACTCAATATTTCCAGCTGATTTAGAGGCCCTTAAAAGGAAATTAGATTGGCATCAGTTTATTGATGAGAATGATCATTTCCGATTGATAGGAAAACCAACCAATTATTATGGCGTTGCATTCGGTATTTCGAGATATTTAGAACTTCTTGGCTGGTCGAATAAGCAATATAGTGATATTTTCTTTGATTTGCTGATGAGACATATTAACACGTATTCTGGTGATAATATGGTGATGGATGAGACAGAGGGGCAGGGACGTTTTGATCGCTACAGCTTGTTAATACCAGCAGAAATTTCAAACTTGTTAGTGGAAACTAAGCGCCCAGTGCCAGACATTCTAATGAAGATGTTGAGTAGGTCTGCAGAAGTATGTTTGATGATTGCCAATAATGGAGGCAATGGAATTGCGTATGGACGTAGTATTGGTGCCTATGGAGATACCGCAGTTCTGGAGATACTTTCGATTGCCAATCGGCTTGGTCTTCTGAACAATGATAATAAGCAACTAGGATTTGAATTCTCCAAACGAATAATTAAAAAGTATCAGACTTTTTGGTTTGATCGTCAAACAAAACAAGTAAATATGTGGGATAAGGGTCGTCAAACAGATGGTTATAGAAATAAAAATAGAATTTTAGGAGAGACCCTAAGCTTACAATTACAAATCCTGCATTCTATTGAAAATTTTGAAATGAACCCCCTGGAAATTGAGAGAAAGAAATCATTCTCGGATCTCTTGCACGCGCTACCCAAATATAAAGAGTATATTTTTGATAAGCAAGATGGTGTAAAAAAACTAATTATTGTTCGCCAGAATGACCGAGTATATATGGTGCCTTTCATCAATGGTGGCGCGAAGTACTTTAAAACATCACCTTACTTGCCGATGCCAATGAGTACTGAATTAATAGAGTTCACCCCGGATAGATTGTCCGGATATTTGATTCCTTTGCTAACAATTGAAGGCAAAGAATTTATGCCGATTTCAGACTTCTCTAGTGTCACGTTGGTTAAGGGTACAACTCAATCACGAATTCAGTTTAGGCTTTCAAAATTATGTAGTTTGGAAGAAGATAACCCTACTTATCGGGAGAATATTCAGTATAATGGAAGTTATAGCTTTATTGGAAACTCATTAGCTATTAGTGGACAAGTAAAATTGTGTGATAATACCAGGATAGATAAGGTTAGAATTGAAGTACCACTGTTTGATTCGGTAAGTCGAATTGAGAATGGCCGTGTTATGTATTCGGGTAAAAATATAAATAATATTGGTTTTACAGGTTTTGATGAGATCAAGTTGAGCAGTAATTTGCAAAATTATAAAACACCACATGGTGCACACCACTCCTTGGTGGTCGCTGAGAGTGTTATTAATGCGGACAACTATTCTTTTGAAATAGCGATAGAATTTTAGAAGGTGATGAAGTGACAGTAACAATTACAGATGTAGCAAAAATGGCTGGCGTTTCAAAGAGTACGGTTTCTCAATTTCTTAATCATCGATATAACTTTATGAGTGCAGACACAAAACTCAGAATTCGTACGGCAATCGATAAGTTAAATTACCAACCCAATCAGATTGCAAGAAGTTTAAAGAAGAAAAAAACCAACTTAATTGCTATCGTTGCTTCAAATCTCTTTTCGAGATTTACAGTTCATTTGGTTTCTGCTATTGAGAATGAAGTTAGCCGTCTCGGATATGAAGTCATTCTGAGTACGACCAATGATGATTCAAAACGAGAACTACAGTATCTTCAGTCATTCATTTCGCGTCAGGTAGATGGTATCATTGTGTTTCCAACAATTGCCAACGAGGAGTATTACACAAGGTTGAGCCAGGAAAAATTTCCCCTTGTATTTGTTGATAGATACATCGAGAATGTTTCTGTCGACACTGTGATTCTTGATAATTTCTTAGCTGCCGAGCTTGCAACTGAGGAGTTAATAAAAAATAATCATCGGCGTATTGGAATTCTGCTCTTTCCCTTAGGCCATGAAGATTCTATTACGCCAAGACGACAAAGGTTAGATGGTTATTTCTATGCAATGCAGAAATACGGGCTTGAGACACCACCTGAATATACTAAAATTGGTGACGCTAATAATATTGATATGCTGATTAGAGAAATGATGACGTTACCGATGCCACCAACGGCAATTATTGCGGGTAATGATGTTATTCTTGAGAAGGTCCTTTTATGGTCCAAGGAAGAAAATAAGCAAATTCCTCTGGATTACTCGTTAATTGGTATCGATGATGTGTCAGTCGCTCGTTTTTATACACCATCAATTACGACCATTTCACAACCGGTTGAGAAAATGGGTACAGAAGCAGCGCAATTATTATTAAAGAGAATAGCAGCTGGAGACTCACATCAAAAAATAGATGAGAGTACATTCCTGAAATTACCACCGAAAATTATTAAGCGTAATTCAGTAAGGAAAATAAGAGTTGAGTGACATAAATCGATTGAGTAGCTTATAAATACTTTATCTTAATGGCCAAGGGATGAAAGTTAAGTATTCCTACTACGCTCGGGATATTAACTTTCATTCCAAAATAGATGTGGCCGTCAAGTTACTGTCCGCACACCCATGGGCCCACTTTAGTTTAGCAGTCAGAACAGACACGAATGACTTCATGCTGATAGCTACGATACAACAACCGACTTTTAAGATTAACTCTATTTTGAGTGATTTTGCTAAATCGATTAATTTTTTTGTTCGCAAATTATTTAGAATGATAGAAATACAAAGGCTACCCAATTTTGGTGAGGATCATTGAATACTCTGACCAAAATTGGGTATTTTTGACTATTTTGATAATTTATTGTGACATCGCGATATACAAATGAATAACGGTGATAATAATTGTAAGCAGTTAATAACCGACCGGCTGTGAAACACCATCTATTCAAGGTAAAATTACCTCATCATAATAAATGGTGAGGTGTTTTTTATATGGT
>NZ_RHOX01000034.1 GCF_003946695.1 Lapidilactobacillus bayanensis | reverse complement strand
CATAAAATATGAATATTAATGAAAATACTGATTTAATAGGATTTATCGTGTGGCTAATTTGTTCTTGCAATTTGGGAGATTTAAATTTTGAGGATTATTCCTAAAAATCATCGCGAACATGAACTGCAAAAAGAATACGCTGATAATGAAAGTTGATTTCTTTTTCATAACTATTCTAATTTCCCATTTGCGAGTTTAAGTACCCGATCAAATGGTAATTCAGATAGATTATCATGTGATGCAATAATAACTGTTTTTTGTTCATGTATTAAGTTACTTACAATCGATTGAAATGTTTCTAACGCTTCTTGATCTAATCCCCTTGTTGGTTCGTCTAGCAGAATCAAGTCTTGATTCTCCATGATTGACTGAATAATACCGACTTTTTGCCGCATTCCTAGCGAATAGCCTTGAATTCTTTTTTTGTTATCGTAATCTAAATTAAACAGTTGAAATAATTGTCGAATTCTAGGTTCATTATAGTTGTGATTAATCTTCGCTAAGAATTCAATATTCCTCTTCACAGATTCATTCTCCATGAAACTAGGATTCTCAATTAATGCGCCGACATATGTGCTTGGTGCTAATGTGATTGTGCCATCATCAGCATCCATTAAATTAACAATTAATTTGAACAACGTTGACTTTCCGGAACCATTTGCACCGATAATATGCACAAGCTCACCACTATCGACCGTTAAATTAAGCTGGTTTAAAACTAGTTGCCCTTTAATTCTCTTCGTCAAGTTGACAATCTCTAATCTCATCGCTGACACATCTCCTTATGCCTGATCATATAACCGTGAGAGAATCCAAACAATAAACCAATAATGAAAAACAAGGTTAATGACTACTGATATCAAGAAAACAATTATACCGTTAAAATTGAAATTGATTAAATTCAAGAGCAGTACGCAACTAATTAACATTAACGTATTTAAAATCAAAAAAATAATTAGTACTTTAAACTTTCCTCCAGATGGTACAGAAAAAGTTGCTAGATTAACCGTATACTGAACTACTAAATACCAAAGCAGACACATTACAGATTCACCCAACTGGCCGAACAAAAATTTCCTTTGTCCAGTTCGTGGTAATAATTCATTTTTTAGATGATCATATTTACTTAACAATCGAAAAATAATTACCAATAGCAATAGGTTCGG
Source organism: Lapidilactobacillus bayanensis (assembly GCF_003946695.1). Taxonomy (GTDB): domain Bacteria; phylum Bacillota; class Bacilli; order Lactobacillales; family Lactobacillaceae; genus Lapidilactobacillus; species Lapidilactobacillus bayanensis. The sequence continues at coordinate 17,740 of NZ_RHOX01000034.1, read as the reverse complement.
TACGATTGAAATGAAATTGGACTGTGCCAAAGCAATATAGGCGTCATTAAACTGGGTCCACGGTGTTAAAACATTACAAGTACCAATGATGCCAATACCAATTATCAATATAAATAAACGATATCGTTCTTGGTAAATAATCAATTCAACTCACCTCACTGTACCGTTTATACCAAATAAAGCCTAGTATCGTTGTCAACAACGTATAGAATAAAAGTGCCCCGATAAATGGTAAAAATGCATTAAAACGAGGTGCATATGCTCCTAATGAAGCGACGCCTGGTTGTAATAAGTTTTCAAGAAAAAGCGAGCTTATCACTAATGAACTTTTGAGATTTAACAACGTATTAATCGTGCCAGGTAATAACAAACATACTAAACTTGTTATCAATTCCATCCCCAAATAAATGATGGTGTTTCTGATAAATAGACCAATCGTCATCACAAAGGTTGAAAAAACAACTGCACCAATTATCGAAAATAGGATAACTAAAATCAAATTAATAAACGGATTCAGAGAAAACACGAATGGCATCTGGTTATGCAAAAAAAATCGATTTGCTCGAAAATTTAGTGGATTTACTAAGAGCTGACAAATTAATAGTTGGATCAGTTTTATTAGAAGAACCGTGATCGCCGTGTAAAAAGCATTCGTAACCAAAATATGAAAGTAATACTTTCTTTTTGATTTTGAACGAGTGACGATTAGATTTTGAAAGGTTGTATTCTTCGCATCAATGACATGATAAGAGTAAATAAATGGAAAACTGGCGTAATATAAAAATAAGACAGCCACTGAAACGAATCCAGACTGTAAGTGATAAAAATATACGATTGAATCAATTCGACTTGGAACATTAAAACCGGAATAATCACTATAAATATTAAATATAGTTGCGCCAGATAGTAGTATCAACAAAGCAAAAACAAATACAAAATATTTTCTCGTGGAAAAATTAATCATTTGATTAGTCCTCCTTTGATAATTAAATAAATTGCCACCATCAAAAAACTATGGTGGCAACTCAATCATTCAAGAAAAGCGTTTCAAAGTTATATTATATTATTTTATTTTTTATCAGCAGAGAAATGTAATTTAACTCTAGATGAATTTGGCTCATACCCCTTTGAAAAAACCTTCCCATAACCGTAATGGTTGACTGTTAAGGTATTATCACTGGCACGCGAGGTTTTATTAAGATACAACCCCACCTGACTAGTTCTACTTGCATTATTAGAATCTGCCAAGGTAACAGTATAGCCAAAAGAATTTGGCTGAACGTCACCATTAAATGACGCGTAGTTGCTCGTTGTTGCCTTAGTATTTGATTCTGATGTTCTAGCAGATCCACCCCATGCTGGAACACTAACAGAACCTATTGTCCAAGTTGCTGCGAGCGCAACTGAAGAACCAGATAATAGAATTGATGTGAAAATAGTCATTAAGGCTTTACTCTTAAATTTCATTTTTCTCCTCATATTGTCAAAGCCAATTGAAACGTTCTTCACACAGCATGTTAAACTATTAAAGTAGGCATTGCAACCGCTTTCAATAATTACTACTATCTTATTAATTATCTATGTATCTATTAGTCCTTCCGTCAATTGAAATTAGTCGTACGGTGGTTTATTGAGAATTAAAAAGGGAAGCCTCACCCTTATGATAGTTAGCGTCTAAACAAACATCAAAGGAGGCTTCCTCATGGATCAGTTTACCAAAGAAATTGTCGCAGCGATTCCAACAAAAAGATTTTGATCTCCTTTTTAAGAATCATTTAGAGATCGCTATAAATGAGTTATCCTAAAATAAACTCTCTGCCGTTTTAGATAATGAGAATTGATATTAAAAAATTGTAGAGAAATCTCCTCATTTTCTTGAGCGTCATGTCTTATTTTTCCATCTTGAAATAGTCATGTAAAAACTTAGCCAAACCGTCATTTTTATTGGTGTCTGTTTCATAATTTGCTAATTGTTTGACTTGTGGTAAGGCGTTCCCCATGGCGACACTGATATCGGCTTCTTTCATCATGCCAGTATCGTTCATACCGTCACCAAAAACTAATGTATGCGCGGCGTCGGTGTTAAATGATTCCTGAACGCTATGGACAGCGGTCGCTTTATCAACGCCTTTGGGAATTAATTCGATATTATCGATATTTGAAGCGGATAATTCCAATAATTTTGGTGCCGCCAGTTCTTGACGTGCTGCTTTTAACAACTCTGGATGTCCTGGACTGATCATAATGCCGTTGTTAATTTCCGTCGCGTGTTCCAGCAGAACTTGTTCCTCAGAAGCTCGATAAGACTTAATCTTACGGTTACCAGAAACAATATTGGCCGCATTGCGTAGAACAAACGGCGGCATCTTTTTCGTGTAATAAACTGTATCATGAGCAAAAAAGTTAACGGCGAAATTATGTTTTTGGCCGACCGCATAGATTAATTCCAGCGCATCATTGCCCAGCGTTTCACTGACATTACCAGTGGCCATCTCGTAATAAGCACCATTGGACGTGATCATATGTACGTGTTGGTTAATCTGATCACGAATAATCGTCGCAAACTCAAACATGCGTCCTGAGGCAATATAGAAAATAATATCGTCACGGCGTTGTAATTCTTTAATCGTTTTAATCGTATAATCACTAACCTTTTGATGACCGATAGCAAGTGTGCCATCGATATCCATAAAAACTAAATACGGTTTTGTCGTCATTTTAGTAACCTCGCTCGTTTGTATTCATTAACAATTCATCATAGCATAATTACAATGCTGGATAAATCTTAGCAGTGAATTAATTGTTAGGTTTTGTTGAAAATGATCTTGCACAACACCCATTATATTCCAGCACTAAGTGTTTATTTGCGTCCGCCACGGTAAACCATTACGTTTACGTTTTGTGGACAAGCCTTTGCACAAATTTGAAGAACCACAACATAGTAGTTTTAGTGCTTAGCATGTTAAATCAGCGACAACAACATAATATCAGTTTTCAGCAACATTGACCTTGTTTTACCCGGTGTTTTGTCATACGCTTAAACCATCGATCTTACTTCGGAGGAATAACTTATGATCCGCATTAGTCCTTATACGCACGCCAACAATCAAATCATTGCAATTACAGATATGAATCAAGCCGATCGTGAAGAATTGAAGACAAATTATCATTTGACCGACGAATTTTTGAATTACGCTGTTGACCCGGTTGAGCGAGCACGGGTCGAATATGATGAACTAATTGAGACATGGCTGATTGTTTACAATGTTCCGCTTTCTGCTACTGGTAGTTCATCACAAGTAATTAAACCGTTTAGTTTGATGGTGCGCCGCAATCAATTGTTTGTTTTCGTCACTGATGCGACGAAATTTATTATCGAGGATGCGACTGTTTTAACGGATCAGGATCAGACGCAAGGTGTGTGGGATTCAGTGTTCAATTTGCTTTATCAGGTGACTACTGAATTTTTCGACTATATTCAACAAATGAGCGAGATGCGTGTCCATGTTGAAGAACATTTACGCCATGATGCAACTTCGAAGCAGATTTTCCAACTAGCTGATCTTAGTAAAAATCAGATCTATTTTTTAACTGGTGCGAACAGTAATGTTGTTGCCCTCTCACAACTGCATTTGTTGATGACTAGAGGCGATAAAATCAAATTAGATAAACGTTCCACCGAACGCCTAGAGGACATTGAAGTTGAAGCACGACAAGTTCAGGAAATGTTGGAATTAAATGTGGATATTGTCGATAAGGTTTCTAATACGTATAACAATTTATTGAATAATAATTTGAACAATGTTATGAAGATCTTAACGGTTTATTCCGTTGTGCTCATGATTCCACCGATTATTTTTGGTTTTTACGGCATGAACACCTTCCTACCCCTAGCCGACAAAAACTGGGGTTGGATTTTTACGATTATTATTTCTGTTATTCCTAGTGTCTGGGTTATTTTTAAGCTGAAACATGATCATTTTCTTTAGTTTTTAGTTCGTATCAAGTAAAAACACCGTGAAATTCACAGCTAGTTGAGACTAGCAAATCGAATTTCACGGTGTTTCTTTAATTTTTATACGTTGGTTTGCCCCAATACTGGAACAGATCGGTTCGTAAATAACCGTTGTAAAGTTTACGACGCTTTGTTGCGCGTTGGCCGTAATATGTTTGAAACTCCAAATCGCTGGTCAAAATGTATTTACTCCAAGTTTTCAAGGGAATAAAGGCTTTGCCCATATCTTTGTAAATCTCACGAGCCTTGGCCTCATCATTGAGGCGTTTACCATACGGCGGATTGACAACGATAATGCCATTTTCTAAATCAGTTGTGAAATCTTTAACGGCTAGTTGCTTGAACTGAATATCGTGTAAGACGCCGGCTTCATTGGCGTTCAACTTAGCTAAGTCAATCATATTTTGATCAATATCATTAGCCATGACCATCAACTCGATGTCGGTTTTAATAGCGGCCTGTGCTTCTTCACGAGCAGTAGCTAACCATTGTGGGTCGAAACTAGCAAATTGTTCAAATGCAAAATGGCGTTTCAAGCCTGGTGCAATATTACGCGCCTTCATGGCTGCTTCAATGGCGATGGTACCAGAACCTGTCATTGGATCTAAAAATGGATCATTGGCCCGATAAGGCGTTAATGCGATCAAACCAGCAGCGAAGTTCTCTTTCAATGGCGCGCCACCATGATCGACTCGATAGCCTCGTTTAAATAAACTATCACCAGTCGTATCGATCAAGATTTCAGCGCGATCTTTTAATAAACGAACGTCAATTTTAGTCGTGGCACCAGTTTCAGGCAGACGAGTCCGGCGATGATAAACATCTTGCAGTCGCGCAACAATCGCCTTTTTAGAGATTGCTTGAACATCAGGGACGCTATGTAACTTGGATTTGATTGAGCGACCAGTGACCGGGAAATGCGCGTCCATTGCTAAATAATTTTCCCACGGAATGGCATTAACTTCGTTGAATAGCATATCGAAGTCGGTTGCTTTAAAAGATTTGACCACGATCATGACGCGATCGGCAGTCCGCAGCCACAAGTTGGCTTTAATAATATCGTGCTCGTCACCTTTGAAGCTGATGCGACCGTTATCCGCCTGGGTGCTGAAACCGAGATCTTTCAGTTCTTGATTGACGACTGATTCGAAACCAGCAGCCATTGTAGCAATTAATTGATATTTCATCTTGAACTCCTTAAATTAGCGTGAATGCTTGGTACCAGAATTTGAACGTTGTTGATTAGCTACATTATACACGAATCTCCGCGGAGATAACAGAACGCCTGGATTGGTGGAAAAAGGTAAGTTTTAGAACTGTTATGTTGTGCTTCTTCGCGCTTGCGCAAAGGTTACATACGAAGTGTGCGGATACCGTGAGGGAAAATAAATACTTGTCGCTGGAACGTGGTGGACACTGCTTGAAGCCAATTTTTGCAAAATTGTCTTCAAGACAGGTCTTGTAGTAACAGCTAAAGCTGCAACAACAATTTCACCACTGAGCGGTATTTATTTTCCCTCACTTGACAAGCAAGAGGGCAACCTTTGCGCAAGCGCTGAATTAACGAGTGGTTGGACTGCTTCTAATTTTGAGAAGTACAAATTTGAAGTTTAGTTGTACTAACGCACATTTGTCAGTACCGGAAGAAAATTGCCGTCAGCTGTGAAATTGTCATTGGCAATTTATTGCTTACGACAAGGCCGAGCTTTAAGACAATCGTAGATTGGCTTAAAGTCGAGCCCACAGCGTTCCACCAGCATATTTTCTGGAGGTACGAAGAACTACAGCATAACAGTTATAGGATTCACTGCCTTCAATAAAACTCGTATTCAAGACGAATTGGTTTTGATTCGGCTCAAATCAATACCCACTACGTTCCAGCGCTAAGTATTATTTCGCCGCCACGACAACGCGCATGTCTTATCAGCAACTTTGTGCAAGCCGCAAGCGCGAAGACCCAAAAAGAGCGGTGACCGCAGTCACCGCTCTCTACCTTTGGTAAGCTTCTATAAGCCACGTTTTGTTCCGATTGGAATTAGGTCTATTCCAATCATCAGTAATCATCTATCTGCTGACGCCCCTACTTTAAGTTCATTTCCCGCCATAGGACTCCCCTACCAAAAATTTGGGTTGCTCGCTCGTGGGGTTTACCCCGTTCCACTCGGCCGTTTTCACAGTCGACTCGTCTCTGTGGCACTTTCAGGCTATAACCATGGTCAAAAGACTTTAGATCATTGAGCCGCCGTTACTCAAAAAGAGTACCTTAGCTTGTTGGGCTAAGCGCGAACACTACAAGCATCGCAGCTTGTGCGAGCGTGGACTTTCCTCAGCCGACTCAAGGCCGACCGCGATTACTCGAAACTTACCAAGTTAAATTAACTTTTACTATTTTACGCTAAAACAAAGTGAGTTTCAACCTAGAAGCGATTTAACCAAGTTGATTCGGACGACTTTTTAGTTGTTGAATCAGAATCAGTTGTGCTGTCGCTTTGATCATCATAAGCTGACTTTAAGCCTGAATTGGTGTTGTTGTTGCTGTAACTGCTGTTTTTTGGTGCAGTAGGCTTAGGTGCAATTCGTGCGGCTTCTTGCTCGCCAAAAACATGACGTTCCAAGTTACTTAAGCGTCGCAAAATATCGTAGTTAGTGGTATTTTGTGCGGCACTAGTGGCTGGCGCTGGTGTGGTATCAACAACCGGCGCAACGGTTGTTGTGTCTTGTTGTGACAACTCATCAACTTTCTTGACCAAACGTTTGTTATCAGTCTCTAGCGTTTTAATGCGCGCAATAAACGCCTCATAATCTTGAATGACTTGATCAAGAAATGGGTCAACCTCAGCGGAATCATAGCCACGGTACTTCTGTTTAAAATCTTTGTTAACAATTTCTTCTGGAGTAAAATTAACTTTCAAATCGCGTGTGTCTTCTGATTTTTCCATTTGTGAACACCTCATTATACTTTTACGCGTTATTTTCAGTATAGCAAAAAACAATCAAATTGCAAAAACCACAAACCACCTTACCACAATCTTTAAAATTAATTGGAGCAAGCTGGATGTTAGTGATATTTGCTGAGAAATCACCCAAACTTGTTTCTTGGTACATGACGGCATAAAACAAGCGTGACTGATTTTGATCACATTTCTGGCGGCTTGTCGTAACACTTGTCGTCGCTTAAAATAAGTTGCCTCGTAAGTTAAGTTTAAACGGCTTAACTATTCAGCCGAGTCGTCGTCACTGCGTTGGCGCTCGCTTAATTGTTCAGCCTGATCCTGCAACTCGTAAAAATCAAGCAGTTGTAACGGATAATTAGCGTCGCGCTCTGTTTTTCGTTTTAAAAAATCATAGTCATACTGTGGCTTGCCTGGATATTCGGGGTCATAAACCATCAAGGCACCATCAGTGTGCTCGCTCATAAAAGTTTGATAGTTTTTCAATTGACTGGGATTTTCATAAGGATGTTCAGAAACCTTAGCACTAAAGTCTGCCTTAGTTAAAATCTGGTTCAATCTTTCTTGATTCTTCTCATTCCATTGTTTGCCGAATTCGGCAAAAGGTAACATCACCGCAATTTTAAAATTGGGGAAATCTTGCTTCAAATCGACGGCGACTTCTACGCCCCACTGCTCAACACCAAGTTGCGCGCCAGTAATTAGCCACTCTAACCCATCTTCAAGATAAACCTGCAAGGTATTTTTTAGAGAATATTTAATAACTGCTAACTTGGGGTCGTTATCTTGATAAACATTCAGTTCATAGCCGCGATAGCCGGTTAACCAGAGTCTACTCAACATCATATCAGCCTTTCTGATGAGTTAATCTAAAAGTCATTTGGTATAATGGACACAGGAGCGTGAATTCATGACCATTAAATATCCAGATGGACGTTATTATAAGGGCAGTACTGATATCAATCAGTCTAACATAAAACAGCAGCATCGTGATAATGTTGTTTTCGGTGGCCGCGGGATGTCTTTAGAAGAAACGATTAATGACAGCAATGACTATTACCGTAGTCAGAATCGAGCTGTTATTTATAAAAAACCGACGCCAATTCAAATTGTCAAAGTTGACTATCCGCAACGCAGTAAGGCTATTATTCGCGAAGCTTATTTTCGGCAGGCCTCAACCACCGACTATAATGGTGTCTATCGCGGTTATTATTTAGACTTTGAAGCGAAGGAAACAACGAATAAGGCCTCATTTCCGCTCAAGAACTTTCATCAGCATCAAGTTGATCACTTCCAACGTTGCTTGGCCCAAGAGGGAATTTGTTTCACCATTATGCGTTTTGCTAGTTTGGAACGCTATTTTGTGACGCCGGCGTCCCTGTTAATTGATTATTGGCAACATCAAGATCAGAAACGCAAGTCAATTCCTCTTAAAGAGATTACAGCACAAGGTTATGAAGTTCAGGCCGGATTTCAGCCGGCTTTAGATTATTTGGCTGCTGTTGATCAACTCATCGCTAATTCAAATTTAATCAATCCTAAAGGTGACAATCATGGCACAAAATAATATGACCCGCGAAGCACGAATGGCGCAACAAAAACAAGGTAATCGCAACACGGTCTCCCCTCGCCCCAGAAATAAAAAGCCATTGTGGCGACGAATTATTAAATGGTTCCTCTTAGTAATTGTTGCTGGCTTTTTAGCCGGTGTGGGCTTGTTTCTTTATTATGTTAAGGATACCCCAGCGTTAAAAGAATCAAAGTTAGCATCTGGTGGTTCCACAATTATCCTAGCTAGCAATGGCACGACCATTACGAGTCTCGGCGAAAATCGTACGCATGTTTCGGGAACAGAAGTCTCACAACAATTGAAAGATGCCGTGGTTTCGATTGAGGATCGACGTTTTTATGACGAACCATTTGGTGTCGATCCGATCCGAATTGCTTCGGCTACTGTTTATAATGCGACTCATCGTAATGCCAGTCCGCAGGGTGGTAGTACTTTAACGCAACAATTGGTGAAATTAGCTTATTTCTCAACTAACAAATCTGATCAGACGTTAAGACGGAAAGCTCAAGAGGCTTGGTTGGCTGTTCAGACTGAGCGGAAATATTCTAAAGAACAAATTCTTGAGTATTATATCAACATGGTTTATGAGGGTAATGGCGTTTATGGCATGCAAACAGCAGCACACTATTACTTTGGTAAGTCAATCAAGAATTTAACCTTAGCACAAACAGCCTTAATTGCAGGCATTCCCAATGCTCCTTCAGCTTATGATCCTTATGCACATCCTGAAGCAGCCAAAACGCGGCGTGATTTGGTTATTAAAGCCATGTTGCGTGATAAAAAAATCACCAGTGCTGAAGCAACAACTGCCATTAATACGCCGCTTGCAACTGGCTTAAAACCTAAATCGCAACAAACAGCTACCCAGACTAACGCCTTAGTTTCTGACGCTTATTTACAAGAAGTCATTAAAGCAATTAAGAGTAAGGGTTATGACCCCTATCGTGATAATTTAACCGTTAAAACAAATTTGAATTTAACTGTGCAAAAGAAAGCTTACGACTTAGTGAATGGCAGTACGATTACTTTTCCTGATGACACGATTCAAACTGGGATTACGGTGATGGATCCTAACAATGGTAATGTCGTCGCGATGATTGGTAATCGCAAGGTCGGCAACGTTCAAATGGCCTTAAATCATGCGACTCAAACGACGCGTAGTAACGGTTCGACCATGAAACCAATTTTGGATTATGGCCCAGCAATTGAATATTTGAATTGGGCAACTAGTCATCGCCTCGACGATTCTAAGTATATTTATCCAGGTACTTCAATTCAATTGTACGATTGGGATCATCGCTATTGGGGTAACATGACGATGCGCTACGCCTTGGCACAATCACGTAACGTTCCTGCCGTGAAGACGCTGGAAACAGTAGGTTTGACTAAGGCCAGTCAATTCGCCAGCAATTTAGGCATTACCCTGCCAAGTAATGCGGGATTGTCTGCCGGTATTGGTTCTGGCATTTCCACATTGCAAGTCGCCGCGGCTTATAGTGCTTTCTCAAACGGCGGGACTTATTACAAACCACGTTATATTTCGGAGATTACCACAGCGGATAATATTAAGCACGAATATGATCAAGGCTCTGGCAAAACGGCAATGAAGTCCTCCACAGCTTATATGATTACAGATATGTTAAAAGACGTGATTAGTTCTGGTACTGGTACTCGTGCACAAATCAGTGGCTTGCATCAGGCTGGTAAAACAGGTACAACTGATTATTCGGATACAGAATTAGCGAACAATTATGGCTTAAGCGGTACGGTTAAAGATTCTTGGTTTGCCGGCTATACGAAGCATTACTCAATTGCAGTTTGGTTAGGATATGATAAGTCTAGTGAACATGGCGTTGCTAGTTCTAGTGAACGAATTCCGGCCCAGCTTTATAAAGCGATCATGACAGATTTGAGCGCTAGTGTTAGCAATACGGATTGGACGATGCCTAGTTCAGTTGTTCAACGTAATGGCGAGCTATATGTTAAAGGTTATGCGCCATCCGCGTCATCAAGTTCCAACAGTTCCAGTTCTAAGAGCAGTTCTTCTAGTGTGCTGGAAAGTTCGAGTTCTAGCAGCGAATCTAGTACGAGTTCATCAAGTAGTAGTCTTAGTTCTAGTTCTTCTAGTACGAGTTCAGCTAGTGATTCCTCAAGTAGCGTTGAATCAAGTAGCACTTCTTCCTCTAGCACGATCAGTAGTTCTTCCTCAAGTAGTACGGCCAGTACGTCAGGCAGTTCGGCCGCGGGTAACCCCTAGTAAGTTGCATTATGAAATTGCCAGCATTAGCCTATTTTTTAAAATGATGACAAAATAATTCTTGGTAGATTAATAATTAAATGATCATGGAACTGGGACAGAAAATCCCGGTTCCTTTTTTGATGTCGTCAAAAAAAGAGCTCGATTGTTTTAATGTTCGCGCATTATTTGTCAAAAAACTGATCAAATAATACGGAGAACATCAATCATCGAACTCAACTCGCTTGATATTCTCTTGCTCAACATTAGTACGATATTCAACTTGACTTGAGAGTTTCGCAGTCAAAAATAACCAAACTTGAAATACGAGAATGCGCCAAAATTGATGGTAACAATTTTAATGCTTGCTTAGAGCATTTGTTTCTTTCTGATCACGAGTGCCGCTAACCCGTATAGCACTGCCGACCAGCCTAATAAGACGACAGCACCGACTGGCAATGACGCAATTGACCAGGTCGTTTGATGCAAGACAATTTTTGGTAAATCAAAATAAGCTATTGGTAGGAATTTCGTCACGGCCTTTAACGTGCCGCTGGTTAAAACGGCCGGCTCACTTAACAAGATGACACCGCCAATGACAGTTAGCACCACACCGAAATTATGGCTGAATAAACTGATTAGCGCGCTCAAAACGGCCAAGAAAATTAAAACCAATAATAAGAAAGACACATATAAAATCAGTGCCTTCCCTAACATTAGAACCTCAACTTGTTTGCCATCTAGTGAGTAAACAAGTGGGTATTGCCACATACCAAAGCCATATTTCCAGCCGACAATGACGAAACAAACGACTCCTGCCAGCAACAATAAAATTGGTGTGATTAAAAGAAATGTGCCGATTTTGCTGGTCAAAGTTTTTAACGGATTAGCTGGAACGGTATTTAAAAAATCCAAATTGCCTTCTTGTTGCTCAACTGTGAAAATCTGGGCCAATTGAATCGCAAAAACAAAGAGCACGAGAATTGGCGCCAGCCGGTAAATCAAGGCATAACTCAAATAATTCGTTGCTGGTGCGTTTTCCTGAATCACTGGTATTTCTGTCAGGCGATGCTTCAACAAGTATTGATAGAAAAACACATCTTTTTTGCGACCAAGCAAAGAATAATCGGTCTCCTTGCCTGGATAATTAACCAAGCGAATCGTTTTCGCACGAACAGCTTGGGTTTCCTTGAGATTATATTGAGCATAATCTAATAAGACCTGATTAATTTCTGCCGGTTGCTCGCCAACATAGGCCATAATAATGGCTGAAATATGCAAATACTGATCCTGATCGCGAGCTAACATTGCCTGAGTATGCTTATCTGGATGTTTATCTTTACGCAGAACTTTCAGCTCGTTTTGAATATCCGTCGAAACATCATCGTAAGCATCATGAATCTCGGCCGTGTAATTAGGAAGTGTGCCTAAATTACTGAAAAAATTAGTCATTAACAATAAAAAGAAGGTTAAAAAGATAACGACTGTGAAACTCGACCACAGATTCTTCTTAAGATCAAACTTGATTTGCGCGTTCATCGCCGGCCTCCTGCTCTTGCGGCCGTTGCAAGAAGATACTCATATACTCGGCCATCATATCTTGACCCGTGTTAACTAATGGTTGAATTTTTTGATCGTGCAAGAAATAAACCACGTCGCAAATCCGGCCAACACTATCCATCTGATGCGAAGAAACGAGTAAACTCTTCCCTTGTTGGCGCAATTCTTTAAAGATCTGTTCAAAGAGTTGAATACTCGTAGGATCTAACCCATTCAATGGTTCGTCGATTAATAGCATTTGGGCATTGCTCACTAAATACATCGCCAAGATGACATGTTGCTTCATGCCTAACGACATATTCTTAATCTTGACCTTGTAATAACTGGTCATTCCCAATTCATTGATGACCTGTTGAACATCAATTGAAGAATGCCACATCGCTTTGACATACAGCAAATGATCTTTAGCCGTGAGGTCTTGATATAGGTGATTAGAACTTTCAATAAAAAACATCTGATTCAAATATTTCGTTCGCTGTTTCTGTTGGTCGTAAGTATTTAATGTTAATCGGGCAGCCCCGTGAGGCAACAGTCCGGATAACAAACGTAACAAGGTTGTTTTGCCGGTTCCATTGGGTGCGACTAACCCGATGATGACACCATTGTTGATTGTGAAATTAACGTCGCTTAAAATTGGTTTGTTCTTGAACGCAAATGATAAATTTTCAACTTTTAACATAAGGCACCTCACTAGTCTACTTTCTTCTTTAATTAACTTAATCTTGCTGTTTATTTACTGGTCAAATGATGTAGAGATTGCTGTTAGCGAATAATTCCTAATGCGGTCCGTCGTGATCTCACTTCTGTTTTTACGATTGCCGCGATGATCGACCGTTATTTAATTTGATTATTAGTTGATTATATCACAATTAAAAATAATAACTTTTTTAATATTGTATGATGCAGAGTTAATCATACAATTAGGCAGCATACCCTCTTTTCACGTTTCACATTCGTCCGCGCTTCTTAATGATTAACCTACTTGTGATGATGAGTAAGCTGCTCCAAGCAACCAACACGATCACACCTTGTGCAATAGATAGATCCTGATAACCGGCTCTGGCTAAGAGCAAGTTTGTGAACGTTAAATAATGAGTCGGCAAGTATGGATTGATCTCCCCTAAAAGCGGCGTTAGGCCTAATTGTTTCGAATAGATTAGCGAATTTAAAATTGCAAAAATGATAATCGGTTGCTTACTGAGTCGCGTCAAAAATAATCCCCATAGCAAAGTAAAGCCTAAGTATTGAACACTAAATTCAGCGATAGTCACTAACTGCAGCTGCTTTTGATGATTTCTAAATAAATAAGGATAATTAATCGTACCAAAACCGAAACGATGGTTAAGCCCTAAGACAGCAACAAAAATTAATGCCGCTAGGATAAGGCTTCCTATGAAGATGCCTAGGCCAACAATTGTCTTGGCAATCAGTAAATGATGATGAGTTACAGGCACAACATTTGCGAAGTTGTCGCTTGTTTGCGGTCGCTCCTGCGTCCAAAATAAACATAAGAATAGTGAAAAAAATGACAAAATAATAAAGATAAAATCATGCTCAACTGTTAAATAACGACCATCCCATCCAGGAGTATCAGGTGAAGCCAGTTGGGGCAGACGCATAAAAATACCAAGAATATTCCAGGCCTTTGTCTGCTCAGCCAACATTGGAACTTCATTGATTTTGTTTCTCACTAGATATGAGAACAACAAGGCATCTCCACCAAGCGGATGGCCAAGTACGAAATTGCTAGTTAGCGGTGTCCGATCACGAGCAGATTGATACAAAAGCTGATTGGCTTTAATCAGATGCCCGCTGAATAGAAGCGTTTGAAACTTAGTAAGTTTTTTGAAATAAAGTTGATTGGCGGTACGCATTTGTTGTTCTTGTTCTTTAGGCAGTTGCGCTTTATAGTTTAAAGTTTGTTGGATGTTTTCGAGTTGTCCAGAAATACGCTTTTTGGTATTCACAATTGATGTCGGCGCAGCCAAAATTGTGTGTTCATTTTGCATTTTAACCGTTTGAATGTACATCGCCGAGAGTAACATCAATGTCAGTATTGTCAGCCAAAGCCAACCTTTAACTCGTTTAAATTCCCATCGTGTTTGTGTTTGCATTGGTTAACTACCCTCCCATCAATAATTCAGTACGCCAGTCTAACGCCTCAACAATAATTTCATTACTGATAAAGTCGCCAGTGTTGTAAAAGAAATTAGCCATAGATTTAACTAGATTGGCCTCGAGTCAAAGTCTTGCCCCACCAGCATGAACACCTATTCTAGCGCGAAAAATAATAACGTCGTCGAATCAGTTTTGTTAGGACGGCCAAAAGGATACAGATCAATTTGAATAGTTGCTACATGGTGGACACTTCCTTTGGGTTATTTATTAATTATTCAGGCAAAAACAAATGTGAAAGAGATTTCGTGTGTGTCGATTAAGGATAGTATTTATGCCTTTTGCTTGTTTTGGACATAATAAGTAATAAGACAATTACAATAAACCAACCACCAAATACCTTGATCAGATGCTGATTTGTCAAGGCACCATACACACCACTGCGAAATAACATGGCGTTAAAATCAGTATAATTTGCCGGCAAAATTTGCCTAAGAGTTTGTGGTAAAAGAGATAGTAACCCAAGTTGTCCCGCAAAGAAATTAAGCATCAGTAGAAAGGAGGTTACCAACCAGCTTTTAGTGAAGTTGCCGATTAGAATTGCTAAAGAGATCAAATAGACGAACCACAAATTCAAATAGAAAAATATTTTTAAAAGATGCTGTAAATAAGTCAGAAATTGTGGTTGACTGTTTATCACCACCACTCGCCCATCATTTAGTTGACCGATGGGTAAACCGGTTAAAAGGTGTAGTAGTTCAATACTAATGAATAAACTTAATAAGAGAAATAAATTCACCAACAACCAAGTGAGTAGTATGCGGATAGCAAAAATCCATTCTTGATTGACCGGTAAAACTTCTTCGAAAGTTTCAGTTTGGTGTCGCTTTTCGCGAGTAGCAACATTAGCCGCAATTAGAGTCGTGAAGAGAACGACAAGAAGTATCACCCAAATATGGGACTCTTCACCGACCAAATAAAAATGAGAATTACCAGTGAAATAGGCAGCGATATATGGTAGTAAATCTGTAAATAATGCGATTCTTGGAGTAGCATTTACATGTGATTCCGTCATTTTAGTTAGATGTAACTGATAATAGCGGCTAATAAAACGGGTAATCACCAATAATGTCATGAGATTTCCCTCAGTATAATTATCTTTTCGGCTAGCAGCTTCATCAATTAACGTATTAACCTGTCTGTAGTCACGGCTTTGATAGGTCTTAATTAATTTTCTTAATAACAACCGCCAATTTTTCTGCGTTGGTTGATTGGCTGTGGCTGAGTGCTGACTGGTCACGATCTCTTGTTGTAATTCATCAACAACGCTTTTGGTGTAGTAATCAACCTCATCTGGAATTGATCTGAGCTGATATTTAGTTGTAATTGGTGCAGACTTTTCAATCTGATAACCTTCCTGAATCCATTGATAGGACAGTGTCGTAAGCAAAACCACAAAGGATGTTATAAATAGAAAAAAGAGCGCCCACGGTTGCAATTTAAATTCTTTCTTGAATAATTGCAATATATAGGCACCCTCTTTATTATTATAAATTTAAAAATACTTGTTCCATTCAAGAACGAGTATTATTTATAATCCTCACCAAAAATTGTTCCATTTCCAGTTGTGTAATGATAGAAAGTAATTCCGTCACCGTTCGTAAATTTCTCGAAGGATAACGGTGGCAAATACGAAACAGTTGCATAATGTACCTTGCCATTTGGTTCAACCCACATTGGTAATGAGGCAACTGCTGCTCTCCCAGTAATAACTGGTAAATCGGTCTTAGAAACGATGTCAATAACGGGCGTAGTTGCTTGTGTATCAGTTGTAGCTGCACTGGCAACACTTGTTGAAGCTGCACCAATAAAGAACAGTGCCATACTAGCAATCGTAAGAATCTTTTTCATCTTAAAGCCTTCCCTTCTGAATAAATAAGTATCAAGCTAGTTGATTATTGCAGTGATTCGGGTTAAGAAAGCGCTTAAGATGTTGTTAATTATAATATCCCGAAAACATCACAATATCAATAGCCATTGAGAAAATATGAACATTTATAGCTCATAGAACTAAAATCTTTACTTTGGTGGAACAGGTGGCCACGGCCAATCGACACCAAACAGCACCATCTTGATCACTTCCTTAATTATTATAATTTGGTCTCATTTGTGTAGCTTTGTTCAAATACAATTTAAGTATATAATGACTTTATTGGAATAGTTAGAAATGTCAGCTAGTTCGACATCGAGGTGAAAAATGAATAATCAACCCCCAACACAACCTGACTTAACACATGGCCAGCTGATTAGAAGTTTACGCAAGGAACGTTCAATTACGCAGGCTCAGATTACGCAAAATATTAGTCATCGAACAACGCTAATCTCCTTTGAAAAATATGGCACTCATATTGATCACGCCACACTCTTAAATACTTAAATCGAATGAATATTACGGTTGAGGAATATCAATATTTATTTAACCGTAAATACCCGACGCCAAAAGAGACCGCCAAAAAGAATTATTGGACAATTGTGACGAATCAAAAACTTACCTTAACTTCACCGAGTGTTAAAGCACAATTGCAGTCTTTATTGCATACTTATCAGCTAACCAACGATTTCTTTTATTACAGTTTATACGCGCAACTCTTTTTGATTATCGCCTATCGTGATCGAAATCTGGATTTGCATGACCCAGCAACCCTAGCAATACAAACTCGCATTCAAAGCTATTTAGTCAAAGTGCAAAATTGGGGACGTTTTGAACTCGTCTTATTTACAAATTGTTTATTTCTCTTTGACGACGAATTTATCCAAGGTTGTCTAACCACATCTTTGAAGCAAACGCGTTTTTATTGTGACAGTCATTATTATACGGTGGACCTAAAAGTACTAATCGTCCATGGCTTGATCTTGTCATTGGAACGCCAGAATCTTGACCTGTTCGATACGTTCTTTTCGGAATTAACGCAATTACAACATCAATCATCAGATGCTGAATTACTGATTTATACAAGAATATTCGACTTTATTCACCACTCGATCGCCCGAGGTATCGATGACGCAACCGGAAAGGTCCTGTTTGACACATTGAAGTGGCTCAATATGACTGAATGGATTAATTATATCAAGAAAATTATCGCATTAAATCAAAGAACAAATTAGATATTGCTTCTGAGAAGTTAATTGAGCAGCTAGTTGTGGCGGCAAAATTCAGTAAGCAGTTAATAATCGACCGGCTGTGAAACACGACTTATTCAAGGTAAAATTACCTCATCATAGTAAATGGTGAG
>NZ_RHOX01000033.1 GCF_003946695.1 Lapidilactobacillus bayanensis | reverse complement strand
CTCACCATTTACTATGATGAGGTAATTTTACCTTGAATAAGTCGTGTTTCACAGCCGGTCGATTATTAACTGCTTACATGATTTCTATTTTAACATGATTATATTCACAAATTTATAAATGCCAAAAGAAAAAGCTGAATTGAGGATAATTAACTACACTGTTCTGTTTGACCAGCTTTTTGGCCTAACAAAACGGCGTAGTTAATCATTCGAATTCAGACTTTTATTCCGTAACTATCCAAAATAATAAAAACTTTTATCATAGTTATCTCCTCAATTATTCGAATAACTGATTTAATAAATCCCGCCATTTTTTGATGATCACAGGCATCTTGAAATCATCATAGCGGCTTAATGACAATTGTTGTAACTGCCGCATTTTTTCTGGAGAATTAGCCAAGTTATTAATTGCAGTTGCCATTCCTTGAACATCACCGATTGCCACAAGTTCACCATATTTACCATCGGCCAATATTTCTTTGGCCCCATTGTGGTCAAAACTGATAATTGGTAATCCAAAGGACATAGCCTCAATCAAAACCAATGGTAATGCCTCAGTTCTAGAAGTAGAAATAAAGATTGAACTATGAAGATAATGCTCAGTTAAATCGTTACCAACCAACTCACCGACAAAATTAATTTTGCTTGGATTACCGTTTTTTTCAAGTAATTCTTTAAATTCAGTGACTTGTTCTGGACGACCCTGACCAGCGACTCTTATCGACCAACCATCTTCGATTTGGTTGGCTATTTCCATTAAGTAATCAAGGCCTTTAATGTGAACATTCAGACGCGTCGTAAAAGAAACAACCTTATCTTGTAGAGCAGAAATTTCATGTTCTGGCAACACTACAGGATTATAAATAATTTGTGAACGTGAATTAACGGTTAACATCTTCTGTAAATCAATATTCGTTAGACAAACTAATCGATCTAAAGCCCGTAAACCGTTGATAAAGGATTGACGATAGTTTTTTGTCAAATTACCAAAACTATAGCTTGTTGCTTCATGTAACCAACCAACAATTTTGACGCCAGGACGTAATTGTTTTAATTGCTGGGCGAATAAAGTTACAGAGAGGAAGGTATTCAGAATAACGACATCAATTTTATTTTGATCAATCTCGTTCAACAAAGCCTGTAAATCATGCTGACGATACTTAATCGGTGTAAATTCATGCCGCGTTAACAATTCTACAGCCTTACCTACTCGAATGATATTCTGTCGAACGCGGCCAACATTATGACCGAAATAATGCAACCGTTCATCAGGAACGCCAGAAAAGTTAGTATGATATTGATAAGCTAAATAGAAGACTTCGTTATCCTGATCTTTTTGAAGTTCTTTACCAACATTTGATGCAACAATATAAGATCCACCATAGCCGAAACCAGGGCTAACAATTGCAATTCTCATCTCTAACCTCGATTTCTTTTAATCAAACGTTTACCCACCGACACTAAATATTTAAATTCGGGGCGCTTGTGGTAAAACAAAACATAAAATACTGTTGCTAACGCTAATGCATAAACGACTTTAATTAGCAAACCCATAAAGCTTACATTTGATGGCAAGATTTTATTGGCCGTAACTGCCGTGACAACAACCGTAAATATTAGCTCGGCCACACTACGTAGCATCAACGCGACATATTCTCTTAAGGGACGATGTAATGCGTACTTATAAACAACATATGCCTCATACCAAATGACAAAGCCAAACGACGACAAAATTGTCCCCAATAAAACACCGTTAATTCCCATTTTAAAAACACCTAAAAATAGCAATGATGCAATTAAATTAACGGCGGCCTCGATAATTGGCTTTTTACGCTGATACCAAAACAAACCAAATGACTGAATGAAAACAAACCCAGTATTACGATATACTTGAATTGCATAATTGATAATGATTAAAGTTGCCGTAATAGAAGTTAAAACGTTTTTAGGGCCAACCCACCATTGAATAAAGGTATTTAAGATCACTTCCAGAACCGTTGCACTAAAGAAAATCAATGTATGATTGACGAAAAAATGACGTTGAAATAATTCGTTATTTTTTTCTTGACTGGCGGTAACTGCAAAATTGCCGATACTGGCCGTTATGGAGTTTGTTACTTGTTTACATAAATTCTGAATGGCATTAACCACTAACGTATAATTGGAATACATTCCGACCGCCGTTAAATTAACAAACGCAGAAATCAAAATATTATCAGTACCCATAACGATTTGACCGCCAATCGTCGAAGAAACATTACCAAGTACATTTTTTTTAATAACATCTGCGGTTTCATGATCAATTTTTTCAGGCGGACTATGATGTAAATACGGATAACGCCTATCGACAATCCAGGAAATACAAATATTAGATAAGATCGTAAAAATAATTTGGATAATTAAATAAATAATAAAATCGGCTTTTATATAAAGAAAACCTATTTGCACAATATTAGTTAACAAAAGAAAGATAAAATCATTCAACGAAACAATATAGGCTTTTTGATCTGCTGTAATTAAAGAGCGCTTATACGTAAAGAAATAACTAACCACCGAGTTGGCAAGGAACAATAAATAAATAGTGTAAACATTAGGAACGCTCTTCATGTCCTTAATAATGAACGGAAGAAACGGCATAATCACGATTCCCAATACACCAATGACCACGCCAATTAAATCATAAGCCTTACGGTATAATTGCATTAACGCAGTTATTTTGGGATGATCATCCTCGGCAAGAGGCCGATATAATGAAAATACGATCGAAGCACCAACGCCAAGCTCTGCCATTGATAACAGGCTAAGAATATTCGTAAATAAACCATTTAAGCCTAAGTATGTCTGTCCTAAGAATCGAATGAATAAACTTCTCGCAATAAATTGAATCAACAATCGACCAATATAAATTATTGAGGAAATTGATGAATTTAAAATCGAATACTCCAAGCGTCCTCGCTTCATTTGAGTGCTCCTTTACTATTTGCGAAAAAACGTATACGGGTGATGCGTTACTTGTTCACTTTTTGGCGGCAACTTTAGATAATCACCGAAGCGTAACTTTAAAAACGCTTTGCGCTGTTTAATTGCCATAATTTGATGCCCGGCAAATTGTACATCTTCAAATTGATCCGCAGCGAACCAACTAGTTGGGAAAACGCCCCAATTGCGATCAATATATTCTAAATAGCCACAGTATGTAGCATCTTCTACCTGATACTTAATCGTTGCTAATTGATATTGGTGGCGCCAATAATTATCGTCACCTTCTTTAAGGACCTTACGATAGTGAGGATAACGAGAAACTCGCTTAACTAACCCCTTCCACTTCGAAAAAGAACGTGCATAGGATTTATTTCCTGTCGTATCCATCATATTTAACCGATATTGTTCGCAGAGATCATGAAATTCTTTTTGTTCCTTTTTCGTATCGGGAATACCATCTAGTGGGAAAATATCAACAAAGACGCCCATTAACGGATCCTCAACATTATAAATTTGATCTGATACTAGCCTGGTTTCTTGATCGACCAATTTTGCAAAGGGATAACGATAATGTTCACGGTTATTAAAAGATAGCAACTGATAGCGATTATCAGTTGCTAAGATTGATAATAATTTTTCGTAATCCGGACGCAACATTACAAGGTCAATGTCATCATCCCAAGGAATAAAACCTTGATGCCGTTCTAAGCCAATCAATGTTCCATAAAAAATGGTA
Organism: Lapidilactobacillus bayanensis; assembly: GCF_003946695.1. Lineage (GTDB taxonomy): Bacteria > Bacillota > Bacilli > Lactobacillales > Lactobacillaceae > Lapidilactobacillus > Lapidilactobacillus bayanensis. The sequence continues at coordinate 15,664 of NZ_RHOX01000033.1, read as the reverse complement.
TATTTTAAATTATTTGAGCGGCAAACTTGGTCAAGATAAACTAATATATCAATGCTCTTGTCTTGTACTTCCTGTAAGTTTAGCTTTTGCATGATTATTAATTTCCTTTCCAATAAATTGCTTTTGATAACTTGCCGTACCTAGATACAACCAGAAACATAATGCACCAATTCTATTTTCGAAAATAATGTCCGGCATTAGCAAACCAAAGATAACTGATGAAACCGCGATTAAAGCATAAAGTAAATAAGTGACGTTAGCGATATTATCATTTTTAAATAAAGCATAAATAACCCCAAAAAATTCGGTAATCAAGAAAATCAGTAGCGGAATAATTCCGATCAGTCCGGTTCCGGCGAGCGTAAACAATAAGAAATTATGTGGTGTTTGCTTTGAGTGCGCGATACGTGTATTTGGTAAATTCTTTTCCGCATAATTCACCAAATTTCGTGGTGATGTTCCATAAATTGGGCTGGATTGAAAAATTTCAATTGCGCTCTTCCATAAACGTATCCGACCATTTGATGCATCGGCTTGATTAGAAACATCTTCTCTTTTTAAAGAGATATCTTCATCACCGTTATTATCCATTGTTCCATCATTTGAACTCCCCTTAAAACGACTCAAAGAAATATTATCTGGTAATGAGAGATACGGGGCCACACTTTTGAAACCGTAGTACGCACCGGCAAAAATCGTCACGCCTACTAGGCCAATTAATAAGGAGACAGACCAGCGTTTTATTAGACGTATAGATTGAAACCTTGAAAAGCTCACGAAGAACATTCCAATCATTACAATGACGACAGATTCGACCAACACTGTTCTTGAACCTGATAAAACGATATAGAAAAAGTTTAGTAGCATCAATATCTCAAGACTAACTCTTTGATGACGAGATAAATGGCCATTTATCAGTCGCTTCAAAGATAAAAGAATAACTATTGGAGACATATTTGCCGCAAAATTTGGTTCAACGAAAACGCCATAGAGTCTATTCTCAACGAAACCGAGGCGAAAACCGTAATAGATTTTCGCGAGTGGCGCCACATAACCAAGCTTTGTAATAAACATCAATAACGAAATAAAAATGGTGACCCCAGAAAAAACGAAAAAAATATTCTCAAAATATCTTACTAGCTTCTCATCATTTTTGCTTGCACTATAGAAAACTATAAAAAATAGTATTCCCTCCCATGCAATTAATCTAAAATTGCCGAATAAATTTTTGCTACCATTTAATAATGATGAAACTATCATTGCTAATGTAAAAAGAATGAGCCAAATATTGGGAATTTTTTTTTGCTTCACCCAAACTGTAACATTACTCAGAAATGTAATGGCTCCCAAACCAGTAATTGCTGAGAAGAGCACTGTATCAAATCGAGAATCGATCAGGCTATAAAGAATAACCATTCTCGCCAAAAGTGCAACTTCATATGTTAATAGAAAAACTCGATTTAACATTTTGTTATATGACACTAACTTTTCCATGCTTCCACCCTTTTATGAATTGTGCTTTTTTTGAATCATTACTGGGACTCGATATAGGCGCAAACTTAACGTTAATAAGATCATCGACACTTTACGTTGTTTAGTAAAAATCGGGTTCTTCATAATAAACCAAAAATTAGATCGTAAATAATGTACGATTGTCTTTGTTTCCGAATAGTCATGTTCTGCATGACCGCGAACTAATTTATCTAGCACCATAAAGTTCGCAAAACAGACGCGTTGCCGCCCGACATCCGCTAATTGTGGATACATTTTCGCTAATCTTGTATCATTTTTTTGCCACGCTTCAATGAAATCAAACTGACTTGGTGAAAAACGTTCCGTATTAATGCTGCCCTCCCGATGATAGTAAAAATACTTCTGTTGCGAATCAATGACTATTTTTTGACATTGTTCAAGAATATCTAAAATCACAAAGGAATCTTCATGATATTTACCGATAGGATAACGCAACTTCTTAAAAATCGCACGTCGATACAATTTGTTAACAGCATGAACGGAAACAATATTGCCCTCAAAAATAACTTTAATTGCCTGTTGTTGATTCATGACGTCACGAATTGTATCCTTCTGCTTTGGTTCATGCCCTTCATAAACATCATAAATACCACAAATAGCTAAATCAGCCTGTTCTTTAGTAATGTCATGGTAAAGTAAGTCATACATATCAGCCGCAATATAATCATCGCTATCAACAAAGCCAAGATAGTCGCCTTGTGCAATATCAATTCCGGCGTTCCGCGCGTCACTTAAGCCACCGTTTTTCTTATGAATAACTTTGACGCGTTCGTCTCGCTTTGCATATTGATCACACATTGCTGGTCCGCGATCAGTTGAACCATCATCTACTAGAATCAATTCAAAATCGGTAAATGTTTGGTCAAGAATGGAATCAACACATTTTGCTAAATACTTTTCGACTTGATAAACAGGTACAATTATACTTATTTTAGGCATTGTCTTTAAGTTCATCCTTTAGAATCTTAACTGTATGGTCTAAAGCAGTCGATAAATCAAAGATTGATTGCCAACCTAGTTGATTAAGTTTGGTCGTATCTAAAATTGCCGTCGTCGCTTTGGAGAAACCAGCTGCTTCGGTTGCATCGGGCAAATCAAGGACAACTTTTTGACCGTTCATTTGTGCTAATTGATTGGCCAAATCTTTCAAATGAAGATCAAACTGTTCACTGCCAATGTTATAAGCAGCACCGTTATCGCCATTAACCAGAATAAACAATAATGCGGACACAATATCACCCACATACCCATATGAATAATATTGAGTACCTTCGCTCTTTAAGACGATGTCTTCATTGTGTACGGCTTTTAGAATGAATTGTGACGATGCTTTAGAATCGTCTAATTTCATTGTTGGTCCAAAAGTCCGACAAATTCTTGGAATCACAACATCTAAACCATATTTGGCAATATAGGCTTGGCATAACGATTCACTAACACGCTTCCCCTCTGGATAGCCGGCACGAAGCGTATTGCAATCAAGATAACCAGAATAATCTTCAACAAACTTATTAACATCGCCCCGATTTTCACCGTAAATCTCCACACTAGATAAAAACAGTACCCGTTGCGTCTTCACCTTTGCGGCATGTTCTAATACCTGCTCAGTTCCCTTAAGATTGGTCATAATTGTACCAATCGGATCCGTCGCGTAAGCTCGCGGGTGCGTATTACTTGCACCGTGGAAAATATAGTCAACTTGCAGGTCATCAGGTAATGGCTGTGTCACGTCTGCAACAACTAGATTAAAGTTAACATCACCAATATAATTTAAAAAACGATCCTCTAGATGCTTTTCACTGCGCCCCATTGCATAAATGCGTATTCCAGCATCAGTCAATCGATTCCGCTGCATCAGTACGTCGACTAAATAAGAACCAATCATTCCTGAAGCACCAATAATTAAAAAAGAATGACCATCAATTTGTGACCAATCTTTTTGCGAATCAATAACTTGTTGTAAATCAGAACGATAAACATCATGGTCAATTAGCATCAACAGCCGCCTATTCTTTCATCTTAAGATATGCCTTAAATAAGGCCAGATCATCGGTATTCGTTAACTTAATATTCTTGTCTGAACCAGCTGCAAAATGCAATGTTTCGCCTAAATCGACCATCATCGTGTTTGTATATGAAGAATCGGTCATCCCAACATTATCAGCGATCGCCTTGTTGTAACCCCATAACAACTTACTATATTTATAAGCTTGTGGCGTCCCCACACGACGCAAAATTGTCCGATCAATATATTGTTGCGTCGTCTCTTCAGTCTTCTTTACAAAGATCTGTTCGTTATAAGGTAGTGATGTTACGGCATTTCCATATTGTTCACACTTGACGATAACATCTGACAAGACTAGTTCATCAACCAATGGGCGAATACCATCATGAATGATCACCGTTTCGTCATCTTCACAATAATCCTTTAAGAATTGAACCCCATTATTAATGGACTCCTGGCCTTTACTGCCACCAGCAATAACCCATTTAACTTTTGAGACATTATATTCTTTAATATAAGCCCACATGGTATCAATCCAGCCCTCTTTACAAACAACAAGAATTTGATCAACCTTGGGATGCTTTTGGAATGACTCAAGGGTGTAAATAATCACCGGTTTCTCATTTACGAGGATAAATTGCTTCGGAATATCCATCCCCATACGTTTGCCGACACCGCCGGCGATAATTAATGCTGTTGTCATTTACTTTTCCTCTTTTCTTAAATAATAGCGTCCCCGATATTCTTGGTAAGAATGATTCGGATCAACAAATACTGCATCATGATGTGGTGCTTGGTCTTCTAAAGCTGGACGTTTCAGGTAATCACCAAAAACTTGAGATAAATAACGATCATAGCCAACTGGCAAAGGCAACTTAGTATCTTCAAAATTCATTTCAACGGCACTGGCAAAATCGGATCGGCTATATAAATTCCCCATGTACTTGGGACCAACACACAATTCTGTTATCAGCGCCGAATTAGTTTCATTATACTTAGTCATTTGCCGCTCCGCAAATCGCCAAACTTGATAACGACTTGCCTTACTCCTATACAAGCCCAGTAGCAAACGACTACCAAATGAAATGATCCCACCATGAGATTCTGGAACAACTTGCTCACAGAACAACGCATATATTAACGCCCAAAACTTTTGAATCCGTTGTTTACTTACTGATTCTGGTGCAACATCTAATGGGAAAATATCAACGGTAATACCGTGCACAATATCTAAGTCTTTTTGGTAAGTTTTAATAAAAGTCGTCTCGCGATCACGAATTGTCATAAAGTTATTATGATTGACAAAATGTTTCGCAGCTTTCTCAACAACGTATTGCCGTGTTGGTGGTCGTTGCTGCCAAAGCTGATAGAATTTTTCATAGTCAGCGCGCGGCATAAAAAAATCTAAGTCGTCATCCCATGGTACAAATCCTTTTTCACGGACTGCACCTATTGCGCCGCCACCACAAAGGTAACAAAGTAACTTATTTTGCTGACAAAAAGAGGCAATTGTTGTTGCAATATTTAGTGTTGTTTTTTGGATTTCACGTAATTCAACATTTTTGCTGTACAATGATTGGCCTCCCTAATAATTTCGTTTAAATTTTTCAATTACTGATGGTAAACGATACTCCATAGAACTCCCCACAGAAACTGCAATATAAAAAAGTGGGAAGGGAAAAGCATAAAGTATTTTTGTCAGATGTTTGATCTTGGAATCTGTAATAGCTTCTTTCTTGGCTTGACGCACACTTGGATCATGATAGATTTCTTGGACTTCTCCTTTTTTATGTTGACGATCAATCTTCTTGGTCCGAATAATAGAGAAAATCGTTGAAGTCAACCCTTTCAAGTACAGCGCTGAAATACCAGCCAACGCACGATCGCCCAACAAATCTACGGCTTCTTGATACCATTGTTTAAATGTAGCAAACTTATGGGGATCATACCGAGTTGTTAAGCCATGAGCGGCATCATACCGATAAATTGCTAAAATTTTAGAAGTGGTATAAACAGTCTGACAATGTTCAAAGTAACGAATATTAAAAATACGATCCTCACAACTAAAGAACTCTGGAAAACGAATTTGATGATCAATTAATAGTGCCAACCGATAGCGTTTATTCCAAATTACATAGGCAAATTGACGATTCATCAAATCATAAAGCTGATCAAAAAAATCAGACTGACTATTGAATAAATGATCAGTTAATTGATATTTCTGACTAACAACAACCTGATTGTCACGCATCGTATCGAACTGAAACGAAGAAATAATCAAATCGTCATCATCTTGGTCAGCAACCTGATCATACTGCCATAGAATATCCGGTTGCACTGGATCATCAGCATCTAAGAAGAGCACGTATTTGCCTTGCGCATGTTCAATACCGTAATTGCGTGCTGCACCAGGGCCATGCGGTGGGATTTGAAAAGCACGACAGATTTCATCATCAGCGGTTAAAGTTGTTAACATTTCCCAAGTGCCATCTGTCGAACCATTTTCAATCAATAAACACTCATAACCTTGGTAGTTAATCGCGTGTAACTGTTGTAGTAAGTCTGTCAGAAACCGTTTGGCGTTATGAACTGGGATAATAATTGAATAGTTAAGAGACATGCCAACCTCCTTCTAACTCAAATGTTTAATATTGTTCTCTTCTACAATCTCATGTACTTTTTTCATTTCTGGTTCATCATCGTCTTCAAGACCTTGTGATGAAACTTTATCAAATAAAATCTTGATCGTTTGTAACAGGATTTTGGCATCAAGCATCAAACTGTAAGTCTTAATATATAATAAATCAAACTTCAACTTGCTGTGATAATCGGAAGCATACTTACCATAAACTTGAGCATAACCAGTAATGCCTGCACGCACATTATGGCGCAAATAATAATGTGGTTCTTCCTCGTTAAATTGATTAACGAAAAATGGTCGTTCTGGACGTGGACCGACGATTGACATATCACCTTTTAAAACGTTAAAGATTTGTGGTAACTCATCCAAACGAACTTTACGTAAATACTTGCCGACTGGCGTAATGCGTGCATCATTCGCTTGCGCCAACATTGGACCAGATTTTGCTTCGGCGTTGGCGGTCATTGTACGAAACTTGTAAATATGAAATTCTTTTTGATTCATCGTAATTCGCGTTTGCTTGTATATGATTGGACCAGGCGATGTCAATTTAACTAATAAAGCCGTTATCAACATAAATGGTGAGGCAAGCACCAACATAATCAAGCCAACGATAATATCAAAGAAGCGTTTGAAAAAGGCATTCTCCGGAGAAATCCGAAATTGACTAAGTTCCATCACACTTTCATCCTCAAAATTCATCATATTAGGACGCAACATGAGTAAATTATCAAACGTTGAAGGAACGAAAATTTCAGTCTCATTTTTAATCGCTAAATCAACAATTTGGCGTCGATCATCATCGCTAATTTCTTTTGTAATGTAGACAATATCGACGTCATCAAGAACTTTTTTAACATTATCAACGAAATGATCAGTGACGACGTAGGTAATCTTATGTTTGTTATTTTTACTAGAATCAAAATTCTGGACAACTGCAGGTAATTCCTCTGTGTAAGCAACAACTGCAACACGACGATCACTAACAAGATGCAAGTACATATAGAAAATAAGAACGCGCCACATCCCTAAAATAACAGCGCTGGTCAAGAACGAGTAAATTAAAACCGAACGTGGAAAGGCAAAATAGCGACCGATAAACGAAATAATTGTAATACCCAATATCGTCAGAATTTGACCAAGAACCGTGATAAACAGAATATCACTAATCCGGCGATTATAATAAATATAAGCACCTAATAAGAAGTTAACGAGTAGAAACAACAATGAGATAACCACTGCCGACTGCTCATATGTAATAAAGTTACGTTGCGGAATCATATGACCAAATTTCCACATAAACGCGAGTAAAATACTGACGTTGAATAAGAGCACATCTATTGCTACCGTGATAAAACGTTTTAAACCATTCCAGCCATTTCTATTCATTTATCTATCAATCCTTAAATATTTATATTTGTACGCCAGCTAAGTTTCACACGAATCCAAGATTCTATACTGTAGAAATTATACCATATTCACTTGCTAAAGCAGTGATATTAAGGGTATCTTAATAAAACCAAGCCAATATTAACGATTAAACTCACGCCTCTTTTTGCGGTTAAATTCACGATTCCGCCAAAGAATTAATTCATTAGCAAATTTTCAATAAGCCCCTTCTTTTGTCAACATGGTCTCACAAATGCTAAAGTAAATTGAACACTCTCTACTAAAAGAAGGTCAATCCATTGGTTCAAATTAAATTACCCACGCAAATTGAAGTGCGTGGTGGCACTGCTAATAATTTAAAGAATATTGATGTCAATGTTCCCCTTAATCAATTCGTGACTATTGCTGGCGTATCTGGTTCTGGTAAATCCTCGCTGGCAATGGGGATTTTATATGCTGAAGGGGCTCGCCGCTACTTGGATTCTTTAGCCACTTATACGCGCCGCCGCATTAGCCAAGTCGGACGTGCGCAAGTTCGGTCGGTTAAATACATCCCGTCGGCGTTAGCTTTGCGACAACGGCCCGCAGTTCCTGGTGTCCGCTCAACTGTTGGCACGATGACCGAGATTTTTAATATTTTGCGTTTAATTTATTCACGGCTAGGGTCACCACAATGCCCGAATGGTCACCAAATACCACCGACAATCGCCATTGCCGAAGCGATGGACAAAGTTGGTACAGAGATGGGTCAAATTATTTGCCCAACTTGCGGTGTTCAATTTCAAGCCTTTGGTGTGGAAGACTTTGCCTTTAATTCTGATGGTGCTTGCCCTACTTGTCAGGGATTAGGCATTACGCGGCAACTTGATCCGACGAAATTAATTGACGCGCCAGAAAAAACAATTGCTGAAGGTGCCATTGCTGCTTGGCGTATTCCGGGCCGTAATTTCATGCCCAGTGTTGCCCAAGCCGCCGGTATTCGAATCGACGTTGCCTATCAAGAGCTAACTGATCAAGAAAAGGATTTTGTCCTGCATGGTGCCAAGAAACAGTACGCCGTTGATATTCCCTCAAAAAACGGCCGGGTCTTTCATATGGACCACGCATTATATGAGAATGCCTACGCAGCTGTCGAGGATAGCATGAGTACTACTAAAAGTGACTTAGCGTTAAAACGATTAGATCGTTTCTACAAGTTTAAAACTTGTCCCACCTGTCAGGGAACTCGCTTGAATCCTTCACGATTAACTCAGCTCGTCGTCGGCAAAAACATCGCTGAAGCAGCCGCACTGCCGCTAAGTGCTTTACCGCAATTCATTAACGACATCAAAAACTGGTTGCCCGCCAATATGCAAGAATTGGCAACCAATTTAACTAACGAACTATCAAATCAATTACAACCATTACTTGAACTAGGTTTAGACTACTTAACTTTGGATCGCACAGGTGCTAGCTTATCAACGGGTGAATTACAGCGAATACAGTTAGGACGTACTTTACGCACAGAAACAACTGGTGTCTTGTATGTTCTCGATGAACCATCAGTTGGCTTACACCCGGATAATGTTCGCGGCTTGATTAAAATCTTTCGCGAACTAATTGCACAAGGTAATTCATTAGTCGTTGTTGACCACGAGACTTCGCTGATTGCCGCCGCCGATTGGGTCATTGAGATTGGACCACATTCTGGTACTGCCGGCGGGCAAGTTATCGCACAAGGAACTCCTGCAGAAATCAGTCGTAACAAGCATTCATTAATTGGCCCTTTTCTTAATGGGAAGGCACAATTATTAGTTCGCCAGCCTGCCTCAAAAAACGACTTATTTCAGCAAGGCACATTAGACCTCACCGTTACGAAACATTTTAACTTGCAACAAGTTCACGCTCAATTTCCTCTTGGGCGACTAACCAGTGTGACCGGATTTTCTGGTGCCGGCAAAACAACACTAATTTTGGACAGCCTTTTGCCAGCTTTAGCCGCTCAACATCATCATGTGCCACTTCCCGATTATGTCAGTCAGTTGGCCGCAGATGCAATTACTAAAGTGGTTAGCGTTGATGCAAGTCCCGTCGGCAAAAATACACGTTCCACGGTGGCAACTTATACGAATATTATGGACGAACTACGTAAGCTGTTTGCTGCTCAACCCGCAGCCAAAGCCCAACATTACAGTGCTAAGTACTTCTCATACAATAACAAAGAAGGCGCCTGCCCGACTTGCGGTGGAACCGGTGAAATTTCGTTAGATATTCAATATCTCCCTGATATGGCTGAGACCTGTCCCACATGTCAGGGCCGTCGCTTTAAGCAAACTGTTTTAACCGTTAAATGGCAACAAGCAACTATTGCCGATGTGCTGGCATTATCAGTCACGGATGCACTTACTGTTTTTCAGAGTCAGCCGAGAATTTTACACACACTGAAAACATTACAATCAATGGGACTAGGTTACTTGCATCTCGGTGAAGCAACGCCAAACCTTTCCGGTGGTGAAGCGCAACGTTTGAAGTTGACCACTCATTTAGGGCAAAAACAACTCAATACACTATTTGTCTTTGATGAACCAACTATTGGCTTGCACCCGTTGGATGTTCACACATTATTGAAAATTTTTGACCAGCTTTTATATCGGGGTGCAACAATTATTACCATCACGCATGATCTTGATTTAATTGCCAATAGTGATGCGATTGTTGACTTAGGACCTCGTGGCGGTACCGCCGGCGGTCGAATCGTTGCCACTGGCCGACCAACTGACCTTGTTAAAGATCCTCAAAGTTTAACCACAACTTATCTGGCGAAACATTGGCACCATTTTATGACAAACTAATAATGATTGAACTTAAGATTAATCAGCGCCACTAAGAGCGCGCACAAAAAAGACCCCGACAAAATGACGGCTGCTTTATCGGCAGCCTCACAAAAATATCGGCGTCTTTTTTAATTAATTAAATAAAATGTTCTGAATGTTCTTCCCAGTAGCCTTGATAAGCAGGTGCTTCAGGTTCAGCCAGATTAATTTGATACATTTTAAAAATAACAGGAATATCTTTGGGTTGCCACTGTTCATGATAAGAATATTGATACGTCATTCCTAATTTGATCATCACTTTACCACTGCGCAAATTTCGCGCATCGTGAGTTGCGGTGACATAAGACATGCCCTCAGATTTAAGAAAATCCAGAATACCTTCGGCCGCTTCGGCCACAATGCCCAGATTCCAAAACTCTTTGCGTAAAACAAAACCCAAATCATGAGCTTCATTACCTGCCACATTGATCAAGCCAACTGGGAAATCGTGACCTTCAATGCAAATTGCCCAATAATAATTCTGGTTAGCAGGATGGTCTTGATACATTGGCAAAATCCGTTCCTCATAAAACTGTTTAACGTCCGCCAATGTTGTGAGTGGAAACCATGGTAGAAATTTATTAGCTGCTTCATCTGATAAAATAGTTAACAAAGAATTCATATCAGTGCGATCATTACGAAACTTACGTAAAATCAAGCGATTTGTCTTGATCATGGTATCCTCCTAAAGTGATACATGTAATAATTATAACAATATTTAGAAGAAATTACCTATGATATGCTTACGAAAAGTTAATTCAATCTCGCAATGACAAATTTTTAGCTTCGATTGCAGCAATTTTGTTCAGCAAAACTATGCTTTATTTTGATTGATAAACGCATTTAATGAATAACTATTAAGGCCTGTAAACAAAATTCGGCTTTTGTTTGGTAACTGAAAAAATTAATGAGAACTAACATCTTGTCTTAAAATCGTTAACGATAGATCTCTCGCAAACTTGCCAAATCTTCGGTTGCTAAAACTGTCACACCTTGGTCAACCGGATACATGACCGAGGTCAATTGACTGCTATGATCCATCCCTAACGCGTGACCTAATTCATGCAAGGCCACTGATTTGGCAATGGCGGCTTGATAGTTGGTATTGACACTAGCTGTCGCATGATTGGTTGTTTTGGATTGGAACAGATTATACTTCTTGACAATTTTGGGACCGCCCTCACCTAATTCTAATGTGCCCGCATTCGCAGAGACCTTTTGATAAATTGAAATTGTAACATGATTTTGATCCTCTGTTTCTTCACCGGCTGTCAGTTTAACCAAACCTGTTTGATTATAGGTGGCAATAGCAGCCAGAAAAACTTGACGAACATTATTTGGTGTTTCACTAGTAAAGGAATAAGTATAGGTGTTAGCTAACCTTTGTCCTTGAACAATTGATTCGATCGGCGTTACGCCAGTCGTCTCCGTAGTACTGGTTGAGTTAGAGGTGCTCTCGGATTCACCGTGTTCATTAGAATTCGAATCAATTGCCGAACTTGAACTCGCGTCAGCATCGCTTGCTTGACTCGTCGAATTTGTCTTTGGCGTTTGATTTTGTTGATGCTGACTTGAACCGCTCAGAATAGCAGCTAGTTTATTCTTAACGGTCACTAAGCCATTCTGAACTTGCAGCAGAATTGTTTGTACCTCTGAGTTAGTTGAAGTATCAGACTGAATTTGTGGCTGTGTAACTTCACGATTATAAAAATAGAAACCGCCAGCGAGCAATATAACCAAGGCAATCCCCGATTTGATTTTCAAAAACATTCTCCTTGTCTATTAAAACAAATCACAATAATTAGGCAGACATTTAAAAGAATTAGATCAACAGCTAATTCCAGATTTAGTTCACTTTAACATCAAACTCGTTAAAAAACATGCGACGCAAGTCTAATCTTAATGATTTTTACCCTTTCATAATGAAATACGCAAAAGAAAAGATTTATGCCGAAAAAATTTTAAGATGCTGATTGTGAATAGTCTATAGACGCTTATTGTAGTATTATAGCAATGTAATCGTTTTTATTTTCGAATTATTTGAACAGAAAGCTCTCCCCACTCAATCTGGCGAGAGCCAATTTATACCGTGCAATTATTTAACATACAACCTAAACGTCAGTCATTGCGGAGGAACAAGTTTGCCAGTATTTAAAAATAACAACTTTAAAAATCTATTTGAGGTGTAGACCATAGCTAACCTAAGACGATCAGTCAAAAGAGAAAACACCCCGCACAAAAGCCTTGATTCATCGATCGATAATAATATTCGTGCAGCACAAACAACTAAGTCCAAAGACATCAGTAGCAACGGTTGTGTCGTTGCGCTACTTGTCGTGGCGATTTCAGTCGCGATTGCACTACTCATTCAATTCTGGTATATCGCAATCGGAATTGCGCTTGTCGTCGGCATATTCTTCTACCAAAATCGGCAAAACAAAAAAACGACTAACAGCGTCCAAGAAGAACCGACTCCCAATCTGGTCAAAGCGCAGAATACCATAACGTCACAACCTAATGACGACAAAACTGTTCACACCCCCATTAATCATGTTGTAACTGCTGACAAGCACAAAACATTACGCGGGCCTAAACTAGCATGTGGCTACTACTACGGCGAAATTATTCTCTTAGCTTGGTTAGACGGTTCAAACCAAGCTAAAACAATTCCTCAATATTTCCGGTCAAGATACGGCCTCAACTCAGTTGCTTCAAAAACCAAACTCATCAAGGACGGCCTCATCATTACCAGCGATGTTCAAACAAGCTTAAAAAAATTAAAAGTTACCGATCTCAAAAAAATTCTTTCAACCAATAATAAAAAAATAAGTGGTAAAAAACAAGAGCTAATTGAGCGAATAAGCACGACTGTTGAGCCCAAAAAATACGAGCCACTATTACCACAGAGCTATTCATTGTCTGCTGATGGCCAACAACTCGCCGAGAATAATCAACTCTTTATCTGGGCACATCAAAATGTTAAGTCCAGTCTTACGCCTATTTCTGACTTGATTGGGCATGAACACGATGCCGGAAGTCCCGCGGAAATTACGATCAAAGTGATTCAACAACAGTTGACTGATTCCTTGCAATCACAGCATGATTTTGGTCGTGCTTATGGTTATGCTAAAGAAATTGCAGATATTTCAGAGCAGATTAACAACGAACAAACATTGAAATATTTATTTCTGGCACTGTGGCTCGACTATCCTAATTTTGCGTATTTTGATGAAACCAGGCACTACTGGATTCACCGCTATCCTATTTCAACCGGTCCTCAACCAATTCAAGTCGACCTCATTAACTATCATCAACAATATCAAGTTAGCAAACAACAAATTGAAGCTAACGTCAGTCATTTCTACCAGTACTTTAATCCGTATTTTCCTGATGGTCTGTACATTAAAACTAACTTAGTTCAAATTGCGACTTCTGCTATCACGGACACTCCCGACGAATTCATTAAGAAAGAGCATGACTTCATCGAACATAAAATTCCCCAGAAACAAATCATTACTGATTTTAGCGTCAATAATTGAGTGACACTTGCTTTGACTTTGATTTCACATCAAATTTAACGCAGCAATGAAACTACAAAAAACTCTAAAAAGATGGTGAAGCCTGATGTACAATTTTTTAATAAACGTCCTAACAATCATGTCAATTATTTTAAGCATTGCCACCGTGATCGCCCTGTTTCAGAAAATCACGAAAAGAAAACCGGGCAAGTGGCTTAACTTTAAAAATATTGGTTTTACATTAATTGCACTACTCGGTTTATTGCTGGTCAGTGTGCCGTTCGCACCTAACACGTCGGTCACCGAAAAACACACGCAAACCAGTTCATTAGCCGCCCCCTCTTCAAAAAAGACAGACAGCACCGCAAGTTCCAAAAAGAAAGCTACCCAAGCAACAGAGCGTTCTAAATCAATTGCTGCCGAAGAAAGTTCTAAAAAACTAGCTGAAAAACAAGCATCAGAGAAAGCTGCTACCGAATCAAGTCAGGCGCGCGCAACAAGCATCGCTCAAGCTAAAAATCAAAATAACCAAACTATTTTAAAAAAATTAGTCGACGACACTAACGCGCGTTCAGCCGGTCCAACCAAGAACTACTACTGGGATAATGGTGCGGCAAAAATAACTGATTTTACTGGGATCACCGCCGGCCAATCCAAATTCAGTGCTGACAGTCAACAACGTTCTTCAACCGCCAGAGCAGTCCTTACTTACTCGCAATATGTTGCCTCTAAAGGAAAAAGACAAGGTGATCCGCTGGAGCCGCCATCTTGGCCATATACTAATCCGACAGTCGCAATTACTTATAGTTTAACGAATCATACTTATCATGGCTGGCTCTACAATCGCAGCCACTCGATTGGCGATAGTTTACTTGGCAGCGATTCCTATACTTCAGAATATAATTTCACAACTGGGACAAGATCGCAGAATGTTGGCGCCAATCAAAATGGCGGAATGAGATACGCTGAAGAAATGGTGGAGAATTATTGGACTAGTCATCCTGACACCAAAACTACCGTCTACTATGAAACAACGCCGCTTTATTATAATAGCGAAACTATTCCGCGAGGCTCTATCGTCGATATCAAATCATCTGATGGTGTTCTCAATAAAGAGATCGTCGTCATCAATGATGCTGAAGGAATTAGTATTGATTACAACAATGGTACCAGCAAAAGCCTGACGCCGACGACTTCCAAATCAAGTAGTGCTTCGACTAAGCAATCAAGCGTGGCGTCTGCAACAACACCAACCACTTCAACACCGGCAACCTCAACACCAAAAACCACCACACCAACAACAAGTGGTGGTTGGACAATTGCACCGGCCGGTCAAGTATTCGTTTCTGATAGCAACAAGTATTATGCTCGAGTAACTAATCCAGGTAATTATCGACTCATGAGTCAATCAGAAGCAGACAAAAATGGTTATGCTCGGGCAAGTCGCGGCAATCAATATGCAAGACCGTATTGATAAGCCAACTTTGCTCATTTACATTACCTTGGCGATGCTAACGTTCAAATGACCGCTAATTATACTCGCGAGACCGAACAATCCGATTTAGCTGTATTCCAAGGTTTTAAGGGCGTCGTTGATCAAGTTTCGGGTACAAAAAGGTTTGTACCACATACCGTACCGCAAAATAAACGTAAGCAGTTAATAATCGACCGGCTGTGAAACACGACTTATTCAAGGTAAAATTACCTCATCATAGTAAATGGTGAG
>NZ_RHOX01000032.1 GCF_003946695.1 Lapidilactobacillus bayanensis | reverse complement strand
ACTAACGGTTCCGACTACTACGGCCCGCAACGGACTTTCACCGTCTAGTTGATGCCCATGCCGGGCGCACTGAAATTCTTGTTGCAGCTTTAGCTGTTACAAGAAGGCTTGTCTTGAAGACAATTTGAAAAATTGGCTTCAAGCAATGCCCACTACGTTCCAGCGCTAAGTATTCTTTCGCCGTCACGACAACGCGCCACACCTCGTATGCAACCTTTGCGCAAGCACGAAGAATGACAAAAATAGCAGTTTTGGTTTTCGTTATTTTAATTAATGACGTCTACTCGGTCTGCACACAATCTGGCATGAAAACGAAGAAGCACAAGCAGTTGATAAGATAACATCCTTTACATGCACAAATTGGGACAAAGCAATTGTTTTGTCCCAATCTATTCAAACCTATTAACCAATTAATGAACCATTTTCATGTTCTGGGCCAACGATTGCCAATTGAACATGACCTGCATCATCTTCTGAAGAAAGCAACATACCGTTGGATATTTCGCCACGAATTTTACGTGGTTTCAAGTTAGTAACAGCCAACACTTTTTTACCGACTAACTTTTCAAAGTCAGGATAGAACTCAGCGATTCCAGAAAGAATTTGCCGTTGTTCAGCATGACCAAAATCAAGTTGGAATTTTAACAATTTATCAGCTTTTTTGACCTTTTCTACCGCCAAAATTTCGCCAACGGTGATTTCGACATTATCAAAGTGGGCAAAGTCGATTTCTTTTTTATGTTCGTTAGTTTTGGGTTCTGATTCAGCCGCCGGTTTTTGCTCTTTGGCCATCTCACTCTTAATATACGCAATTTCTTCATCCCGATCCAAACGTGGGAAAATAGGCGTTCCCTTCTTAACCACGTGCCGATCAGCTGGGAATTGACCAAAAGTTGGATTAGCTTCTTGTAATTCGGTTTCATGAAGACCTAATTGTTCAAAAATATGTTTCGGCGCATGAGTTAACATTGGTTGTAAGAGAATGGCAGTGATTCGTAAACTTTCAGCCAAATGACCCATGACATTAGCTAACTCGCCTTTTTGCTCAGGATTTTTAGCTAAATTCCATGGTTCAGTTTCATCAATATACTTATTAGCACGACTAATTAATTGCCAAATTGATTCTAAAGCCGTTGGGAATTGATAGTGATTCATGGCATCATCATATTTCTTGATAACGTCTGTTGCAGTTTGCGCCAATTGTTGATCGAATTGATTTTTTTCGTTCAGTTCGTGGGGAACCACGCCGTCTTCATATTTATTAATCATTGCAACCGTCCGATTCAACAGATTGCCGAGATCATTTGCCAAATCAAAGTTGATTCGATCAACGAAATCTTCCGGTGTGAAGACGCCATCATGGCCGAATGGAAAAGCACGCATCAAATAATAACGGAGGGCATCAAGACCATAACGAGCAACAAGCATTTCTGGATAAACAACATTGCCTTTAGACTTGGACATTTTACCGTCCTTCATCAAAAGCCAGCCATGACCATAAACTTGTTTAGGTAATGGCAAATCTAAGGCCATTAAGATAATTGGCCAATAAATTGTGTGGAAGCGAACGATTTCTTTACCAACGAAATGAACGTCGGCAGGCCAGTACCTGTCAAACAAACTTTGATCGTCAGTACCATAGCCCAATGCCGTAATATAGTTCAACAAGGCATCAACCCAAACGTAAACCACGTGTTTAGGATTACTAGGAATTTTGACCCCCCAGTTAAATGACGTTCGTGACATCGCCAAATCTTCCAAACCAGGTTTGATGAAATTATTAATCATTTCATTCTTACGTGTTTCCGGTTGGATGAATTGTGGATTTTCTTGATAATATGCCAATAGACGATCAGCGTACTTGCTCATCTTAAAGAAGTAAGATTCTTCACTCACTAATTGAACGTCATGACCAGAAGGTGCTTTACCACCAATGACTTTGCCATCCTCGTCCCGATAAACTTCGGCCAATTGCGATTCGGTAAAATATTCTTCATCAGAAACAGAATACCAACCGGTATACTTGCCTAAGTAAACATCGCCTTGCTTAATTAAACGCTCAACAATTTTTTGAACTGCTTTAACATGATAGTCATCAGTTGTCCGAATGAATTTGTCGTTAGTGATTTCTAGTAGGCGCCAAAGTTTCTTAATACTTGCAGCCATACCATCTACATATGCTTGTGGTGTAATACCCTGTTCTTCAGCTTTTTCCTCAATTTTAAGGCCATGCTCATCTGTCCCCGTTAAGAAGAAGACATCGAACCCCTTTAAACGTTTATAGCGTGCTAATGAATCGGCCGCAATTGTCGTGTAAGAATTACCAATCGTTAATTTACCAGATGGGTAATAGATTGGTGTTGTAATATAATAAGTTGGTTTTGTCACTCAAAAAACCTCCAGCATTCTTAATTCATAGTAGCTATTATAGCACATCAAAAGTCGCGGTGAACAGGTAACTTAGCAAGTCGTTATTGCTAATCTTGTGTCGAAACAACAGTTGTTTTAAATGATTATTTTGTCGCCGCAGTAATTTTAAAACAAATCAATTTGCTCGCCGCCGGGACGTTGATAATTCAGTCCCAACAGTTGGCTGAACTGTAGTGCATTATCAGCAGCATCAAAATTAGCATTGTTATTGAAGATAATATAATTCTTTGCAACGC
Organism: Lapidilactobacillus bayanensis; assembly: GCF_003946695.1. Lineage (GTDB taxonomy): Bacteria > Bacillota > Bacilli > Lactobacillales > Lactobacillaceae > Lapidilactobacillus > Lapidilactobacillus bayanensis. The sequence continues at coordinate 17,009 of NZ_RHOX01000032.1, read as the reverse complement.
GCTGACTAATTGGTCGTACTTGAGCCGCTAACCCTGACAATTCCATTTCAGAATAACGATATAAAGTTCGCCCTTCTTTAGAACCATGACCTTTTTTAGCCCAATTGACAGCATTACGCCCATGAAAACGCCAAAAACTTAACTGCGGTGTCGTGATTAATGGCACCAAAGGAACGCTCTCCTCACCAATATTTGGTTCATCAATATTAGCAATCGTGATTTGTAATTTGGTCAGCCAGTTGATTAAATCTTGGCGGTAATTTCCCTGATACCAACTCCGATGACGTAACTCTAAGAAGATAGGTAGTTTAGGTAAATGAACGCGGACAAATTTTAAATAATTCAAGGTTATCTTGTTCAATGTAAATGCTGGTGGGAACTGTAACAAAACACCAGCAAACTTATCGGCCGTAATTAAGGGCTGAATCGTTTGGTAGAAAGCCTGAAACAATTGCTCCGCCGTTTGTTCCGGTGCCAACTCAGTGTGCCAAGTTAATTCACGCGGAACTTTGACAATGAATTGAAAATTAGCCGGCACTTCATTTGCCCATTTCTGAGTAACTTCAGCAGATTTTAAGCCATAAAAAAATGTATCTAACTCAACCACCGGAAAAACGCTGGCATACATAGCCAATGTAGGCTTTTGAATGCCAGTAAATAAATTAGGATGCGCGCTCCAAGTTGTTAATCCAATCATATCCATTGCTAAACCCTCTGTTAATCCAATCTACGACCTCAGCATTTGCTGTACTTAGCAAAATTAGTCACCGTTCTTTTTCTAGTTTAATACCATTATCATACACGATTGTTTGTTTTTGCAGTAGTCAGCCAGTTTAACTCGGCGATTTTTTTGAATAATCAGAGCGATTCGTCAATTTTAAGCCGCTCACACAAACGATGAAAGCATTTTCGGCAAAGTGCACAACTGACAAAATTAATTTTTGTGCGACTTTGTCTAGCTATAGAAATCGCTTTCTTTTATACTATAATCGTATTCAAATAAGAAAGAGGTTTTTAACTCATGGTTAAAGTAGACTTAGATCATTTATACAAACAATATCCTAACGCAACAGATTACTCAGTTTCAGATTTCGACTTACACATTGACGATCATGAATTCATCGTCTTCGTTGGCCCTTCAGGCTGTGGTAAATCAACAACATTGCGGATGATTGCCGGCTTGGAAGACATTTCTAAAGGCGACTTGAAGATCGGCGGCAAAGTAATGAATGATGTTGCACCTAAAGATCGTGACATCGCCATGGTATTCCAGAACTATGCTTTGTACCCACATATGAGTGTTTTTGACAACATGGCATTCGGTTTGAAATTACGTAAATATGAAAAGTCAGACATCAAGAATCGTGTTGATAAAGCCGCTGAATCACTTGGCTTAACTGAGTATCTCGATCGTAAGCCAGCTGCTTTATCTGGTGGTCAACGTCAGCGTGTTGCTTTAGGCCGGGCAATGGTCCGTGACGCTCCTATCTTCTTAATGGATGAACCTTTATCAAACTTGGACGCTAAGTTACGTGTTTCAATGCGTGCCGAAATTGCCAAGTTACATCAAACATTAAATACAACGACAATTTATGTTACCCATGATCAGACCGAAGCCATGACAATGGCTGACCGGATTGTTGTTATGTCAATGGGTGAAGTTCAACAAATTGGTACGCCTAAAGAAGTTTACGATACACCTAAGAACAAATTCGTAGCCGGATTCATGGGCTCTCCTTCAATGAACTTCTTTGAAGTGCACTATGAAAATGGCGTCCTAACCGATGCAAATGACAATCTTCGTTTGGCCGTTCCTGAAGGTCGTGCCAAGATTCTTAATGAAGATGGTTACAACGGCAAAGATATCACCTTGGGCGTTCGTCCAGAAGACATTCATACTGAAGAAGCCTTCATCGAAACATTCCCAGACGCAGTTGTTCGTGGTCAAGTTGTCGTTTCTGAATTGCTTGGTGCAGAATCAATGCTTTACTTGAACGCTGGTTCAACTGAATTCGTTGCTAAGGTTGACGCTCGTGATTTCCATAACCCTGGTGATTCATTCACTGTTGCTTTTGATCTTAATAAGGCACACTTCTTCGACAAAGACACAACATTGTCAATCGTAGAAAAAGCTAAAGATGAAAACCGCGCACCAGAAAATGCTTAATTAAATTAGATCAATTAAGGAATCGAGATAATAAAATCTCGGTTCCTTTTATTTTGGTGTCGTTGTAAAACACACGTCTGAATTTAAGTACCTGATGATCAATTCATATTGGCTGCTAACAGGCAATATGTCACGAATAGCGTTGTCAAGTAACCGTCACATCATCAAACTACTCATTGTCATCTAATACTACTTGACGTGATTTACCGATTAGCGTAACCTGATAAAAGCATCACATACTTTTTCCATAAAGGGGCGTTTATTCAATGTGGTTTGGACCAGCACTTATCACCCTACTTGCATGGGGTACAGCCGATCTTTTCTATAAGATGGGCAACAATGAAGATGAAAAAGATAGCGCGTTAAAAACAGTCATTATGGTTGGCTTAGTCATGGGTCTGCATGTGATTGGTTATTATTGGCTCTATCAAGGGATCCACTATGATTGGCGAAACATTATTGTCTATCTACCCGTCTCAGCAATGTACATTTTATCAATGGCCGTTGGTTATTTTGGCCTGAGATACATCGAGGTTTCCATTTCTAGCCCGATTAGCAATTCTTCCGGTGCATTTGTCGTCTTAATGTCATTCTTCTTCATGCACGCAAATATGAAGCCTCTGCAGTGGTTCGCGGTTATCATTATTATTATCGGTATGTTCTTACTCGGTGTCTTCGAGAAGCAAGAAGCCGATGCCACGTTCAAAAAAGAAGGCAAAGTAATTGATAAGAAGTATCGAATTAGTGCGATTGCCATTATTTTTCCAATTATTTATGCTATTTTAGATGCAACCGGTACTTATTTAGATGGTGTTTACTTAGACTATCGTAAAATTCTACCCGAAAATCAGGCCAATATGAGTTATGAATTAACATTCTTAATTGTTGCCATTGTCGTTTGGATTTATCTGAAAGTTGTCAAGAAGGAAACTGTTAATGTCTTTCATGAGCGAACATTAGGTTTAGCCGCAATTTTTGAAACATTAGGTCAATTCTTCTATGTTGGTGCCATGGCTGGCAATTCAATTATCGCCGCACCAATGATTGCATCTTACAGTATCGTTTCCGTCATCCTTGCTCGTATTTTTATTAAAGAAAAATTGAATGCGAAACAATATATCGTCGTCGCCTTTATCATGTTGGCCATTGCCATTCTAGGTTTCTACGACGCTTAAATTTTTAATCAAATCAAAAAAATCGCTTGAATTCTGCTAATAATAGCGTTCAAGCGATTTTTTATTATTCGGCGTCTTGATATTCTCATTACTTTCTTCGACACTTTAACAAGACAGCACAATTGATCCTAGTAAACATCACAACTGGCTACTGTCAGCGATAATCTTTTGCAAGAAATCATCAGTGGTTCCATTTTCCAAAATAATATCTTGTTCATTCAAATGATCATTTTCACGCCATCATGCGCGTAAACTTTCTTCAGCGAAGGGAGTTGCCTTAGTCTGATTATATTTTAAAGTTGTCGCAAATGGTATCTCTAAATAATAAACCAATGTTCGTGAGTTAAACTTTTCAAGCGTCGAAGTGAGCATCGCGCCGTAGACATCTTTTCTCAAAATACCCTCTAGGATGGTAACTGGAAAGTGATTAAGGCCATAATTAATCAACACTTCAATTAAACTAACCGCCGGCGTGCCCAGATGATCATTTGCATGTAGAATTTCGCGGCGAATTTGATCTTGATGTATCAGTAGACAGTGATCCGAGCCGTAATGAGCCTGCAATTGATTAGCTAGTACTGTTTTACCACTGCCAGAATTACCACGAATAATAATCAAAATTGAGTGCATCATCCACCTCTTAACAAGAATACTTTGAACCGGATTTATTTTGGAAAATGATTATGCGCATTGGCAATGACGTCGCCAAATACAGGAATAGCTTTGATTGACGCCAAGTCGTCTTCGCGACGTCTTGCCGCAGTCATGCAGCAATATTTCTGAGGGAAGCTGTTTACTTTTCAGAATCAGTAATCTCTTGAATAACATGTGCTTGATATTGCTTCGAGACTAAAATAATATCTTCAAACAAAGTCTTCAAATACCCTTGTACTTCAGGATTGGCTGCTGCCTTAACTTGCTCATAAATTGCTTGTTCCCGCTCTTTATTCGTCAAAGGTGTGTGGGTCCGAGCCTTTTCAGTGGCAATTTCTCTCGAGACGGCCAAACGTTGAGTTAATAATGACATAAGCTGGGCATCAATCGTATCAATCTTTTCTCGTTGTGTTTCTAACATTCGTTTAAAACCTCTTTCAACTTTGTAAATGCGGCTAGCGCATCCATCTGAATCATGTGAATCTCTGGAGCAGCAATTGGCTCATTGTTAATGGCAAAAATTTGCGCAGCAGCCGACCGATATTGCAACAACTGGGCAAAAGGATAGACGCGAAAACTAGTGCCAACAATCATGATTAAATCTGCAGCGGCAATTGCAGCGACCGAACGATCCGACTTGCTGGAATCAATCGCTTCACCATACAAAACAATTCGTGGTCGAATAATCCCGCCATCTTTTGCATGATGAAAATCACGGGCATATTCAGCATAGGTGACACGCTTGGCACAAGTCTGACAATATAAATCATAAAGATTGCCGTGAAATTCGATCACGTGTTGGTTGCCAGCTTTTTTATCCAAACCATCAACATTTTGCGTAATCAATTCACCTTTGTCATTGCAAAGAGCAGCAATTTCCTGATGAATTAAGTTAGGTTGAGCGTCTGGATAATACATGCGCTGTGTCACAAACTCATAAAAATCAGCAGGATGATCTTGCAGATTATCATGGCTTAACAAATATTCAGGTGCAGCACTGGCAGCATACAACCCTGTCTTCGAACGATAATCGGGAATTCCTGAGTGAGTCGAAACACCGGCACCGGTTAGAAAAACAATTTTATGAGCAGCTTTAATTGCAGTCGCTAAGTTAGTTATCGTGGTGTCCATTAGTGCTCATCCTTCGGAAAGACTGGCAAGTCACGCGGCGCGTAACTTAACTGGAACTGCTTTAAAAAGTCAACAACTGGCAAATCATAAAGTGCCAGCATCGCCTGTTCTTGTTGTTGGTTTTTGGCGATCTCAATTAAACCAACTGCTTGTTCATCTTGGACGCCCTTAACCAAATAAGTTGTCTTGGCATCAGGTAGTCGCCAAAGTTGGAACAATTGACGCACGGATAATTTTAATTGACGTTCAGACAGAACAGGTTTCAGCAATAAATTATCTGCCAACGAGGGAATTTGCAGACCGAATTTTTCAAAATATTCTGCAAAATAATTAAGCAATTGCAAAATCAAGGCGCGAATTTGCCGATTAGTCGTTAATTTAGCCGTGGTCACGATCTGCCACAATTCATCGGCAATGTGCATACTTTTGGGAAACTTGGTCTGCCAATCGGGTACTTGACCGACAAATGTGTAGGTGTCGACTAACTGAATTGCTTTCATCGCGATCACTAATGCCGAGGTATTCGATTCGTCAACTGGTAATTTTTCAGTAATTAATTTTTTGATGGCTTGTTGCGCGGTATCAGTTAAAACACCTAAATCAATTAGTTGTTGCCGCATAGCCTGATGCAACACGATATTACGTAATTCCTGGCCAATCTGATCTAGAAATTGACTGAACTGGGTGTTGGTCTGTTTGAGGTAAGAGATTTCAACACTTTGACGTCCTTCTTGTTGTAAATGCATTAATTCATGCGCTACAATGAAGCTAGCAAACGTTGCATTAGGAACAAACAGGACGATGTCGCCTTCTTTAGTCAGAACCATTTGCGATTCTTCTGGATCAAGCATTGTTGCAGGAAACTGGCTTTGCTTTTCTTGTAAGATAATTTTCTTTGGTGCCATTTCTGCTTGAAATTGATCTAATAAGTTTTGTACTGGTGCTGTCAAATTAACTGTTGACGTCATTTCGTCACGTCCTTAATCTTTGATTGCCTCAATTATACCGTATTTTCCCACATCATAAAGATTGGAGGCCGTTATTTTGGAAATTATCGTTGCTCTTGATGAAGGTGGCTATCTACCCGATAAATATAGTAAACACGCCACTCGAGAAAATTTGCGTGATGGGTATCCCATTATTTCACCGCCAATCACGATTAACAACGTCCCTGTTGAAACTTCCAGCTTAGCCTTGACGTTTTTGGATTTTGACGCCGTACCAGTTGGCGGATTCGTCTGGATTCATTGGCTGGCAGCAAATATTCCAGCGCAAAAGCAAGTGAAGCTTCCTGCAAACGCCAGTCAAAGTCGTCAGCTTGATTTCATTCAAGGTCGAAATAGCAACGCCGGTGCTTTAGCTTATCAACCAGATCCACTTATTAATCAGCATTATGTTGGCCCGCAACCGCCTGATCAAGATCATCAATATCAATTGACAGTTTACGCTTTACGTGACAAACTAAATTTACAAGCTGGTTATTGGTTGAATGATTTTTATCGAGCAATTCAAGGCGAGGTCATCACAACTGCACAGCTGCTTATTCCCGGCCGTGTTTAAAACTTTACGACTGCTTTTAATATTTTTTTACATCTAGGAGGAAAAACATGCGTCAAGTAAGTATCGGTTTAGATAATATCAATGCATCGGAAATCGCGTTAGGTTTAATGCGCGTTTCTGATAAAACAACTGCCGAAACCGTCAAATTATTGGAAACCGCCGTTGAAAATGGAGTTAACTTTTTCGATAATGCGGATATTTATGGTGGTGGCAATTCAGAACGGCGCTTTGGCGATGCTTTAGCAGCCTCATCAATCAACCGTGATAACATTCTGATTCAGACCAAAGTCGGCATTGGTAAAAATGAATATGATTTTTCTAAGCAACACATTCTCGATGGTTTAGATGGTTCTTTGGAACGAATGGGTCTTGACCACGTTGATTTCCTACTGTTGCATCGTCCTGACGCTTTAATGGAACCTGATGAAATTGCGGATGCTTTCTTCGAATTACAAAAATCTGGCAAGGTTCGCGAATTCGGTGTTAGTAACTTCAACCCAATGCAAGTTGAGTTATTACAACAAGCAGTGGCTCAACCGCTAGTCATTAATCAACTACAATTAGGTTTAATGCACACCGGCATGATTGACTTTGGCTTCCACACCAACATGACTGATCCACGCAGCACTAATCATGACGGTGGTATTTATGAATACTCACGTTTAAACAACATGACAATTCAGGCATGGAGTCCTTATCAATATGGTTTCTTCGACGGCGTCTTTATCGACAATCCCAAATTCCCAGAAGTTAATGCCGTCATGCAAAAAATGGCCGACAAATATAATTCAAACGTTAATGCTGTTGCCGCCGCTTGGATTTTACGTTTGCCAACTAGCGTACAAGTTATCGCTGGTACAACTAACCCTGAACGTTTGGCCCAAATTTGCGAAGCCGATCAAGTTCAATTGACCCGTTCAGAATGGTATGATCTCTACTTGGCTGCTGGCAACGATTTACCTTAAAGCAATGCTAGCCCACTTCAACCAAGTAAGTTAGTCATCGTTAACGAATCGGATTTTTTCTAATTACTGAACTCAAAAAATTTTAATTCGCAGTTGACAAGTTATCCGTTTCTCGATATACTTTGAACAATTTATAAACTTTAATTTGGTCCCGTGAGGCCAAAAAGTAGTGTTACATGTTGACTGATCGTTTCAAAAGACCTCACGGGTTAGTGGGGTCTTTTTTGCGCTTTGAAACGTATTACGAACAACTGACGACATACAATTTAAGCGTGCACAAAGCAACTACTGGAGCAAAACTTAAGTGAAAATTTTGCTACATTGGTGTACATCAGTTTTTCCATTTAAATTTAGGTCAGCAAATCGATACTTTTCACACGCCAACAATTAAAGTAACTGGAGGTTAACATGACACATCCTTTAATTATCGCGCTTGATTTTCCTGAAGCAAAAATTGCTTTAGACTTTGTCAAACAATTCCCTCAACCGGAAGAACTCTTTGTTAAAGTCGGGATGGAACTTTATTATCACGCTGGTCCTCTTATTATTCGAGAATTAAAAATGTTAGGCTGTCAGATTTTTCTAGATTTAAAACTTCACGATATCCCTCACACAGTTGAGCAAGCGGCCACCGTTATTGGGCAGCTCGGTGTGGAACTGACGACCATTCACGCTGCCGGTGGTCAGCAGATGATGCAGGCTGCCGTGGCCGGAATTAACGCTGGGGCCGCCAAAGCAAATGTTGCTCCTGCTAAACTTCTGGCGATTACACAGTTAACCTCAACTAGTGAGCAAATGTTGCACCACGAATTAGCGGTCGATGCAACTTTAACCGATTCAGTCGATCAGTTGGCACAATTAGCAGCAGCTAGCGGCGTTAACGGAGTGATTTCATCAGCACTAGAGGTACCCCATATTAAAACTACCGCCTCAACTGATTTTCTCTGCATTTCGCCAGGCATTCGTTTGCACAGTCAATCAACAGATGATCAAGTCCGCATCGTCACTCCAGCTGTTGCACAACAATTAGGTAGTGACGGGATTGTTGTAGGACGGCCAATTACTAAGGCAGCAAATCCAGTTGCAACTTATCAACACATCAAAATGTTATGGGAGGGCCAATAATCATGATGAATGAAAATATTGCTAATTTAATTGCCAGCGATTTACTCAAGATTAAAGCCGTTAGCTTCAGTATAAATCCACCTTACACTTGGGCCAGTGGTATCAAAGCACCAATCTATACAGACAACCGTTTAACGATTGCTTACCCGCGCATTCGCGAACAAATTGCCACCGGCTTGGCCAACATTATCACAGAAACTTTCCCCAAGATTTCTGTCATCGGCGGCGTTGCGACAGCTGGAATTCCCCACGCAACATTGGTGAGTCAAAATTTGAATTTACCACTAATTTACGTTCGTTCACAGGCCAAAGACCATGGTGCTGGCCGCCAAATTGAAGGTCAGTTAAACGCTGGCGATCAAGTGGTGCTCATCGATGATTTAATTTCGACCGGTGGTAGTGTTTTAAAGACCGTTGCAGCCGTCCGTGCTCAAAACGTTGAAGTCTTAGGTGTTGCCGCCATTTTCAGCTACCAGTTACCAGACGCGGTTAAAAATTTCAAAACAGCCGATGTCCCGCTAGTCACTTTAACTGATTACGATCATCTATTGCAGCAAGCAACCCATCAACACTATTTAAACACAACAGATGCCACCACCATTAAAACATGGCGCCAAGATCCCTGGCACTGGTCAAAATAAGAGCGCGAAAAGCAACGGGTTGGGTGTTTGTATTTAAACTGGAAGATTGCTGCGTGATAACGCAGTGAAATTCACGCTTAAATACACGACACCCAGTTGCTTTGAGCACGTTTCAAAACGCAAACTAAACGGAGCCGGGAAAAAATCCCAGCTCCGTTTTTTATCTAACGATCAGAAAAAGTGGTCATCAGTGCTTTTCTAAAACTGAGTCTTCTGTTTCCAAACTACGTAAGTGCCGCATTGTGCGGACATACGAACTAATTAAAACAAGCAATGATCCGGCCCAAGCCAATGGATTAGCCATACTAGCTCCCGCAAAACCAAACATGTTAACTAATACTAATCCGGCAAACGTCCGCATCAATAATTCCATAATTCCAGCCAACGTCGGCACTAAACTTTGGCCCAACCCCTGTAAGGAATAACGCACCACATACAAAATAGATAATAACCAATACAGACTACTGTTAAAATGAAAGTAAGTTTGCGCGGTTGTTGTCACGACAGGCTGGCCCGAACCAATAAATAGATTGACTAATGGCCGGCCCAAAATAATAATTAACGCTCCGGTAACGACGGAGAAAACAACCGATACTGTCAAAGTTTGGCGCACGCCCGTTCGAATTCGGCCATATTCATGTGCCCCAAGATTTTGCGCTGCAAAAGTCGCCATGGTGATCCCAAAGGACATTGCTGGCATCGTCGCCAAACTATCGATCCGACTAGCTGCTGTATAGGCCGCAACTGCATTGGAACCTAAAGTATTTAACATGAACTGCAAAATGACAATCCCAATGGCAATGATTGAGGACTGGAAGCCCATGGGCAAGCCCATTCGCAAATGTTCTTTGACTTCAGCAGACGTGATTTTAAAATCTTCGCGTGACACCTGTAACAATGGAAAAGAGCGATAAATAAAAATCAGACATAATCCGGCGGAAATTAATTGAGCTAGGACTGTTGCAAATGAAGCTCCAGCAATGCCCCACTTAAAGCCAATGATGAAGAGCAATTCCAAAGCAATATTAATCACACAAGCAATAATCAAAAAGACGAGCGGTGTTTTACTATTACCCATAGCCCGAATCATATTGGCAAATAAATTGTAAGCCACAATGGCCACAGTACCAGCAAACTGAATCGTTAAAAATGTATACGAGTTTTGAATAATATCACTTGGCGTCTGCATCAAGGTTAATATTTCTCGACAAAAAACAATGCCAATTACTGAAAGAATCAAAGAAATTACGAGACTAACCACAATACTAGTGGCAAAACTACGCTTAATTCCTCGGTAATTACCTTCGCCGTAACGACGAGCGGCAACTATTGCAAAACCATTTGTCGCTCCTTGCGCTAATCCGATAATCAAAAAGGAAATACTACCAGTTGCCCCAACGGCAGCTAAGGCTTTAACACCAATCGTCCGACCAACAATAATCGTGTCAGACAACGTATACACTTGTTGAAAAATATTGCCAATCAATAAAGGAATGGTAAAAAATAAAATTTGAACAATTGGTTTGCCCTTTGTTAAATCACGCAAGATGTCTCCTCCAAAACTAATAATCAGATATGCTAACAATTTAAACGGATTGTACAAATTATTGTAGCATGTTCAGAGGGAATTAAAACCCCGAAACTCCTTTATTTTCAAATAATCAATCGCTTTCTTCGTTTTTGGTCATTTGTCCATTAATCAAATAATTTGTTCTCACCTTCACTCTGATTTTGCCGTTCTCCGTGCCTACGGAAAATACGCTGGTGGAACGCTGCGAGCTTGGTTTGAGCCGAATAAAAAACAATTCGTCTCAAACTCAAGCTTTGTTGTAAGTGGTAAACCACTAACAACAATTCCGCGGCTGACCGCGATTTCCCTCCGGCGCTGACCAAAGAGATGATATGGTGTGATTTAACAGCAAGTTTGTGCTTCTAAAAATTTAGAAGTGATCCAACCACACGTCAATTCAGCGCTTACGCAAAGGTTGCCCTCTTGTTTGTTTAGTGGCGGCGAAGAAATGCCGCTCAGTAGTGAAATTAATGTTGGCAATTTATTGCTTACATTAAGGCTCGTATTTGAGACGATTTGTCCTGCAATCGGCTCAAATCGACGCCCACTACGTTCCAGCGTCAAGTATTTCTTCGCCGCCACGGCAACGCGCACATTCCATAAGCAACCTTTGCGCGAGCGCGAAGAAGAACAACATAACAGTTCTAGGTTTAAGTTCTCGTACAACAAATTAACCGCAACAAAAAAACAAGAGCTTGAAGTAGACGAGTTCACTTCGATCTCTTGTTTGCCTAACATGATTATTTAAAGTAATTCAAACCAATAGCATCGCGGACTTCTTGAAGCGTTTGTTCAGCCACTTCATTGGCCTTGGCACTGCCCTTTTGTAAAATATCATACACGGCTGGAATATCTTGGGCATATTCTGCACGACGCTGACGAATCGGTCCAAATTCCGCCTCCAGAACTTCATTCAAATAACGCTTAATTTTAACATCGCCTAACCCACCATGTTGATATTGTTCTTTTAACGCTGCAACCTTTTGTTGATCTGAATCAAAAACATCCAGGTAAGTAAAGACCATATTGCCTTCAATTTGGCCGGGATCAGTAACATGAATGTGATTAGGATCGGTGTACATTGACATCACTTTCGAACGCAATTCATCGGCGGAATCCGCTAAATAAATAGCATTGTTCAACGACTTGCTCATTTTAGCGTTGCCATCTAAACCAGGCAGACGCCCTTGGCCCTTTGCGGGAAAATAACCTTGTGGCTCAACTAAGATATCCGTATTGTAAGTGTTGTTAAACGTTCGAACAAGTTCTCTAGCTTGTTCCATCATCGGTTCTTGATCATCGCCCACCGGAATCGTATCTGCTTTAAAAGCAGTTATATCGGCCGTCTGACTAACCGGATAAACCAAGAATCCAGCCGGAATTGATTGATCAAAATTTTTCTGTTTAATTTCAGCTTTAACTGTTGGATTGCGTTCCAAGCGAGCAACAGTTACTAAATCCAAATAATACATCGTCAATTCATTCAAAGCAGGGATTTGCGATTGAACTAAAATTGTCGACTTGTCTGGATCAATCCCCACGGCCAAATAGTCCAAAGCAACTTGGATCAAACTATTGCGGATTTTTTCAGGGTTGCGCGCATTATCAGTTAAGGCTTGCATATCCGCAATCATAATATAAGTGTTGTAATCGCCGGAATTTTGTAAAGCAACTCGATTTTTCAACGAGCCTAAGTAGTGTCCAATATGCAATTTACCAGTTGGTCGATCACCAGTTAAAATAGTCTTCTTTGTCATCTTATTTCCTCCATTTTCAAAAACACAATTATTTAAACATCAAAAAAGTCCTATTGTATCTAAAATACAATAGGACGAAAATTTCCGCGGTACCACCTAAGTTACGTTTACACGTCAACTCGATTGAATTAAGGCTTCAACACCGTCAGGACTTGCGCCGCTGACTATATTAGGATCCATTCATCTAATCGATTGATGTTGCTTCCACTATCCAACACTCGCTTAACAATCGGCTTTAGACTACTAATTCCTAGACCTTATCGGCATTTATTATTTTCATCATAAGACATTGGTGCCCGCAAAGTCAAGCCGAGTTTGATTCAAAAAATAACGATTGACAGCCGAGTTGGGTTCAAAAAATGAAAGTAACTTTCGCACTAATTTTCCAAAATGCTTTAAAAACTTTTAAGACTGTTTATCAAGGTCGCATTCTAATCAGCAATACGGTATGCTCAATAATAGAAAAAATGAAAGTAATCGTTGGGGGCAACTATGAGAAGTCCGGCATCTTTTTTTGGTAATTTAGTTCGCTATCTTTTTTTTGCAGCATTAGTTTTATTGGCCATCTGGCTGAAAGATTTGGCATTTGCAGATAATAAAGTATCTGGTACCTTTGTCATTTTATTCTTGGCTTTGGCTGTCATTGGCTTTTGGTTCTTGATTCGTCAGTTTAATTTAGAACAACAATATTTTGCGGTCCAACCGAACTCACGTCAACAAGTTTTGAGTAGTGCGAGTGGTTTTATCACGTTAATGCTATTAATTATTGGCGCGTTAAATTTATTAATCGCTTGGTTACAAGTTGCGGGCAAACTACCCGCTTTGACAAACACAGCAGGTAATTTTGATCTTAATCACATCGGGTTTTGGTTAAACATTTTAATGGTGGGGATTATTTTACCAGTATTGGAGCAATTATTAGCAACTGGTTTCCTCTTCAATTACGCCTTTCGCGGTTCCAGTCCCGTTATCGCGGTCGTTGGCATCTTAGTCAGTGCCACATTATTTACGATTTTACAATTTCAACCGGCAATAATGCCGGCATTCATTCAATTTTGGTTTGGCTTGTTATTTGCCATGAGTTATTTATATACGCGCCGGATTGAAGTACCGATTTGTCTAAACATCTTCAGTGCTATCTTAATGATTATTCTCGCCTAAATCAGCGTTGAGAATGTAAAAAGACTGCCAATTAAAGTTGACCGTTAATTAGAAATTAAGTCTAATTAAACGGATAATCACTTTAAACTCGGCAGCTTTTTTAATGTTTCTGAACTGGTAAATCGGATGATTGTTGATATAAATTACTGGGCAAATCGGTGATCAGATGGCTGGGTTTACCTAAAGAAAGTAATAACAATTCGTGCATTGCCCGAGAAGCAATCGTGTAAAGAATTTGGTGATCTCCGTCTTCGTGAAAGGACGTTTCTGAGACGTTATAGCCAATCACCGCGTCGAATTCCAACCCTTTAGCCAAATAAATCGGCATAATCATGACACCATGATGCAAGCGCCGTTGTTGCTCAGTCATCAACGTTACTTGGGCATCAACTTGTAAGGTGGCAAAAATTTGCTCGGCCTCTTGGTGCGTTTTCGTCAGAATCGCAATCATGCCATATTTTTCAATTAATCGTGAACACTCACGACTTAATTGATGATTTAAATCTAATAATCGCGGACAAACAATTAATTGCGGCACTGGCCCAGGACGATTAAACGCTAAAATTTGCGCATGATCTGTCAACAAGGCGCTGGCAAAATTGGTAATTTGGATCGTCGACCGATAGCTATTATTTAATTCATGAATCTGAATTTTTTTCTTAGGAAAGAGATTTTGAACCGTTTGAATAACATTCGTCGTTTGATAATTCGCCGCGAACAAATCTTGCGCATTATCACCTAATAGCGTTAATTTGGCCATTGAAAAAGCGTGTTGCAGATAACATAGTTCTGCTGCAGAATAGTCTTGCATTTCATCTATAAACAAATACTGTATTTGCCGATTCACGCCGCCACCAGTGACAAGATCCCGCAAATATAAGTACGGTGCTACGTCACAAAGTTGAATTTGATGCTTCTCAAAGTACGCCTGCACATTTTGATTGCGCGCTTGCCAAGCGGCCGGACTGACATCAACAGGTCCGACATCGGCCAACACCGCCAAATATTGACGCTCCCAATCAATGAAATAATTATTATATAACGCTTCGTAAATTGGGTATAAATGTCGTTGAGCAATTTTCTTAGCTAGAAAAGCTTGCTCAACCGCAGCGGAATTAAAGCTGTGTTCGGCCAACAAATCGTGATAAGCACTATCTGACAACAGGTCTAACTGCTCAGCGGCCCAATCAGAATCAGCTAACGCTCTAACTTGATGTTGTAAATAACGGATTAAACGATTCTTCGTCTGCAAAATTTTCTCCGTCAATGTCGCTTGCTCGTTAGTCGCTGCATAAACTTGCTGTATCAATTCAGCCGTAATGATGATTTCACCGTCAAGTAACAAATCATTGAAAAATAACTTTGGCCGTTTACTAGTCATTTGTTGCGCAATCTGCTGCATAATTGCCGCACTCTCTAGATAACGTCGTATTGCTTTTGTACTTTCGGGGAATGACGCTTGATCAGTCTCAAAGCGTGAAAAACGATCTTCAACACGCAACCCTTCTAAACGTTGGCTAAAGAATTCATGGAGTGTCACTTGACGCATATTTTTCTCACCGAGACTGGGCAAAACCTGAGAAATATAAGCACTAAATAGATGATTAGGCGAGAACATAATGATTTGATCAGAATCAAGTTGTGTACGACTATGATAAAGTAAATAAGCAACCCGCTGTAAAATAGCTGATGTTTTACCGGAACCTGCGACACCTTGAACCACCAAAATATCAGCACTCGTATTACGAATGATATCATTTTGTTCACGCTGAATCGTCGCCACAATATTTTGCATGTACAGACTGGCTTCTTCACCAAGAACCTGTTGCAAAACCTCATCGCCAATTGTCTCGCTGGTATCAAACATATTGACAATTTGATCAGTCTTAATCGTAAACTGACGCTTTCGAACTAAGTCGGCCTGTTGCTGACCTAGTGGCGTTTGATACGTTACTTTTCCTAACGTCCCATTGTAATAAATACCAGCAATTGGTGAACGCCAATCATAAATCAAAAACTCATTGTCGTTGTTCATCAAAGAAGCTGTTCCAATATAAAGCGTATCTTGTTCTTGTTGGCCTTCTTTAATATCGATCCGCCCAAAATAGTGTGAATCCTGTAATCGATCTAACCGATTTTGTTTGTTATGAAGGATCGTTTGATTCTCAACCGCTAAAGCCACTAACTGTTTTTGTTGTTGAACAGCGGCATTGGTTTCCATTTGGTCATCAATTTCTGTTGTATTAACTTTGGTTGCATCACCATAATTTTGCTCAATATGATGCGTTTCTCGTTCTGCTGCCGCTAACTTCTCTGCGGTGTCAGTGCGCTGCTGACGAATAATCGCCGCAACTTTTTTAACACGTTCTGCTTCATATTGTTGATCTGTTGCCGCAAACATATTATCGACTCCTCAATTAAACACCGACCGTAAAAAGATTGAGTCCTAATTCTATGACTAATTGTGCGAATAGTAAAGCGCCAAGAACCGATGCCAATCATGATCCTATTAGCTTCACGAAGCACTACTGACTTAATCTATGGTACAATGAAGTTAATTAAATCACACATCTTGGGAGATGAATTCATGCGTAAACTTCTTTTGATCGTCTTACCCGTTGTTACAGTATTCTTCTTATCAGCCGCGTTTGTGACGCGTGCTATTGCTAAATTGGCCAATTATCCTGATTAACTGATCTAACTATGCAAAAAATCAAATCCAACTCAAGAATTAAGCAATAAATTTTTAAAACGATTCAACACCGCCCTGTTTGATCAAATTTTTTGGTTGAACAGGGCAGTGTTGTTATGTTGTGCTTCTTTATGCCTGCGGAAAATGCGCCGGTGGAACGCTGCGAGCATTGGTTTGAGCCGAATTAAAACCAATTTAGTCTGAATGTGAGCTTTATTGAGAGCGGCAAACCCTAGAACTGTGATGTTGCGGTTCTTCGTGCCTACAGAAAATACGCTGGTGGAACGCTGCGAGTATTGATTTGAGTCAAATCAAAAACCGATTTGTCTCAAATAATCGAGTAGGAGGTAATTGATTAATTCAATTACCGACCTCTCACACCACCGTACGTACGGTTCCGTATACGGCGGT
>NZ_RHOX01000031.1 GCF_003946695.1 Lapidilactobacillus bayanensis | reverse complement strand
AAATAAATACCGCTCAGTAGTGACATTAATGTTAGCAATTTATTGCTTACATTAAGGCTCGTATTTGAGACGATTTGTATTTTAATCGGCTCAAATCGACGCCCACTACGTTCCAGCGCCAAGTATTTATTTTCCACCACGATACCTCGCACGTTTCATATACAACCTTTGCGTAAGCGCGAAGAATCACAACACAACAGTTCTAGGATTTAGTCTGTATTGTCATTTTTTCGATCTCATATCGGGTATAATAAGGGCAATAGATTATCGTTAAGGAGGCGGGATCATGGTTCAGCGAATTGGAATTCGTGAATTAATTGAGTTTACTTTGCGATCCGGTGATCTCGTCGTACAGTCGCGCAGCAACCACACCGCGCTGGAAGGTGCGCGGATTCACCGTAAGTTACAGAAACAAGCAGGGCCAGACTACCAAAAAGAAATCAGTCTTAATTACGAAACAACTTTAGACGGACAAGACGTCAAAATTGAAGGCCGTGCTGATGGCGTCGTAATTGATCCCGACACCCACGGAATTCTCGTTGATGAAATCAAAACTGCGGAAACTGACTTTGCTGATTTAACTCAGGATGCACTAACCCGTTATTGGGGCCAGGCTAAATTTTACGCTTGGTTGCTTGCTGAAAAAGAAACCGTCGATCATGTCACAGTTCAACTGACCTATTTTCAAACGACGACCGAAATCGTTACTCGCGAACAACAAACTTGGACGCATGATGATCTCGGCAAATTTGTCCAAGACGTTTTAAAGGAATATGAATTCTGGCTACACTTGCGTTCACAATGGTTGCTCGAGCGGAATGAAGCTGCAGAAAAGCTTAATTTTCCCTACGCCGATTTTCGCGCCGGTCAACGCAAATTTTCTGGTGTCGTTTACAAAACGATTGCCGCGCAAAAGATTTTATTGACCGAAGCGCCAACTGGGGCCGGTAAAACAATCGCTACACTGTTCCCGACAATTAAATCGTTTGTCGATAATAAAGTGAATCGGATTTTTTACTTAACGGCTAAAACTAGCACTCGCGCTGTCGCCGAAGCGACGTTAAAAGACTTACGCGCTCATAATGCCAAGATTAAAAGTGTGACACTCACCGCCAAAGAAAAAATTACTTTCCCAATTCCGGAAGGTTACCCGGCTGGACATTCACCCTATACAGATGGCTATTATGATCGTATCAAGCCTGCCTTGAAGGACTTAATTGCTCATGAAGATAATTGGGATCGTTCTACAATCGAACAATATGCGCAAAAGCATACGGTTGATCCCTTTGAATTTAGTCTAGATGCCAGTAGATTTGCCGATGTTATTATTGGCGACTACAATTATTTATTTGATCCACAATCTTATTTGCTGAGATTTTTCGCCAATCCGCAGATAGGCAATGTTTTTCTGATTGACGAAGCACACAATTTGGTTAGCCGTTCGCGGGAAATGTATAGCACGGAATTAACTCAAGCACCGCTGCACGCACTTGATAAAGCCATTCGTGGTCAAAAAACGCAGGTAATTGCTGACTTACGAAAAGCATTAAAGCCGATTAAAGCAAACTTCAAAAAATTACCAACACTTCTACCAGAGCCAGAATTAGCTGAACAGCCGATTGCCGATCTTGAAGATGATTTTGTGAATGATTTTTATCGTGGACAAGAATTGTTACGCGATTGGTTGGGTAAAAATATTGACCAGCCAGTTCACGAAGCAGTCTTAAATTACTTTTTCGAATTGACTAGTTGGTTACGAATTTACGATTTTTACGGTGACAATTATCAAACTATCGTCAAAACAAAACCGACGTTGACTTTAGCCTTGCGTTGTCTTGATGCCAGCCAATATCTACAGGAAAGTTTGCACAAAGGTGACGCCGCAATTTTATTTTCTGCAACGTTATCACCGCTAACTTATTATCAAGAAACGTTAACTGCTGCGGATCCCGACGCGTTAATCTTTCGCATGTCATCACCATTTCCACCGCAGAATCAGTGCCTATTGATTACCAACTATATCCAAACCACCTATGCCCAACGTGACGCTAATTTACCTAAAATCATTAGCGCCTTGCAAAAAATGATTGCGGCTAAAGTTGGTAACTATTTAGTTTTCCTGCCGTCCTATCATTATCTAACAGAAGTTGCCACTGAATTTTCAGCAAAGAATCCTGACATCAACGTCATTCAACAAGATAGCCATAACGACACGATAACGCGACAAGATTTTCTCGCACAATTTTCTGCAGACAACACCGCAACGTTAGTTGGCTTCGCTGTTTTGGGTGGTTCTTTTGCAGAAGGTATCGACCTTAAAGGTGACCGCTTAATCGGCGTCGCTATTATTAGCGTCGGTTTGCCTGGCCTCAGCTTAGAAAACAATCTAATTAAAGATTATTACCAAGCCAAAAACCATCAAGGCTTTGCCTATGCCTATCAACTCCCAGGTTTTAACAACGTTATGCAGGCTGGCGGACGTCTAATTCGTGACGCCACTGATCGCGGTGTGATTCTGTTACTCGATCAGCGCTTCGCCAGCACCCGCTATCAACGACTCTTCCCACCACACTGGCAACAACAACACCAAGTCCGCAGCGCTGATGAACTAACGCAACAATTGCGGCTGTTTTGGAAAAATTAAGGTTAAAACTATTATCTGCTATTCTTCGTGCCTACGGGAAATACGCTGGTGGAACGCTGCGAGCTTGGTTTGAGCCGAATCAAAACCAATTCGTCTCAAACTCAAGCTTTCTTGTAAATGGTAAACCATTAACAAGAATTCCGCGGCTGACCGCGATTTCCCTCCGGCACTGACAAAAGAGATATGGTGTGATTTAATCGCAAATTTGTGCTTCTAAAAATTGTAAGCTGTCTAACCACTCGTCAATTCGGTGCTTGCGCAAGGGTTGCCCTCTTGCTTGTCTAGTGGCGGCAAATAAATACCGCTCAGTAGTGACATTAATGTTGGCAATTTATTGCTTACATTAAGGCTCGTATTTGAGCTGATTTGCATTGCAATCGGCTCAAATCGACGCCCACTACGTTCCAGCGACAAGTATTTATTTGCCGCCACGATACCTCGCACGTTCCATATACAACCTTTGCGCAAACACGAAGAAGTACAACATAACAGTTCTAGTTGCCACTATTCAGTTAGCTATGCTAACACGAAGAAGTACCACAGTTCAGTTCTCGCAGTTAACAATTTTTTCCCATTCAAAAAGGCTAGCACAAAAATGTGCTAGCCTTTCTCAATCTCTTAATTAACTTGTAACGCCAGATTAATCATGTCGTTAAACGATGTTTGTCGTTCTTCGGCTGTTGTTTCTTCACCAGTAACCAAATGATTACTGATTGTCAGAATCGCCAAAGCACGACGATGGAATTTAGCAGCTAATAAATACAGCGCTGGTGATTCCATTTCAGTTGCTAAAATACCATAGTCAATCAACTTTTGCTTGTCTAATTCGTCATTATAGAAACGATCTTCACCCAAAACGTTACCAACATGCCACTTCATACCTTCAGCTTCGGCGATTGTTGCTGCTTGTGATAGTAAGCCATAGTCAGCAATGGGCGCGAAGTTGACACCCGGGCCAAACGTGTTGGTCACAATTGAAGAGTCGGTTGACGCGGCTTGACCTAAAACAACGTCACGAATGTGAACATCACGGCCCATACCACCGGCAGTTCCCACGCGAATTAAAGTTTGCACATCGTATTCTTGAATCAATTCGTTAACATAAATCGAAATTGAAGGAATCCCCATTCCCGTTGCTTGAATGGAAACTCGTTCGCCTCGATAAAGACCTGTGTAACCAAAGCAATTACGAATTTCGTTATAACGATTAATATCAGTTAAGAAGTTTTCGGCAATATATTTTGCCCGTAACGGATCGCCGGGTAATAATACTTTTTCAGCGATTTCACCTTTACTTGCACCAATATGTGTACTCATTAACCTACCTCCTACTTCAGCTCTGCTAAGAAACTCTTGCCAACATCTTTACCAGCAATCTGGAAATTATCAAGTACTGTGGCACCAAAGTCAGAGAATGGTGAGCGAATACCCAATGAACCAGTGCCAGTACTTGGTGAATAAGCCAATAATGGTACATATTCCCGTGTATGATCAGTTCCCTTGAAGCCAGGGTCGTTGCCGTGATCTGCGGTAATGATCAATAAGTCGTCATCGTTTAATTTTGGCAATAATTCGCCTAAACGTTCATCGAAGGCCATTAGTGCCTCGCCATCACCTTGAGGATTGCGGCGGTGACCGTACATCGCATCAAAATCAACTAAGTTAGTAAAACAGAAACCAGTAAAATCAGTATCGGCAGCAGCAATCGTTTTATCCATGCCATCCATATTACTCGTTGTATGCCAACCCTTAGTAATCCCATGACTAGAGAAAATATCATTAATCTTGCCAACACCAAGCACATCAAGACCAGCATCCTTTAAACGGTCCAAATCAGTCGGTTCTGTTGGTTCTAGGGTGTAGTCATGACGATCACTCGTACGGACGAAATGATCCTTGTCAGGGCCATTATAAGGCCGCATAATGACACGGCCAACATGATATTCATCGACGGTTAATGAGCGGGCGTATTCACAGATCCGTCGTAATTCTTCAAGAGGAATAATATCCGTATGTCCAGCAATTTGTAAAACAGAATCGCCAGAAGTATAGACAATCAAATCGCCAGTGGCCATCTGTTGTTCACCATAATCATGAATCACATCCGTACCAGAATATGGTTTATTAACAATCACATGGCGGCCACTGAAATCTTCAATCTTCTTAATTAATTCTGCAGGGAATCCGTTAGGGAAAAATCCCAAAGGTTTGGTAACAGGTAAGCCCATCATTTCCCAGTGACCATCCATACTATCTTTACCTGCAGAGATTTCAAACATTTTGCCATAATAACCTTTTGGATCAGCAATTGGTTCTACACCAAGAATTGGTTTAGCTTCACGAATATTTCCTAAGCCCAATTTCTGTAAGTTAGGCACACTAAATTTACCTTGCCAGAATTCACCGATGTGCCCTAATGTGTCAGCACCTTCATCGCCGAATTTTGCAGCATCAGGTGCTTCACCAATACCGATTGAATCAAGTACGATTCCAAAAACACGTTTGAAACGATAATCATTAGCCAAAGTAACGCCCTCCTTAAAAAATGGTCAGAAATTATTTTTGAGTTGCTTCGTATTCTTTTACAATGGCAACCGACGCACTAGCACCGACCCGGTTAGCCCCAGCATCAATAACAGCTTGAGCATCAGCTAAACTGTGGACGCCACCAGAAGCCTTAACACCAATATTAGGGCCGACTGTCTTGCGCATAATTGCAACATCGTGAGCGTTAGCACCACCAGTTGAAAAACCAGTTGATGTTTTAACGAAGTCCGTACCTGCTGCGACTGCTAGTTGACAAGCTTTAACCTTTTGATCATCTGTTAGTAATGCCGTTTCAATAATAACCTTTAATTTGGCACCACCAGCATGAGCGGCCCGCGCAACATTCATGATATCAGTCTTAACCGCTTCATCATGACCTGCAATCAATTCCCCAATGTTGATTACCATATCTACTTCCTGCGCACCATCATGCAAAGCTTGTGCGGTTTCCGCCACCTTGGCAACTGTTGACGTTGCACCCAGAGGAAAGCCAATCACAGTACAAGTCGTTACACCAGTACCTTTTAATTCATCAGCGGTTAATTTAACCCAATAAGGATTGATACATACTGACGCGAACTGATATTCTTTAGCTTCAGCAATAACCTGACGAACCTCACGCTCAGTTGCTTCAGGCTTCAATAAAGTGTGGTCAAAATACTTTGCAAAACTTTCCATCAAAACACCCCTCTAATAATCTGTGGTCGTACGATTTATTTATAAATTACCTAATTGCATCATACCATTAGCAGCAGTTTGATGATAGTTTTAATGCAAAAATTATCACGTTTAACGTTGCTGAAATTCAACTCTCAATGGTGATAACTGTTGCGTTTTCTTTTGGCACTAATTTATTTTATGTTAAAATAAGACTAATTCATTTTGAAAAGAGGTTAAGCTAATGGGTTGGTTATGGACATTAATTATTGGTGCTGTGATCGGTGCAATTGCCGGTGCAATTACAAGCCGTGATCTGCCATTAGGTTGCATTGGTAATATTATTGGTGGTTTACTAGGCGCTAAGCTAGGCCAAATGATCTTCGGAACTTGGGGACCAAAATTAGCCGGCATGGCTCTAGCTCCATCCATTCTGGGCGCGGTGATCGTCGTCGCTGTTATTTCATTGTTTATTGGCCGCAGAAAGAACTAATTAGAGCGTGAAAAGCAACGGGTTGCTGGTATTAATTTAAGTGGAAAGATTGGTGCATGACAATGCAAGGAACTTCACGCTTAAAGGCACTGTGGCCAGTTGTTCGTAGCACGTTTCAAATCAGAGCACGGAACAGCAACGGGTTATTGCCCTTATACATTCTAAAATGCAGAGTAAAAGATACCGAGATTTTTGTCCCAGTCGCCTTTTACTCTGTTTTGTCATGGTACAAAAATTCAAGTCTAAGTGTCTTAACTACATCATTCTACTCAACCAAAAACTTGATTAAACAAAATAACTAAGTTAATCATCCAACTCAATTTGATTTTTATCTCACCTTCTTATCTTTTATTTTAAAGGCTTTGAGCAAGCCTATATAAGCGATTTCATTCATGCTATGATATACGATAGGTGGTGTTAAAATATGTTCAAAGAAAATAAATGGCTTCGAACAGATAATCTCATCAGTGATGAGCTATCAATCTTTGAGGTTGGATATGAAGATGTGCGCACACGAGCGCCTTACCAATATGAACAATTAGATTATTATCTCATCCACTTTATCGTACATGGCGAGGGAATATTCGCCATTAACAATGAAACTCATCAATTAAGTCGTGGCGATGGTTTCATTATTCCGCCATATACCGACAATAATTATTACCCACTAGCCGGGAATCCTTGGAGTTATCGTTGGATCGGCGTTCGTGGCACTGCAGCAAAGAAAATATTTAAAACAGTCGGACTAGGATCAGGTAGTTATGTCTATCATCATGACAATGTACATCAACTTGATCGGCTATTTGCAGATGTTTTTGATACTTTCGCGAACGATCATTTATATGGCTCTCTAGGAAAATTCTATGAGATTATCAGTCTTTTAACTGACGATTACCATCAACGTTCCCGTGTCGAAACCACACCTGAACAGCAGTACATGATTGCCGCCGTCAAAATTATTCAAGAGCAATATAACAATCCTAATCTGCAAATTGGCCAAATTGCGGATATGATTAAGATTGAAAGAAGTTATTTGTATAAAATCTTCATGCGTCATTTAGCAATTTCTCCTAAAGCATATTTACTCCAATATAGAATTAACCAGTCAACACAACTACTATTGTCTTCCAATTTATCGATCGCTGAAATTGCAACACAAACTGGGTTTTCTAATTATTCTCAATTCTCAAAATCCTTTTCAAAATATCGGCACATTTCACCAACAGCATTTCGCAAACAATTTGCTTCAGATGAGATTGTTCCCTTCAAATCATGGCTTAATTAAATTGGCCTAATGAAAAATCCTCCTTAATCAAATGACTAAGGAGGATTTATTAATTCTCAATAATTGGCGACAACTAAAACTTTCCCAACATACAATCACAAGTTACTTTTTCAACTGTTTCTTAGCTTCGCGCTTTTCATAGCGATCCCAATAAATCCAAGCAATTCCCATAAACAGGACAACTCCTAAAACGTTATAGACTAATGTTCCAATTGGGCTTGCTTCTCCTTTTGGTAGATTACCCGCTAATTCTTGAGCAATTAAATGTGGTTCTGGAACTGTCGACATAAAGAAAATGAATAAGAAGACCAACAATAGAAATATTCCGGCAGTCAATCCAAAAGCACGATTGCCAAAGCGGAAACTACGCGCCATGTCATCTTTTTTCCAACGTAACCCGATATAAGCAATCAAAATAAATAATACTGGCAACAAAGAGGTTGCGGCGGTCATATTAATTAAGGTCTGCAAGAAACTATTCAGATCACCAAAACCAATCGCAGGCACAATCATGAGTAGCGTCACAACAATACCTTGAACGATCAAAGCATTGGTTGGATTACCTTCATCGTTGGTCTTAACCAACCATTTACCAAACACATCTTCAGGAATTTCCGAGAAGAAAACTTTTACTGGTGCAGCAGTCCATAGTGCCAATGATCCCAAACTACCGACGAACAAAATCAAGCCGACTAGGCGAACCATCACACCACCAGGAATATTAAAGTGTGCACCTAGAATTCTAAAGATATCAAAAATACCATTAGAAAAATTGCCGGTCAAAACTGAATGAGGGACCACAAAGCCAACAGCAACAGCACCTAGTACATACATCAAGCCAACAAAAACTGTAGAAATAATCATCGTGCGGACAAATGTTTTATTACCACCCTTAGTATCCTTAATGTACACACCAATACTTTCACCACCTCCGACTGCCTGAAGAATCCAAGCCATTGTCATGAAGAAGGTCCAATCAAATTTTGGTGAGACCGTTTTGAATGTAAAGTCCTGAGCGGGTTGTTCTCCCATACCCATTACGACAATAAATGCGAGTACAACAAAGGCTATTCCCATAAAGATCCGCGCCGTGCCAGCGAGATTGGTTACCTTTGAAATCCAAGTAACCCCTTTGATACAAACCCAAGTCATAATCCAAAACAATACGATTGATAAAACCGAAATAATCCTAGTACCTGATGGACCTTCGAAGACATTCTTTCCTAAAAAAGTATATGATCCATAAATCAACGTGTTAGGTAATAATGAAACAAAGAAGAATAGATTAACAAAGAAGTAAGACCAGGCGCCAAGAAAGGCAAACTTACTGCCAAGAACACTCTCTAACCAACTATGCACACCTGATTCCTTATCCGAATTAGCCGATGCAAATTCGGCAACCATTAGAATAAAAGGTAAAAAGTAGAAAACACTGCCAAAAATATAACCAGGGATTGTTGCTAAACCAATTGTAATACTATTATTAACAATACTAGGAAAACTAAAGACTGCCGCAAATGTCATCAACATTAAGGCAGAAGATCCTAAACGTTGACGCGAATTTTTTTCATTGTCCATTATTTGTCTCCTCCGTTTATAGGACTTAGTTAAGCAAGCAAATCTACGAAATTCTTAACTTGTTTAATTCAATTCGAAGTTAAACCCGAAACTGAAATCAGCAAATTTACAGCGATACTTTTTCAGTTGATTTTGCCCACAAGAATTTGTCCCGAGACCATTCTGTTTGAAATCAATATATAAGTTGACTGCATCTGACTTCTGAAGGTCAACTGTATGTTTGGCCAGCTCCAAAGACCGATCTGTATAATTCGACACACTAAAGTTCAATGGATTGAATGTTTTGATTTCGATTTGATCATCATTAGCTCTCAGATCAATCAAGTCTGTAGACATATGATTACCATTCTCTTGCGGTTTAACATAATCAACAAATAAATTATCAACAGTTGTATCAAAGACACCTAAATAACTTGCCTGGCAAGAGTCCATGTAGTTTTCTGTTGGTCCAAGACCACGATAAGTTACATGTTGATAGTCATTTGGTAATTGGAGTACCACTCCAATTCGTGGCAACATTTCCGGAGCACAATCTAATTTACCCGCTGCAATTCCGTTAACCTTAAAGTCGAAACTTCCGTCTTGATGGATCAGATAGTCTTGTTGAATTTGATAATACCAACCGCTATTAGTTGTGCCAACTAACTTCTCCATAGTCACTTGGTAATCACCGTTACCAAGTTTTTGTAAACTAACATCGACAGTATTTTCATGCCATAAATTCAAGAAGTATTTGTGATAATAGTCATTCAATAATTCCATATCATTATCAATCGGTGCTCGCCAAAAATTCATTTGAATACCCTCAGTAATAATTGGGCTTTCATGCTGTGTTAGGCTAAATTTTCCACTAATTTTGTCAAAGCGATATTGATTTTGCTTAACTTGAATATCAATTGACAAATCGTCTTCATTAGCTGTAATTGGAAACTTCTCTTGATGATTAAAATTATTTTTGGGACGTTGTATAACAATTGTGCTATCGCCCAAATCAGCATCAGTTGTCCATTCTGTTGATTCTGCTAAGGATGATTGAATATGCAAGACATAAAGTTTATTGAGATCTAGTTGTGGCAGTTGAAGGGCTAATTTAATTTTTTTACTATGGTGTGGTGCAATTTCGGTAATATTTAACGGACCATGCAAGATCTCCTTACCATCTTCTTCAAGTAGATAATTAAAGTTAAAGGCTTTACTTGTTAGAAAATCCAAGCGATTAAACATTTCAATTTGTAAAGTTGGTAGGTCAATCACATTAATCTGGAATGGCTCAAATGTTTTTTTAACTTCTGTTAAGGCAGTTGATGGACGCCCATCCGGACGAATTAATCCGTCAATACAGAAATTACTGTTGTTCGGTTCATCGCCGAAATCACCGCCATAACGATAATAAACTTGACCATTCTGTTCAGCGGTAATCCCTTGATCAAACCATTCCCAAATAAAACCACCTTGTAATTGTTCATGACTGTAAAATAGATCTTGATACTCTTTTAAATTACCAGGTCCATTACCCATTGAATGAGCGTACTCGCAAAGTATGTGTGGTTTTTGTGTCTTTTGAATAACTTGATCCATAGTTAGCTTTGAATCATGTTCCAACCAAGTGTACATTGTTGAATAAACATCTGTAACCTCGGCATCAAAGTCACCTTCATAATGAACTAATCTAGTTGGATCTTCTGCTTTACAGTATGCTGCCATCGCCCGAAAGTTGTCACCAAAACTCGATTCGTTACCTAATGACCACATAATAATTGATGGATGGTTCTTATCACGTTGTAATGTGCGCCGCATTCTATCAACATAGGCCGGTTGCCACTTAGGATCATCTGTAATCCAGTCATAACGTCCTGTTAGTTCGAAACCGTGACACTCCAAATCTGTTTCGTCAATAACATACATACCAAGCTCATCACAAAGATCATAAAAAATAGGCGCTTTAGAATAGTGCGAAGTACGAATAGCGTTAATATTGCTGTTCTTCATCAGGCGGATGTTTTTCAAGAAATCATCTTTCGTCATGACTCTTCCCTTGGTAGCACTGTAGTCGTGCATATTAACGCCTTTTAACTTAATGGCAACCCCATTGACTAAAAAGGTTTTACCGACAATTTCAATTTGACGGAAACCGACCTTTTGTTTAACCACCTCAAGCACTTGACCTTGATTCGTTACCGTCAATGTCAAATCATATAATGTTGGTGTTTCAGCAGACCAAAGTTGAACGTCATTAACTTGTTCATCGAGACTAACATTCCCATCAACCGTTTTTTCAAAAACAATCTGATTATCTTTGGCTAGTTGATAGGTAATCTTTTGGTGATCAGTCAGTGTGAAGGTTGGTGTTACAACTAATTCACCCTTAGTATAATCATCATGCAAGTATGTTCTAATTTTTAAATCATAGAGTCCTTTTTGAGGTCGAGAATATAACTTAACATCACGAAATAAACCGCTTAACCACCACATATCTTGATCTTCTAAATACGTGCCATCTGACCATTGAACGACACGTACAGCAATCGTATTTTCACCTTTGTGCAAATATTGAGTGACATCAAACTCGCTGGCTAGTCTTGCTCCTTTACTGAATCCAACACGCTCATCATTAAGATAAAGTTCAAATGCAGAGTCTACACCGTCGAAACCAATGATATATTGTTCATCTGTTGCCACGTCAGCCACTGTGAAAGTTCGCCGATACAAGCCAGTCGGATTTTCAGAAGGAACATGTGGTGGATTAATGGGAAAGTTATACCACAAATCAGAATAATGCATCTTGCCATATCCTTGCAGTTGCCAATTACTAGGAACAGGAATGTTATCCCAAGAAGTATCATCGAAATCAATATTCTGGAAATCTTTTGGTGCGTATTCTGGTGCAGCAATAAATTTAAATTTCCAGGTGCCATTGAGTGATTGATAATTACGCACTTGCTGATCATTTTTTGCAAAGTAAGTGCGGTAACTGCTACGCGGTGCCATTCTATTAATATTTGATAATTGGTAATTCTCCCAAAGTTTTAATTTGCTATTCATCATCGATTACTCCTTAATTTTGTGATATAAGCATTGGCTACGCTTACATTATATTCGAGCTTGTGTCATTTTAAATATCCTTTTGTTGCCAGTATATGTCATAATGTTTAATTGCAAACTGAGGCAGATTTTTAACCGCATTCCCAAAGCCGGTAAAATCAAGCTTTAACTGGATTAGTATTAATATAGTCAAGAAACAAATCGACATATTTTTTATAACCAACCAATTTAGGTACACACAAAAGCGGTTAGATTTTGCTATTCTAACCGCTTCATAATACCTCTTTATTTTTTAAAAAATTTTTTCGAAAGTCATAGCATGATTCCGCTACGATTCTATGGAAAACAACACTCAAAAAGTCACAACCAATTTTTGTTCCCATCTCACCAAGCCAGTGCTTCTATGCAGCCCTATTCCTAGTATATCAACGATGCTCATTAACTAAGCGCACCTTTATTAGCCGTTCTCACATTCTATGATTGTATAAATGCTATACTTTCATTACAGTAATTTTACAAGGAGCAGGTTAGATGTCACTGGGAGATAAAATCAAAGAAAATCGTGCAAAACTAAGTTTGACACAAGAAGAATTGGGAAGAGAATTACATGTCTCAAGACAAACCATTTCAAACTGGGAAGTAGGAAGGAGCTATCCCGATATTGAAAGTCTGATTTTACTAAGTGATTATTTTAACCTTTCCCTTGATAAATTATTGCGGGAGGATACGAAAATGGTATCTAGTTTAAAAAAGAGAAGCATCTCTGAAACAATTTATGTTTTACTCATTGCCTGTCCGAATATCGGCGGATTAACAAGCATCATTGTTGATTTAGCAATCAATAAACAATTAACTTGGTCACAAATCGTATTATCGTCATGTTTATTTTTATTAACATTTTTGATAGCTTTTAAACAGACCAAAAACTATCATTTATTAAAGGCAAGTTTTGCTGCAGGGATTCCGCTGTTTTTATTATTTTTTTCGGTAAAAAACAATACAAGAGACCTTGACTTCGCGCTGTTGTTAAAAATAAGTGTGCTGTGGTTCTTATCCTATCTCTTACTGGTCTATTTAATTGAGCGCTCTAAATTACCATTCTGGAACATCTTAATTGTGATCATGTTAGTCAGTTTTCCGCTAGAAGCGATAACAAGAATGTTGACACATGAAAACTTGCTAGGTTTTGCTGCGCTATTAAGTAATTTCTTCAATTTATTAATTACTGGCGCCATTGTGTTCGCTTATCAGACGAATTTAGATAAGGGATTGCTGAATCACTTGTTGACGAACTACCGGCAATACACACAAACGCGGAAATAACTTCTGAGGTGCTACATGAGAATTGTGATTCTACCCGGCCTTGGGCAAAAGACAGCGGATTGGGATTCAGTAATTAGTGAATTAAGTAATCCAGCTAGTGTTGTGAATTTATTCAAAGGAATAGCTGAAAATACGCCTGTCTCATTTAACAGGCTAGAACAAGAAGTTAACAATGTGTTAGAAGAAATAAACGAACCTTTTGTATTAGTCGGCTTATCTTTAGGTGGGTTGTTAGCACTTAACTACGCCACAGCTAAACTAAGTAAAAATTTAAAAGGCCTGATTATTTGTAGCGCTATTTATAAATCAATTCCTAAAGCAGTTAATGTCTTACAAACATTAATGTTCAATTTCTTATCAGTCAAACAATTAAACATAATGGGGTTAACTAAAAAGCAATTGCTAGACCTGATTTCCTCCATCAATCAACAAGATTTAACGACTACATTAAGCCTCATTCAGCTGCCCACATTAGTGATGTGCGGTCGTAAAGATAAGTTAAATTTAAAAACAACTAAGGAAATTAATCATTTGATTTTGAATTCAAAATTAGAAATTGTTCCCAATGGTTTACACGAACTTAACAAAAGTAACCCCCAAGAAATAGCGCAATTAATGAATCTATTTATCGACAGAATTTAGCTTATTCTTTATTGCTGATGATACGCTGCAATCAAATTAACCCATTCGAAATGTTTCTTCAACAATGGACGAGCGTAAATGTAGATCATTCAGCGTTACATGACCTAGACTTGGAACAAAAAATTCCAAGTCTATTTATTTGGCATTATTCGGAAAATAACTGTGTAAAATTCGGCTGTTCTAGACGACGCCATCAGAAATAATCTCAATGGTGAATAAGCCCTGATGACGTGTAACCGATATGAAATAATTGCTATTCACTTTCATTAACAACTTGTAAGAAGCGTGCCACAATAGCTAAGTCGTCATCAGAAAAGCGGTCCAAAACCGCCTTTAGTCTTCGATCATTGTCGCGATGGTACTGGCGATGCAACGCATAGAGCTGTTGACCTAATGGCAACAATTTGACAAAGGTTGTTTTTTTATTCTCACCTTGATGGAACTTAACAACTAATTGCTCCCGCGCTAGTTTGGTAATACTTTTAGAAACTGTTCCTTGGCGAATAGTTAAATAATTGGCATAATCACTTAACCGTTCATTAGGATGATCAGCAATGACATCAATTAAGTCAAGATCATTAAGCGTCAGTTTTTGAACACTGTTTTGTAATGCGGCCGAACTTTTCTTAACGAACCAAGCCATTGTTTCCGGGTCAATCTGACGATGATGAAACGTGGTCAATTCATTTTGAAGCTGTTCAAATAATTGTTCACGCGGTTGTTCTTTCATTTATATTCCTCCGAATATATTTGACAAATTTATTTGATCGTTCTATACTTTCAATTATATTCCAAGGAATAAATAATTGAAAGAAGTAATCCTTATGAAAGACGTTCTTGTTTTTGATCATCCTTACACTCTAGCTGCTAGTGAAAACCAGCCCCATTTTCGCAGTTATAGCGCTGCACTTGGCAAAGCCGTGATTAACACTCTCACAACTAGCGGTGATGTTGTCGACGTCATTGATTTACACGCTGAGCATTTCGACCCTGTGATGCATCAAAGTGACTTAGAAAATTGGCGCACTAAACAACCTGTCGATCCACAAGCAGAAAGTTATTACCAACGTTTGGCCGTAGCCGATCGTATTATCTTTGTTTTTCCAATTTGGTGGGAAGTAATGCCCGCCATGACGAAGGGCTTTTTAGATAAAGTTTTGAGTAAAAACCACTATCAAAAAAAGAGCCCTCATTTATTGCCTCATAATCCCAAAATCATTGTTTTCACCGTTGCTGGAACGCCAACACCGTTATACCGCCTTGTCTTCGGCAATCCCGTGACAAAATCACTAAAACGTGGCACGTTCAACAAACTAGGACTGCATCACTATTACTGGCATAACTTCAACGCCGAGGATCAATCAGCACAGAAACGCACAGCCACGCTCAAAAACATTGCTAAATATCTTAAATAATTTTCGTATCTGACCGTTAAAATAACTTTTTAACCATCAATAGGTACCACTAGGATTGATTAGAGCTGAGTTTTTAGATTTGCTCGACAAATAATCACCATGCTAAGCTTAAATGGTAAAGATGATTATCCCCCGTCTTGTGGAGAGGAGCAACTATTCTAATGACTCAAACCAACCCATCACTTCAGTCGCCCCATACCAATCCTGAACAAGGGCTAACTGCTACAGAGGTTCAACAATTACAATCCGAATTCGGCGAGAATGTCTTAGTCGAACAGAAAAAACCTAATATTTTTCAGCGTATTTTTTATCATATGCGTGATATTACGTCTTTGGTCTTGTTGTTTGCCGTAGTCCTGTCTACTTATTTAGCCGCTACTACTGATAGTGGCTGGACTAAACCGGCCGTCATTACCTTAATTGTTATTTCAAACGTTGGTATTAGCTTATTTCAAGAAGGACGCACCGAAAAGGCAATTCAGAGTCTTCAGACTTTATCTGCGCAAACTGTCGATGTTAAGCGCGATGGCAAGCGGCAAACTATTCCGGCTCAAGAATTAGTTCCTGGTGATATTCTTCTGTTAAGTGCTGGCAATACCGTCGCTGCAGATGGTGATGTTTTGATGACGACTGGTTTATTAGTTGAAGAAGCAATTTTGACTGGCGAAAGTGAACCCATCGAAAAGAACACAACTGATCAGCACCAGGTTTATTCTGGAACTGCAGTACTTCAAGGCACAGCAACTGTTCTTGTGACGGCAATTGGCATGCAAACGGAACTGGGTCGAATTGCTAATTTACTTAACACAACCAAAAAAATTGAGACGCCATTAGTGCAACGCCTTAACTCATTAGGATTGCGTCTCTCATTGATGGCTATCGTCGGCGGTATTGCTGCTATTTTATTGGCAATTCTACTCTATCAGGACTCGCCAGCTGAAGCTATGATGATTGGGATTGGATTAGCAATTGCTGCCGTGCCAGAGTCACTACCAGTTATTGTAACCTTAAGTCTAACTCATGGCGTTCGGCAAATGGCTCGCCAAAATGCCATCGTGCGGCGAATCACCGCAGTAGAAACAATTGGCAATGTGACCGTTATCGCTTCGGACAAAACTGGTACACTGACTCAAAATAAAATGACCGTCGTTAAAAGTATCGCGCCATCTGGCACAGATATAACAACCCTGGATGCAAAATTAGGACCGCTATGGGCTTTGGCAACCAACGCTAAGTTAGGCGAAACGGCCACCACAGATAGCGGTAGTCCAACGGAGCTGGCAATTTTACGTTTTACGCATGACCAAGGTTATTCGCAAGTAGCTGCTTTAAAGCAATACCCACAAGTGGCCGAAGATCCTTTTAACTCTGCTAAAAAAACAATGGCGACGTTGCACAAAGCCGAGCATGGCTATTTAGCAATTATTAAAGGGGCGTTCGACCGTTTGCAGTTTGCCAATGCAACTGATCAAATGACGCTCCAAAGTGCCCATGATCGGCTAACGGCTTCAGGATTACGTGTTCTGGCTGGTGGTTATCAATACTTTGCTGAAGATCCTGGCGAAACCTGGGCGACAAAACTGAGTCAATTAATTCCACTAGGTCTAGTTGGTATTCAAGATCCACCGCGTCAAGAAGTTGCTGCGGCAATTGGTGAGGCACATCAAGCTGGTATTCGTACTGTCATGATTACTGGTGACCACGTTGGCACAGCCACTGCTATTGCGCGAGAAATCGGTATTTTAAATTCTGATGGACTTGTTCTATCTGGCGCAGAGTTAGCAGAAATGGATGATGCCACATTAAAAACAAAAATTGATCAAGTGCGCGTTTTTGCACGGACGACCCCCACCGACAAATTACGAATCGTTAAAATTTGGCAAGAGCGCGGTGAAGTCGTTGCAATGACTGGTGACGGTGTTAATGATGCACCGGCTCTGCGTCAAGCTGATGTCGGCATTGCCATGGGCATTACTGGTAGTGATGTCGCCAAAAGTGCAGCCGATATGATTTTAGTTGATGATAATTTTGCTACAATTATTGCCGCTGTTCGCCAAGGCCGGACCGTTTATCAGAATATTTTAAAAGCCGTTGAATTTTTGGTTTCCGTCAACTTCGCTCAAATTTTTACGTTATTAGCCGCTGTTTTAATCGGCTGGGGTGCACCGCTTTCTGCCGAACAAATGCTAATTATTAATATTCTGGCCGATGGTATTCCTGGTTTCTTCCTTAGCCAAGAACCTAGTGAAGCTGGCGTCATGTCCTTCTCACCGCTCAACCGCAACGCTAGTATTTGGAGTAATGGCCTTGCCCAGCGCGTTATCGTTCGTACAGTGACGTATGTCGCTCTGATTCTTAGTATTTACGCGCTAGGGCGCTTCGGCCTCAGCAATAACAACGCCGCATTAGGTATGTCCATGTTATTCTTCGTACTAGCGATTGGTTCTGTTCTTGATATGTTTCCCATCAAAACCCGTGGCCCAATCACGAAGCGGACTTTCACCAGTAATCCAGTGCTAACTTGGAGCGTTATTGGAACCATGGCCGTGCTAATTATGATTGGTTTAACGCCGCCACTGGCAACCTTGTTCGGTGTCGTTACCTTGTCGGCAAGCACTTGGGGAATTGTTCTCATTGCCGCTGTTACCCCAATGATGATTGTTGAAGGCTACAAGCGACAACAACACCGTCATCAACTCGCTGCTTGGGTTACATCCTAATGACATTTAATGTTACAAACTATTTTCGCAACTTAAAGAGGAACCGGGATTTTGTCCTGGTTCCTCTTTTTAGTGTTATTGCGCAAGCAAAGTTGAAATTCACAGACCCACCCTGGCTACACTGTCTGATTTAATTAAAAGTTTAAGCAAATAAAGCGGCGAATTCAACACAGCCTTGCATTCCCTTACTTATTTATTTGATCTAATTCTTAATTATAGTCAAACTAACGAGCGTGAAAAAAATGATGCGCACTTTGAGAGAGCACAATAATTACAACCACACCTAAAACTGCAGTAAAAGTCGAGCTAGCGCCGAGTGACAGCCACAAAATAATCGCGATTATTTCAACGCCAAAAATCAAATACTTTGTCATTTTCATCATCTCATTTCGCTCTTGCAATCTTGTCTCATTGATAAACAAAACGGAACCGGAATTTTTCTTCCGGTTCCGTTAAGATGTCATTTTTATAATTCAACGCCAGCTTCGTCAAAGAAGTGTGCCAATGGTTTTAATTCTGCACCATCGTAGGAAGCAAAGAAGTCTTCCACTGAGTCAGCCTTGGGTAAAGTGTGATTGGCATTGTAGTCAGAACTGATTGTTTCTGTTAACTTACCATCTTCAATTCTCATATCCAAAACTTCCACAGGTAAGCCACGTTTTGCGGTGATTTTAGCATCAATTAAGAATGGTCGGCCAGCTTTCGTTACTGCTAGTGCTTGATCGAAGGCCGCCGCTAAATCGCTACTCTTACGAACTGTGATAGATTCAACTCTCATAGCCTTCGCAATCATGGCAAAATCTTGATCTTCAATCTCAATGCCACTATGTTCGACCATGTCAATATCATCTTGCTCTGACTTAATGAAGTTCAAAGTTGTATTACTTGTAATAATGTTAATAACGGGTAATTGATACTTTTTCTCTGTAATTAAATCCTGCATCACCATTGAAAAAGCACCATCACCAGCGATATTGAACACTTGACGCTCTGGGAAACTTAATTTGCCAGCAATTGCACCTGGTAAGCCATAGCCCATCGTAGCGAACAAGGCAGAAATTGTCCATTTGTTCTTCGGCGTGATATTCAAATAACGGAAGGAATTAATGATATTATCACCAACATCAATTGAGAAAATTGCATCTGGTTCTGCAATTCGATTGATTTCTTTATAAAGTGGTTCAAACTCTAATGGCTCTGTATCACGATTCATCATCTTTTGTAAATATTCACGCCAATTCTGATTGTCTGCGACTGCCGCCTTAAAGAACGGTGTTGGTGCCACTGTTTCACTACGTGCCAACAATTTTTCTACGAAATCTGTCGCGTCGCTCCAAACACCATAGTCTAAATAATGATGTCGGCCGAATTGGCTTTGATCAATATCTACTTGTACAAACTTGAAAGGATGAGTTCGGTAAACTAAGTTAGCAAATGGGAAGTCAGCTCCAAGCACAATCACCAAATCAGCGACACCAAAAATCTCTTGAGCTGCCTTCATTGCCGCCCGGTTAGCAAAGCCAAGATTACCTTCGTAGTCATCTGGAACTAAACCCTTTGCCAGCCCAGTTGTCACAATTGGTACTTGTAATTTTTTCGATAACTCAACTAATTTTTCACCGCCAGTGCCGATTCCGCGACCAACGTGGATAACCGGGCGTTTAGCAGCCTTGATCATTTCTAAAACATGATCAGCTTCTTCATCAGTTGTGCTCGGTAACGGACGTTGCTTCAGGTCAGATGGCGATGTGCTCGCATATGGCTCATCCGCAATTGGCACATAGCCAAAGTCATTAGGAATGACAACAACTGCCACACCACGATGCTTATAGGCTTCGCGAATTGCCTTGTCGACAACATAGGGCAAGCTCTGTGGTGTCATGACTAAGCGATTATAAACTGCCACATCTGCAAAGATCGGATTTTCAGCGAATTCTTGGAAATAATTGTAGTTCATATTGGTACTTGGCACTTGCCCAATTAAGGCCAGAACCGGTGCGTGATCTTCGCGAGCATCGTATAAACCCGTTAACAAGTTAGTTGCTCCTGGACCAGCTGACCCAAAAGCAACCGCAATTTTACCAGTCAATTTTGCATCTGCACTAGCTGCAATAGCACCAACTTGTTCGTGGCGAATCTGAACGTACTTCAATCGCTCCTTCTCTGCATCTAATGCTGACATTGTTGAATTAAAGGAACCACCAGGGTAACCATAAATATGTTTAACGCCCCATGCCTCAAGAACACGTAACATAGCGACACTTGCGGGAATAGTATTTGGATTAGACATAACTAGCACCTCGTATTTTCGTTATAATAGTCGTTGAATAAAAGTCGCACCGCTAATTAAATAGCAAACGTTATTTGCAACCGATTTCATTCGCTATAATTAAAATAACGGGTTTCGGTAGGAAATGCAACAGATTTGCTCATCATCAAAACAGGCTGTTATTTAAATCTTCGTTAGTTTAATAATCCTTTTTAAAAACATTTATTAATCGATAATCTTTAATAAATCACGTAACAGTTAGACTTAATCAGTAGAATATAGCAACAGTTTAGTTGTTCTGTACTAAATGTATATTAATCGTCACAATAAAACCTCTGATCTTAGCCGCACCTATCAGATAACTCCCTGAATTGAATATACAAAAAGAGGAACTCATAATTTTCATTATGAGTTCCTCTTCATTTAGCGTGGCAACGCCCTACCCTCGCAGGCAGTCTCCCACCAACTACTCTCGGCGCTAAGAAGCTTAACTTCTGTGTTCGGCATGGATA
>NZ_RHOX01000030.1 GCF_003946695.1 Lapidilactobacillus bayanensis | reverse complement strand
TCGTTAATGTTTCTTTGTTCATTACATCTCTGCAATAAACCCTACATATTCTCGAAACTTTGTTCAGTTTTCAAAGGTCTACTGTGTCTCAACGACAACTTAATAATCATATCATGCGATACAATATCTTGTCAACAGAAAGTTTTAATTAATTTATTGCTTAATGACTTGCTCTCCTTGACAACTTTTAAAAGTATACAGACTTATATAATTAATGTCAACCCTCAATCTTCAAAAAGGAAGTTAAAAAAGTCGCTTCGAGTTCTACGGCAAAAGAAAGCCAATGTCCCAGAATTTCATCTCAGGTCAGGTCCATTGACTTTCTATTAATCGAATTGATTAGCATCATAATGCTATTGCAATTTTTCAATGTTGATATTCTTGTCAATCCAGGCATCATCGTAAAAATTGGCCTCATGGGTGACAAATAATACCGCACCGGGAAACTCTTGAATACCTTTACTCAATGCCGTCTTCGTTGCGTCATCTAAATGATTGGTGGGCTCATCCAATATTAGTAAATTAGCGGGCGTTAACATCACTTCCGCCAGCTTAACCTTGGCCTGTTCTCCACCAGAAAGATCAACTAATGGTGACATGACTTGCTGTGCGGTTAGACCAGTCTTTGCCAAAGTTTGGCGCAAAATCTTTGGTTTTTCTAGCGGATAAGCATTTTGCAAGTATTGTAGTGGTGTCGCCAACTTATGCGGCCAGCTTAAACTCTGATTGTAGTATGCAATCTTAACTGTTGGGGCTATCTCAATCTCACCATTAATTGCCGGAATCTGTCCCAAGATTGTTTTCAACAAGGTGGATTTACCAATGCCATTATAACCGGAGATCAACACCTTTTCATCATGAGCTACTGAAAAGTCCAAGGCTTGTTTGTTTAAAGCTGCATCATAGCCAAAGAACAAATTATCAGTCGTCAATAAAATCCGACTTTCTGTAACTTTATAGAAGAAATCAATACGTGGCTTTGCTAAATGATCTGGCTTTTTCAAAACATCCAAGTGAGCCAACTGCTTCTCGCGGCTACGTGCAGATTTTGAGCGAGAGCCAGCCTTAAATTTACGAATATAGGCCTTACTCTTCTCAATCTGCTCTTGTTGTTTAGCATACGCACGCCGATAAGCCAGCGCGTTTTCATCTTTTTGACGAAAAGCAGACTGTAAATCGCCGGTATAACGCGTAATCTGACCGAACTCAATATCTAAGATACAATTCGTAATCCGCTCCAAAAAGGCATCATCATGGGAAATAACCAAGAACGCACCTGTAAAGTCGTTCAGATAGTCGATCAACCAATCAATATGTTTCGTATCCAAATAGTTCGTTGGTTCATCCAACAAAAGAACATCAGGATTCTGCAAGAGCAATTTAGTCAAAATAACTTTAGAGCGCTGACCACCGCTTAACTCAGAAACATCGCGATCTAACCCAATATCATCTAAACCCAAGCCACTGGCAACAGTCGTAATACTTGTCTCAATCTCATAGAAGCCTGACTCTTCTAGTTTAGTTTGCATCCGGCCAGCTTTTTCTAACAAATCGTCATTGAGATTTTGTGAGTAATCTTCATATAATTGATTCATTTTTTGTTCAGTTGCGAAAAGATCAGCAAACGCCGTTTCTAAGAAATCATAAATTGTCGTGCCGGCAATTAAGTTAGCGTACTGATCCAAATAACCAATATTGGTATTTTTTTGCCAAACAATTTTACCCGCATCTGGCAAAATCTCGCCGGTTAAAATCTTGATTAACGTACTTTTGCCAACACCGTTTTGACCAACAATTCCCATATGATCTTGCCGTTCAACTTTAAAATTAGCATTCTCGTACAACGTCTTATCTATAAAAGAATGACTTAAGTCGGTCACCGTTAATACACTCATAACAAAATTCCTTTCGAATACAATGGTTAAAACTATACCATTATTAACATTAGAATGCTAACTAGGCTAGGTATTAGTCGCTGATTAACGCGATCAGTTGTCCACTTTACAATCAGGTTTACTACCCAGTTCCATTTTGAAACTGTCAAAATAAAAATGATAGCGAATACAATTGCTAAAAATTGGCAATTTTATTTCAAAAGTATTACAAAAATCGCATTATGTTTCAAAACAATAACAAAATTCCGGCGATCAGCCGAAGATGTAATATTAATGGTATAGCGCTGTTATATTGAAATGGTATGCTGTTTCCCGTTGAATAGATTATTGAATCTTGAAGGGGCACATATTAATTATGAAGTTTTTCCATAACAAAGGATTGGCGACCAGAATATTATTTAGCTTCACTGTGGCTGGCGCCGTGATGATGTCTAACTTAAACTTAGTTGCTGCTACACCAACAACCCAAGTGCAAGATCAAACTTACTACCCGACAACAGAAACGATTACTAAAGTAACGGCTGTTCACAAAATGGTTCAGGATCAAAAAACAATTGCGACTGCTCAAACACGTCGTGCACAACAAATTGCCAACACCGCTGAACAATTAGCTAATCAGAAACAACAAGCAGAAATTGCTAAAAAGAAAGCCGAAGAAGCTAAAAAGATTGCCGCTGCTAAAAAAGCCGCTGCAGAAAAATTGGCAGTTGCAAAAGCACGTGCTACTAAAGTTGCTCTAGCAAAGGCTACCGCCAAAAAACTTGCGGCTCAAAAAGTTACAACTACTAAAACAACAGCCAAACAATCAACACCGACCGTTACCAACACTAAAACAGCGTCCGTAAGTGGTTCTGATGCCAGTGCCAAAGCAGTTATCGCTGGTCGCGAATCAGGTGGTAGTTATACTGCACGTAATGGTCAATATGTTGGTAAATATCAATTATCCGCTAGTTATCTACATGGTGATTACTCACCCGCTAATCAAGAACGTGTTGCCAACAGTTACGTCACTTCTCGTTATGGCTCATGGTCAAACGCCTTAGCTCATTGGAACTCCTGCGGCTGGTACTAATTTCGGTAAAAGCTATCGTTAGTTCATCATAAGTGGCGATGAATGTTGTGCTAATCAAACTAATTTGTTTTTAATACGAGATTTATTAGAAGTACTCAACCCTAGAACTGTTATTTTGCCGTTCTTCGTGCCTGCGGGAAATGCGCTGGTGGAACGCTGCGAGTTTGGTTTGAGCCGAATAAAAAGTAATTCATCTTAAATGTGAACT
This sequence comes from Lapidilactobacillus bayanensis, assembly GCF_003946695.1. GTDB lineage: Bacteria > Bacillota > Bacilli > Lactobacillales > Lactobacillaceae > Lapidilactobacillus > Lapidilactobacillus bayanensis. The sequence continues at coordinate 19,725 of NZ_RHOX01000030.1, read as the reverse complement.
TTATTGAGAGCAGCCGAATCCTAGAACTGTTATGCTGCCGTTCTTCGTGCCTACGGAAAATACGCTGGTGGAACGCTGCGAGCATTGGTTTGAGCCGAATAAAAACCGATTCGTCTCAAACTCAAGCTTTGTTGTAAGTGGTAAACCACTAACAACAATTCCGCGGCTGACCGCGATTTCCCTCCGGCACTGATGAAAGTGCGTTAGTGCAACTTATCTGCAAGTTTGTGTTTCTAAAATTGGAGGGTAATTCAACCACTCATCAATTCAGCGCTTGCGCAAAGGTTGCCTTCTTGCTAGATTAGTGGCGGCAAATAAATACCGCTCAGTAGTGACATTAATGTTAGCAATTTATTGCTTACATTAAGGCTCGTATTTGAGACGATTTGTACTTCAATCGGCTCAAATCGACGCCCACTACGTTCCAGCGACAAGTATTTATTTGCCGCCACGGTACCTCGCACGTCCCTGTACACAACCTTTGCGCAAGCGCGAAGCAGCACCAAACAACAGTTTTAGTTGTCACTATGTTTAAACTATAAAAATATCCCCGCGAGAATCTCTAATCAAGATGCTCACGGGGATATTTAAATTTTTTTGTTCAATTAATTATTTACTGATAACTACATTTTTAAGCCAGTCTTTGCCCTCAACAATTCGTGTAATCAACATTGCCGACGTTACATTACTCGTTGAGTTGAGTAATGTCGCGGGAATATCAATAATTTCGCTAATAATCAGAATTAATGGTAGCGCCGTCATCGGGAAACCAAAGATGGTAATAATCACTGTTTCGGCAACGAAACCTCCACCCGGAATTGCACTCATAACCACACCGACCAAGAAACCAACGGCAATAATCAAAAGCGCATCTTTAGGCGAGGAAATGCTTTTACCAAAGAGGACAAAGAGGAACGTTGTCTTTAAAATACCGCCGACCACTGAACCATCTTTATGAACGTTCGCGCCCAGAGGAATGACCGTGTCGGCAATATCGGCTGTGACACCAATCTCCTTCGTGTATTCCAAGTTGACTGGAATTGATGCTGCTGAAGAACTCGTCGCAATAGCGGTAATCGCAGGAATACCAATGTTTTGCCATAGCTTATGAAAGCCTTGACGGCCGCCAGCAATATAGGCATAAAAACTCATCACAACGAAGAAGTAGAAAATAGTATAACCGATATAAATAATCAAAGTCCGTAAATAACCGCCAACCATTTCAGCGCCAAGGTTACCAATAACCGTGGCAAAGAAGCAACCTAAGCCAATCGGCGCATAATACATAATGTACTTAACAATTCGCATCGTCACCACGTTGCCAGCTGCCAAAACCTTCGTAAATGGTTCAGCGGCTTTACCAGATGCAGAAGCGGCTACACCAACTAAGACTGAAACAACAATTAAGGACAACATGTTACTCTTAGAAAGAATCTTACTGAAGTCATCAACAGTAAAAGTTGCAACAATTTGTGCCAGCGGTGAACTGCTACTACTGCTGGCGCCTTTGACATTTCCCATCATACTTTTAACACTGGCCATATCAATTCCTTGAATTGGTTTAAAGACCAACACACAAAGATAACCGAGAATTGCAGAGATTAATGCCGTTCCCAAGAAGACACCTAGGGTTGCACTGAGAATTTTACCCAATCGTTTAACTTCGGTCATACTCCCAATTGCAGAAGAAATACTGAAAAAGACCAGTGGGATCAAAATCATGTACATTAGATTCAAGAATAAATCACCTAATGGCTTGACAACATCGACTTTAGTCCCCCAGACTGCACCGGCAATCCCACCAATAATTAAACCAACTAAAATTAACAACGTACTACGATAGTTTTTCCAAAAATCTTTCATTTACACTGCACCCCATTTTTTGTCTGATCTACTTTTTACCATTGAAATAATCATTGACGACTTCAACATCATCAAAATGATGCTTAGTTGTGCCAATAATCTGATAATCTTCATGACCTTTCCCAGCAACTAGAACCACATCACCAGCCTTAGCTTGACTCAGTGCATAGTTGATGGCGTCACGGCGATCAGTAATGCGTGTAAATGTCTTTGGTTGCAGTTCAGCAACAACTTGATCCAGAATCTTATCAGGATCTTCCGTCCGTGGATTATCAGAGGTTAACACGGCGTCCGTTGAATGTTGAACCGCAATATTACCCATAATTGGCCGCTTCGTTGTTTCTCGATCACCACCACAACCGACAACACAGAAGACGTGTTGTTTAGCGAATGAATTAATCGTACTCAACACATTCTCTAATCCATCTGGTGTGTGAGCATAGTCAACAATAACTGTAATCTCCTCATCGTTAGGAACAACTTGGAAACGACCGCGCACACCTTGAACTTCTTCAAGTGATTCAATAATTTCTTCGGGTTTCACGCCATGTTCATAGCAAGCACCAAATGCAGCTAGCGCGTTATAAACATTGAAGTTACCCATTAATTTTAAGGTAACTGGATAAGTCGTGTCATAAATCTGTAGATCAAAGCGCGTTCCTTTATGAGTAATCTCAATATTTTTAGCCTGGAGAATCCCCTCGCCTTTAGTCCCGTAGGTTAAGACGTTAGCTGCAGTTTTTTCGATTAAACGTCGGCCGTCTTTGTCGTCAATATTAATGACAGCCGTTTTCTTTTTATCGCCAACATGATAACTATTGCCTAATTGTGAGAACAACAAAGCTTTAGCATCGAAATAGTTTTCAAATGTCTTATGATAATCTAAATGATCTTCGGTTAAATTCGTGAAAACAGCTGTATCAAAATCAATTCCCCAAGCTCGTCCTTGAACTAAGGCAATTGAAGAAACTTCCATTGCACAAGCCTGATCGTTAGCTGCCACCATCTTGCTGAGTATCTTCTGTGCTGTGTATGGTTCAGGTGTGGTATTAACAGCAGGCAACTTTTTCGTACCGACCTTGCTGTACATCGTACCAATAATACCCGTCTGCACATGATGATCGGCCATAATTTTCTCAATTAAATGGGTTGTCGTCGTCTTACCATTCGTACCAGTAACACCAAACATTAATAAATGCCGACTAGGATCATTGAAGAAACAAGTGCTTAATTGCGCAAGAGCTTTATAGGAATTAGGTACAGTTATAACCAAGGCATCGCCATTAACTTGAACAGGACGCTCAACAACAATCATTTTTGCTCCGGCATCAGCCACCTCTTGAACATGTTCATGTCCATCGAAATGTTGACCCTTTATCGCGACAAAACAACTTCCAGGTTTAACCGTTTTTGTGTTTTGAGTTAAGTCAGTTAACTCAAAATCACTCGCTAATAAAGCCTGTTGGTCGCGGTGGCTCGTCTGTAAGAACGCGGCGCAATCAGATATCTTCATAACTTGTCATCTCCATATTTTTTTCAACCGAAAAGCAACAACTATTATCTAAAATAATCACAAATCAGCTTATGAAGTGTATTATACACAGAATTTTACTTAAAAGAGTGAATTTTTAAAGAATAATTAGTGTGTAATATTAGATGCACACTAAGCAGCAATATCAAGCACTGTGTTGTCCTTAATAAGGCTATGCGCTTTGTTAACTAATTGAACATCACAATTGGTTATCTAGAAGATATCTAAGCAAAATTATGACAAAAGTCCCCATTAATTTCTTTTGATTACTGCCTTTGTGAGGTGAGGACTGGTGCTCTAAGATCACAACCGCGTTATCGCATTTAATCCAAGTTTAATCATGCAAAATATCATTATTAATCGGCTAACTTAACCTAGCTTTGGTTTCGCTTTCACTTCAATTAACAAATGTGGTTGCTCAGCTCAATAATTATTTTTCATAATATAGTTTTAGTTGTCTATTGATAATCTTTACGTGTAAAATGTAACTAGTAGTCAGGGGGAGAATATTATTATGAGCAACGAATATATTACCAAACACGCTTTTATGAACGCGTTGTTAAAATTGACTGAACACCAAGACTTCAGTAAGGTCACAGTGTCCCAAATTACACGTGAAGTTAATATGCATCGACAAAGTTTCTATTACCATTTTCATGATAAATATGATTTACTCAGCTATACTTATCACGAGATCAGTTTTATTTACTTCGATAAAGACCAAGTCACACTTGACAATTGGCTTGAACAAACTGAAAAAATGTTAACGTCAATTAATGAACATAAGTCCTTTTTTACCAATACTTCTGCCAGTGATCAGAACACGTTATTACTGACTTTTTCAAAAGTTATCCAAGCCCGGCTCGAAGATATGCTTGACGAGATTAATTCTGATCAACGTTTATCCGATTATGATCGCCGCTTTTATGCCGAGTTTTTCGGTTACGGTTGCGCCGGTACACTTGTTGATTGGATTATTGGCGGCTACCAAACACCACCTAAAAAAATCGCCCAAAAGTTTGCAAAACTGATTCAAGATATTAAACACTACTCACCAAAGTTGTAATCTTGATAAAAGTGTCAAAAAATTGGACTAAACTCAATTTATGTCTAGTGACATTAGCTGATTAAAAATGCTACAATACCTTTTGGAAGTAATAGGACTTCTCGATTTTCGTCAATAACCAAGGGACCTTAACTTTAATGAATCTCCCCCCCCTTGTGTTTAAGCCCTTAGTTATGATGAAATCAAAAAAAGGAACTGGGAATTTTCCCAGCTCCTTTTTTTGTTGAATTTAATTCGACAAGTCACCTTGATCTGCTATTCACCCTGATACTGGGGAAAGATCGTAAAGTATTGGTCAACCGTTGGATTGTCAAAAACAAAACCCTGGTTAGCATTTAACTTGTTCTGTCGTGCTTCTTCATTGGTTAATTTTTTCTGCTTCAAACCTAGTTCTGTTCGAATTTTATCCGAGACACGTTGCAATTCACTCGTTGGGGCAATTTGATATGAAGAACCTTTAATTGTGGCATTCACACCTTGAATATGATCACTCTTAACCGTTTTACCAGCAGCACGATAATTTTGGAAAATCGTTACCATATCATTGAATGTTAAATTCGTCTTCATATTTTCAGAGACTGACGTCAATACATCTTTAAAATTAGCTAGTGTTCCTGTTGACATCGCCGCTTTAATCACACCCGTAATAATCTGACGCTGTCGTAATTGGCGACCGTAATCATTATTGGGATCTTGATAACGCATCCGTGCAAAAGCCAGCGCTTGTTTACCGTTTAAATGCTGTTGGCCTTTTTTAAAAGTCGAACCATCATAACTAAAGCTGAAAGGTACTTTAACATCAACTCCACCAACAGCATTAACTACTTTTTCCAGGCCACCCATATTAACGGTGACATAATAATCAATGGGGACATTCAACAATTTATCAACGGTGTCTAAAGCCATCTTGGAGCCACCATGCATGTAAGCTGCATTGATCTTCTCAACGGTGAATTCTTGCATGCCAATAATTTGTGCCATCGTATCTCGAGGTACACTAGTTAGAACTGTCTTATTCGTTTTAGGATTAACCGTCACAATAATCATCGTGTCAGAATTACCTTGTGTTGTCCGACCGAGCGCACCAGTATCAGCGCCCAATAATAACAGCGAGAATGGTTTTTTATCACGAAACACAGTTGCTGATTTAACATTCCCCGCAGATTGAAAAGTTGAATCAATAGCACTTTTAGTTTGCCCATATAACCGCAAAACATAGGCGCCAAAGACGAAGAGTACCGCCACCATAATCAAGCCAAAAAGGCGTGCGCCCGGATGTTTAGTCTCTTTCTTCAGTAAGACTGCCAATGATTCATTCCGTCGTAGTTTACGTCGCTGTTGCCGTTCCATTTTATCGACTCCAATTTATTCTAGTGCTTTAAGATTAATACAGAATAACCTGGACTGCCCAGTTATCAACGTAATTTAAAACTCTTTTAAGTAATCAAGCCTCAGAAATTCCGAAATTGTTACCAATTCGCAGCAACTTCTCTAGGCAGTCTGACTAAGAAAGCCTATAATTAAAGTTAATCAACTAATTAGGAGTTTTAAAATGAGTGAAACTAAAACATTACCAACCCGTGCGGAAGTTCCTGAAGAATTAACTTGGAACCTTGAATTAATCTACCCGACTGAACAAGATTGGGAAAGTGATCTGACTGCTGTTAAAACAATGGCCAGTAAAGTTAACACTTTTACCGGTAAAGTGGGGTTGTCTGCAAGCAATTTATCCGATGTGCTCGTTGAAGCCCACGACACGTTTCGTAAGTTAGAAAAGTTATACGTCTATGCTTCAATGAAGAGTAACCAAGACAATGGTAACAATCATTTCCAAGGTTTATTAGCGCGTGTCAGTTCCTTGGCGGCCAAAATTCAAGCTGACATTGCCTTTATGGAACCAGAAATCATTGCGATTAGTGATCAACAATTACAAGAATTCTTGACTGCAGAACCTAAGCTAGCCGAATATTCTCATTACTTAGATAATCTACGCCTGAAAAAGACGCACGTTCTAGACGCGTCAACTGAAGCACTTTTGAGTGGTGCCTCTGAAGTCTTTGAAGCCTCCAGCCAAACTTTTAGTGTCTTAAGTGATTCAGATCTAGAGTTCCCATATGTTGAAGACGAAAACGGCGACACAGTGCAACTGTCCAATGGTCTTTATGGCGCCTTGATTGAATCGACCAATCGCGATGTGCGCCACGATGCTTTTACGGCGTTATATAGTGTTTACGATCAATTCCAGAACACATTAGCACAGACCTTAACCGGCAACGTCAAGAGCCATAACTTCATGGCTACTGCCCATCATTATCCGAATGCTCGCGCTGCCGCAATGGCTGCCGACAACATTCCCGAGAGTGTTTATGACACATTAATTAAACAAGTTGACGCACATTTACCGTTATTACACCGTTATGTTGCGCTACGTAAACAGTTGCTTGGTGTCGACGAATTACACATGTATGACATGTATGTGCCCCTAACTGGCGAACCACCACTTAACTACACTTATGACCAAGCTAAAGTCGAAGCTAAAAAAGCCTTGGCTGTTTTGGGACAAGATTATTTAAGTCATGTCGACGAAATTTTCAACAATCGTTATATTGATGTTGTTGAAAACAAAGGCAAAACTAGTGGTGCATACTCTGGTGGTGCTTATGACACGGCGCCTTACGAATTATTAAACTGGCAAGATAGTGTCAATAGCCTTTATACTTTAGTCCATGAAACTGGCCACAGTGTTCACAGTTGGTATACACGGCACAGCCAGCCTTATCAATATGGTGATTATCCAATTTTCTTAGCCGAAATTGCGTCAACCACTAATGAAAATTTATTGACAGAATACTTGCTTAAAACCCAAACAGATCCTAAAGTTCGTGCCTACCTTCTTAATTACTACTTAGATGGTTTCAAAGGCACGGTCTTCCGGCAAACCCAATTTGCTGAATTCGAACATTTCATTCATACCACTGATGCAGCAGGCCAACCCTTAACTGCCGATGTTTTAGATGATTACTATGGTGATTTAAACGCTCGTTATTATGGACCTGCTGTTGCTGAAGATCCTGAAATTGCCTTAGAATGGTCGCGAATTCCCCATTTCTACTACAACTATTATGTTTATCAATACGCAACTGGTTTTGCCGCAGCGTCATCATTGTCGCGGCTAATCATGACTGAAGGCCAACCAGCCGTTGAACGCTACCTGAATTTCTTGAAGTCCGGCAGTTCCGATTACGCCATCAACACTATGAAAAAAGCTGGGCTAGATATGACCAAGCCAGATTATTTAGAGGCAGCTTTTGCCGTTTTTGAGAAACGTCTCAACGAATTAGAAAGCTTAATTAAAAAGGACTGAAAAAATGCTCGACGTTACTATGCCTATTGCCGTTTTTGACTCAGGAGTCGGCGGTATTAGTACCCTTCAAACACTTGTCAAAATGCTCCCGCAAGAAAACTTCATTTTCTTCGGCGATTCCGCCAATGCACCTTATGGCGAAAAAAGTCGCGACACGGTCTTCAAGCTCGTGGATCAAGTCGTGCAACAGCTACTCACCAAAAATGTTAAAAGTATCGTCATTGCTTGCAACACTGCAACCAGTGCTGCCAAACCCGTACTGATGGAAAAATATCCAGAATTACCAATTCTCGGAATTGAACCAGCACTAAAAGAAGCCGTCGATGCTGGTAAACACAACATCCTAGTCATGGGCACACCCCTAACCATTAAATCACCGAAATACCAGGCACAACGCGCTCGTTTCACCGATCAAGCAACGATTCACTCACTACCTTGCCCAGGATTGGCAGAGTTAATTGAAGGTGGTCACCAAAGCTTACCTAAAATTCAAACCTACCTAGCACAACTGCTCAACATTCCAGAACGCGACCAAATCGATGCTGCCGTGCTCGGGTGCACTCATTATCCCTTTGTCACGGAATTGATTCGCCAACAGTTTACCCAACCGTTGGCAGTTTACACGGGTTATACTGGCTTAGGTAATAATTTACGTCGTCAATTAGCACAGCGTGATTTATTGAGAACCACCAATCCCAAGCGTACCATCGAATTCATGAGCAGCAAAAACGAAGCCGCCGAATTAGCCTTGTACCATCAGTTATTCGAACAGGGCATTGGTATTCGACAATTACAATAATCAAAAGGACTTAGGAATTTATCCTAAGCCCTTATTTTTTTGGAAAATAACAAATGCTAAAAATATTACGATGTGCTTCTTCGTGCCTGCGAGAAATACGCTGCGGCCGGAATGCCAAGACCTAGAACTGTTATGTCGTACCTCTCCGTGCCTGCGGGAAATGCGCTGGTGGAACGCTGCGAGCTTGATTTGAGCCAAATAAATTTGTCTCAAATACAATCTTTGTTGTAAGTGGTAAACCACTAACAACAATTCCGCGGCTGACCGCGATTTCCCTCCGGCACTGACTAAAGAGATGTGGTGGTGTGATTTAACTTCAAGTTTGTATTTCTCAAAATTTTAAGGGGCAATTCAACCACTCGTCAACTCAGTGCTTGCGCAAAAGTTGCCATCTTGTTCGATTAGTGAGGGAAAATAAATACCGCTCAGTGGTGAGATTGTAGTTGCAGCTTTAGCTGTTACTACAAGACCTGTCTTGGAGACAATTTTGCAAAAATTGGCTTCAAGCAGTGTCCACCACGTTCCAGCGAAAGTGTTTATTTTCCCTCACGATACGCGCTGCACCCCGTATGCAACCTTTGCGTAAGCGCGAAGAATTCCAAAACAGCCGTTTTAATTTTCACCAGATTAACCAGCATCACATTGATATAAAACGGTCAACTTACACCGTCAGCTTCTGATACAATAACGCGCCCAAATAGAAGGCGACTTCAATTACTGCGATGAAGAATGTCGCTGGCCAATTGGTCGTATATGCCAACCACAAGCCAAGCCATACACCTAATAGTGCCGTCCCAACAGAGATGAGCAATAACTGCCGGACACTGTGCCCTAAAGTTTTAGCAGTCGACGCAGGAATTGTCATGAGAATAAAAACTAACATTGAACCAACAATTTGTGCACCTACGCTGACACTAACGGCTAACAAGATGAGAAAAATAATACTAATCAAACCGGTTCGGACACCATTGGCTGTCGCACCAACAGCATCAAAAGAATCAAATAATAATGGACGAAAAATTAAACAAATTGTTGCCAGCACAACTAACGACAAAGTCACCAATTGCCAAACACCATTTAAACTAATTCCGACAATACTGCCAAATAGAATCTGAGTAGCATAGCTAGAACTCTGATTGGCCAAGGCTAGAAATAAAATACCAGAGCCAATAAACAATGACGACACAGCACTGATTGTCGATTCGCGACGTGCTTTTTCCACAGATAGGCCACTGATCAGCGCGCTACTGGTCAAGGTGAAGGCCAGCATACCAACCAGTGGTGACAGACCAGCAAAAGCCGCGAATGACGCACCGGCAAAACCAATTTCGGACAACATGTGCGTCAAGAACGACAATTCACGAGCGACAACGAAAACGCCAATAATACCGCACGTAATTGCAATAAAAGTACTAGCGACAAATGCATGGCGCATAAAATCAAAAGCAAACATTAGACTTCAACTCCTTTTAACGTCTCCGGATCGATTGACTGACTTGTACCGGTGGTAATCTTTTGATCAGCGATTAGTAAATAACGGTCCGTATATTGCTTCGTCAATGCTAAATCATGGCTGACAAACAATAAGGCCATTTTTTTAGTCGTGACAATCTGGTCGACTAGGGCCATAATGGCTTGCTTAGCATCTACATCCATACTGGCCGTTGCTTCATCAAGAATTAATAAATCTGGATTAGCTAATAATGCCTGCGCAAGATAAGCACGTTGCCGCTCGCCGCCGGATGCTAGGGCCAACGGACGATCTTTCAGTTCGGTTAGATTAGTCTCCGCCAAAACCGCAGCAACACGTTTTTGTTCAGCACGCGTCAACCACGGATGCCAGCTCTTACCAATATTTAAGGCGACAAAACTGGCGATTGACAAGGGTGCGTCGGCATCGATATTCCGAAACTGCGGAACATAACCAATCTTAAGCATGCGACCATTTAAATCATGACGTACGACACTTCCTGACGTTGGCTTCAACAAGCCGATCATTAACTTAACTAAAGTTGATTTGCCGACACCATTATGACCAATTAAACTAACTTTTTCACCGACGGCAATGCTAAAATTAAGGCCATCAAAAACGTCCTTATCACCAAAGTGCATGGTTAAATTTCTCACCGAAATAATTGTGTTCATGAGTTGCTCCCTTCAGCAATTTTCTTAAGTTGCTGTAATTCGTCATGCATCCAAGTTAAGTATGTTTTGCCCTTCGGCATGGTTTCGGTCACATAAACAATCGGTACCTGCGCTTTTTTAGCCGTTTTAATTAATTGGCTAATCAAAGAGCTTTCAACTTGGCGATTAACTACCAAAAAGGCCACTTGCCGATTCTTTAATTGATTCGTCATCTTTTGTAATTCAGCAGGTTGCGGATCTGCGCCTTCATCAATATCTTGAGCAAAATTTTCATTGACGATTTTCACCCCAAGATTAGTCAAGACATAATTAAAAACTGGTTCAGTAACCATAACCGACTTGCCTGCAAAGTCAGTTTTCAATTGATTTTCTTGGGCCTGCAACTTTTTTAATTGTTTAATGTAGACCGCGCTATTTCGGGCAAAAATCTGTTTCTGTGCTGGCTTAATTTTACTAAATGTTGTCGTTAAATATTGCGTAACCTTAATCATATTGGCGTAATCGTACCATAAATGCTCATTCTCCCCGTCTGGTAAATGACGAATATCAGTGGCGACGTTGACCAATTTTGCTTGTTGATTATTACTGACAACTAATTTTTGCAACCAAGCATCATAACCAGCGCCATTCATAATGGCGACGTCCGCCTTCGCCGTAATTTTGGCGTCATTAGTTGTGGCCGTATAATCATGAGGATCAACACTAGCAGAGTTGATTAGACTAGTGACTTGGCCGTATTGCCCGAGAATTTTTGCAGCAGGCTCGGCATAAAAGTCTAACGAACTCACAACCTTAATTTGCTTGTGAGTCTGAGCTGATTTCTGATTTGTGCAAGCGACTAAGTTCATGATTCCGGTCAATAATAATAGCGTTATGAATATCTTCTTCATTCTGATCTCCCCTAGCACCCACTTTTTTCATGACGCAATTTTTACTTACTTAAAGTGCAACAGTAACCAGTGTAGCTAATAAAAAAAATATCGTCAAATGCGCATAGGACCATATATCACAGCGAACGCTTACATAGCTTTGCGATTTAATTGCTCTTAGATTTAATTAATCCGATTACAACAATAATGTCATAAAAAAAGAACCGGGACAAAATCCCAGTTCCTCTATTTAGAGTTTTGTGTTATTAATCAGCTTGTCCAGCGATTTTATTCGCAACTGTTCGAGCAACTGTCATATCTGTTGGCCATGGTGTATCGACACCGCGAACTTTTTGATAAGGATCCGTACCTTTACCGGCCAGAACAACAATATCGCCAGGTTGACTTTCCATAATCGCTGCTTCAATTGCTTGAGCGCGATCTAATTCGACTGTGAGCTGAACCTGATCCTGATTAATACCACTCACAATTTGAGCAGCAATGTCTTCAGGGTCCTCAAAGCCAGGATCATCATTGGTAATGAATACACGTGGTTCTAATTGATTAATTGCTTTGGCAAAACCTTCACGGCGCGAAATTCCCTTATCACCAGGCGCACCAACCACCAAGATTATTTTTGGATCATGATATTCATTCTTTAAGAAATTCAATAAGGCCATCAGGCTAGCATAGTTATGTGCATAGTCCACATAAACACGGCCATGACCAGGAATATCCGTTTTTTCCATTCGGCCTGGAACTTCGACATGAGCAATGCCTTGAGCTGTTTCAGGGTAAACCGCTCCTGCAAGTCCTGCACTAATAATTGCAGCGCAAGCATTATTAAGATTGTAGTCGCCAATCAAATCTAACGCGTATTCTCCAGTGATCCGCAATTGCTCTGCTTTTAAAGAATTAGCCGTTAACTTGAACCGACTCTTAGCTAAATCTGCTTCTTGACTATGATAACGGAAGTCAATTTGTACATCTTCAGGTGCAACGAAATTATCCTCAGCGTATAAATAAATGCTATCTGGATCAGTGGTTGTCGTTGCAGCAGCATAGACTTGCTCAAAATAGTCCGTTTCGGCATTAATGACACATTTCCGTGAATTCACTAATAATTGCAACTTGCTGTGTAAATAATCGGCAAAATTAGGATGTTCTTTAGGCCCAATATGATCTGGTGAAATATTTAAAAAGATCCCCACATCATAAGTTAGTCCAAAGACACGATTTTCTTTATATGCTTGTGATGAAACTTCCATCACCAATTCAGTCATGCCATTATCAACGGCGACTCGCATATTTCGAAAGAGGTCCAAGGACTCCGAAGTCGTTAACGACGACTTGAAGGCATCGTCTTTATTAGGGCTAAGCACGGTATTTACCGTTGAAAACAGTGCAGCGTGATTGTCATTCGTTTTGTTGAGAATACCATCAGCGAAATAAGCCGAAGTTGTTTTACCCTTAGTCCCAGTGAAGGCAATGACAAATAACTCATCTTGTGGATAGCCATAAAATGCTTGCGCCAATAATGCCATAGCTTTACGAATGTTGCGTACAATCAAGGCATGCATGCCATTTCCTTCAGTGTACGGTTGTTCAGCAACATAACAAATCGCGCCATTATCCTTGGCGTCCTGAACATAAGTTGGCCGAAAATCATCACCTTTGCAAAAAAAGATTGATTTTGGTTGAACCTTTTGTGAATCGTAAGCTGCATCTTCAAAACGTTGTGTTAAATTATCTTGGATCGCACTACTTTTTAAAATGTGATGTTCTTTTAAAATCAAAATACATGCTTCAAGCGTAATCGCCATGATAAAACCCCTTTTTAAGTTCAGCGGAAAAATATCTTTATTGTCGCGTTGTTGATTGCTTAGTGCAATTATTTTGCTTGCTTAATTGAATAAACCGGTCATATTATGCCAAGCTTTTTGCCACCAAGTTAGCGCCGTTACCGATTGTTTAGCAAGCACTGATACTGCGCGCGCCGAAGTGCCAGTCAAATAACCAGAACCAATTGCTGGTAATTGTACCTTGCCTAATTGTGCCCCTTTTTTAATTGGCGCGGTCCGACTAACATCGCTATTACTAACAACGAAATTCAATTGCGCCGATTTGGTCGACTTCGGTAGTAACATCTTAACCGTTTCGCCAGCAACAACTTTTACAGTCGTTTGTTTACTGTTCGTAACTTTAACTGGCGTCAGGACTGCACTAGAACCATTTTTCTTAAGAACCGTTTTAATTTCCCAATTTTGATAAATACTATGCATTAATGCGGCAGTTGCGGTGAAACGTTTGGCAGTATCCGTGTCGCTGCCATTAGCATGTAGAACAACGGTGATAATACGGAAGCCGTTCTTCTTAACCGTCCCCACGAAACAATCACCAGCAGCGTCGCCCGTACCAGTCTTCAAACCATCAACTGGTAAATCACTTTCGGCAGCAGTTTGCCCTTTTAACATTAAATTCCAGTTAGAATAGGTTGTCCCATGAAATGGCAAACTGGTTTGGCTAGCAGTTTTCAAGATTTCTGGGAACTCATCAAGCACGTGTTTGGCAATAATTGCAACATCCCGCGCACTTAATTCATTCTCGTCGGTACTACTTGAACCGGGATAACGATTAGTCCCTAAATATGAATTAGGCAGGCCACTCACATTAACAATTTTTTCATTGGTTATGCCCCATTCTTTTAACTGCGCCTTCATGGCATCAACGAATTTATCTTGACTACCACTAATTGCGTCCGCCAAAACCATAATTGCAGAATTAGCCGAGTAAATTAAACTCGCATCGTATAATTCTTTAACTGTATAAGCTGTCCCACTTTCAAAGGGAATATTGGATAACTCCATATTCTGACTTAATGAGTAGGTTAAGGTCGAAGGTGTTACACGTTTTGACCAACTAATCTTACCTTCCTTGACCGCCTTCAAAACTAAATAGATCGATAACAGTTTCGACATTGACGCGATTGGTAAGACCTTTTGACTATCTTTTTCGGCCAAAATTTGACCTGTATCCGCGTCCACAGCAATACCCGCGGTCGCATTAATTGTCGTGTCAGGAACGGCAATACTTGTTGCCGCTGAAACTTGCTGTTGTGTAATGAAAGCACCTGAAAGACTAGCAAATCCTAATGCTAATACGAGACATAAAAATAGATGTTGTAACTTCGCTTTCACAACAATTACCTCCACTAATCTTCTTTTTGAACTGCATTGATTGGTAAAATAATGTTAAAGGCTGTTTCGTATTCATTAGACGTCGCGTAAATTTCACCGTGGTGTAATTTCACAATGCTCTGAGCAATGGCCAAGCCCAAACCAGAGCCGCCAGTTTCAGATGAACGGGAACCCTCGACACGATAAAAACGTTCAAAGATATTTTCCAAATCCTTCTGCGGAATTTGATGACCGTCGTTGGCCACACTAATCACCACATCATGCTTCTCTTCATGAGCACTCAAAACAATCTTAGTTGCATCCGTCCCATATTTAAACGCATTAACAATTAAATTGCTGAAAACCCGAACCAGTTTACCAGAATCGGCCTGCATCATAATCGGTCGTTGCTCAACATTAACTTCAATCACCATTTGCCGTTTCTGTGCTTCTAATTCAAAGTCTGCCGTTAATTGTTCCAACATCGAAGCTAGATCAAAACGTTGAATTTGCAATTTAGTATGTGTTTGTTGAACCTTAGTAAACTCAAATAAGTCTTCAACTAAAGATTTCATTTGTTTAGTTTTTTCAAAAGCAATGTGATTATAACGAAGAATATCATCGGTACTTTGATATTGGCCATCTTCAATTAACCCTAAGTAACCAATAATTGAGGTTAAGGGCGTTCGAATATCATGGCTAACATTAGTGATCAATTCGTCTTTACTGGCTTCAATTTTGCGTTCTTCCTGCATGGAGTTAACGGTGCTATCAACTAGGGCATTAATACTGTCGACAACTTCGTTTAAATAACCACTTACTTTAAGATTAACGCGATGATCCATGTGACCATTGGCAATGTAATGCAATTCTTCGATAATGTGATGCATTTGCATCGTGTGATAGCGGCGAATTAAACGCCAATAAACCACAATCGCATCAAAAACCGCCAGTGCCACGAAGAAAAGCCGCTGCCAGCTCCACAAATGCCACGGACCAATCGTCACTGCCTTTTTAATCTGGTAAATTCCATCAACTAAGCCTTGATTAGAATTAATGGCTTGATCAATTAAGATGATCACCGCAAAGTTCAGCAACAATAACAGCGCGACAGTCACCACACCCTCGATGAAAAGTTCCCACTTCTCCCGAGTCTTTAAAACTATTTTTTGTGGCTGCTCGTCCATTATGCTTCCACCTTGTAACCGACGCCCCAAACAGTTTCAATAACTTTTTCGCCGCCAGTAGCTTCTTCAATTTTATCGCGCAAATGGCTCACATGAACCATCACTGTTTTGGCAGAAACAATACTTTCTTGTTGCCAAACACGTTCAAAAATTTCATCTGCAGAAAACACGCGATTAGGATGGCTAGCCAGTAAGTATAAAATTCCAAATTCTAATGCTGTTAACTGAATTTGCTGTCCAGTTAAAGTCGTCACTTCATGAGAGTCTTTATCAATAATCAATGGACCGACTTCCAAACGATCTGGTTCATTGGAAGTCATTTGTGAATTAGCCCGACGCAATAATGACTTAACGCGCGCCATCACTTCCAACGGATTGAAGGGTTTAGAAACATAATCATCCGCACCAGTGATCAAGCCTTGAATCTTATCCATATCGGTTGTTTTGGCTGACACAATAATAATAGGAATGTCAGATTCTTTACGAACCTCTTTAATTACGTCAATCCCTGACATATTTGGCATCATAATATCCAAGATCATTAAGGCAATCTCTGGATTGGTCGCTAATTTAGTAATCGCCTCGCGACCAGTTAGCGCAGTTACAGGCTCGTAGCCTTCATTTTTTGCATAAATACTTAACAATTCAACAATTTCTTTATCATCATCAACAATAAGGATTTTCATATTAGTCACCTTCTGAATGGATAAACGCTTCCGTTTTTGTTAGTCAAAAAACTATATTTCGATAAAACAATCCAATTACTCTGATTCTAAAATTGTTTATACAGATTAATTGTAACAAACACCACCTTAAATTTCTCTAAAAATTGCGAATTGATCCCAAAAAGCTTGGTTGCTATTCTCCGTGCCTGCGGGAAATACGCTGGTGGAACGCTGCGAGCTTGATTTGAGCCAAATAAATTTGTCTCAAATACAATCTTTGTTGTAAGTGGTAAACCACTAACAACAATTCCGCGGCTGACCGCGATTTCCCTCCGGCACTGACAAAAGAGATGATATGGCACGATTTAACAGTAAATTCGTACTCCTAAAAATCGGAAGTGATTCAACCACTCGTAAATTCAGCGCTTGCACAAAGGTTGCATCATGCTTGTTTAGTGAGGGAAAATAAATACCGCTCAGTGGTGAGATTGTTGTTGCAGCTTTAGCTGTTACAAACAAGACCTGTCTTGGAGACAATTTTGCAAAAATTGGCTTCAAGCAGCGTCCACCACGTTCCAGCGAAAGTATTTATTTTTCCTCACGATACTCGCCACGCTCCATATGCAACCTTTGCGCAAACGCGGAGAACCACAACATAACAGTTTTAAATTTCACCCCATTATGTTTTACGCTAAATCTTTTTATCACCACAAATACGTACTACATTCAAGGACACAAAAAAAGTGAGGTAAATTAAATTACCCCACTTTTAATAATTAGCAAATTAGCGAACGACCAGTACTGAAATTGGCGCATATTTAGCCATGTAAGCGGCTTGACTACCAAAGCGCTTAGTTATACCAACCTTTGATTTAGAACCGACTACGAGCAAATCAGGCTGCACTTGCGGAATGATATGGTTCACGATCTCCTCACCCGGGTTGCCAGCGCCAACCCAAGCCTCAACTCGTTTGACACCCGCATCAAGTGCTTGTTGACGATATTCTTGTAAATGTTTTTCAAGATCTTCACGTTTGCCATGAATAAAGTCTTTACTCATAGCCTGAAAAACATTAATTTCATTTTCTTCTAGAATTGAAACCAACATTAAGCCAACATCATCTTTGATTGCGCGATGAATCGCATATTTGAATGCTTTGATACTATCCTCTGAATCATCAACAGCAACAAGAATTTTCTTAAAATAAATATCGCTTGTATCCATAATTAATTCATCCTTTCAATCGCTATGATTAATAGCTAATCTTCATCTTCAGCAGCCAACTTCTTATCGTAACGATACATATCGGTAATGCACCAAGCAAGTAAAGCAACGATTAAGACAATGACAACATATGCAAAAATATGTGCCGCTTGAATTTCAGCAGCGGTTGCCTTTGCACCTAGAAAGGCAGCAAATGAATCTGGCAAGTTTATCATGTTTAAGAAAGTTAAACCAATAACTGCAATCCAACCACAGGCTTTAACCCAGGTCGAGTTTTTGAAACGCGAACCCATTTCGACTTTACTATCCGTCAACATTAACAACGGTAACATTGAGAACGGTAAGGCCAATGCCAAGAATACCTGAGAATTGTTCATTAGCGTATTTAACGCTTCATGCTGATCAATCGTATTCAAGCGACTTGTCATGGCCACACTGATAATAACCGGTACGACAGAAAGCAAACGTGTCACTAAACGCCGCGCCCACAATGGCATCCGCATATTGACGAAGCCCTCCATAATGACTTGACCGGTTAAAGTACCGGTAATCGTTGAGTTCTGGCCTGATGCTAACAACGCAACAGCGAACAGTGTTGATAAAATACCCGAACGCGCAACTGTAATTAAAACGCTGTTACTTAAAGTTGAAGTGTCTGACAAAGCTTCATACAATCCGAAGAATGATGGATCTTTAACAGCACCGGACTTAAACACAGCCACACCCATGATTAGTAACAAGGCATTGACAACGAAAGCAACACTTAACTGAATGTTAGAATCCCACTGGCTAAAGCGCACTGCCGTGGCAACTTCATCCTCATCATCATGATTGATTTTACGCGTCTGAGACACCGCGGAGTGCAAGTACAAGTTATGCGGCATAACCGTGGCACCAATAATACCCAACGCACCACTTAATGGTGTCATTCCGCGTACAGTTGGCTGAGTCGCAATTGTACCAGCAGATGGAACTAAACCTTTAATGGCGGCACCCCAATTAGGGTCGGACAATGCAACTTGATAAACGAATACCAACAAAATAACTAGAATTAAACTAACAACAATGGCTTCAATCTTGCGAAAGCCAATTTTTGTTAAAAGTAATAATACCAAAACATCCAAAACAGTTAAAAATACGGCAATGATTAGCGGAATCCCGAATAATAAATACAACGCAATAGCGGCACCAATAACCTCCGCGATATCAGTTGCCATGATTGCAAATTCTGTCATAATCCAAAGAATAACACCAAGCTTTTTGCTCGTATGAGCGCGAATTGCTTGCGCCAAATCTGTTTGGGTCACAATACCGAGTTTAGATGCCATATTTTGCAATAACATGGCAATTAAACTCGAAATCAAAATAACGGACATGAGTAAATAACCGAAATTCTGACCCCCGGTAATACTTGTAGACCAGTTACCTGGATCCATGTAGCCAACAGCTACTAATGCACCTGGACCTGAATACGCAAGCAAAGTTCGCCAAAAGCCTTTACCTTTAGGTACTTCAACGGTACCGTTGATTTCTTCCAACGAAGGCCCGTTTGCGTATTCAACCAGTTTATGATGTTCTTTTTCTGCCATTTATCCCACCCTTTCTCATTCTACCAATTTACATTTTACACTTTTGTTAACGAATGTGAAGAAGAAATTTAGGTCGGCCAAAAACTTTCTTAAATTCATTTGTGGTCAACGTAAATCCGGTTAACGAAAATGAAAGTGGGTCAAAAACTGAGTTGAGTTCCACGACAACAATCGAGTAGGAGGTAATTGATTAATTCAATTACCGACCTCTCACACCACCGTACGTACGGTTCCGTATACGGCGGT
>NZ_RHOX01000003.1 GCF_003946695.1 Lapidilactobacillus bayanensis | reverse complement strand
GATAACTAGTAATATAATATGCCATAACCGTTTGACATCAATGGTTACGGTCTGTTTTGATACTTTCAACCTTTAGTTACACTATTACTAACGTATGAGCGAGGGTGAAACGGAAGGAGAAAATGAAAATATTTAAATTTTTATTTGTGGTGACAAAATCTTGAATAAATTGTATTTAAATAGTGGGACACTTAATTTGATACTAAATGACTATTTTCAAATAATTAATGATCGTTGGTTGACATAACCTACTGCTCAATATAGTATATATCTTGAGGACGTTGTCGTCTGAATAGCCGTCCTTTGTCCAACGTTGAATGTGATTGAAGGGCATCACATTGCCTGGGTGAGGCTTTATATCTACCCGTTAGTCTTGGTGTAGGACTTCTCTACACCCGCCCTCTTGTACATAAAATTTGTCCCGCATCTTATTTATGGATGCGGGCTTTTTTGAATTATACTAATCGAGGATAATATTATGAAATATACGCCGCCTACCCAATTAAATATCTTCTTCGCAAACAAAGATATCTATCAGATTAATTCTGCTAATGATATTGACTATCTTAAAATACTGAACGATTACAAAAGAAACTTCGTAAATAATATCGCGGTACTGCACACAAATTATAAAAAAATTGAAACGATTAAAATATCATTTGCAGTTAATGATCTACCACATCTAATGGGCTGGGAGAAAATCAATCAATCTTCACATGCCTCTTCAATTATCAAAATGATCGAGTCAGAGAAAATGACTTATAGTTCAACACGCAAAAACCAGAATTTTTATCGCATCAAAGATCGTCTCTTAAACTATAATTTTCTTCATACCATTTTTATTAACGAAGACCTAAACACAGCAATTATGACCTCGGATATGAAACCTAATAAACTCCGCTTAGATATTGTATTTTATTCAGAAGAGGATCATAAGCACGCCATTATCTTAGGTCTAAGAAAGGATATGCACTCCAGCTACTTTATCCCAACAACATTACACGTCGAAAAAATCCCAAATCAATTCTCAAACAGAAGACGAACAAGTATCATTGGAACTATTGAATGGTATCAGAAACACAAATAAAATGATAACGATCCCCATCGCTAGCAAAGTAAATCAAAAATAAGGTTTCTCGATGATGATAAGTCTGTAGATGGATATTTTAATTATGTTATGGAATATTAATTTTCTTAATTAACCCATTTCCGGAAGATGAATGTAAGTAGGTATTCCGCGGTCATAATTCACAGTTCCCATTATCTATAATGAACTAGTATCAATTATTCGAATAGATGGAAACTATTTATAGATATCGTTAGAATGAGCGTGCAGGATAAACGATCAGTGACACAAAGTTCGTTTCAAGTCTGCTGAGTCAGAATTAGTCATAAAGTCGAAGTTAACTTTCATGAGGCCAGAATTGATCAGTTAATCAGTACTGGCCTCATGAAACTAATCCAATTCTTTTCTAGCAGCATACAATGCCGCAGCAATAACCTGATCCATATTGTAATAACGATAACTACCTAACCGGCCGCCAAAGATAACTTGTCCATCTTCACGAGCTAATTTAGCATATTCATGATAAAGTTTTCCGTTACGATCATCATTAACTGGATAGTATGGTTCATCACCACGATGCCAGTCCTTAGGATATTCTTTCGTTATAACGGTCTTAGATTGCGTACCATATTCGAAGTGCTTATGTTCAATAATTCGTGTATAAGCATGTTCTTTATCTGTATAATTAACAACCGCATTGCCTTGATAGTTTTCCATATCAAGTACTTCTGTATCAAACTTCAATGAACGATATTCCAATTCACCAAGTTTGTAATCATAATACTGATCGATCATGCCGGTATAAACAACCTTATCAGCATTAGCTAAATATTCTTCCTTGTTTGCAAAGAAGTCAGTGTTCAATTCAACTGTAATATTTGGCAGATTCAATAATTTTTCAACGATCTGTGTATAGCCACCGATTGGAATACCTTGATATTTATCGTTGAAGTAGTTATTGTCGTAAGTCATTCGAACGGGAAGTCGTTTGATAATAAAAGCTGGTAGCTCAGTACAATCACGGCCCCATTGCTTCTCTGTATATTCTTTAACTAACCTCTGATAAATATCTGTACCAACTAAAGAGATCGCTTGCTCTTCAAGGTTCGCCGGTTCTTTACCATTCAAAACAGCGCGTTGTTCATCAATCTTAGCTTGTGCCTCAGCCGGTGTAACCACGCCCCAGAGTTTATTGAAAGTGTTCATGTTGAACGGCATATTATAGATTTCACCGTGATAATTAGCGATTGGTGCGTTTGTATAACGATTAAATTCAGTAAATTGGTTCACATAGTTCCATACTTTTTTGTCAGAAGTATGGAAAATATGAGCACCATATTTATGTACCTGAATTCCTTCAACATCTTCTGTATAAACGTTGCCTGCAATGTGAGCGCGTTTTTCGATTACGGTAACTTGATGACCTTTTTTTGCGGCCTCATTTGCGAATACAGCGCCATAGAGACCTGCACCAACGATTAGATATTTTGACATTTATTACTTCTCCTAATCTTAAGCAAAATCTTTTTAATTTAAACCTTAAGCTAATATCCAAGACAAATTTATCACTTAAACCTATGAGCTATATTTTGAACAGCAGTTACAAAGACCGAACGATTATAATATACCGCGAGACAAACCAATGCCGTTAAGTATATATAAGATAATATGATATTTTCCACGTAAAATAGAACTAAGATTTGTGAAATAATAATTATTTGATTGACAATAATTCTTTGCTTGGGCGTTGTTACCACAACAAAACGCTGTGTATCCTTTACTCTGACCAACCACATAACTAAATAACTAATTGCCGAACTTAACCCTGCACCATATAAACCAAACGGTTTAACAAGGATAAAGTTCAATACCACATTTAATATTGCACCAACAATTGTAGTAGTGAATGCACCAGCTGTTTGTTTTGCAGCCACATAATTAGTTCCTAAGAACGTTGCAAAACTGGAATAAATTATCGCCACTAATAAAAAAGGAACATATTTCCAAGAATTATAATAACTTGTCGATACGAATAACCGCATAAATGGCCGTAAGAATAAGAGTATTATACTAGAACCAAGAAAGAGAAAGTCGGAATAAAACCTAAAAACAGTTGAGTAAAATATCGATTTTGATGATGAATTATATTCCTCGATTGAAGACATTTGCCATGATTGAAAAAATATTGTGTTGAGAGTAGAAAGTAAACTTGGAATTTTATTTGCAACTGCGAAAAGCCCATTTGCACTGACCCCAACAAATAAAAGTATGAAATAGCGACTGGAGGCATTACTAATCCACCAAGCTAAACTATTAGGAATTAATGGGATACAAAAGATCAAAAGGACCTTAATCTTTTCTAATTTAATTGTTTGAAAAACAATATATCTATTTAATCGCAACTTAACAAATAAAAAAACATTAGAAACTACTGAAGCAATTATCATTGACCATAAATATCCATTTATTCCAAAACGAAATATAACTAGCAATAATATATTGCACACTGCTGTAATTAATGTCGTTAAAATTCCGTTAAATGCAAATATTTTTACTTTATTAATTGCTCTAGCAAATTGTTGATTTAAAGATTGAAATGATTGAAAAACAAGAAGCAGCGCTGTCAAAAACACATTTTTGATATTAAAGATGGTAAAGAAGGGTACTATTAGCAATACTATCAGTGCACCAACACATGTTATTAACAACGCATTGCTGTAAATTGTTTTATTATCCTCGTTCGGATCCATAACAAAACGAAGAATTCCATCTGAAATACTTAAACAAATGATGGGCAAAAGTAAATTAACAGTCGTAGTCAAAAGATCGACGGTTCCATAATCCTTCGTGCTGAGCACATACGTATACAAGGGAACAAGTAATACCTGAATCAGCTTACTTCCCAAATTACCAATCGCAAAAACTGCCGAATTTTTTAATAGTTTATTATATTTATTATCCTTTTTATTTACCACGGTTTATTTAACCTCGGAAATATTCTTAAACGCATTAATTAGAGGTGTATATAAGCACCCTAATTCTGGTATTGCAAATGATTTATTTATCGTTACTTCTACCCATTCATAAATTTCCGATAAATCAAAATCATCTGCTAATAATATATTAGATTCATTTGCCAACCAATTCATATATGAATGTTTAACTTTTCCATTTGAATTATTAAAAACTACGCATGGCGTTCCTGTAATTACAGAAAAAATCATTCCATGTAATCTGTCGGTCACAACCAATTTTGATTCACTAAATTCCATGAACCTTTTATCGAGTATTCCTTGTCGTGCGTTTCTTTTTACAATGCGAGGTTTATCTATATTATTATCTGATTGTTTAACTTGCTTTAAAGCAGGGATTTTACAAATTGCTTTCAAAACATCCTGCTGTTTTTTATTTACACTCCCTTGTTTTTCCCGGTCATGTCGAAGCACTGCTAAAACACCAAATCTTTTTTCATTTGCAATAGGTAATTGTAAACTCAAAACTATATCTGGCGTAAATATTATTTTGTTCTTAAAGTTGTTTTCTAAAAGTTCTCTTGAACGATCTTCACGTGCTGTAAGAATAAATTCTTTATTCTTTGCATAAATATCAGAACTATTTTTTAACTCTGTACATCCTTCTCGGTTATCTGTAAAAAAGGCGCTTTGCGGAAAACTAACAATACGATTGTTAGGAAAATTTTCTACTACGCGTCGACGAATATTTTCCGAAAACATATACATATTACCAATGTTCCCGCCTCCAGATATTGCAACAACATCATCCGAAGTTATATATTTTTTTACCTGCTTAATGCCACTACTCGTCTGATAATCGAGAATTTCGACATAGTTAAAATTCTTTAAGTATCGTTGGACAAATTTACTTTGTGCAAGTGAAATCGCCAAATCGCCATAATTAATTTGACTTGATACGCCAAAAACGAAAAGATTGGGTTTATCATTATTACTTAAGCGTAGTTTGACATACGAATTTGTAATAACAGTAAATTTTCGTCTTGCTCTACTAAGAATATTAATAACCTTATTCATAACATCATCTTTTCTCAAGTATTTAGCTACAAAATTGATATATAGGGATAAATTCCATTAAAGCCACTTAATGTAAAGACAGTAAATAATGTTATGTAGTATAAACATATTATTACATCTATCACCCATTTGGCAGACCTATCAAAATATATTTTTATTGCAAATGGTATCAGAACAATTTCAAATATCTTAAAAAAGAAACCGATTCTTCCTATGACGACACTTGAAATAGAGATTAACTGAAAAAATATATCAATTAATAATATTACAGAAATATTTCGTAGATTAAAGCTTTCGTTTTGTTCTTTACTATTGATATATATATCCATCTGATCATTTCTTTTCATATTAAATAGAACAAGTATTAAAAATGGGACGGCTATTGACAATAATGTTTTAAAAAATGACTGTCCACCTTGCGGGCTGGAACCACCAATACCTAAATAGCGACTGTATTTAATAACGAATGAGGAACTACTTGACAGGATCATTCTTACTGCTACTACACCAATAGCTACAATTATTATCATCTTAAGGAACTTAATAATCTTTTTGAAACGGGAATTTTTTATTTCCACTGGAAACAAAAAAATAACAATTGGAAACATAACAATTGAAGAACGGTGAAAAACCGATGCAAGTATAAGTAATGAATAACCAACTAATTGATTGTTTTTTGAACTTCCATTAATTGAAAAATATGAAAATCCCAAAAAGATCAACGAAATCGCAATACATTGCCGCATAAGGTTTAATGAGAAACCATAGAATAAAGCAAAGTATAAGACTATTTGAACGGTCAATGATATAGAAAGAGCATTTGCAAAACGAAAACATCCATATACAACTGGAACAGTTATCAAGGATGCAATAATAAACAGTAGAATGTTAATATTACTCGTATATCGTGACACTAAGTAATTGAGAGTTGCATATCCGATTTCTGTTCCGCCGGCTGCCGTAGCACTATTTAGATAATAATCAAACGAAGCAAAAGAACCAGCAGCATTAAAATTAGGTAGTCCATAAACTAAAATATCTGTTCCCACTTGAACGGTTCTCAATCCAGCAACAACTATCATCGGAACAGAGATGATAAAAGAAGCAATTATTTGAGAAATTGAACTTTTGGGTTTTATTAATTCAAAAAAGATACTTATAGTTATCGTAACAAAAAGTGCAACTATATAAAATGTCATGACAACTCTCCAGGTTACTAATATAATTTTTATAATCGTTAAAATATTGAGTAATTATAGCTTCACAACTTTCGGATTGAAACTAAAGCCACTAACTGTGCCATTCAAGACGATTTTAAACCTTTTTACGCCGTCTTTTTGAAATAGTGCTACGACCGCTATGGACATATTCTTAAGAACCTTTTTCAAGACCATATAGTTATTTTCATACTTACGTAATATATAGATTCGGTTTCGGAATTCATAAAAATACCTATCTAATCTATCCGTGTCTTTTTCCGTAATAATATTTGGTCCTGAATTAGTTGCCATCATATGAATCACCTTACTTTTTTGAACCCAGTATGCAGAATAGCGAGTTGAAATGCGCCTTGAGAACTCTGCATCGTCACCCCAAATAAAGAATTCTTTAATTGGAAGACCTAACGATTTAATTGCGTCACTTGATACTAACATAGAAACAAAAGATGAACTAATTATTGGCAACAGACCATTCACTTTTTTATCATCAGTTGAAAACTTAGGAACATTCATGATTGCCTTACTATTATCTTTCCATAAGACGTTGCTAGCAAGTAGTCCAACTTCATTTACACCCATATCATTAAGAGAATTCTTGGCCTCAATTAATTGTTCCAGAGCTGTGTTTTCTGGGATAGTATCGTCATCCAAAATCCATACGAAATCAGGTGCATATTTAAACGAATCTTTTATGCCTTGATAAAAGCCACCAGCACCGCCAAGATTTTCGTTCATTATATGATGGTGAATTTTAAAACCTTTATTGTTAAATCTACTGACCACTTTTTGTGTATCTTGGAATCCACCATTATCTATCAATACTACATCCACACACGGATGCGATTGTTGATAGATCGAATTCAGGCAGTTTTGTAATAACTCCGGTTTATTATAAGTAACCACAACCGCTACAATCCTATCAAGCAAGCTTTCACGTCTCCTTTTAATCTCATTAGTTCGCACAAATCTGCGAAAACTCTTCATAGAATTTCCGTCGTTTCTCACTGAGAAGTTCCACATCATAATTTTGCGCATTATTATAATTTTCTTTTGCATTCTTTATTAAAAATTTTTTATCTGCAGAGGCTATCAATTGCGCAATTTCTTTCACGTTTCCTTTTGGAAAAATGCAATCTTTGCTGATAAGCTCACTTATCCCACCAACATCAGCACCAATCGCTGGACATGCCCGGCTAAGAGCTTCCGCCAAGGAACGTGGTAATCCCTCTTGCTTACTCGGCTGAATATACAAGTCAATTGTGTCCAACCAGTCGAATATATCAGAATGATCAATCGTCCCTAGAAAATTTACCTGATCTTCGACACCAAACTTCTCTGCAATCTGACGAAGACGATTGGAATTTCCACTACCGACAAGTTCATATTCAATTTTTAACCCTCTTTTTTTTAGACCGGCCAATGCTTCAATAACATATTCCTGTCCTTTATACCGAACATCCACTTGTGCTAGCGTTCCAAGTTTGAATACCATCCTATTATTTCTTATTCTCGATAGACGTTGTTCTAATACGTCTGTATTTGCTTTTTTGAGTACTACATCGGAGCACGCAATCCACCTACCATTGGTGGGGTATCTTTTTTCCAAATATTCTTTTGTGACATACATAACGTATGGAGCCTTCTTAAGTGCACTTTTAGTAAGAAGGGTCATAAAAGGTGCAATCATTTTCCCCTTTATATTGTAATTCCAATATGCATCCCAGGGGTCACCCACACATTCAATCAGATACGGAATGTGATGTTTCCGAGCGTAATGAATTGCAAACTCCGCCACCACACTGTGTAGTTTTACAATTAGTCCATCAGCAGTAGATATCTCATGCTCCATTTGTTTTAAAATACTACTCTTAGGGATCAAAGATCCATCAAAAGATGTTGGTTTAATCGTAACACGCGAATTTGTCAACTCAGAAAGACTAGTATCAGAATCTTGCTTTTCGATTACTCTACAAAAAATGGTTACAGAATCAAAAAAATCTAAATACTTGCTAATTATTTCATTCGAAAGGCCACCGGTGGTATAATATCGACCATTAATATTCCGAAGCTTATGATCATGTGCAAACACTAATTTCATTTTCAAACCTCTACTAAGCCTTATCTTTACTGCATAGTTGCTCTAATCGTTTGCGTTCCTTAATAACTTTTTCGTTATACATTCTGATTTTTGTATTGACTTCGCTTTCATTCATTAAAAGTTTCTCAAAACATTTAGACAGCCGCATGCTGGATACATCTGAAATATTGACAACATAATCGTCTAACCCAATATCGTGCATAATACCTTGAGATTTATTACCCGTGTATGCGATTGCTATTCCGGGCACGCCAGAAGAAATTGAAAAGATGACCGAATGAAATCTTGTTCCAACAACATAATCACAAAAACTATATATTGATTTAAGATCTTCACA
The DNA here is from genome assembly GCF_003946695.1 of Lapidilactobacillus bayanensis. Classification (GTDB taxonomy): domain Bacteria; phylum Bacillota; class Bacilli; order Lactobacillales; family Lactobacillaceae; genus Lapidilactobacillus; species Lapidilactobacillus bayanensis. Next base: position 130,245 of record NZ_RHOX01000003.1, on the reverse strand, counting down.
ATCAAAATTCTCGCAAGAGACTAAACGATATTCCTTCTTACTTAACGTACTTGTAACCTCTCTGATGCATGCACTATCATCCTCGTGTTCATTAATTGCCAGTGTATGAACAATTAAAACCGGCATATACCCACTATCAAATAGCCACTCAATAAAATTCGCCATTTCTTTTTTAAACTTCTCATAAGCCTCTTCCGAATTCTCAGCGTGTGGAAATCTATACGGGCGCATAGTTATCGCGACTAATTTTTTATCAAGAGGTAAGTTAAACTTATTGATCACGGTCTCTTTACTTATAGAGCTCTTAGGTAGTGAAAAGGCTAAATCCGGGAAATTACTTATATCTAATCCTAAATCATTTTTCACCATTCGCTGTGAGATTGTTTCTCTGGATGTTACTACCAAACATTTTTTTAAAGCTCTGTTTGCGATCATCTTAACAAGCGGTCCCTCAAAAGGGCCGAAAGAGTTAGGCATAACATATATCGGCTTATGCAGATGATTTGCTAAAAAAATAGGGTATGTCCAAAAATACATGCTGTATGTAGCAGTAAGTCCACCATAAGTTTGTAACAATCCACCACCCTTTAAAAATATACCATCTGACTCTGACATTACTTGAATTGTTTTCTGTTTATCCTTATCTAAGAAGTGAAACAAAACTTGCCGAGTTGGTTTCCACAGCAATAACATGCTTAATAATAAATCAAAACACGACACAACTCCCCATTTTATCTTTAAGCCCTTGGAATATCTCATATTATTATGATTGTGAAATTTTCTGGACGGGTGTTCCAAAACCGGGCTAATAATTTTAAATCCACGAACTTTGCTCTGTTCCACAGGCTCATTTTTTTCTGATGTTAAATAGTATTGTCCATGAAAGCCGGCAGCTTCCATAGTTTTTTTGGTTTCCCAAGCCAGTGCTTGATCACCTCTGTTCAGATCTGAACAGCCTGGAATGATTACGTACTTTTTCATAATTCACCTCAAAGTATCTGAATAAAGTTCTCTGTACTTATTAGACATTACATCAAGGCTATATGATTTCACGACATCCTCATGTGCAGTCTCAGTTATCGCGTTACTATTGTTCACGCCAATTTGTTGCAAAATATCATTCACAAACTCATCAGAAGATTTACAAACAAAACCATTCTGCCCCGAAATAATAACATCATGATTTCCAATCACATCGCTCACAATACATACCTTTCGTAAATACATTGCCTCTAATAACGACATAGGAAGTCCCTCCCAGCGTGAAGTTAGTATAAAGATATTAGATTGATTAGCTATTTCCAACACTTGATGACGACTTTGCCATCCAGTAACTTCAATATTATCAGCAGTTAAACTACTACGTAGTTCTCCGTCACCGATCCAGATAAATTTGTATTGAGGAAGACACAATGCAATTTTGTTAAATAAATCAGGATTTTTTTGATAACTAATTCTTCCGATTGTAAAGATCGTTCTTCGATCAACATGCTTATTTGTAGCTTTTAGATGTAAAATATCACCATCAATTTGTTCTGTATCTACTCCATTATTAATGTAAACAGACTGTTTATTGATTGCCCTACTCTCTTTATACTCTCCAAGGCTACAAGCAATTGTTACACATTTTCGTTTTGCAGAAATAATTTCGATATATTTAAAGAGTAATCTTTTAAACTTACTTTGATTAGACATTAAAAAGCTATACCCGTGAGGTGTATAAAATAATGTCTGCTCTTTATCATCAAAAGCCCATCTTCCAATCACACCTGCTTTAGAAGAATGTAAGTGTATAATATCTGGCCGTTCTAACCCATTAATTCTTCGGAGTCTGAAGAAAGCTCTTATATCATTAATAGGGGAAATTGTTCGAGTGAATTCCTTAAGGTAGATGAACTTAACCCGGTTATCAAATAGATTCTTAAAGTTAGTCGGCGTTTGTCTGCGAATTGAATATACAATTGTGATGTCAAACTCGTCAATCAAAGAATTAGACAGTTCTTGTATATATGTAAAAATTCCGCCTCCGAATGCTTCAACAACGAACATTATTTTTTTTTTCATACTGTCTCCAAAATATTAATCAGTCTAATACATGGTTTCCTAAGTAAACTTATTATTTCTTTTAATACGCACCATTAGGATGAATCATCACCCCAACGGTTTTGACTAGAACTTTGATATCCCCAGATAAACTGCGGGTTTTAATATATTCAATATCCAATTCAACCATATCATGGAAGCCGACGTCATTACGTCCGCTTACTTGCCACAACCCTGTACAACCTGGCTGAACGTACAACCGCTGTTTGTCATATTTCGTATAATTATCCGTCTCTCGCGGTAGTGGCGGGCGGGGGCCAACAAGTGCCATATCGCCATGAAGAACATTCCAAAGCTGTGGTAATTCATCAACACTGGTCTTACGAATCCATCTGCCAACCTTAGTAATTCTTGGATCGTCCTTCATTTTGAACATGGCGCCTTCAACTTCATTTTTAGCCAACAGGTCTTTAAGTCTCTGATCGGCGTCAACGCACATCGAGCGAAACTTATACATTCTGAACTTCTCGCCGTTATGTCCAATTCGGATTTGTGAATAAAAGACCGGACCTTTAGCATCCTCAATTTTAATTAGGATAGCAATCACCAGAAATAACGGTGAGAGTAATAATAACGCTAAAGAACTGGCCAATACATCGAAAATACGTTTAACAAATAAGTAGCCTTTTTGTGCTTCAATCCGATCCTGATCAAGCCAGATTTCCCCGACACTAGGTACTGATTGTGCATTTGCTACGGTCTGTGCCGTCTCGCCATTATTGACATGCCGCTCCATATCTCACTCCTCCAATACTTACCCTAAACTTCCCAGATAATATGTTATTACTGGACTATCTTCACAAGAAATATCTTACCCTATTGTGTGGCTGAAAATAAACCATTTTTTGTTACCCCATCAACTCTAATTGACTGTTATTTGTTGATTTAGCAATCAATAACTGCTAGTACTTTTTAAAATAAGAAACGTCTTTTATTTTCAGTTGGTGTTAGCTCAATCTGATGATTAATCGGTTCACCATTTAATAAGTGCTTAGAATTCTGATAGAACTGGGGACCATAGTTACGATCTAGGCGATCCAATTCCAAATACGCCTCTCGCAGCTTGAACTCACGGTTTGGTAACGCGTGGGCATCCGAAGAGAGCACATGAACCATGCCGTGGGCAATTAGTTCTTCAGAGAAGCGTTGGACTTTCTTACCAAAAGTCCCAATCAAACTAGTCGATGTCAGTTGACCCAACGCGCCGTCAGCAATGAATTGATAAAGTAATTCCGGTTGCTTCTGAATTTGCGCGTTGCGTTCTGGATGTGCAATCACTGGCGTAATGCCTTGTAAACTCAACTGAAAGAACAAATCAGTCGCGTATTGTGGCACTTGCTCATGAGGAAATTCTACTAAAAGATAATTCATCGCTGAATCAATGCCCAGAAGATCGTCCAAACGATCGACTAAATCGCCGTTAAGATGAACTTCCTGTCCGGGAAAGATAGTCAACGGTATTTTTCGCTCATTCAAGATATCTTGAAAGTCATCGACAGCCTTTTGAACATCACGAGCATGATTAACATAGTGACGATCCAAATGATGTGGTGTGGCTAAAATATAGCCGATACCATCGGCCACTGCGTCATTAGCTAGCTTTAACGATTCTTCGATGCTCTTTGACCCATCGTCAATTCCCGGCAGAATATGACAATGGAGATCAATTAGACTATTCTTCCTTGCCGTATGCGTAGCCGTAGTATCCGTCGCCATAGCCATAATAACCATCAGCTCCTTTAACTCTTACATCATTTAAGACAACGCCTAACACATTCGCACTGGCACGATCTAATGCGGCCTTCATATCTTTAACCGCGGTTTTGGTAGTGTGATTCTGGCGAACAACTAACACAACGCCATTAACTAAGTTTGACAAGATTTGCCCATCAGTCACAGGTAAAATTGGTGGTGCATCGACAATAATCAAATCGAAGTTGTTTTTAAGTTCGGCTAATACCTTAGTCATTAAGGGACTACCAATCAATTCGGCCGGATTAGGTGGTGTCGGACCACTAGGAATAATCGATAAATTCTCGACCTCAGTAGAATGAACCACATCCATGGCATCATCCGTTTGGCGAACTAAGTAGTTTGTCAACCCGCGATTGACATCTTGCACTTGGAAGGTTCTTGCAACTGTTGAGCGACGTAGATCGGCATCAATTAGAACAACACGCTTCCCAGTTTGGGCAAATTCAACTGCCAAGTTAGCTGTGATCGTTGATTTACCTTCCGAAGCTGTTGCCGATGTTACCATAATCGTTCGTAAATCTTGAGCCTCTTGAGCAAAGCTGATATTAGTTCGGATTGTTTTGATTTGTTCTGTAATAACTGAGGAAGGCTCGCTAACTGCAAACAACTTAGCTGCCTTAACCGGCTCAGCTACAAGTTTCTTATTAAACATTGTCTTCCTCCTCTAAATTCGTTTCTGCGCTTGGCGTCGTGGTAACTCATCATTAGTATGAAGACGACTTGCCCGTGAGCTCAGTTCTGGTGTGGTAACTTGACTACTAACCGCTTTAACAGTTGATCTTGTTGGTTCAACCGACCTTGTGTCTAAAGCTGCAGAACTGGTCACCACTTTAGATTGACTATTGGTTAAGGTATTGGTTGATTGGTACGTTTGCTTACGCGTGCGGGTATCCGAGCGACGAGCACGTGACTTGTTCTTTTGTTTCTTAGTTGTGCCAGTATGATAATGACCGACTATTCCTAACTTGGTCAAGCCTAATTCATCAGTTAAGTAATCCATGTCTTTAACATTATGATCGGTCAATTCTGACAACAAGGCTAGCCCGACACCTATGAAGAGGCCGACTACAAGACCAATCGCCAAGTTTAGCTTCTTACGTGGTGAAACAGCTTCCTTAGGCTTCGTTGCCTTGGCAATAATGCTAACATTGTTAACTTGCAAAATTTCAGCAACTTTATCTTTAAAAACCTTGGCAATAACATTGGCAATCGTAGCAGAACGAGCAGCGTCGGTATCTTTAACACTGACCGAGAAAACTTGTGAGTTCTGTTGGTTCGTAACGGAGATCATATCACGCAATTGATCAGTGGAAACATTGTAACCCAATTCTTCCCTAACTTCTTTACGAACTGGATCCAAAGTCACAGCCTTAGTAATAATATCCTTGTAAGTATTAATCATTTGCACGTCAGCTTGTTGATCACTAAGCTGATTCGTGACAGTCGTATCCTGCTTGCGATTAACCAGAATGTCGACACTTGCCGAATATTTAGGCGTCATCATGAAGAAAGTCACGATTGCAGCTAACAAGGTACCAGCAATCGTTGAGATAATAATTAGTCGAAGATTCTTTCGTAAAATTCTGAAGAGACTTTCCAAACTGATTGTTTGTTCCATTTCATACTCCTAATGTTTTTAATCACAACTTATGTTATTTTACACTATTCATCTTTACATTTGTGTAACATTTTCACATTACCCAAATATATCTAAGCACAAAGCCGAAGCAAAAAAATCCCCAACTCTGCTTATGCTATTTTGTCGTAGGATAAAAATCTATGGTGCACTAATACCCTAACGACACTGTACTTTCCGTTCAAAAAATCTGGGCAATCATCATGGCTTGATTCATCAGCAAGCACAATTGGACTTCTAGCTCACTACTCAATAAAAGGTCTAGTTACTGCTTTTAGTCCATTGTTCAGTGTCACTATTTGGTGAGTAAACCGTGAATTGTTGTGTACTGCTGCCACTTGTGAAGCTAAAGCCGTTGGCAATATTCAATTTATTTTGGCGCGTTGCTTGATTATCTAGCGTGGCTTTCTCTAAGCCCATTTCCGTGCGCAAGTTATCAGAAACACGTTGTAATTCAGTCGTTGCGGGAATTTGAATCATAGCCTTGCCCCACATGGCGTTGACACCTTGGAGATGATCGCTCTTAATAGTTTCGGCATAACCACGATATTTGCTGAAGATGCTAACCATATCTGCAAAAGCTAAGTTAGTGGTCATATTCTTAGAAACTTGTGTTAAAACGTCTTGGAAGTTCGTCAAAGTCCGCGTTGAAACAGCCGCTTTAATAATAGAAGTAATCACTTCACGTTGTCGCGTTTGACGACCGTAATCGCCATTAGGATCATCGTAACGCATCCGCGAGTATGCTAAAGCTTGTTTGCCATCTAAATGCATTTTTTCACCTTTAGTAAAGGTATTACCTTCGTAAGTGAAAGTTAATGTTGGTGTGATATCAACACCACCAACAGCGCTGACAATCTTTTCCATACCACCCATGTTGATGGTGACGTAATATTGCAATGGAATATTAAGCAACGCCGAAACAGACTTCAGCGCAACTTTTGAGCCGCCAACTTCATAAGCGGCATTAATTCGTTCGTAATCGAACTTCTCGGCGCCAACTAATTGGGCCATCGTATCACGCGGAATACTAGTTAAGGTTGTTTGTTTAGTTGACGGATTAATCGTGGCAACGATCATTGTATCGGTTCGGCCTTGGTAATTACGACCAAAAGCACCAGTATCGGCACCTAATAGTAAAATGCTTAATGGCTTTTTAGCATCAACGACTGTCTTAGCAGACTGGGTTTCTCCAGCAGACTTGTAACTAGAATCAAGTGCATTCTTCGCACTGAAATAAAAATATGCCGCATAGCCTAAAACAGCGACGATCAGTGCAATAATGATCCCAATAATCACCTTACGCACCGCATGCCCGCGGTGATGGTGATGCTGCTGCCCAGTTCTATGTAGTTGTTCATTATCGTTCATATCCATAACTCCCCTATCATCGTACATTGTCAATGTTAAACTTCAGTCTATCATGAATGTGAATAAATTAAAATATTGGTTAAATAATTGATAGTATTTTTTAAGAAATATCGAAGTCGAGCGGATTCAAATCAACAACTGATGGTGCTATCTTTCGTGCTAAATCCTAAAACTGTTATATTGCGCTTCTTCGTGCTTGCACAAAGGTTGCATACAGAACGTGCGAGGTACCGTGAGGGAAAATAAATACTTTCGCTGGAACGTGGTGGACACTGCTTGAAGCCAATTTTTACAAAATTGTCTCCAAGACAGGTCTTGTTTGTAACAGCTAAAGCTGCAACAACAATCTCACCACTGAGCGGTATTTATTTTCCCTCACTGAACAAACAAGATGGCAACCTTTGCGCAAGCGCTGAATTGACATGTGGTTAGACCAATTTCAATTTTAAGAAGTATAAATTAGAAGTTTAGTCGTACTAACGCACATTACTCAGTGCCGGAGAAAAATCGCGGTCAGCTGTGAAATTCTCGTTGGCGATTTATCGCTTACGAGAAGGCCGAGCTTTAAGACAAATTTATTTGGCTTAAAGTCGAGCCCACAGCGTTCCACCAACGCATTTTCCGTAGGCACGAAGAAGCGCAAAATAACAGTTTTAGAGTTGACTATGCAGAATCAAGGCGACTCAATTTTTATTTAACAATACGAAAAAAGCTAGGAATTAACTTCCAAGCTTTAATCAACTCAATTATTTTTCAACTCAACATCTAACTATTCATTCGCCTTCAGTGCTTCAATCATATCCACGCGCTTCAGGCGGAAGTGAGTCACGGTCATGACAATCACGGTGAAGAGGATGGTCATCAAAATAGCAGTCAGATAACCCGTCGCACTAATAACTAGCGGGAAAATCATCACCGATGTTTCAGCTTGATGCAAAATAAACAACGTCAGCAAATTACCAAAGCCTAATCCTGCAATAATTCCCATCAGCGTCAAGACAATATTCTCGCGCACAATATACAATGTCACCTCATTATCAAAGAAACCCAACACTTTAATTGTCGACAACTCGCGGATCCGTTCCGAAACATTAATGTTAGTTAAGTTGTACAAGACGACAAATGATAATAAGCCAGATAATACAATGAAAATCAGCACGATTGGTTGCAAGCTAGCCGTCTGTTTGGCCACCGCCGCAATTTGGGTCGACAAATACGAAACATTAACAACCTCTTTCGTATTCAGTAAGCGACTGGCCAAATGCTTTTCTTGCTTTTTCGTTTGTTGTTGTAACTTCACTAGCCAAGTTGTCGTGGCGTAGTGACTATGCCGAAGCTGATTAAAATAATCTTTTTGCAAATAAATAAAGTGCCCGGCGTAGTTTTCAGTGATGCCACTAACTTTAAGAGAATACTGAACATTATCAGCATTCTGCACAACAATTCGATCACCGCGTTTTACCTTTAACAACTTGGCGGCTTTCTCACTCAAGATTGCCCCATTTTTCGGAATTGCCTGACTTAGTTTGACATAACGTCGAAATTTGACGGGTTGATTCGTAACGTATTGCGAAACTTCATCAACCGTCTGACTGCCCTTTTTCAATTTAACCATTTGTAGATCAACCGGCAGGTGACCGCGATACTGTTGACTAGCCGTTAAAATTTTGGCAGCGTGAGTTACTTTATTTTTGTCGGCATTCAGGCTAACGGTGGCTTGATATTGAATAATCTACTTAAATTGCGTTTGTCCCGAATAATCAATCGAATCGCGAATGCCAAAGCCAGTTAAAATCAAACCAGTTCCACCAGCAATACCCAGGATTCCCATCCACATTCGCGACTTAAAGCGAAATAAATTCCGATAGCTAACTTTTTGATTAAAGCTGAGGTGCTGCCACAAAGTTGTGAATCGTTCTAATAAGATCCGTTTACCGGCTTTGGGTGCCTTGGGTTGCATTAGCGCGGCGGGTTTCTCGTGAAGTTGCACGATTAAAACATAAACAACCGCCCCTAACGTCGCGAACAGCGCCAGTCCAATGGCAATGATGATAGTTGGCCAATCGTAACCAATCGGACTCGGCGGATAACTGTACTGCGTTTGCATCATTGAAATAACGATTTGCGGCAAAGTTTTCGTTCCAACAATTACGCCAATAATAATACCTAAAACGGCCGCTAACAAGGCATAAAAAACATAATTCTGCGCAATTTCCCAGCGCGTGTAACCTAGCGCCTTTAGCGTGCCAATCTGAGTTTGTTCTTCCTCAACCATACGCGTAATCGTCGTAAAAGTGATTAACACGGCGATTAAGAAGAAAATCAACGGAAAAACATTGGCAATGGCGGCAATCCGATCCGCTAAATTGCCATAATCGGTAAAACCCGGTAAGTCTGCGCGTTCATTATAGTAGAAAGTCGTTGTTGCTAACTGCGTCATTTTCTTTTTAGCAGCATCGATCTTAGCTTGCGCATCTTGCAACGATTTTTCCTGAGCAATAATTTCTGGTGTCGTCGTCAGTTGCCCCTGACTAGCGGCACTAACTTGTTGCTTAGCAGCCGTTAGTTGTTTCTTGGCCGCGTTAATTTTTGCTTGCTGCTGATTAATCGGTTTTAACGCCGCCGTCTGAATTTCTTGATCACGCTTCTGAGCACGGCCAGCAAAAGCAGCTTTAAGTTGGGTTACTTTGCGCGCAACTTGTGCTTGATAATCATCCCCATATGAATTCAAACCTTCCAACTTAGGGAAGTGGACATTAATGGCCGAATATGCTGACACCTTAAAATTTGCCTGGTTCGTGTAAGCAAAATAATTTACGCTACCATCGCCAATATTAGTCGTGCCGCGCGTCGCTTTATTAACAAACTGAGGCGAGATTACAAACCCAACGATCCAAAATTGCTGACGTTGCAATTGCGAATTGGTGATTTTAATCTGATCACCCAATGCATAACCTTGTTTGCGTGCCAAATCATCCAGTACCACTTCCGAATTTTGACGTGGTAAATGACCTTTGGTTAACTCTAATTGATTGAGCCGATCAGCCTGACGATAACTAAACAATTGAATGGTGTCACTGTTTTGCGACGATGTTCCGTAAACAAACTTGCTGCCCTCCACCTGCGCACCTTTAATTTGACGCGCTAACTTTAAATCCCGGTTCGTCAAACCTGTACTGGAAATAATTTGAACGTCGCTTGCCCGTTTCTTTTGCAAAAAAGTCGTCGAATCATGATATAGATCTGGGCCACTTGACTTGATCCCGACGAATAACAGCACACCCAGCATAATAATCAAGATAATGGCAATAAAGCGACCTAAACTACCGTAGATTTTCCGTCCTAGTAATCGAAATTGTAGTCGATTTTTCATGCGCTCACCACTCGATTTCATCAATCGACTGTGGGTGGGGATTTTCGATGACACGACGAACTTTCGCATCGTTGATTTGAATCACGCGATCGGCCATTGGCGCTATAGCGGCGTTGTGGGTGATGATCAAAACAGTTTGCCCCTTCTTACGACTGACATCCTGCAGTAATTTCAAGACTTGTTTGCCCGTGACATAATCCAAGGCACCGGTTGGTTCATCAGCTAAAACTAGCTTGGGGTTTTTCGCCAAAGCGCGGGCGATTGCCACTCGTTGTTGCTCACCACCAGATAATTGCGCCGGAAAATTGTCCATTCGCGCCTGCAACCCCACTTCTTGCAAAACTTCCGTTGGATCCAACGCATCGGGGGCTACCGCCGAAGCCAATTCCACATTCTCTGTAGCCGTCAAGTTCGGCACCAAATTATAGAATTGAAAAACAAAACCGACGTCAGTACGGCGATAAGCCGTCAGTTGTCGCTCTGAAAACGCGGCGATATCTACGCCATCGATTAAAATTTGCCCAGAAGTTGGACTATCCATTCCCCCAAGAATATTTAAAATTGTGGACTTACCAGCACCACTCGGGCCCAAAATAACCGCCAACTCACCTTGTTTAACACTGAAATTCAAGGCGTCATTGGCGACAATTGTTGTTTCCCCCATCTGATAAGTTTTCGTTGCATCTTTGACTTCAATATAATTCGTCATCTTACGATCCCCTCGCGTCTGTATCCGCATTCACTCTTACTTCATCTTATTATAAAAACAGGTAAATGTCGATTTAACCAAGATAATCGTTACACCTCAAGCTGATTATTTTTTTAAGGAAACTGGTCCAAAATCAAGGTAACTTGATCGTACGACAATTTGAGCTAAAGAAAGCGGATGTCTGTATCATTTTACTGAGCATCACAACAACTAAACCAATATCATGATCATTATTGTCAGCGCACCACAGTGCTGAAAGGCAAAGAAATACCAATGCAGCAAAAAACAGCCTATAATGAACTTTAAGTAAGTGCTTTATTCCATTATCGGTAACTAAACAATCAGGAGGTTTTTATATGTCAATTTACGATTACGAAGTAACTTTAGCAGATGGCACCAAATACAAGCTTGATAAATATCGCGGCCAACCAATGGTGATTGTTAATACCGCCACTAAATGCGGCTTTGCACCACAATTTGAAGCTCTGGAAAAAATCTATCAAGAATATCGTGAACAAGGTTTGATTGTGCTTGGCTTTCCATCGAACCAATTCAAACAAGAACTAGGCAATAGTAAAGACGCGGCAGAAGCATGCCGGACGACTTATGGAGTAGAATTCCCAATGCACGAAATTCACGATGTCAATGGTGCTGATGCATTGCCACTATTTAAGTTCCTCGTTAACGAACGCCCCGGTGCAGTAGGTAAGGCAATCAAGTGGAACTTTACTAAATTCCTCGTTGATCGTGATGGCAACGTTGTCGAACGCTACGCACCAAAAACAGTACCCGATAAAATGAAACCGGATATTGAAAAAGTACTGTAAAGTATTGAGCTTGTTGTCCTTCGCGATTATGCAAGGGTTACGCGTTGCCTATTAAAACGGTAGAAACTAAAACTGTTATGTTGTGCCTCTTCGCGTTTGCGTAAAGGTTGCATATAAAATGTCGCGCGTGTCGTGAGGGAAAATAAATACTTTCGCTGGAACGTGGTGGACACTGCTTGAAGCCAATCTTTGCAAAATTGTCTTTAAGACAGGTCTTACTGTAAGTGGTCAACCACTAACAGTAATATCACCACTGAGCGGTATTTATTTTCCCTCACTAAACAAGCAAGATGGCAACCTTTGCGCAAGCGCTGAATTAACGAGTGGTTGAAGTATCCCTACTAAACTTTTGAGAAGTACAAACTTGAAGTCAAATTACACCATGGCTTGTTTGTCAATGCCGGAGGGAAATCGCGATCAGCTGTGAAATTGTGTTAATGGTTTACCATTTACGACAAGGCCGAGCTTTAAAGTAATCGTAGATTGGCTTAAAGTCGAGCCCACAGCGTTCCACCAGCACATTTCCCGTAGGCACGAAGAAAACCATTCATTGAATTCATACAAACAGGGCCCCTGAGAATTTCTCTCAGGGGCCTTTCTATAATTCTCTGATTAATATGACACGGACAAAAAGTTACAATCACTGACCGTCAAAAGTAACCCAACCCAAACAGCCTACTTCACCACAACTTAGCACATGGATGACCGATATTAATTGTCTAACCGATATCAATTATTTAATCCTTAGATGGATTCGTTTTGACAGAACTTCCGGATAATCGGCAGCAGCTTAAAACTGTCAATGACATAACTACTGTGAGTTTCTTTGGGCAGGATTAGTAGTTTACTGTCAGGAATTTGTTCAGAGATTAGGCGTGTATGACTGATTTTAACGGAATCCTTCTCACCAGCCATCACCAGTGTGGGAATTCGAATCCGTTGTAAATCCGCCTTGGTGATATTCGGTTCGGTGTTCAGAATGCGTAATTCTGGACGTTGCGTGACTAAATGCCAAGACCAATAAACAAAGCGATCGCGACTGTGTAACCCATTAGGATTCAAATTAGCGCCACTGATCATTAATTTATCCAACAAATCTGGATGTTGACTAGCAATTAATAAGCCAATGATACCCCCATCGCTAAATCCATACAGTAAAGGCTTTTCCAACCCCAGTTGCTTAATAAAGTCGACGACATCGTTAGCCATATCCTGATAATGCAATTCCGAAACACGGGCGCTTTTACCATGGCCGCGATTATCAAGTGCATACACACGGAAATATGCGCTCAACGTTGGCATTAACTTGTCAAAAATCTGGTGGGTCTCGCCATTGCCATGCAATAAAATCAGCGGCTGCCCTTGCCCACTTTGAACATAATAAAGTTTGGTATGATTAACATTAATTTCCATTTTATCCCCCAGAAATTGGCCATTGCTTTTCGCTGTATGTTTCGACGTCAGATCGTTATAATTAAGGAAAAGGAGTTGATTTCGTATGTCTGAAGATATTTTCTTTAACCCCGGTGACGCAATTGCCAATGCACACGATTTTGCAGCGGCGCGCCGCAGTGCTGAAATCTACAAAGAGAAGAATGCACTACAATCGCCTCTGATTATTGTCGAAGATGCCAATCAACAAAATACTTTCGCTGTTTATTTCGCTAAGGATGCTCATCAACTACCCATCAAATCTGCGGCGATCCTGAAATATCACGTTCGCGATCGTCTAGATAATTGAATCCGGCTTTTTAGCGTAACGTTGCCGTTTTTTGGTGTGTTGTCGTTTCTTCTTGCGATTCACTTCGATGGTGTTCGCCCGATTAAGTTCCTGTAAGATACGATAGTTTGCAACGATGGTGTCAGGAACCTTTTGCAGATCAAACGCGTGAACGAGACTATCCGAGCGCTGAACGTAATGATAAAGTGGCCGAGTATCAAAGTAAAAGCGGTCGCACAAATTCACATATTGCACATTGAAGAGTTGATCCTCCATTAAATCAATGTCTGAGGTGAATTTCAATCCATTATCTTTAATAATCGACGTTAAATAACCTTTATTCCACGAATAACCACGAACGCTACCAGAAAGCTTCAAAACCCGGTTCATCATTTCTTTACGGTTCAAAACACCTGATTCATGTTTCAATACGGCTGAACGGCCGCGCGGATCATAATAAAAGCCACAGGCAACCATCGCGACTTGGAAACGTTCAAAGGATTGAACCATGAATTCAATAAATTGATGTTCAACCCAATCATCACCGTCGACAAAAGTAATGTATTGGCCATTGGCTACCTGCACACCAAAATTACGGGTTGCCGAAACGCCATGATTTTCCCGTTGAAACACCCGAATCCGCGGATCAACTTGGGTCCAATAGTCCAACCGTTCCGTCGTTCCATCCGTGGAACCGTCGTCGATTAGAATTAATTCGAATTGTTGGTAGGATTGCCGCAAGAGACTCTTAATACAGCGATCCATGTACGCGCGCAAATTATAAAATGGCACGACGATACTAAATAGTGGTGTTAGTGACATTAACATCCGCCTTTCATACTGTGTCTAATTATAAACGTCCCAAGTCAATAGGTAAATGATTTAATCAGAGTGCGGAGAAAGTCGGGTTGACAACGAGCATTAAGAAAGTAATGAAGAAGTTCGCATCTTGAACTTATTCATTGCTGGCTTAAGCGGAGTTGTCAGACTTTCGCAGCACGTTTCAGATAGAGTGCGGAAAAGCAACGGGTTGGTGGCATGACTTTAAACGGGAAGATCATTGCGTGTCAACGCAAGGAGATTCACGCTTAAAGTCACTGCCGCCAGTTGCTTCGCAGCACGTTTCAAAACGATTTTAAAAAGAAGTGATCAAAATGGCTCAATCTTCAGCAAATTTGAATAAACTTGGTCAACCGGAACGCGTCGTCGCTTTAGACGGCACGATTAATTTTCGTGACTTGGGTGGCTACCCTAGCCAGAATGGGCAAATCACGCAATGGCGACGCATTTATCGAGCTGCTTCATTGGGTAACCTGACTGCTAGTGATCGGACGCTGCTAGCCGACTTAGATGTGGTGAATGACATTGACTTGCGCTCACCTTCAGAACAACAATCTTATCCTGATCAAAGCTGGGATTCCGTTCGGCTGATCTCTAATCCATTATACCCAACAACTGGGTTTAACCGTGTCTTAAATAATCACCGCGTTCGTAAAATCTTCAAGCGGCGGCGCGAGATTCCTAAATTGTCCAATCCTGTTGCGAATATTTATCAAAACGTCATCATGACCAAAGACAGTCAGCAAGGTTTCGCTGAAACTTTTTCGGTGTTATTAAGCATGACGCCCGAACAAGCGACTGTTTTTCATTGTGCCGCCGGCAAAGATCGGACTGGTATGACCGCGGCAATGATTCTACTTGCCTTAAACGTGCCCGACGAGATTATTACTCAGGATTATCTATTAACCAATGATTTATATAACTATTCTAGCGATCACCAGACTCCAACCAATGACGCCGTACAACAGTCCGTTGATCAAATGAACACCCAAGTTGGTGAAGCACTCTATATTCAAGGTGTGCTTACCACGATTAACGACGGTTTTGGTGGCATTGCCAATTATTGGCGTGAAGCACTTGGTCTATCAACCGGTGATCTAAAACAATTCCAACAAATGTTTCTAAAATAAGCACTATTTTCAAAAGTAAAAAGAGCTGGTAAAAAATAAGCCGAGCAACTCAACACTGACAACCTAACTAAACGAGGTGATTGAATGAATTGGAAAAAAGCAGCCGGCATCACCCTCCCCACTGCGACCGCAATTGGTTTAGGTATTCTGGGTTCAAAAATGTACCGCTACGGTTTTCAACGTGTTGAAGCACCACGAATCCCTGATACCGACAATCCCGATTATCTGGCGGCCTTTGAACCGGTCAAAGCGTGGTTTGCTCAACAACCAAAAGAAGATTGGTGGTTATACGCAGACGATCCCAAGAACAAAATTCATGCCCTCTACTTACCAAATCCGCGGCCAACTAACAAGGCCGTTGTCATTGCTCACGGCTATCATGGCAATGGTCAATCAATGATGGCCTATGCCATGATTTTCCAGCAACTGGGTTTCAATATTTTACTGCCAGATAATCGAGCTCATGGTGAAAGCTCCGGCGAATGGATCAACTTTGGCTGGTTAGATCGCCTCGATTATCGCGACTGGTGTCTCGAGCTAGTCGATTATTTAGGCATTGATAGCGAAATCATTTTATTCGGCGTCAGCATGGGTGGGGCCATCGTGATGATGATGAGTGGCGAGAATTTACCACCGCAAGTTAGAGGGATCATTGAAGATTGTGGTTATAGCACGTTGCATGAACAACTAGCCTATCGGGCCAAAGTAGAATTCAGACTGCCCGCTTTCCCTGTTATCCCAATCGCCAGCGTGATTAATCACGCACTATTAGGATTCGGTGTTAATGACGTTAATTCATTAAAAGCGCTGCAAAAAAATACGCGACCAATCTTCTTTATTCATGGTGCCAAAGATAGCTACGTACCAACTAAGATGTGTTATGAAAACTTTGACGCAACCACGGCACCAAAAGAAATGTGGATTGTACCTAACGCTGACCATGCAGAAGCGTTGGCAATTGATCCTGCTGAGTATCAATATCGTATCGCCGAGTTTTTACGACGCTTTAATTTATAATTAATATTGCGTGATGAACGATTATCCAACTATTTTCAAGGAAAAGTTCATACTTTCATCACACTTTTTCCACAAAACAAACATTTTTTCATAGTCTTTCTTTCACACCTGTAAGTTATAGTTATTAACATAGAAAGCAGCAAAGATAATTGCACTTGAGATTAACCGCGATTACGCTGAGCTTGACTCTCTAGTTTCCATCTTATCCCAAAGATAATTACTAGTTTCTTCATTTTATTCCTCCCTTTAAAATGAAAACCCTTTGAAATAATTTGTTGCCCGCAAAGTATTTCAACTAAAATCAATGAAAGTTGCCCGCTTGAGTTGATTTTGATTCAACGAGATTGCCCGTTTCGTTGAATACTCTCAAGGCAGACTCCCCTCTGCTTTGAGACCCTAACATATATTTTTATTCTTCCTCAAAAAGCCACACGTTCAGTTGCCCGCTGAATGTGTGGCTTTTATTTGTGTCAATTTTGCCTTCTTCGTGCCTACGGGAAATACGCTGCAAGTGTTGATTTGAGCCAAATCAAATCCAATTCGTCTTGAATGTGAGCTTTATTGAGAGCGGCAAACCCTAGAACTGTTATATTGCGTTTCTTCGTGCCTACAGAAAATACGTTGGTGGAACGCTGCGAGTTTGATTTGAGCCAAATCAAAAACCGATTTGTCTCAAATACAAACTTTCTTGTAAATGGTAAACCATTAACAAGAATGCCGCGGCTGACCGCGATTTTCCTCCGGCACTGACATACAAGCTGATATGGTGTGATTTAACAGTAAATTTGTATTTCTCAAAATTGAAAGCAGTCCAACCACTTATCAATTCAACGCTTGTGCAAAGGTTGCCCTCTCGTTTGTTTAGTGAGGGAAAATAAATACCGCTCAGTGGTGAAATTGTTGTTGCAGCTTTAGCTGTTACTACAAGACCTGTCTTGAAGACAATTTTGCAAAAATTGGCTTCAAGCAGTGTCCACCACGTTCCAGCGAAAGTATTTATTTTCCCTCACGATACTCGCACATTCCGTATGCAACCTTTGCGCAAGCGTGAAGAAGCAACAAAATAATAGTTTTAGTTGCCACTGTCTTAATCAGCAGTGCTCACTACGTTCCAGCGACAAGTATTTATTTGCCACCATGGTACCTCGCACGTTCCATAAGCAACCTTTGCGCAAGCGCGAAGAACCACAACAAAACAGTTTTAGGACTTAATACGTTACATTAATGACAGTGATTGGTGATTCATCAAGGCTAGTCTTGAGGACAATTTGCTTTTTAATTAGCTACGAGCAATGTCAACAAACTATTGATTAAATATTAACCAGACGTACTTGATACATATGATCATACTGTGAAAGGTCTTCAACAATGGCGGTATAGTCAAGGTCCTTCGGAATTTCAATCGCATAAATATTGGTGTAGATTTTTTCACCTTTAACGGTCTCCGCCTTAAAACTTACTCCAGCTACATGGATTTTCTGCTTCTTAAAATAATCGTTAATAAGTTGATGTGTTGCGCCTTTGTGCGTGTATTTAATCTCGATACGCTTATAAGTGTGCACGCGAATAACTTTTTTCAATAAGGCGAGTACCATTAGTACAACCACCGCGCTGAAAAAAGCAATTCGATAATAGCCCATGCCGATGGCCAAACCTAATCCAGCAGTGGCCCATAATGAAGCAGCTGTGGTTAAGCCTGTAACAGAATGGCGAGTAATGACAATTGTCCCAGCACCAAGAAAGCCAATTCCACTGACAACTTGGGCAATTAAACGGGCTTCATCCGCGCGAACAACACCTGAAAACTGTGGGTAAGCCTTAGCAAATGAAATTGCCTGAAAGCCGATTTCTTGTTGAATCATGGCAATGACGCAGGCACCAACACAGACTAAAACATGAGTCCGAATGCCGGCGGGATGATTTTTGTGCTCGCGATCATAGCCGATTAATCCAGCAATCAAGACGGCTGCAAATAGTCTAATCAGAATTTCTACTGTTGTTACGGTTAATTTCACAACCACGTCTCCTCTTACTTTATTTCTTAATGAATGATGGTTTCTTAATAAAAGTAACTAAGAAACGCCAATGTTCATGACAGTGTCCATTCAACTTCGGTGAACTTCGTCAAATTAAAACACAGCCTCATTAAATTGTTAACATCTACTATACCATTTTATGTTGCCGTTGTTCACAATAATGTCGCAATTTGACTGCAATCATAATCACGATACGATTTTTAATCGTACCAATTCAATATTTCTCTGGATTGAAGTGTCATTTGATTAAATGGGATCGGGATAAAAAACCTAAACTTATTTGTAGTGAAATATGCGGAAAAAGTTTGACAACTCTAACTTTTTTCACGCTCTGATTTGAAACGTGCTCAAGACAACTGGCGACAGTGATTTTAAGTGTGAATCTCCTTGCGTTGGCACGCAATGATCTTCCCATTTAAAATCATGTCACCAACCCGTTGTCCTTCACGCTCTGATTTGAAACGTGCTGTAAGGCAACTGCTGGTACGTAATTTAAGTGGAAATCTTGCTGCGTTGCCACGCATCAATCTCTCCATTTAAATTAATACCAGCAACCCGTTGCTTTTCGCACTCTGATTTGAAACGTGCTGCAAAGCGCAGTTCATTCCGGTTAAGCTAGACCAGTTTAAATCTTAAATTCAAGATTTTAACTGGTCTGAACTTAATCCTCATAAACTACCCGCGCTTCTCTGCACTCTGATTTTTCACAAGTTGTTAGCGTTGACATTACTTGTGAATCATTTAAACTGAAATTATATAAGGATAAAATCGGAGGGCAATTCTATGAAAGTTATTGTTATTGGTTGTACACACGCGGGTACTTTTGCAACGCAACAAATTCTGACAGAGCATCCTGACTGGGACGTTACCGTTTATGAGCGCAACGATACATTATCATTTTTATCATGTGGTATTGCATTATGGGTTGGCGGTCATGTTTCGGATCCTAATAAAATGTTCTACTCTAATCCTGAAGCATTGACTTCTTTGGGCGCCACAATGAAAATGCAACATGACGTTTTAGAAGTCAACAGCGCGACTAAATCGGTGCGCGTTAAAGATTTGCAATCTGGCGAAATCACCACTGATACTTATGATAAATTAGTTGTCACGACCGGTTCGGCCCCGGTTATCCCACCACTAGAGGGCATTGACCATCCTAAGCTGAAATTGTGCAAGGACTGGAACAATGCTAAGACCTTAAAAGACTTAGCACCTGAAATTGAATCTGTAATCGTGATTGGTGCCGGCTATATCGGCGCCGAATTAGCAGAACAATACGCGGTTACTGGCAAAGAAGTTACCTTAATTGATGCTTTACCTCGTGTTCTAGCTAAGAACTTTGATAGCGTCATCACTGATCGTGTCGAAAAAGATTATACTGACCACGGCGTTAAATTAGCGCTCAATGAAAAAGTAGTCAGTTTCTCTGGTACTGACCAAATTACCGTCACAACGGATCAGTCAAGCTATACTGCTGACCTGGCAATTTTGGCAGTTGGGTTCCGACCTCACACTGAATTATTAAAAGGGCAAGTTGAAATGCTCCGGAATGGCGCAATCATCACCAATGAATACATGCAGAGCAGTAATCCCGATATTTATGCTGCTGGTGATTCTTCAGTTGTTCACTACAATCCAACTGGTAAAGACGATTATATTCCGCTAGCAACTAACGCTGTTCGCCAAGGGATCTTAGTGGGCAAGAACATTGAAGTTCCTACTGAGAAATATCTCGGTACCCAGGCAACCTCCGCCGTTTGCCTATTCGAAAAAACATTAGCAGCTTCTGGCTTAACCGTTGATGGCGCTGAAGCTCGCGGTTTGCAAGTTGCTAGTGTCACTTTGGAACAAGATTACCGCCCTGACTTCATGTTAACAACAGAACCCATCTTAATGTCACTAACATGGGATCCGGAAACACGAGTAATCAAAGGTGGTGCCTTCTACAGTTCATATGACTGTGCTCAATCCGCTAACGTTATTTCATTAGCAATTCAAAACAAAATGACAATTGATCAACTAGCAATGGTTGACATGTTCTTTCAACCAAACTACGATCAACCAATTAACTACGTCAACGCCCTCGCCGGCGCTGCAGTCACCAAGGCTGCTCAAAAATAACAGCGACTAATTCAGAAGGCCCACGAGATTTTTTCTCGTGGGCCATTTGTGCTGTGATTAAAAATGGGCTGCATATAGAACATAGTGTGTTGTCGTGGCGGTGAAAGCTAAAACTATTATTTCGTACTGCTTCTCGCTTACGCAAAGGTTTCATACGGAACGTGCGCGTTGTCGTGGCGGCGAAATAATACTTTGCGCTGGAACGTAGTGGGCATCGATTTGAGCCGATTAAAGAACAAATCGTCTCAAATACGAACCTTATTGTAGGTGATAAATCACTGACAATAATTTCACTACTGAGCGGTATTATTTCGCCACCACTAATCTGACAAGATAGCAACCTTTGCGCAAACGCTGAATTGACAAGTGGTTGGACTGCCCTCTAAAATTTTGAGAAGTACAAACTTGAAGTTAAATCACACCAACACATCTCGTTTGTCAGTGCCGGAGGAAAATCGCGGTCAGCCGCGGTATTCTTGTTGATGGTTTACCATTTACAAGAAAGTTTGTATTTGAAACAAATCGGTTTTTGATTTGGCTCAAATCAAGCTCGCAGCGTTCTACCAGCGTGTTTTCTTTAGGCACGACGAAGTACAACATAACAGTTTTAGGGTTTAGCACTTCAAAATATTACCAACAACCCAAAATTTATTTTTAAGCAATGACTCGCTTGATAAAGCGGTCAAACGCTGCTTGGCCTGCTGCGGTTCTTTTAAATACCCCTGCATCTTCCAAAACTCGCGCAAAGACATGGCCGACTTCTTCACGGACGATTTGTTCAACATTGTCGACGGTTAATTGATCGGAATATTTGGCCTTCAAACTCTCGGCCCAAGGTTGATGGATTACTGAAATTTGATTGGGTTGATCTAAAAGATACTTGTTTACTTCTGCCAGTTCATTTAACAATCGCCCTGGTAAAATTGCCAAGCCCATCACTTCAATCAAACCAATATTTTCTTTCTTAATATGCTGCACATCTTGGTGGGGATGAAAAATTCCGTCCGGATAAGCACTTGAAGTTTGATTGTCACGTAAAACGAGATCTAAACGATACTCACCATCAATGAGATTCGCAATTGGCGTAATCGTATGATGCAACGTGCCATCAGCATCACGCGCTAAGATTGATTGTGATGCGTCAGAATAATGCTGCCACTTTTCTAAAATATCTGTTGCGGCATTAATAATCTCGGCTTGGTTCTGACCAGACAATCGAATGACTGACATTGGCCAATTCACAACACCGATTTTCACATCGGGGTAGGTAGGCCACTGGAATTCCCGCTCAACCTGCGCCTTGTTCATGGGGAAAACATGCCGTCCACCTTGATAATGCTCGTGACTCAACATCGATCCACCGACAATTGGTAAATCGGCATTACTTCCGACAAAATAATGAGGAAAAGTCGAAATAATTGAAAAGAGATTACAAAACGTTTGCCGATTAATATGCATTGGCTCGTGAACAGAATCAAGGAAAATACAATGCTCGTTAAAATAAGCATACGGTGAATATTGGAAACCCCAAGTTTGACCGTTTAAATTGAAACGAACAATTCGATGATTGCTGCGCGCAGGATAATTCATTCGACCACGATAACCCTCATTGGTCATGCACAATTGGCAAGCAGGATAACTTGACGGCGCCGCTGTAGCAGCCGCCGCAATTGCCTTCGGATCTTTTTCCGGCTTGGACAAGTTAATGGTAATCTCCAAATCGCCGTATTCTGTGGCCACTGGGAACTTAATATTCTTGGCAATCTGAGCCGTCTTAACATAATCATTGGCCGTTGATAAATGATAGAAATACTTCGTCGCTTTTTGTGGCGCTTCTTTGTATAAATTCCAAAAACGTTGATTAACAAAACTAGGCGACGGCGTTATTAAATTCAACAACTGGGCTTCAAGAATTTCCCGAGCAGGCTGATTATCGGCAATCGTTTCGTGAAGAACAGCAAAATCAACTAGCTGATTAGCTAAGGCAATAGGTTCCTCAGCGCTTGTTCCCACAACATCTTCAAAATCATCAGCCCCAACTAAGGCCAAAATTTGATTTTGCAAGTAAATCCGATCTAAGTCTTGGAATTGCGAATTATTTTTCAAAATTTCTGTCACAAACGGTGTGACTAAGTTTGTCTGACTCATTATGCCAACATACTCCTAAGCTTAATTGAAAGTTAAACACATAATTTAATGACGCAACAATTTAATGATCAAACCCTGAATCAACAGGTTATTATTCAATGATTAAGTTATGATCTATAATTTTGTGCGGACCGTCCGCAATTTTAGCACGGTAGAACCCAGCATCATAACCGACAACGTCACGATAAGCTGCACCAACTTTTGCTACGAAATCAGGAATATTAGCTGATTTAACCACTGCAATTGCGCAACCGCCAAAACCAGCACCGGTCATTCGCGCACCTAACACGCCAGGTTGCTGCCAAGCGGTGTGCGCCAACGTATCCAATTCAATGCCAGTTACTTCGTAGTCATACTCAAGTGAGACATGGGAAGCATTGATTAATCGACCAAATTTTACTAAATCACCGTCAGTTAAGGCCTTCGCCGCCATAATAGTTCGTTGGTTTTCCAAAACAGCATGGCGGGCACGTTTGATCAAAATATCATCATTAATCGCGTAGCAATATTCATCGAAACTCTCGGCAGTTAAATCACCTAATGAGTCAATTGCCACAACCTTTTGCAACCGTGCCAATGCAGCTTCACATTCAGAACGACGCTCGTTATACTTGCTGTCACTTAAGGCCCGTGGCTTATTTGTATTCATAATGACAATTTCATAATCATCTAAGGTAATCGGATAATAGTGGTAATCTAAAGTATTCGTATCAAGGAAAATAGCCTGATCCTTTTTACCCATACCAATTGCAAATTGATCCATAATACCAGAATTAACACCAATATATTGGTTCTCAACTTGTTGACCCAGCTTAATCAAATCAAGTGGCGTCTTGTCTAAATTGTAATAAGCGTTAATAATCGTACCGGTTAATAATTCAATCGAACTTGATGAAGATAAGCCTGAAGCAGCAGGTAAATTACCATAGAAATAAATGTTCAAGCCATGATTAAAAACCACGCCAGCTTCTTGAAGTAAGAAGAACTCACCTTTAACAAAGTTAGTCCAATCGTCATCTTTATTGAAAACCAAGTTGTTTAAATCAATTTCATGAATACCTTGTGTTTCAAAATTTGCAGAATATAAATGTAATTGCTGATCAGCTGTTGGACTAACTGCTGCATAAGTTCCCAGACTAATCGCCGCTGGAAAAACGTGACCACCGTTATAATCGGTATGCTCACCAATTAAATTAATTCGACCAGGTGCGAAATAGTTAGCATCGACCTGCTCACCAAATACTTCGGTAAAATGAGTATTAATTTCTGCTAATTGCATATTCGATCATTCTCCTACTTATCAAAACCATTTGGATGTTTTTCAGTCCAGAGCCAAGCAGTTGCAATAATTTTTTCAATATCATCATATTTTGGTTCCCAGTGCAAAATTTCCCGTGCTTTTTGCGATGACGCAATCAAAGTACTAGGATCACCAGGACGACGAGCAGCGATTTCATAAGGAATTGGTTCTTTAGTCACTTTTCGAGCTGCTTCGACAATTTCTAAATTAGAGAAACCAGTTGCTGAACCTAAGTTGAATTGATTAGATTCATTGCCTGCCTCAAGATACTTAAGCGCTAAAATATGAGCGTCGGCCAAATCAACAACGTGAACATAATCGCGGACATTAGTACCATCTTTAGTATCATAGTCGTCACCGAAAATTTGTAACATTTCCCGTTTACCACTAGCCACTTGTAAGACGATTGGAATTAAATGTGATTCTGGACGGTGATCTTCACCGATTGAACCGTCGGCCTTAGCACCAGCAACGTTGAAGTAACGTAATGCCACCCATTTCAAATCATGGGCAACATCTTGCCAATGAGCAAATTTTTCCATGGTTAATTTACTTTCACCATAAGGATTGGTTGGTTCTTGTGGTGTTTGTTCTGTAATTGGAATTTCTTTAGCTTCACCATAAGTTGCCGCTGTTGAAGAGAAGACCAATTGTTTAACGTTATACTTCTGCATTACTTCAAGTAAAACAATGAAGCCATAATCATTATTGTCAAAATATTTCAACGGATCTTTCATTGATTCTGCAACTAATGAGAAAGCTGCGAAGTGAACGACGCCAGTAATATCCTCTTTAGTAAATACTGATTCCAAAAATGCACGATCACGAAGATCCCCTTCGTAAAATCTAGCTTTTGAATTGACGGATTGACGATGACCTGTGACCAAATTGTCAACGACTGCCACATCAAATCCTTGTTCAATCAAGCGATCGGTTGTGTGTGAACCGATGTAGCCTGCACCACCTGTTACTAAAATTGTCATAATTAGCGCTCCTTTTTAGTAAATTATTTAGTTTTTACTAAATTTTATTAACTTAGTTATACCACTGAATTAGCGCTAAAGTCAATTAGTTTTCGTTAAAATCGTAGGAAACAATGATTGAAATATTTACTAAATAAATCTATAATGAAAATCAGAGTACCACTTCTTAACTTCGCGTCATTCCTTATCGGAGGTAAATCCCATGGCAACAATTAAAGACATTGCCGAGAAGGCGGGCGTTTCACCAGCCACCGTTTCGCGCGTTTTAAATTATGATCCCGAACTATCCGTCACTGACAAAACTAAAAAACGAGTGTTTGAAGCGGCCGAAGATCTTAATTACCAGCATAAGAAAAAGGCAATGCGACCATCACAAAAAATCGCGCTACTGACTTGGTATAATGAGCAAGAAGAATTGGACGATATCTACTACCTCTCAATTCGGTTAGGTGCGGAAAATAAAATTCACGAGGCCGGTTTTGAGCCTCAACAAATCGGTTTGCAACAAAAAAAGTTGCCTACTGCACCGGATTTTGTTGGGATGATTGCCATTGGTAAATTCAGTCATAATCAGATTAAGCGGATTAAAGCCACTGGTTTGCCCACAACTTTTGTTGATTTTAATACATTGAACTATGGCTTTGACAGCGTCACGACTAATTTCCACTACCCCGTGTTACAAATTATTGATCATTTCCAAGATGTTGGCATTGATGACATTGGTATTCTCGCAGGTCAAGAAGTCACCAGTGATCAACAATTACGTTTAACCGATCAGCGTTACCAAACTTTCCGTAATATTCTACGCGACCGTAAATTATTAAATCCCGATTTCGTACTGAAGGGTAATTTTAGCGTTGAATCTGGGCACCAAATGATGGCAACTGCAATTAAGCAATTAGGCGAACGCCTACCTCATGCCTTCTTTGCCGCCAACGATGCCCTAGCTATTGGTGCTCTTCACGCTTTAAAAGAAGCCAACATCGCCGTACCTGAGCGCGTCAGTATTATTGGTTTTAACGACAGCACCGTTGCAAAATATTTCTCACCACAATTAAGTTCGGTTAAGGTCGACACTGAATTGATGGGGCAGAAAAGCGTTGAATTATTATTAGACCGCCTAGACTCTCAACGAACTGTGCCACTTAACATGAATATCGGTACTGAATTGATTTTGCGAGAGAGCTCTAAATAAAAATAATCCTCTAGTTCAATAACTTCTGAACTAGAGGATTTTATTATTTAGTCTATTTTTTTATTTCTTCGTGCCTCCGGGAAATACGCTGGTGGAACGCTGCGAGCATCGATTTAAGCCGAATCAAAACCAATTCGTCTTAAATACGAGCTTTATTGTAAGTGACAAGTCACTAACAATAATTCCGCGGCTGACCGCGATTTCCCTCCGGCACTGACTAATGAAATTTAGTGCAACTTAACTGCAATTTTATACTTCTACGAATTAGAAGCGAGCCAACCACACGTTTGTTAGTGCTGGAGCAAAGTTGCCATCAGTGGTAAAATTACTGTTAGCAATTTATTGCTTACAGTAAGACCTGTCTTGGAGACGATTTTGTAAAAATCGGTTTCAAGCAGCGTCCACCACGTTCCATGCGCAACTTTGCGGAAGCGCGAAGAACAACAAAATAACAGTTTTAGTTTACAACATACAAACTGAGTGGCGGCGAAAAAATATCACTCAGTAGTGAAATTATTGTTGGTGATTTATCACCTACAATAGGGCTTGTCTTGGAGACAATTTTGTAAAAATTGGCTTCAAACAACGCCCACTACGTTCCAGCGACAAGTATTTATTTTCCGTCACGTCAACGCGCCACGTTTTCTGTGCAACTTTGTGGAAGCGCGAAGAAATTCTAAATAACAGTTTTAATGTACGTCTCTAGCCCAATGCCTCAACTTCATTCCGTGTTGGAATTGATGGGAATGCACCAAGCTTTTGGACGGTTAATGCGGAAGCACGACTTGCATAGTTGATAGCTGACTCTAAATTCACAAAATCTGGTGCTAATTCTGTCGCTAACGAGCCAATAAATGTATCTCCAGCTGCGGTTGTATCTACCGCTTCAACGGATAATGCTGGAATAATCTTCGCGAAGCCTTCACGAGCAACGAAGCAACCGCGACTGCCCAATGTAATAATCACAACTTTAACACCAGCCTTGAAGAACTCTGTTGCAATCATTTGCATTGATTGTTCATTAGTAAACTCAATTCCCGTCAAATTAGCAGCTTCCGTTTCATTAGGAACAATGATATCAGTTAACTGTAATAAATCCTTAGAGATCGTTTCTGTGGCCGGTGCGGGGTTTAATATCGTTAGGGTTTGATTCGCTCGAGCAATTTGAAATGCCGTGGTCGTTGCCGTGATCGGTGTTTCAAATTGTGCCACCACATAATCGGCTTGTGTAATTAAATCTTGATTAGCGTTAACTTGGGTGCTTGAAACATCCGCATTAGCACCAGCACTAATAATAATCGAGTTTTGTCCCGTCGCCTGCAATAAAATATACGCTTGACCCGTTGCCCGACTATTCATTACTTGAATCGCACAGGTATTAACTTGATTATCGCCGAGTTTATGTAACATCATTTGGCCATCCAAATCTTGCCCAACTGCACCAATAAAACTGGTTGTGGCACCAGAACGAGCTGCCGCAACAGCTTGATTAGCACCCTTGCCACCAGCCGCGATTGTTAAATCTTGCATACAAATTGTTTCGCCTGGTTGTGGCAATGCATCGATTTGTAAAATTCGATCCACATTAATACTACCTACAATTGTCACTTTATTTGCCATGATCATACCTCATTAAGTTAATTACATTTATTTTACGATAAATAACAGCACTTAAAAAGCCGCAACGTCAAAAACTTCGAAGCTATCTGACAAATGTTCAGTGAAACGAGAGCCATGTTGCCAGCTCCAATAAATTTTACTCTTATATTTGATCATACTGAGAGCGTACAAAGCGACCGAGTTACAGCATCAAAATTTATGAATTCGGCCAAATCACATAACAACACAAAAAAAGAACCGAGCTCTTAACTCAGTTCCTTTCGACACTTGTTACTTATAGACTTGCTAATTTTACAATCGGTTCAGTAATACCATTCTTAAAAACATATGAACCCGCAACTAAGACGTTGGCACCCGCTGCCACACAAAGACGGCCAGTCCCTTCAGTAATGCCACCGTCGACTTCAATATTGTAATGATAATGATTGGCAACTCGTAATTGTTCAACCTGAGCAATTTTAGTCGTCATTTTTTCAATGAACTTTTGGCCACCAAAACCCGGGCTAACCGTCATGACTAAAACTTGATCGACGATTGGCAACAGATCTTGATAAGCAGCAATGCCTAAAGCCGGATCAAAGGCAATGCCTGCTTTTTTACCAAGTTTATGAATCTCTTCAATTAACCGATAAGCATGTTGTGATGTTTCGGGATGAAAAGTCAGAATGTCGCCACCAGCTTGCGCAACGTCAAAAACAACTTGTTCCGGATTTTCTACCATAATATGGCAATCCAAAACCAAATCCGTTTGTGCCCGCAATTCTTTAACAAATTGGTCGCCAAAATTGATATTGGGTACATAATGGCCATCCATAATATCCACGTGCAAATATTCAGCCGGACTTTTTTCAATTGTCGTTATTTGTTCTTTCAATTTAAACAGACTTGAACTTAACAGTGAAGGTGCAACAATCGTCATTTGACTCACCTCAATAATTTTTTAATCGTTAGGATAATTAGATTGTGCCACAAAAACAGAACGAACAAAAGTTAGACGAGTATCTAAAATTCGCTCTTAGATTGTAAAACATAAATCATATTTTAATTTCAAAAAAGAATTGAGGCAAAATTAACTTTGCCTCAATTCTCTGACTTAAATATATTTTTTTAGGAGGAGTTACATATTGTGATGCTGAAAGGATGGTTAAGCGATCACCGGTAAATGATTACTTAAGTGGTTCCCATTGCCATTCTTCAACTTCTGGAATATCAGTACCATAGTCGCGAATATATGCATTGTGATAAGCAACTTTATCGTCCATCTTTTGTGCAAAGCCAGCAGCTTTAGGACCATATACAGCCAAAGCGGCGTCTTTAGAAAGATCGAAGCGATCCAATTGGTTAACAACACGCATATCAAATGGTGTTGTGATATCACCGTTTTCACGGTAACCATGAACATAAAGATTATGATTGTGACGATCAAAGAAGATATCACGAATCAAGCCTTCAAAGCCATGGAAAGCGAAGATAACTGGTTTATCAGTTGTGAAGTAGTTGTCGAATTCTTCATCACTTAAACCACGAGGGTTAACTTTTGGTGATTGTAATTTCAACAAGTCAACAATGTTGATGAAACGAATCTTCATATCTGGATATTGTTTGTGCAAGATAGAGATTGCAGCCAAACTTTCCCAGTTAGGTTCAGTACCAGCAGCAGCAAAGATGATATCTGGTTCTTCACCATTATCAGTACTTGCCCAGTCGATAATCTTCAAGCCTTTGTTCACAAGGACATCAGCTTCTTCAGCAGAATACCATTGTGGACGTGGGTGTTTAGAAGTCACAATCAAGTTGATCTTCTCTTCACTAGCAAATGCTTTGTTAGCAACTGCTAAGAGTGAGTTAGCATCAGCTGGTAAATATTCACGGATATATTCAGGCTTCTTGTCAGCTAAGTGACCTAAGATACCTGGATCTTGGTGAGTATAACCGTTGTGATCTTGTTGGAACGAAGTTGAAGTATCGATAATGTTCAATGAAGGGTACTTGTTACGCCAAGGTAATTCATTAGCTTTACGTAACCACTTGAAGTGTTGTGTCAACATTGAATCAACAACGCGTAAGAATGCTTCATAACTTGAGAAGAAACCATGACGGCCAGTTAAAACATAACCTTCCAAGAAACCTTCAGCTTGATGTTCAGATAATTGTGAATCAATAATCCGACCAGCAGGTGCAACGAATTCATCGTTAGGCTTCTTAATTGGTTCAAGCCATTGACGTTCGCTAGCTTCAAAGATTGGTGCTAAACGGTTAGACATTGTTTCATCAGGACCGAAGACACGGAAGTTGTCTGGGTTCTTAACGATAACGTCGCGAGTCCATTTACCAAAGATATTCATATCTTGAGCAATGTTTTTGCCATGTTCTGAATTATCTAACGCATAATCACGCCAGTCTGGTAATTTCAAAGGACGAGGATTGATACCACCATTTGTGATTGGGTTAGCAGCCATCCGGTGTTCGCCGGCAGGAGTTGTTGCTTTGATTTCTGGTTTTAAAGCACCAGTTTCATCAAATAATTCTTCAGGCTTGTATGATTCTAACCAATTTACTAATTTGTCGGCATGTTGCATGTCGTTTTGGTCAACAGGAATTGGAATTTGGTGAGCACGGAACGAATTCTCGATTGGTTCGCCATCCCATTCTTTAGGACCAGTCCAGCCTTTAGGTGCACGTAAGATGATCATTGGCCAAATTGGACGTGTTGGATCGTTGTTTTCACGAGCATGTTTTTGGATAGCTTTGATCTTTTCAATAGCTTCATCAACGGCCTTAGCCATTGCTGGGTGCATCTTATCAGGATCATCGCCTTCAACAAAGATTGGTTCCCAACCGTTACCTTCGAAATACTTCGTCAATTCTTCATCAGACTTACGAGAAAGAATTGTTGGGTTAGAAATCTTGAAGCCATTTAAATTCAAGATTGGTAATTCAGCACCATCATTAATTGGGTTAATGAAAGTTGTTGATAACCATGAAGCTGCTAAAGGACCGGTTTCGGCTTCGCCATCACCGACAACAGAAACAGCGATAACATCTGGGTTGTCAAGAATTGCACCAACACCATGAGAGATTGAGTAGCCTAATTCGCCACCTTCATGCATTGAACCTGGTGTTTCAGGAGCAGCATGAGAAGCAACGCCACCTGGGAATGAGAATTGTTTGAACAACTTGCCCATACCTTCTTCATCCTCAGTAATGTTAGGATAAATTTCAGTATAAGTGCCATCCAAATATGAATTTGAAACCATAACTTGGCCACCATGACCTGGACCTTCGATATAGAACATATTCAAATCATATTTCTTAATTGCACGGTTCAAATGAGTGTAAATGAAGTTTTGGCCAGCAATTGTGCCCCAGTGACCAATTGGGTGAACTTTAACATCAGATGCTTTTAATGGTTCACGTAACAATGGGTTAGACTTTAAGTAAAGTTGGCCCACAGAAACGTAATTAGCAGCACGCCAATATTCGTTCATTAACTTTAAATATTCCGGTGAATCATAATTGACAGTATTTTTTACTGAATCCATGATTTTCCTCCCGCTTTTTTAAGCTTAAATTTAATGACTTAATTAATTAACTTACACTTATATCATACTAAAATTTCAACAAAAGTCAACCATTTTATTTATTGGGTCGTACCAATTTTAAAAATCTTATTATTAGGGCAATTGCAGCGATTACATTTTAATTTTTTGACAATTGATCAGCCATTTCTTGGCATCATGAGTGACAATTTTTTACATGATTTAACTGTTTTTTTATTGTTTTCTTGCAATAAAATCAACGACTTGGTGAGCAATTTCGTCAGGAAAGTCACTGGTTTGATAATTCTCTCGATCCGTTTGCAAAATGTAGCCTAACAATTGTTGGGCATGCCAGACACCAAATAGATTTGGAAAGTCCGAGGCTAGCAACCGTTGCTGAAATGTCGCCAAGCTTTCTAATCCGGCTGATAAAAATACTTGATGACTTTGTAAATAGTTATTCAATTCGGCAACCGACATCAACTTCAGGTTGTCGTCTAAATGTGTCGGACCATAGGCCAATACTAATAATGCTGATTCATTTGTAAATGGTTTGATTTCAATTTGCTGAGCCACCCGATCACTCCTTTAGAAATCTATTCTTGATGACCATAGCTTAACGCATTAACGTCACAAATGTAAGCGATGTCTTTTACTCCATTTTATCCGTAGTTTAACTTCACTCTCAAAAGAATAAGATAGTTGATTCGACAAGACTTCTTAAAATAACTAGGGCCTAAATCCGCTTTTGGATTTAGGCCCATTGAAATTGGATTGTATTCTTCTCCATGGCTTCAGCTAGCATTCACGCGGCGACGACAAAATACTTGATGCTGAAGCAGTTTTACCAAAATAGTGACTGTTGTTTTGCTATTCTTCGCGCCTCCGCAAAGTTGCATATGAAATGTGGCGTGTTGCCGTGGCGGAAAATAAATACTTTCGCTGGAACGTGGTGGACACTGCTTGAAGCCAATTTTTACAAAATTGTCTCCAAGACAGGTCTTGTTTGTAGGCGATAAATCGCCAACAATAATTTCACTACTGCGCGGTATTTATTTTCCGCCACTTAACAAACAAGATGGCAACTTTGCTCCAGCGCTGAATTAACGTGTGGTTGAATCACTTCCAACTTTTAGAAGCATAAAACTGCAGTTAAATTGTACTAAATCTCTTTCATTAGTGCCGGAGGGAAATCGCGGTCAGCCGCGGAATTATTGTTAGTGGCTCTGCCACTTACAATAAAGCTTGTGTTTGAGACGATTTGTTTTTTAATCGGCTCAAACCAATGATCGCAGCGTTCCACTGGCGCATTTCCCGGAGGTACGAACAATCACAAACTAACAGTTTTAGCACTCGACCATTAACAACAAAACAGTTTTTAAGTTTAGTTGCGTTAAATCTGACTAATTAAATATGATTGGCGTCCGTCACGGAGAAAAATTGGTAGTGTTTCAATACTGGCAACTGCTTCAACCCATTGACCACCCTGATAAACTTTGCCATCACGAGCATCAGTCCACTGACTGCCGGCCGGCAAATAAACTTTGCGACTTTGCGCACCAGCCGTCAAGATTGGTGCCACTAAAACATCTGGTCCGAATAAATATTGGTCTTGTAAATCCCAAGTCAACTGATCATCTGGGAATTCATAGAACATCGCCCGAATAACTGGCGCGCCACTTTCATGGGCAGCTTTCATTAAATCGCGTGTGTAATCGCGCATTAATTCGCGAATGCCGATAAATTTCTTCATAATTTCATAATTGGCTTCGCCGTAACTCCAAATTTCATTTGCTGCACCGCTTGCTTCAGTAGGTTCGCCGTCAGCTTTGAAAATTTCTCGGTGTGGTGACCGAGAACCGTGAATTCTCATAACTGGACTAAAGGCACCATATTGGAACCAACGAATCAACAACTCTTGAAATTCTGGCTTACGAACATCACCGCCATGGAAGCCACCAATATCAGTTGTCCACCAAGGAATACCGGCCAATCCCATTTGCACGCCGGCCACGACTTGGTTTCTAAAGTCTTGATAAGTTGAATGAATATCGCCAGACCAAACTAACGCACCATAACGTTGGCTACCAGCCCAAGCACAACGAACTAACTTAATTGTATTTTCGCCAAAATCACGGGCTTCACCTTCATGGAAGCCACGAACATATTCACGTGGGAAAATATTACCCTTTTGCAAAACGCTGCCTGCATAATAACGATAATTATCATAGTCATAGGTGCCGTATTCCGGTTCTGCTTCGTCCAACCAGAACAAACGAACCCCAGCATCACTATAATTTTCTTTAACTTTTTGCCAAACAAATTCGCGAGCCTGCGGATTAGTTGGATCATAAAAAACATTATTGCCATGAAAAACCATTTGCACATCAACGCCATGAACCGTTTGAACCAAGAGACCTTTTTCTTTCATCTCATGATAATTTTCACTACGGTGATCAACTTGTGGCCAAATCGACACCATTAATTCGATTCCATAAGAACGACATTCGGCTACCATCGCCTTAACATCTGGGAAGAAATTCTCGTCAAACCGGAAATCTCCACAACGTGGCCAATGATAATAATCAATCACCAACACATCAATTTTAATACCGCGCCGATGATATTCACGGGCTACTTCTAAAACTTCGTCTTGACTGACGTAACGTAACTTGCACTGCCAGAAACCTAACCCATATTCTGGCATCATCGGCACACGACCAATGGCACTACTGTACTGTTGCTCAATTTGGGCCGGCTTATCACCAGCAGTGATCCAGTAATCAAGCTGCTTGGTGCTATCGGCGCGCCACTCTGTTGTATTCGAACCGAATGAAACAGTACCGATGGCCGGATTATTCCATAAAAAACCATAGCCATGATTGGAAACGTAAAACGGAATTGAAGCTTGCGAATTCCGGTGGGCCAATTCCAAGTTACAACCTTTTAAATCAAGGAAATCTTGCTGATATTGTCCCATACCGTAAATTTTTTCACCATCGTTGGCCTTAAAAGTGGCAGTTAAACGATAGTCGCCACCAATTTGGGCACGAAAATTCCGTGGTGTCTTATTCAAAGCCCCGCCACCATCTGCTTCTTCGAGTAATAGTTCGCCATTTTGATTGTAAAATGCAATTCGACCAAAGTTGTTAGACCAGCCTTCACGATCAACAACACTCTTAATCTGACCATTGCTAATTTCAGCTTGCTGGTCACCGATTGTGATTGTAACCTGCGCTTGATTTTCGACAGGTGGTAGTAACGCCGCCTCTGTTAGTTCCACTGGCCCATTTGGAACTGCAATGACGCGTAAACTATTAGCTCCCCACGGCATTACCCGAACGGTTTCATTATTATTTTGAATCTCTAAATAATTTTGACCCTTGCGAAATATTGTCATTCCATTTTCTCCTTGCTTATCAGCGTTAACTTGACCGAACTCGCGAATCCATTCCGCCAAGATTTAGTGTGACTACAATATTAAATAAGTTGATTGTACCGCCAAATAAAAAAGGCTGCCTTGAATTTCTTGGCATCCTTTAGCATCATATTGTCATTTTTGGCGAAACTCAGTCGGACTCAGATTGAAATGCTCCTTAAATACTCGTGCGAAGTAATTACTGCTTTCAAACCCACATGCCTCTGCTATTTCAGTAACTGTGTGATCCCCACTAATTAGTAATTGGCAGGCCTTTTGCAGACGAAATTGGATTAAATATTGAAACGGACTACGGCGAAATGATTGACGAAAGAAGCGCGAGAATTGCTCTTTACTCAACTTTAAAACTTTCGCCAAATCCGCAAGTGTTAGTTTTTCAGCGTAGTGAATTTCTAAAAATTGTAAAATTAGCTTTTCTCGCCGTGATCGCAATTCTGACGGAACTGAACTTTTAACCCAGTCCTCCTTATCAGCAAATAAGATGGCGAGGATTTGTAATAACAAGCCTTTCGCCCGTAAATGGTCATAGTATTTTTGACCATCTAACGCCATCATTAATAAATCCAATTCCCGCTTCAATTCGAAATCTCCGGCACTCTTTTCTAACCTTAACGGACCAACACCATCACTAAAAAGTGGCTGCAATAATTCGGTTTGCAGCTCGTCAGCACTAGCACTGGCAATAAACTTAGGCACAAACACCACACAAGAAAAAGTACAAGCGCGCTCTTGCAATCGATAAGCAGTATGCAAAACATTGGGCGGAATCAAGGCAATTTCACCTGCTAGCAAAATATAAGACTTACCCTGCACAACTAACTCCATAGTGCCACTTTCAATAATGATCAATTCTAACTCAGCGTGCCAGTGCGGAACGAAGAAATAACCTTGCCACGAGCTATTCATATGCGGATACCAACCTAATGGGAATTGCGCAGTACCATGTTGCGCCTGCTCCTTCAAATCAATCCACGCTGCTGAAATTTTTTGCAGAATTAGCCTCCCTCTCTGCTCGGCACACTCAATTACTAAGCTTGCTGATCTGTAATAGCGATTCAATTTACCTTTATTTTAACCTAACTGCGAAGCGATTGTTAGATTGACTAAATAAAAACAGCACCGCCATTAGCCGCAAGCTAACAACAATGCTGTTTTAATTTATTCCTCGCCTAAAGTTACAAACGTATTGTATTTCATATACTGATAATGCAGCCGCATTCGTGAATATTCAAACGGCGTGCCATCGTCTAAGAAGAAAATACCAGCCATGACGCCAACCGGTTCAACCGGTTTTAGGTGCAATTCCTGCTGATCCTCGTCAGTTGATGGTTCCGCCGAAATCGTTAAATAAGATTTGGTAACGGCCTGATTTTTTTCGTCTTGCAAATAATTAAAAATCGAGCCTGACACAATCTCCCGCGTTAATTCCGGCATAATTTTAATGGGAATATAACCCGTCTCGATCATAAACGGTTGATCATCAAATAAACGAAGCCGTTTGATTTCATAAACAAAATCATCATGACTCAAAAATAAATCCCGACGTAATTCTTTATCTGGTTTGATAACTTGAAAGTCCAGTAACTTAATGCCAGGTTTACGCCCGTTCATTTGAAAACTGTCCGTAACCCCTAAGTTAGAACCATTATTGTAATGAAAAACAGAACGATTCTTTAAATATAGTGGATTAATAAATGTGCCCGAACCACGCTTCTTAAAAACAACACCCTGATCAGCCAGGATATTCAAGGCGCGCTTAACAGAGCTGCGACTGATCTCATATTGTTCACTCAATGAACGCTCGTCAGGTAGCTTCAATGACGGATATTCGCCCGCCATAATATTCTTCTTTAAAGTCGTTAAAAGCCGATGATAAACTAAATCAGCCATAAAAAACATCCCTTGATGATTAATTTTGGTGGAATAATTGCTGTGATAATACCTGTTTTATATACACTGTACAATAACAAAAACAATCTGCTTAATAACTATACTGACTAATATTACTTAATTTTCCTCAGATTTGCAAAAAAATTCGCAAACATGGTTGCTTCTGAAATCTAATCAGCTTAATTCTAAAACTGTTATGCTGTATTTCTTCGTGCCTCCGGGAAATCGCTGGTGGAACGCTGCGAGCATTGGTTTGAGCCGATTAAAAATCAAATCGTCTCAAACACAAGCTTTACTGTAAGTGGCATAGCCACTAACAATAATTCCGCGGCTGACCGCGATTTCCCTCCGGCACTAACGAAAGAGCTGTGGTTCAACGTAACTGCAATTTTATACTTCCAAAAATTGGAAATGTTTCAACCACATGTTTGTCAGCGCTGGAGCAAAGTTGCCATCAGTGGTGAAATTACTGTTAGCAATTTATTGCTTACAGTAAGACCTGTCTTGAAGACAATCTTCGATTGGCTTCAAGCAGCATCCACCACGCTCCATGAGCGACTTTGCGGAAGCGCGAAGAATAGCATAACAGTTTTAGTCTTTATCTTGCTAACTAAGTGGTATTTCTTCGCCGCCACGACAACGCGCACATTCCGGTTTTTAAACTACAAAAGTTTAAGCTTTCAACCGCCAATTTAATATTTACTAGCGTTTTTCTTGTATGAACACTGGCAATCTTTTATTCTGAAAACAAAGGTAATTTATTCATGCTCAGGAGGAATTAAGATGGCAAAAAACGCACTTGTTGCACTGCTACTGCTTATTTCACTGACACTTAGTGCTTGCGGTGAAAAAACGACTAGCTCAACCAATTACGACACCGGATCAAATTCGCAAACTGCCACCAATACAACCACAAACTCCGTTGAAGAAGCCGCCGTTGATGAGGAAAATCTGACTTTAAGTACGACGAGTCGACAGGATATCACCTTATTAACACATTCACTGAACTGGGATAATTTCGTAGTTACAGAAATAAATGCCGAAATTGAAGCAGAAGAATTGCAGTTGGACTTAACTTGGCTCAATCGAACCACCGAAGAGGCCAAATTTTCCGACTTACTTAAGGTTCAAGTCTTTCAAAACGATGAAGAATTGATTATGACCGATCACGGCAACGACCTTAATGACCTCTTAGCTACCGATGCCAGTGAAGATGTTGAACTTGATTATCATTTGTTCGATTTAACCCATCCACTTGAAGTGAAAATCGCGGCCAAAAATGGTGATAATGCACACATGATAAATATTAATTTGAAATAATGAATGTGGGCCACCTTTGCGCGGTTGGCGAGTTGCGGTAAAATGTGATTGAAACGTGCTCCGAAAGTTTGACAATATCGTTTAGGCCTACAATGAAAAAGTTCAAAGGACGAACTTTTTCATTGCTTTCTTAATGCTCGTTGTCATTCCGACTTTCTTCGCACACTATTTAAGTCAATTAGTTCACTAACTTTAACCGTTAAGGAGCCAGCCTATGGCAAATTCATATATTATGTCGATCGACGAAGGAACAACCAGTACACGTGCAATTATTTTTGATCATCAGGGTCAAAAAATTGCGGAGGTCCAAAATGAATTCCCCAATATTTCCCTCAACCAGGTTGGGTGGAACATAACGCCAATGAAATCTGGAACGCGGTCTTATCCACGATTGCCAGTACATTTATTAATTCTGGTATTCAACCAACTCAGATTAAGGGCATCGGCATTACTAATCAACGTGAAACAACCGTCGTTTGGAATAAAAAGACGGGCCTGCCAATTTACAATGCCATTGTTTGGCAATCACGGCAATCCAGTGACATCGCTGAACAATTAAAACGGGACGGTTATGCCAATTTAATCCACGAAAAAACCGGTCTGATCATTGACGCTTATTTTTCTGCAACTAAAATCCGCTGGCTCTTGGATCATGTTCCCGGTGCTCAGCAGCAAGCCGAGAACGGTGAACTTTTATTTGGCACAATTGATTCTTGGTTAGTCTGGAAATTAACCGGCGGTGAGGTTCACGTTACAGATTATACGAACGCCAGTCGCACCATGCTATTCAATATTCATGACTTAAAATGGGATCAAGAAATTTTAGATCTTTTAAATATTCCTGCCGCTATCTTGCCTGAAGTTCGTTCTAATTCTGAAGTCTACGGCGAAACAATGCCTTATCATTTCTACGGTAGTCGCGTGCCCATTGCTGGCATGGCTGGTGATCAACAAGCTTCTTTGTTCGGCCAATTAGCTTTAGACGACGGAATGGTCAAAAACACTTACGGCACCGGCGCGTTTATTGTGATGAATACTGGCACTAAACCCACATTATCGGCACATAATTTGTTAACTACAATCGGCTACGGTCTTAACGGTGATATTCATTACGCTTTGGAAGGCTCCGTCTTTGTAGCCGGCTCGGCAATTCAATGGCTGCGTGATAGTATGGGCTTAGTCAATTCTGCCCCTGAGTCTGAAACAGCTGCGTTAAACTCGCAAAGTCATGATGAAGTTTATGTGGTGCCAGCCTTCACTGGTTTAGGCGCACCTTATTGAGATAGCGATGCCCGCGGTGCTGTTTTTGGAATGACTCGAGGCACCACACGCAATGATTTTATTAAAGCAACTTTGCAATCATTGGCTTATCAAACTCGTGATGTCATTGACACAATGAACCAAGATACAGGAATGACAATTCCCTCTTTACGCGTTGACGGTGGTGCTGCCAATAACAATTATCTCATGCAGTTTCAAGCTGATATTCTTAATATTCCCATCGAACGTTCTCACAACTTAGAAACAACCGCCCTAGGTGCCGCCTTTTTAGCCGGTTTGGCCGTTGGTTATTGGCAAAATATCACAGAACTCCACAACATTTATCAAAGTGGACAAACCTTCTTACCCGTAATGAATGCAGAACGACGCATACAATTATATCAAGGCTGGTGTAAAGCTGTTACCGCAACCCGCGCCTTCGAATAAAAAATTACTCACAAAACGAGGCCTAATTATCATGGAAAAAGTTACTTGGCGCAAAGACGAAAAAGAAATCTATCCTTTGAAGAAGACACCCTCGATTATCACCTTACCCGCACAAAACTTTATTACAATCACTGGTGAAGGTGATCCCAACGGTCCAGAATTTGCGGCCAAAATTCAAGCACTCTATCCAATTAGTTACGCAATTCGAATGGCACCTAAAAAAGGCATTGAATTCCCCGGTGCTTTTGACTATACCGTTTACCCGTTAGAAGGTTTTTGGTCATTGGCTGAAGGCCATCGCGAAGGTCCTCTCAATAAAAACTTTTTACAATACAAAATCATGATTAAACAACCAAGTTTTGTTGATCAGACCGTTTTTGAACAAGCACTTACAATGGTTCAGGAAAAAACAGCGCCTGAGTTGTTAAATCAATTAAAGTTTGAAACGATTACTGAAGGATCGGTTGCGATGATCCTCCATGTTGGCTCCTTCGATGATGAGCCGGCGAGCTTTGCAAAACTAGCCGACTTCATTACCGCCGCTGGTTATCAACGGACCAGTATGAACCACAAGGAGATTTATTTATCTGACTTCCGCAAAGTACCGGAAGCAAAACGTAAAACAATTTTACGTGTGGGAATCACCAAGCAGTAATTCACACAATATAATTAATAAAAACCGGTTAGACAAGGTGAGTTATACTGAAAAATCTCTAAATCCAAATTTGGATTTAGAGATTTTTTGATTTAGACTTATCCAACTTTGAGAACACGTTTAGTGGTTATTATTCATCATTAGCCTATTCAACTATCAAGACGTGTTAATGTCCCAGACTCTTTTTAATTATTTTTTGAAAATAAATTGCACCAAAATCAACGCCAATAATGGGCCGAGATTGGATGAAATTAACCCACGCTTTACAAGTGAATAATCTCGGGGTTGCTGTCTTGTCAAATACCAGAAAAAGCGAGGTAAAATATCACGCGTTGGATTAAAAGAAGCACCCGTTCGCTTACATAACAACGTAATAATTACCCCAATATAAAGCCCAATCAGCAGAAACCGCAGCAGGTCAATTTTAATAGTGGCACTTAAAAAGCCGGCGACAATTAATAAACTGGTTGTTGCTAACATTTCTAGAACTGTGTTAACAATAACGTGTGAATTATTAGGTACTGCAGCATAATTCTGTAGTGGTAAAGTACGTTGACGATCAAAAAGTGCTGCTAAACAAAACACGGCCAATAATGTTCCGATTACCTGACCAATTAACTGACCGGCCAAAAAGCCGGCTGAATGTTGACCTTGCATAAACGCATGAATTGAAAAGACCGGATTCATGTCTGCCGTACCGAATTGCGTACCAATTGCCGAAGCAACAAAGATGGCCAACGCCCACGATAAACCAATGACAACGTGGCGCGTAGACTTTAAATACATCCCCATTCCCAAACCAATCATCAACATTAAATATGTTCCGATTATTTCACCTAAATTAATCATTATTTGTTATCCTATTCGCTTTTTATTGTATTCATTCATTGAATCATTACTAATCAAATTGGCGTTGCAAATAATCACACCAGTCAGGGCTCGGTAAATTTTTGACCTGGCAAGTTTCAATATCTTGATAATAAGCCAGTTTGCGTTTGATGTTGGCGAGATTTGCTGTTAATTTTTGTAGTGCACGCTCTGTTTCGTCAACGTGATTAGTCAGAAGCTCAATAATTTGTACCAGGTTTTGCGGGTCAGCTGTTTCATATTTAAAAAAAGACTGAATCTCTTTATTCGTCATACCGGTCGCCTTAAAACATTCGATTGCCCGTAGCCGATCGCAATGATATTCATTATAAATGCGACGGTCAGCCTGATGTTCAACTTCCGTTAACAGACCTATCTCTTCGTAATAACGCAACGTTGAAATGTTTAGATTAAATCGATCAGCTAGTTCCCGAATTGTATAAGTTTTCATATTTCCTCTTATTTCTATTTTTTGTTAAAAAACACTTTACCTCAAGCATACTTGAAGTGTTAGATTACTATTGTAAGCGATTTACTAATCTACATTGTAATTGAAAGGATGTAAAAATGAAATATCGTAATCTTGGTCAATATGATTTAAAAGTCAGTGAATTAGCCTTAGGAAGTTGGATGACTAACCTTGCAACCGCTGAACAACAAAATCTTGCCGCGCAATCAATTAAATTAGCATTTGAAAATGGTATCAATTTTTTTGACTGTGCAGATGCTTATAGCGGTGGTGAAGCGGAAAAGTTCCTAGGTCAAACCTTAAAACAATTCCCACGTCAGGAACTTGTCCTCTCTAGTAAAGTTTATTTCCCGGTTGGTCGTGGCATTAACGATCGCGGACTTTCGCGCAAGCACATCTTTGAACAGATTGAGCAATCGTTAAAAAATATGCAGACTGATTATTTAGACTTATATTTCTGCCACCGCTTTGATGAAACAACACCATTGTCAGAAACGCTGAAGGCTTTAAGCGATTTAGTTGATGCCGGTAAAGTTCTCTATTACGGCGTTAGTGAATGGACTCCTGTTCAGCTATTAGAAGCAGAATTAATTATCCAACGTGATCATTTAAATCCAATTAGTATTGTTCAGCCGCAATACAATATTTTCGATCGTTATATTGAGCATGAATTAATGGACGTTTGTGGACAATTCGGTATCGGAATTGTCCCCTTTTCACCATTATCCCAAGGATTATTAACCGGTAAGTATCGACAAGGTCAGGAAATTCCTGCTGGTTCTCGTGCGACTTACCAATCACAAATCCGCGATTTATTAACCACAGCTAATCTAGATAAAGTCGAAGCATTAATTAAGATTGCTGGGGAGCTCAACACTGACCTCGCGACATTTTCACTAGCCTGGGCTTTACGCGATCAGCGTATTACCAGCTTAATTACTGGTGCAAGTAAACCGGTACAATTAGAAAAGAATTTACGAGCGTTAGAATTAGAAATTCCGCAAACAGCCTTAACTGAAGTTGATCAACTGTTCGGTTTTAAAAAGTTCAAACGACAAATTGGCTAATCATTAGCGCTGATTTTTATCACGATTAGTTGGTAACCGTGAATTCTCAACGGACTGAACTAAAAAATGAATATCCACGCCTGGATCCACTTGTTGGTTATTTAAGAAGGTATGCGTATACGCTAAGCGATATTGTCGCGGCGTTAACTGTACCTTCTTTTTGAATAGTCTCATAAAGTACTTAGGATCCTCAAAAAAAGATTGGCTAGCAATTTCCTGAATTGAGTCTGAAGTTGTTAATAATAAGTATTTCGCGTTATCCAATTTCACCATATTCATATATTCTTTAACCGTCATACCGGTATTTTCCTTGAAAATACGCGTTAAATAATCCGCATTAATTGCAAATTGCTTGGCAATATCAGCTACCTTCAAATCACGTCCCATTTGGACGCGAATCCATTCTTTAATTTGATTAATATAATTCTGCTTCCCAGAAATGTCCTGTCTTTGTTGCCAGTAATTATTGGCCAACTCAATTAATAACATACTCGTAGCGTAATCGGCTGCGCTCTTAACTAAATATTGACTATGGGCAACATCTAATAACTGCTTTGCACTAATGACCGCCTTTTCGCCAGCGATTAAATGAAAGAATCGTGGTAAATAAATATGTTTATCCGTCTGTTCCTGAACCATGTGATGGTTATGATCACTCAGAACAACCATACCCGCATCGAAGTGAAACCAGATAAATTCACTAGGTTTAATTGTTTCCAAATAGCCACTAATTGTTTCCCAAGGAAAAATCACCAAAACGTCACCAGTTTCAACTGTATATTTCTGCCCAGAAACTTGTAGAAACACTCGTCCACTCAGACCAATAATAACTTCTGTATCCTCACGATGAGTCATTTGATGATGTTTCCAACCAAGCTCTGCGCTAAATTGACCACTTTGCAAATATTTAACTGGTTGATTAATTGATATTTGTAATACTTTCATCAGCATTAGTACCTCGTCGTTTTCGTCCACTTTTTCTACAACTATAACAGTTTCTTTGCCTCATGTAATCACTTACAATAATCTTATTAGTAAGGAGGAATTGTCATGAAACAATTATCAACCAAAATCACTGATACCTTTTGGAACAACTACCGTCGATTAGTTAAAGATCAACTTATTCCTTATCAGTGGGCAGTCATTAATGATGAAATTAACGTCACTATTCAGCAGGAGAATGCTAATACCTTAAACGCCTCAGAGAAGAGTCATGCCATTCAAAATTTAAAAATTGCCGCAGGCCTGAAAAAAGGAAAGTTTTACGGTTTTTGGTTTCAAGACTCTGACGTTTATAAATGGTTAGAAGCAACTGCCTATGCCTTGCGTTATGCACCTGACAAAGAACTCCAAAACAAAGCGGACGGTCTGATTAACCTAATTGCAAACGCACAAGAGGCTGATGGTTATTTAGATACGTATTTCCAGCTTGAATCACCTGATCGAAAATTTAAACATGTTTCAATGAGTCATGAGCTTTATTGTATGGGTCACTATATTGAGGCAGGAGTTGCTTATTATCAAACAACGCATAATCAGCAAGCATTAGATATTGCGATAAAGATGGCAAACTGTATTGATCATAACTTTGGCCCTGAAACAAACAAACTACATGGTTATCCTGGTCATCCAGAACTTGAACTGGCCTTAGCCAAACTTGCAGAAGTAACTGCTGATTCGCGATACACTGATTTGGCCGCCTACATGATCGACCAACGTGGTACTGAACCAAATTTCTTCGCTCAACAAGCGCTAGAACGCGAAACAGCACACATTTCTGAATTATTTAATAATATGGATCCCGACCCTCGTTCCAAATACTTTCAGAATCAAAAACCCGTTCGCAAAATGGATACTGCCGATGGTCACGCTGTTAGAATGGCTTATCTTTTAACAGGAATGGCACATGTTGCACGTCAAAATCACGATCAAACTTTAATAAAATCCTGTCAACGTCTTTGGCAAAACATTACCAATAAACAAATGTATATCACTGGTGGGATTGGCTCAACCGTTGCTGGAGAAGCTTTTACTTTTGACTATGATCTACCAAATGACACAATGTACTGCGAAACTTGTGCTTCCTGTGC
The DNA here is from genome assembly GCF_003946695.1 of Lapidilactobacillus bayanensis. Lineage (GTDB taxonomy): Bacteria > Bacillota > Bacilli > Lactobacillales > Lactobacillaceae > Lapidilactobacillus > Lapidilactobacillus bayanensis. The sequence continues at coordinate 85,315 of NZ_RHOX01000003.1, read as the reverse complement.
AATGACTTTTTTTGCGAAACAAATGCAAGAACTCGAACCTAATAGCGAATTTACTGATATTATTGAGCGAGAACTTTTCAACGGTACAATTAGTGGCATGTCATTAGATGGTAAACATTTCTTCTATGTTAATCCACTTGAAGTTAATCCAGAAGCCAGCGCGAAAGATCCGACTAAGTCTCATGTTAAGGTACAACGAGCTGATTGGTTTGGCTGCGCCTGCTGTCCACCCAATTTGGCACGATTAGTTGCTTCTGTGGACCAATATCTTTATACCACTACGAATAATACTATCTTCTGTGATCAATTCATCAGTAACACGACCAGCTTTGATAATGGTATAAAAATTGAACAAACTAGCCAATATCCTTGGTCTGGAAAGATCAACTTTACTATTACAGCAACTCAAGGCAATAATCCTGATATTGCTATTCGAATTCCCGGTTGGTCAATTGACGATTATCAAATTAAAGTTAATCAACAACTCATTACACCAACATTAAAGAATGGCTATTGGTACTTAACTGATCTTCCTAATGGCACAACAAATGTTGTACTAACGCTTAATATGTCGGTCCGTCAAACACAAGCTAATCCATTAGTTACCGCCGATGTTGGCAAAGTTGCGATTGAGCGAGGGCCTTTGGTTTACTGCTTGGAAGAAGCTGATAATGGCCCACATTTAGCTCAATTCAGCGTAACCAATCAACCAAATTTTGTTACTGAGCTAGATGATACTGACTTGCCAATTAAATTCATTAAAATTACAACTCATGGTCAAAAAATAAATAATACAATTACCGACCTTTATTCAGCGGTTCAAAAGTTAGCTACCCCAGATCAGACGCTAACCTTCATTCCATACTTTGCTTGGGCAAATAGAACACCTGGTGAAATGCAAGTCTGGATTAACCGAGCGTAATTATCAAGTCACATCAAAAAACGAACTCAAGTCAAACCTTATTAAGTTTGATCGGGCTCGTTTTTTTAGTGTGATCAATATTAACAGGCATTACGTTCGCTTCAAAAATATTGGTTCGCCATTTTGGTCTGTACCCGTAAGACGGTACCACTATTTCTCTTATTATCAATAAGTCATTAAAAATATTATTCTAATCATTCAAATCCGTAATCTTCTCTGCAGCAGTTTCAGCAACCAAGCCGTCTTTATAGCGATCAATAAACTTATCATAACCGGCCACACCGGCTGCGTTTGGCGTTATCGTTGAGCTTTCGGGATCTTTGAAGACATTATGGTCAAGATAGTCGGACAGAGATTCATTGGCTTGTTTAGCAACAACGAATTGGGCGAGAATGGCCATACCCCAAGGACCACCTTCACCTGCGTTAGCCATTACTGTAATTGGTGTATTTAAAGCATCCGCCAACACTTGTTGGGCAACGATAGGTGTTCTGAACAGACCACCTTGGGCGATTAATGAATCAGTCGTAATGCCTTCCTCTTTAGTTAAAATATCCATTCCAATTTTTAATGGTGCAAAAGCAGAATAAATTTGTGTCTTAATAAAGTTGGCCAAATTAAAGTGGCTATTAGGTGTTCGAACGAAAAGTGGCCGGCCTTCTTGAACATCTGTAATATTTTCGCCCGATAAATAAGCATAGTTAACTAAACCGCCACAATCGTCCTCACCGTTATCGGCTGAATGATTGAACAATTTAGCGTATAACTGATCAACTGATAAGTCTGAACCAATAAGTTGACTGAACTCAGTGAACATTTTCATCCAAGCATTGACATCGGATGTGCAGTTATTTGTGTGAACCATGGCCACTGGGGCGCCTTCTGGTGTTGTTACAATATCAATATCACGATGAACGTTAGATAATGGCTGATCTAAGACAACCATTGAAAATGCCGAGGTACCTGCAGAAATGTTACCTGTGCGCTTCTTGACACTATTAGTGCCAGTCATACCAGTGCCCGCATCGCCTTCAGGTGGCGCCATAACTGCACCTTCTTTTAATTGCCCACTAACATCCAACTTATGCGCGCCATTAACAGTTAAATGACCAGCAATAGTACCAGCTAATAATGGTATAGGTAATAAGTCTTGGGCCTTGAATGAATAACCTAAGACATTAATTAAATGATTGAATTTTTCCAGCTTTTCTTGATCATAGTTATGACTCGCTTCATCAATCGGAAACATTCCTGAAGCGTCACCAATCCCTAAGACTTTTTCACCGGTTAATTGCCAATGAACATAGCCAGCTAAGGTTGTTAAGAAGCTAACTCGTTTAACATGGGGTTCTTGATTTAAGATTGCTTGGTAGAGATGGGCAATACTCCAGCGTTGTGGAATATTAAAATCGAAATGTTTCGTAAGTTGGTTAGCAGCTTCACCGGTGGTGTTATTACGCCAAGTTCTAAACGGAACTAATAATTCATCTTCAGTTGAAAATGGTAAGTAACCATGCATCATAGCACTAACACCAATAGAACCAATTTTAGTTAAAGTAACGCCGTATTGAGTTTCAACCGCTGTTCGTAGTTCAGTGTAACTGGCCTGAATACCCATCCAAACTTGTTCCAGGGAATAAGTCCAGAAGCCATCGATTAATTGATTCTCCCAGGCATAACTACCGGAAGCAATTACTTCATGGTTAGAACCAAGTAAAACTGCTTTAATTCGGGTTGAACCCATTTCAATACCGAGGGCGGTTTGTCCAGTGGTAATTTCGTCTTTAATTGTTGTCATCATACACCTCGTGATATCCGCGATCGCAGCGAATATAATTATCATTTCGATCATGTTTGTTTTATCAATTTCACAATATTGAACAATTATTGTGAGCCTAAAAATAAAAGAGACTGGGACAAAAATCCCAGTCCCTTTTATTTTTTTGTTTAATATTTAGCCTTTTGACCATTATCCAAGCAAATCACTTTTGCTACAGCGTTGAATCATTGATCAAGATTTTAAACTAATTTTCACGTTTCTTAGGAGGAAGAAATAGTACTTATTTAATGTTAATAAATTTCAATTCGAACATTTTAGTTAAATCTTCTACTTGTTGCATTGTTACTTTTGTAGAGAAGACCGTGTGATGGCCGCCACCATTTTCAATCCATTGAGTAGAGCCGTCTTTTAGTCCCATTTTAGGAGTCCATAATTGCCGAGCAACTGGTAAGTGTGGTGCAGAAGCTTCAGCCATTTTTGCATCAACCTCATATCCAATTAGTCGGAATTCGTTACCAAAATCAGAAATTGTTACATCAATACCATCACCAATTTGACCATCAAAGACTAAACGAGCAGGATCTTCACGATCGCCAATTCCTAATGGGTGAACTTCAACACGTGGTTTAGAGCTAGCCAAAGTTGGATCAACCTCCAACATATGTGAACCGAGAATCACTTCATGACCATGCCGTAAGTCAAGTGTGTAATCTTCCATAAAGCCAGTATCAGTATTATGGCTAACAATCTTCAATAACCGATCAAGTGCAGCGGTCTTCCAATCACCTTCGCCAGCAAAGCCATAACCTTCACGATTTAACAATTGTACTGCTAAGCCAGGTAATTGCTTAATACCCCAAAGATCTTCGAAGTTCGTTGTGAAGGCAGAGTAACCACCACGTTCAAAGAAGCGTTCCATGGCAATCTTTTCTTGTAATTGATAGCGAACGTGATCTTCAAAGAACTTAGGATCGTTATCGCCAACAACTAAATCATAGCGACTTTCAAGGTCAGCATATTCTTTATCAATATCCTCTTCGGTAACATGAGACATTTCTTCAACTAAATCACCGATACCGAAGTAATCAACAGTCCAGCCTAGTTGGATTTGTGCTTCAACTTTATCACCTTCAGTAACAGCAACATTGCGCATTGTATCTCCAAAGCGCAAAACTTTAAGTTTAAAACTTTCGTTATATGCAACGGCAATATTCATCCAATCAGCGATTTCAGCTTGGACTTCTTGATCACGCCAGTAGCCATAAACAACTTTGTTATTCTTACGTAACCGAGCGTTAATATAGCCATACTCGCGATCACCATGAGCACTTTGGTTTAAGTTCATGTAATCCATGTCAATGGTATCCCAAGGAATGTCTTGACGGAATTGAGTTGCTAAATGTAATAATGGCTTTTGTAATAATTTAGTTCCACGAATCCAGTTTTTAGCTGGTGAGAAGGTGTGCATCCAAGTAATAACGCCGGCAACCTCATCATTGAAGTTGGCTTCTTTCATAGCGCTAGTAATTGTTTCAGCGTCAATGGCAACTTCTTTGAAGTCAACGGGATAAGGCAATGAACCACTTTCGTTTAAGCTAGCAACGATTTCTTTAGCGTCTTTTTCAACTGCTTTTAAATCATCCTCGCCATAAAGTGCTTGGCTACCAACGATAAACCAAAATTTATAATCAGGTACTTTTAACATGATATTTACTCCTCAATTAGTTATTTTTTTGTCCATAATAGGCGTTTGCGCCGTGTTTACGGTAATAATGTTTATCTAACAGATATTGTGGCGTGCCAACTTCTTTAGCTTGACCAGCGAATTGTTGCAACATCATCGTGTGGTAACTCATCTCAGCACATACTTCTAAAACTTTAGCGTTGTAGACAGCCTTTTCAGCAGTCGCACCCCAAGTGAATGGCCCGTGATCTTGAACTAAGACGGCCGGCACATCCATTGGCTTGATACCACGCTCTTTGAAAGTTCGTACGATTACTTTACCAGTATTTTCTTCGTAAGCATCTTCAATTTCTTCTTGCGTTAACGCGTCAGAAACCGGAACTGGTCCGTAGAAAGTATCTGCGTGGGTTGTGCCAGCCGCTGGTAAATCAAGCCCAGCTTCTGCGAAAGAAACGGCCCATGGAGAATGAGTATGAACAATACCGCCGATTTCTGGGAAGGAATTATATAAAACTGTATGTGTTGGCGTATCGCTGGAAGGATTTAACTTGCCTTCAACGACTTCACCTTTTAAGTTAACAACGACCATGTCGTCTGGGGTTAATTCATCATAGTCAACGCCACTTGGTTTAATAACGAATAACCCTTTTTCGCGGTCAATCGCACTAACGTTACCCCAAGTAAAGGTAACCAAATCATACTTTGGTAATAACATGTTAGCGTCATAGACTTCTTTTTTTAATGCTTCTAACAATGAACTGCCTCCTTAATTGACTACTATTGCTAATTAACTTCATTTATGAATAAAAAAAGAGTTATGATATATACCGTATTAGTAACGCATTAATCGGTAGTGTCATAACCCTATTCGCTTCCATTACCATATCATAAGAAACTACTATCCAAAATAAATAAAGCATCTAAATTTTCAGAACTTTAAGTAGCTTACAATAACAATGCTTCCGAGGAATAGGAAACTACTAACAACCGTCATACAAAGTGGTTTGACAACCGACTTTTCTCTTTTCTTCGCAAAAAACAACCAGACCACAGAAACAAACAAAACTACCAAAGAATATAATCCAACCAAAGTAATCATGATTGCATTGTGCATCATTTATACCCACTTTCTCGGTGACAGCTTATTACGAGATAAAATCATCAGTAAGGTTACCAATGACGCTACCAAAAGGGCCCCAATTTGCGCTATCGGAATTTTCGAGAATACTCCAACAACAGAAAACAAAAGTACAATGAAAATATCAGAAAACATCAAATATTCTCGTCTCACCAAACGGATCGAAAGCGATATTCCAAGGATACCCATCAATATACAACAGAATACTTGAATTATTGAAATATCTTTCAAAGAAATTACCAAGCCTTGTACCCAAGTCAACAACGATATACCCGCTGTTATAGTAGCAATACTTATTTTAGTATATCTCATATCTAACCTTCTTTATCTCCAGTTGATGCGCCATTACCAACCATCAAATATTTTGATGCAAACATATACAACAACATAGGTGGAACTGCCATCAACATGGCAAAAGCCATTTGAAGATTCCATGCAGTAACATTTTGCCCACCATCTAGTTTAAATGCATTCAATGCACCTAGAGTTAATGGTTTTAGTGATTCGCTGTTAATGTATATCAACGGAGTAAATAATTCATTCCACCAAAAAATAGCAGATAGTACTCCAACTGTAATAAAGGTTCCCTTTGAAAGTGGCACAATCATCTTAATAAAAATCTGCCAAGAATTAAGCCCGTCCATAGCCGCCGATTCGTCAATACTTTTAGGGATTGTCTTGAAAAATTGACGGAATAAAAAGACGTTATATGGTCCTGCAAAAAAGGATGGAACGATCATTGGCAGAAAACTATCAAGCCAACCGAAAGACCGAAATAGAATAAACTGTGGAATTATTGTTGTTACTGTTGGAACCATCATCGTTGCTATAATCAATGAAAAAACAGCAGATTTCCCTTTAAAATTCATCCGAGCCAATGGGTAGGCCACGATAGAGCTTGAGAGTAAAGTTCCTATTGTATTTCCGGCAATTAGAATCAACGTGTTTCTAAAATAGTTCAATACATTAGGTGTCAACAATACACGACGATAGTTTGACCACTGGGGATGCTTTAAAAAGAATTGTGGAGGAAATGAACTAATCCCTCCGAGGGTTTTTAAAGAATTAATAAAAATCCAAGCAATCGGAAAGAACATTATTAACGCAACAATTGACATTAATAAATATCGTCCTGCTGCCTTCATATTTTTATTTTTCAATGTCCTTTCACCTCTAATCCTTTGACATTAATCGAAACTCGATAATACCAATTATTGCTACCAAAACAAACAAAATTACCGCCATCGCAGATGCAAGACCCATATCAAATTCCTTAAATGCCTTTTGATAAATTGCCAAACTCAATACTTGCGTTGAGGTTCCGGGTCCGCCATTTGTTAATGGAAAAAGCATTGAAAATGAGCTATTAAATGAATTGACCGTAGCAACAACAGTATTGAACAACAAAATACTCGAAATCCCAGGTAGAGTCACATGAATGAACTGTTGCCAGGAACTTGCACCATCTAAGGCGCTTGCTTCATATCTGTCAGTTGGAACATCTTTTAGCGCGGTATTAAACGTAATCATCATTTGTCCAGTTGAGTATGAAAATACGCTGGCTAAGGCAATAACTACCCAAATATATCCACTCGACCCCATCCAATTTGGCCCCTTAATTCCTAATAAACTCAAAAACCAATTAACAACTCCCAAATCTTTATTAAACATAAGTAGTAAAATACCAGCCATTACTACAGATGGCATAACCGATGGAACAAAGTACATAAATTGAAACACTGCTTTATGCTTAACATCCATATTCAATAGTATTGCCAAGAATAACGCCGTAATGACACTCAATCCAACAGCCAATATTGTATAAATTAATGTTATTTTAATTGTGTTCCCAAAATCTGAATTCTTAGAAAATAAAGATCTATAGTTATCCAGCCCAACAAAAGTCGGATTTCCAAGCATATTCCACCGTGTTAAGCTAAGTAAAAAACCGGCAATAATTGGTCCGCCTGTAAAAACAACAAATCCAACAATCCATGGAGTAAGATACGTCCATGCTTTTAAATTACTAAACTTGGTTTTAATTTTAATCACTTCTCAACTCTATATTAATTATTCGAAAAAATGTTTATACAAAATATCAACAAATATTTAAGCCTTAATCAGTATTTTTCTTTAAACTAGTATTTGCTTTTGGTACTTGTTTCTTCATAATATTGTCAATTGTTGTTTTTCCAAGCAAATATGAATCAAACTGATTTACCATATCCGTCGTAGTTTGTGCATTTAACAAAACATATCCAAACTTGCCATAATTACCTGCATCATTCAGAACATCCCAATTAGTTGGCCCGTTAGCTCCTGGGCTCTTAAACCATTGCTTTTTAGCATATTCATCAATTGCTGAAACGTTATTGTAATGTTTGTTTGTCCACCTCTGCCCTTTTTTACTCATCATATAAGAAATAAATTTCCATGCTGCATCCGGATTTTTACTTTTAGCATTAATAGTATAAAACCCTGTGTGTAGTGTTGTATACTGCTGTTCGTCCTTTGGCAAGGGCGCTATGTCCCACTTGAATTTTGCATCCTTATATTGAGGGATCATCCAATTGCCAGTTCTGGTCATTGCTGCTTTACCCGCACCAAACAGATCGGCAACATTTTCACCTGTAGATGGTTGCGGACTAACCTTGTCAATATTAGTTAAACGATTTTGAAACTTTAATGCTTTTTCTAAACCACTTCCGACTTTTAGTTTATCATTAGAAGTCGCAACCTTATCACCGGCTTGTCCTGCCATTGACCACCAGCCACCTCGAAATGTTAATGAATCTGTACCCCACTGGCTAACTGAATCGCCATTTCTGATAGTTAACTTTTTTGCAGCACTTTCAAAGTCTTCCCAAGTCCAATCATTGGTTGGATATTTTACCCCGGCCTTATCAAACATATCCTTGTTATAGAATAAAACTTCTGCGCCATAACACCATGGCAACCCATATTCTCCCTTGACATCCTTATTTAAATCATTAACTGCTGAAATAAATTTTGCATTTTTTATTGACGGTGTTTTATTAATATACTTTTCTAAATTAAGTATACTTCCAGATTTAGCATATCTTGGTAAATCCGTTTCAAACTGTAGCATTACATCTGGTGCATTTCCACCAATCAACATAGTATTTATTTTTTGAGAATAATCAGAATCTGGAATGTTAACATGTTCTACCTTGATATTTGGGTTTTCTTTCTCAAAATCCTTAATAATATTTTTATCAAACGAATCCCAATTCGAAAACTTTATAGTAACTTTCTTATCATCAGCAGTTTTACTTACTGATTCAGTATTTTTCTTGGCACAGCCCGTTGCAAACACTAACGTAATCGTTAAAAATGATAGCGCTTTAAAAAAAGTTATTTTCTTCAAAATTAATCCTCCATATACTTTTTATCTTGTATCAATTTATTCGTACAAAAATAGTGACCATTAAATATATATAGAATATTGTTCAAACATTAGCTAACGTTCGAATTTATTATCACACGAAAACCGCTTATAGTCAAGAAAAATTATACGTATGAAAAAAATATATATAATTTGTCAATATAAATGTCGTTTTAACACAATAACGTTCGTTTATTTTTTGATGAAGAAGGCCCAGACATATTGATATGCCTGGGCCTTCTTCATCAAGTCGCTCTTCAATTTATAAAATAAAAATATTCTATATCTTAACTACAGAATCACCTTCAATAATTATTGGTCTATAAATTTCTGAATTAGTGCTATAATCTTTTGTTGGATTATCCAACATTTTAATCATTAATCCTGCAGCATCATGTCCCATTTTATCTTTAGGATGGTCAATCGATGTTAGCTGAATACCAAAGCTATGTGATAAGGTTGAATTATCGAAACCAATGATTGACAGATCTTGAGGAATTCTCATTCCTAAACTTACTGCAAGATTATACGTTATCACTGCAACCTGATCATTGTAGCATATAATAGCAGTTGGTCTATTCGAACTAGAAAGGCAATCCAGTAAGTGTTGACTAATACGTTGCTTCGAATCTCCAGATTGAAACAACAAGTTAGCAGCATTGCTTGTCAATTGGCTACGTTGCATTTCATCAGTAAAGCCATTCATTCTGTCAATGCCTTGTTGATCATCCGTTTTAAAAATGCCTAAAATATTGGTGTGATTATGGTGCAATAAATATTCAGTTGCAACTTGGCCACCACGAAAGTCGTCCATCACAAAATAGGGAATATTTAACTGTGCTGGATGTGAATTGATAGTAATTATTGGGAGTCCACTTTTTATTAACTCGTCATATAAATCAAAATTTTTTAAATTGAACGCGCTCTTAGTCGGTTCAACAATCAAGCCATTAATTCCGCCGTTAAGTAATTTAAGTAGCTCTTTTCTTTCTACATCTTCGTTATTTTGAGTGCTACTCAATGTTAAAGATATTGACTTACGGCTCAGTTCACTTTCAATACCGGATATGATTGATGGAAAAATATAGTCGTTTATGTGAGTCGTTAAAACAGCAATAATTTGATTATCAGTAAACGCATTAGTTCCTCTTTTTTCCTCAGCAACAAATGTACCACCGCCTTGAATTCTATAAACCACTCCCTTAGTTTCTAAATCGGAAAGTGATTTTCTGACTGTATGACGACTAACATTAAACATATTCATTAATTCAGATTCTGTTGGCAATTTATCATTCGCCTGATATTTACCAATATTGATCCACTTCTCAACTGCATCTATTACGATTTGATATTTTTTTTCCATATGCAACCTCACAACGATTTATACGTATAAATTATATATCACTATTGTGAGTTGTACAAGTACTTATCGCTCTTTTTAACATCGTACTGATGCTTATCTCTTCCTCACAATCTTCACATCAAACGCTGCAACACTCATTTCACCTGCAGCGACTGCTTGACCGCTAAGCAAATCTACACCAGCAACTGGCCAATCTATCGTTGCTGGTTCATTTGTATTATTTACAAGATAATACAAGGCTTGATCATCGTTAACCCGACGTGTGATTTCAATACCTGCCGGTGTGGTGTAATGTTCCCAATCAAATTCACTAATTAGCGCGTTAACAAGGTGATCTAACCCTTCATCAGCAAGTTGGGTACCTACATAAATTGTTGAGCCTGCGCCAAACTTATTTTTCGTGACGACTGGTGTATCTTGATAAAATTCTCCTTTATCATAAGTAGCAAGTACTTCGGCTCCTTCTGGATGAATAATATCGCAGATTAAATCACACCGACTGGTCGTTTGATCGTTAAATTTAACTTGATAACTTTTTTCTGGTGGCAATGCGTCAAATTCTTCCACCCAAACACCCATTAACTCACGCAACTGGCCCGGATAGCCACCAATATCAACGTTATCGTGTTCATCGACCAAGCCGCTCATAAATGTTGTAATAAAATGACCGCCATTTTTGACATATTGAGTTAATTGCTCAGCTACACCTGGCTTAACCATATATAACACTGGTGCCACGACTAAATCATACTGAGCCATTTGTTCAGCAGATAAGTCGGTTGGAATCATATCAACAGCAATATTTTGTCGATAAAAAGCCGCATAGTAACGATGAATTTGATCAACATATTTCAACAAAACATTAGGACCACTAGCATATTCCAATGCCCAATAATTATCCCAATCAAAAATAATTCCGACTTTAGCTGGTGTCCGACCACCCAACGTCTCCGTCCCTAAAGCTGATAATTCTTGACCAAGCGTTGCTGTTTCCCGGAAAACACGTGTGTTATCAGTGTCAGCATGACTAATAACTGCACCATGGAATTTTTCTGTGGCACCACGTGACTGACGCAATTGGAAATATTGAATCGTATCTGCACCATGTGCCATTGCTTGATAGCTCATCGCCCGCATTTGTCCAGGACGCTTCAAAGAATTAAATGGTTGCCAGTTCTGTTGTGATGGTGTTTGTTCCATCAACATAAATGGTGCACCATTTTTAACACCACGCATTAAATCGTGACACATTGCGGTATAACTAAAGGGCGTGTTGTAGGCAGGATAATTATCCCAAGACACAAGATTCATTTCTCGAGCCCATTTGAAATAATCTAAGTCCTTAAATGTACCCATCAAGTTAGTTGTAATTGGTGTTTCTGGATCAAACTCACGAATTGCATCACGTTCGTCAGTGTAATTTTGCAGCATACTGTCGGACATAAAGCGGCGATAATCTATCGACAAGCCTGCAATCGTTGAATTACTATTGTCACTGCCAATGGCATCGCCAAGTTCATTAGGCGGGAAAATTTCGTCCCAATCATAAAACGTATGGCCCCAAAAATTAGTGTTCCAGGCTTGATTGACGTCAGCGATTGAGTTATAACGCCGTTGCAACCAAACACGAAATGCCTTGGCGCAATTGTCACAGTAGCATTGACCACCGTATTCATTCGAAACATGCCAGCAAACAACATTCGCTAATTCGCCATAACGTTGGGCCAACTTGCTAGCTAAACGACGACCATACATCCGAAAAACTGGACTATTCGGGCAAGCATTATGTCGCTCACCAAACCGATGATGACGTCCTTGAAAATCAGTCCGTTCAACTTCTGGATAGCGTTTAGCCATCCAAGCAGGCACGGCGGCCGTTGAAGTGGCAAGGACAATTTGAAAATTATTTTCTACCAGTAGCTTAACAATAGCGTCTAAAGTTGAGAAATCATATTTTTCTTCAGTCGGCTGCAATTGTGCCCACGAAAAAACATTAATTGTCGCCTCATTAATGTTTGCTTTCGTCAACAACTGCATGTCGTGATACCAAACTTCTTTAGGCCACTGTTCCGGATTATAATCACCGCCGAATAAAATCTGCTTAAATTGTTTTGTCTCCATCAGAATACCTCCATCAAAATGCAGAGAAGCGGTTAGGCAACGAGGATTAACGGAATTCCGACAGATCTTTGTGCTTTAAAATTTAGTCAGAATCAGTTTAACCACAATTATCTACGCTTCACAGCACATTTCCAGCATTTACTTTCAGCTTCAGTTTACACAACAACGGTCGCAAAATGTTGTATAATTTGAAGTAAAAGTAACACAATTTGAACATTGGAGGTCTTTAATAATGCGCGTCGTCTTCACCCGAATTGATCAACACCTCCCACTATTCATCGAAAGCATTGGTTACGACTGGTTCCAAGAAGCCGTTGTTCGTCCCAATGGCTATCCCTATTATCATTGGTTGCAAACAACATCTGGTCAGGGCGTCATCACAATTAATAAACAGAATATTTTATTACCAACAAATACTGGCCTATTGTTAGCTCCATATGTTGCACATCAATACCGCGCAGTTTCTAACGAGAAATGGTTCACGCAATATTTAACCTTCTCCGGTCAAGAAGCTAGTCATTTGGTTTTACCAACCGGTGTCAACTATCAGATTTTTAACAATCTAGCTTTGGATCTCGAGCAAGCATTCAAACCAACGATTTCAACTTCATCAGATCCAATTGAACTTTCCGTTTCACTGTATCGCTTTTTGCTATACTTGAAACAACATTCGCAGCTAACCGAGCACACCCCAACTGCTAATACTAGCGTCATCAATCGCGTGCGCCAATACTTGGACACGAATTATCAGCAACCATTAACCAACGAACAATTAGCTAACCTTGCTGGATTTTCCATTCAACATTTAATTCGCCTTTTTAAAAGTATGTATGGTATTACGCCGTTACAATACCTCAACGACCTACGCTTACGCAACGCCAAAACACTACTAGCCAGCCAACCACAACTATCAATCGACCAAATCGCCATCCGCACAGGCTTCACCTCCGCCAGCTACTTCATCGCCCAATTCCACAACAACACCACCATGACCCCAAAACAATTCAGAGCGCTACACTAACAGAGTGCTCCAAGCAACGGGTTGGTGATATGAATTTAAATGGGAAGATCATTGCGTGCCAACGCAAGGAGAGTCACACTTAAATTCACTGTCGCCAGTTGCTTGGAGCACGTTTCAAACCAGAGTGCGCAAAGCAACGGGTTGGCGGTATGAATTTAAACGGGAAGATCGTTGCATGCTAATGCAGTGAGATTCACGCTTAAATTCACTACCACCAGTTGCTGGGAGCACGTTTCAGATCAGAGTGCGCAAAGCAACGGGTTGCTTGCGTAGCTCTAACTAGGAAGCACAGCTGGGTGTTAACCCAGATGGGATTTCTAGTTAGACATAGCAATCAGTTGCTGGGAGCACGTTTCAAATCAGAGCGCGGAGAACAACGGGTTGACTGTCTTAATTTAAACGGGAAGATCATTGCGTGTTAACGCAAGGAGATTCACGCTTAAATTATGCGCAGTCAGTTGTTCGTAGCACATTTCAAAATCAGAGTGCACAAAGCAACGGGGTGGCGATATGAATTTAAATGGGAAGATCATTGCGTGACAGCGCAAGGAGATTCACACTTAAATTCACTGTCGCCAGTTGCTGGGAGCACGTTTCAGATCAGAGCGCGGAGAAGCAACGGGTTGCTGATCCAAATTTAAATGGAAAGATCAATGCATGTCAATGCAGCAAGATTTTCACTTAAATTTCGTACCAGCAGTTACTTGGGGCACATTTCAACACAAAAAAATGAAGCTGGACAAAAATCCCAGCTCCATTTTTTTGACGTGGCTATCAGACAAAAACCATTTTTGTCTCACTCACAATTTTCTATACTTCGTTTTCTTCAAGAAATTTAGCTAACTCGGCCTGATTAGGATAGCCGCTATTATCGCCTTCACTTTGAACAGCTAACGCACCAACCGCGTTAGCCCGTTTTAAACAAACTTCTAAAGATTGTTCAGAAAGAATACCAGAAATGAAGCCCGCGGCGAATCCATCGCCTGCCCCAACAGTATCGACAACTTGTTCAACATGGTAGGCACCAATTTGATAAATTTCATTGTGATCATTTTTAGCATAAGCACCAGTACTACCGCTTTTCACGACAACTAATTTAGGCGTCGCTAAATTTAAATAGAAATCAGCAATTTCACCTGCATCTTGATGACCAGTTAAAATCTCACCTTCACCTAAACCGGGCAGAATCACGTCACATTGCGCAGCTAAATGATTTAAACTTCCGATCATTTCTTCTCGTGATGACCACAAAGCTGGGCGAATATTAGGATCAAAAGTTACCAACGTTCCAGCTTGATGAGCCTCAAGAATTAACTGTTCAACATTTTTGAACATTTGCTTAGAAATTGCGGCAGCAATACCGGTTAAATGCAAGACACCAACGTCTTTAAAATCAATTGCAGGTATATCAGCCAATTGTAATTGACTCGCGGCCGAATTGACCCGTGCATATTCAATCGCGGGATCACCTTTAGAAACTCGCTCTTTGAAGTAAATTCCGGTTCGCGCTTGAGCATTCTCAGCAAGATGAGTTGTCGAAATTCCTAATTTTTTTATTGCCGCTCGCAAGAAATGACCATTCGAATCCGCACCTAACGCAGAAATATAGACCGTATCAAAACCTTGCTTCGTCAAGCCAATCGTTACGTTTAACTCTGCACCAGCAGGAAATCTTGTAAAATGAGTGGCCGCAGTCAACGGCACATCAACATCATCAGCTGCATAAACAACTAGTGGCTCCCCAATTGTGACAAACTTTTTCATGATAACCTCCCAGATTTCGTTTGATAGTTTTATTTTAAATCATTTAAGCCCAAATTTTAAAATAGATACTCTCTTGATCAAGAAAAAATCACCATAAATTAATATCCTGCCCGGCTAATTTCGTTAAGGCTTCGATGAAGAAATAATCGCCATAAATAATCGGATATTCATGCTGATCTTCAAAATACGAAGCCGAACACTTCGTCAATAAATTATCGGTTTCCTGATCCCAGTTACAGCGTTGCTCAACAAGCGTCTTTAATAACGCAACAGCTGCATTTAAATAAATCGCAGCGTCGGCCTCTGCTACGTGCTTAGCTAATTCGATCAGGCCACTAGCTGCAATGGCCGCTGCAGTATCATCTTCCCACCAGGGTTCCTTGGGCATGCGAAAGTCAATTGGAATCAAATGATCAGCAGGTGTATTAGCAATAAAGTATTGTGCAATTTGGCGAGCAGTATTTAAAAAGCTTTCGTCTTTCGTCGCCTCATAACTTAATGTAAAGCCATAAATGCCCCAAGCTTGTCCCCGCGTCCATGAAGAACCGTGACCATAGCCTTGTCCACCATCTGATCGCAAATACTCACCGCTGACTGGATCGAATTCAATGATGTGCTTAACAGAACCATCAGGACGCACAATATGTGCCTGCGCCGTTTTAGCATGCGCAACAGCAACTTGTTTAAAACGTGGATCCTGTGTTTCTTCACTCGCCCAATACAAAAGTGGCAGATTCATCATACAATCAATAATGACAATTCCACTACGATTTTGGTCAGGCAAATCATTCCACGCCCGCAAATAACGACCATTTAAATTGAAGCGGCCGGCCAAGTTTTCAGCTGCTAACATACCACGATTCTTCGCGGCTTGATCGCGTAAAATTCGATAATGTGCAACAGCAGTCAACCCCCATTTAAAGCCATTATCGTGATCCAAACATTCCGAACGCTGTAGATTTCGATCTAATTTTTCTTCAACTTCAATTGCTTCCTCACGGTACAACTGATCATTGGTTAAATGATAAAGTTGCCACAAGATCCCACCCCAAAAGCCATTCGTCCACCAATAAGGATTCTGAACATCCATGTCTTGGAAGTGACCTGCCTGATCCGTTGTGTAAGGAATGATGTGACGATTACGCGCAACGACCCGCGCCATTTTGGCCTCTATTCGTGTTAACGTTGATTGTGCCCATTCCTGGTTTTGAATTTGCATTAAAAAAGTTCCTCCTAGTAATTTAAACTCATAATTAACATTATAAGCTAATCCCTTCTAAAAAGAGAACCCTTACATTGATTATCAATGACAATTAAGAGCAGCAATGTGATCGTGAGTGAAATGTCACTAGAAAACTAAGTCTAAATTTTTCACTATTATTTAAAATGAGCATTGAACCATAACAAAGGCATGCTAATTCTTTTTAAAACAACGCAACACCAAATCAAAAGCTTAATTTAAAAATGACAAGTCACCTTATCTATAAAATAATAAGGTTACCTGCCATTTCTAACTCGATAATATTATTTAGTCTTATAAGTTTGAACCGTCGCATCAAAATAAAATGAAATTACTAGATCACCACGTTGAAGATTGATCTGTCGATAGACTGGTTGATAGCCATGATGCATCAATCGAATAGCATCATTATTCGCAGTCATCTTAATTTCATACAGGTTATACTCGCCGTTTTGATAAGCAAAATCTGCCCCATTATCTTGGTAATGATGATAAGTTCCCTGCTCACCCCATAGTTTAAATGTAATCATGTTTTCTGCTTGGACGTCGATATACTCGGTAACTGGTCGTAGTGGGATAATCGCACCATCTTTAACAAATAATGGTAATTGGTCCAAAGGCGCATCTACCAAATAATACGCCTGTCCAGCGTATGAATATCCTGTCCAGTAATCGTACCAAGAACCTTCGGGTAGATAGACCATCCGTTTCGTCACACCAGGGGCGACAACAGGTGCAACTAATAAATCTGACCCAACCAAAAACTCATCATTTAGATTCAAAACTTCTGGATCAGTACCATAATGAGTGACTAATGGGCGCATAATTGGTAACCCATCTGATTCACCTTGAGCAAATAAATCATATAAATAATCGATCAACTGATAACGTAATTGTAAATATTTGCGATAAATTGCTAACGTTGGCTCACCAAATTGCCACGGTTCCTGCATTCTAGTTCCAGCGCAACTATGATTACGCAACAGCGGACTAAAAATACCCGCCTCAATCCAACGCGTCAATAATTCTGGATTGGTATCCCCCAGAAATCCGCCAATATCAGTTCCAGCAAAACTAAAACCGCTCAATCCCAAATTACAAAGTTGTGGAATCATCATTTGCAACGCCGCCCATGAACTACGATTGTCGCCTGTCCATACCGTACTGTATTTTTGTGTACCTGCATAAGCGGCCCGAGTAATAACAAAGGGCCGGTTGCCAGTTTGTTTTTTAAAACCAGCATAAGTTGCTCGAGCCATATTATGTCCGTAAAGATTATGCATCTTTTGAATCGTTGTTGGCTGATTCTCGTCAAAAAATACAGTTTCATCTGGAATTGGACCATTAAAGGAGGCCGGTTCATTCATATCATTCCAAACACCACTAACCCCTAAATCTGTTAGAAACTTTTGATTGCAAGCCCACCATTGCCGCGTTTTTGCTTGCCCAAAATCTGGATAAACTGAAACACCCGGCCAAACGCTATTGGTATAAACAGAACGATCAGGATTGGTCGCAAAAAGTTGTGCTTTGACACCTTCACAATAAATATGATATTGATCATCTTTTTTCACACCGGGATCAATAATCGTGACAACTTTGAAATGATTAGTTTTCAAATCTGCTAAAAGTCTCTTCATATCAGGAAAACGATTTTTGTCAACAGTGAAGACGCGATAGCCATCCATATAATCAATGTCCAAATGGACTGTATCGCAAGGAAGTTGCAGTTCACGTAATTTCTGGGTGACCTGATAAACGTCCTGTTCCGTTTTGTAGCTGTATCTAGATTGATGATAACCTAACGCCCACTTTTGTGGCAGTGGCGTGCGACCAGTTAGGTACGTATAATTCGTCACCACATCAGCTACATTAGAACCAAGCATAAAATAGTAATCTAGACCGCCGCCAGCAACTGTATAGTAGAAATATTTAGTGCTTTCTTTACCCAAATCAAAATGACTAGCAAAACTATTGTCAAAAAATAATCCATAAGTCGTAATACCATTAGTCCCAATTAGAAAAGGAATGCTTTTATAAAGCTTCGTGACCTCTTCTCCCTGATTAGGTTCATCTGTATTCCAATTATCATAAGTATAGCCACGTTTATCCAAAAATCCGGTTTTATCACCTAAACCATAAAAATGATCGTTAGTATTTAATACCTTCACAACCTCTAGTTTAGACGCCGTGGATTGCTTAACAACAACGTGGCCTTCTGCTTTAAGTAGCTCCTGTTGTTCTTCACTAAACTGCACAACCGTTTTTTCCCGCTGACCACGGTAATCTGCTAATACAACTTGATCGTGTTCATTAAAGATATCTAAATAACCATCCTGATCAATTTCAATTCGCAGTTTGGGAGTCGTTATCTCAACTTTGCCATCTTGAACCGCTACAGTAAGTGGAACTACTTCTTGTTTGTTGCCTTCAACTGCATAAGAGTTAGTAGCGTGCGCCGCGTCATCTTGAATATGAATAATTTCTGGTGTTAATGCTGTTAACCAAAGATTTCCTTTAATAGTATTGATCTTTACCGTCTGGTGCTCTTGCTCATACATGTTGACATGATTCAATTGGAACATCTCCTCACTGAAACTATTTAGAATGCAATCAACTAACTATCCTTCTAGTTTTTTTTAAAAATTCATGCTCAGCTACTGTTGCTTTAATCAGTTGCATCTGTATAAAACAACAAAAAGAATAGTCATAATAAAATGATTCATCACAACTATTCTCTTCAAAAAGATTATTTTAATTACTTCCCCAACACATCTGCAGCTGCTAACAAGCAGCCAGTAATGCCGGCATCGTCACCTAATTCAACGTGGACGATATATTTGTCTAAATCCGGAATACGGACATAATCATGCATTAATTCTAGGAACTTTGTACGGACCAGCGGGAATAATTGTGCTTGTTTCATGACACCACCGCCAAAAATAATAACGTCTGGTGAGAATGTCAAAGTGTAGGTCATGCAAGCTTGTGCCAAATAAAAAGCTTCTGTTTCCCAAGCGTGATCTGTTGGTAATAACAAATTACCTTTCTTACCAGCACGCTTCTCAACCGCCGGCCCAGCAGCAAGGCCCTCTAAACAAGCACCATGATATGGGCAGACCCCTGCAAAATCATCGCCTAACTCACGTTGTAACAAGATATGACCGCCTTCAGGATGACTGCGGCCACGATAAAGTTCGCCGTGAGAAATATAACCCACGCCAATGCCAGTCCCAACTGTCACGTAAAGGACATTTTCCTTACCAACACCCGCACCCTTCTTGTATTCGCCATACCCAGCCACGTTAACATCCGTTGTCCATTCATAGGCAATGTCGTAGCGAGCTTTCATTGCACCGAGGAAATTATAATTTTTCCAAGCAAGTTTGGGAGTGTCGGTAATATAACCATAAGTTGGTGAATCTGGATTAATATCAATCGGACCAAACGAGCCAATTCCAATCGCTTCAACCGGATATTTATCAAAGAAGGCAAAAACATCCTTCATCGTTTCTGCAGGCGTTCGGGTGGGAAACTTAACCCGTTCTTGAATATTACCTTGCTCATCACCAACTGCACAAACAAATTTTGTACCGCCTGCTTCAATACCACCTAATAAATGTGTCATATTTTATTTTCTCCTTTGGTTTTTACTAAACTTAGTTCTTCACTTTCATACCAAGATAATCAAGCAATAACTCGCAATACATCATATTGGCCCAAGAAAACCATGAACGACTGTAATTAGCTGGATTATTAGCGTCAAAACTTTCATGCATCATGTTGGTACCTGCCGTCGTCTTGGCTAACAATTTTAGTAATCGTAATTTTTCAAGTCGATCTGGTTGCGTCAAACCTTGAACGGAGAGTGCAATTGGCCAAATATAATTCTCCGGTGTATGCGGGCTCCCTATACCTACACCATGCGTTCCTACATAATAAAATGGATTGCTTGAGCTCAGTAAAGTATTACGCGTTGCTAGATAGATTGGATCCGCCATTGTTAAATAATTCAAATACGGTGCACTTAGTAAACTAGGAACATTACTATCATCCATTAACAGTTGATGACCTAGGCCATCAACTTCGTAGGCATAAACCTTCTCACCTTGATCGTTAATCATCGTACCGTATTTTTCAATACCATCGTGAATTTCAGTTGCTAGTTTTTCTGCTTGGCTTGCTAATTGGGGTTCTTCCAAAATTGTTGTCAAAATTTCGGTTAAATAACGCAAAATGACAACCGCAAACATATTGGCTGGTACCAAATAGCCATAATGACAAATATCATCACTAGGCCGGAATCCACACCAACTCATTCCTGTATAGCCAACCGGTTTCCCAATCCCATCATTCTCTAAAATATCTTTAGATCCTTCTACTTTTCGAGCAAATCGATACGACGACTTTTCATGATGATGTTGCTCTGTTTCAATAACATCTAATAACTTCTTAGTCGCACTAATAAACGTTTCGTCAAACTGCTCAGTCAATCCGGTATTTTTATATAGCAGATAGGCAAGTTGAACTGGGTAACATAACGAATCCAATTCGTATTTACGCTCCCAGATCCAAGGCCCCATATCTGTGCAATCAGACTGATGTCCATGACCATTACTCGAAATATTGAAAGCATTCGCGTAAGGATCCAAATTCATATTAAAGAATTGGCGTTTAACTACTTTCAAGATTAGATCAGCAATTCGCGGATCTGATTGAGCCATAATCAAATATGGACGCAATTGTGCAGTAGAATCGCGCTGCCATATTGCAGGAATATCACCAGTCAGTACAAAAACATTTTTATTTTGATCCTCTTCTAAAGTTTCTTCTAACGTATTTGTATACGTAATATCAAAAATCTTTGCTAAGTTTCTATCTTGATCTCCACAAAGTTCGTTAACCCTTTCAACAAATTTGCGAACCGTCGATGTTACATATGATTCTGCCATTCACTTCACCACTTGATATATTATTTTGCAAGCCAAGTATATCATGTAAGCGGATAATTTTCACTTATTTTTTGAAAAAAGAATTGTTTTTACATAAAAATGATATACAATAATAGATATCAAGTTAATGATAACTTTTTATCAATATCATAAATCATCATGTTATTATTTGTCGTGAATTAATGATCTACTTATGGCAGTACCGGTAAAGGAGTCGATAGATTGACCACCAATGCGAATAAATATCTAAAAATCTTTGAAGCACTAGCTAAGCAAATCTGGTCGGGGAAATATGTCGCTAATCAACAACTCCCCTCCGAAAATGAACTTGCCAAAACTTACCACGTTAGTCGCATTACCTCTAAACGTGCGCTTCAAGAATTAGCAAACATTGGCCTAGTGGAGCGACGCCAAGGTAGTGGTACTTTTATTCGAAGTGGATTTAAACGCCACCAACGAACCAACCAAGTTTTACTTGTTATTCCATTTGATGAAGCTGGACTAGGTGATTACCTCACTGGAATAAAGAGTGTCCTAAGGCAGCAGCAGCAAGAATTAACGGTAATTGAAAACAGAAGCTTTTCATTAGACCAAATGAGCAAGATAACCACTCAATATGATGGTGTTATTTTTTATCCTCAAGATTTAGCAAATGAACTCACTAAAATCAATTCTATTTTATTTGAACACTTCCCCTTTGTTCTAATTGATCAGACTGCTCCAGGTTTACCCGTGCCATCAGTGGTTGCTGATAATGTCCAGGGTGGCTATCTAGCCACGAATACATTAGTTCAGATGGGCCATCGCCAAATAGCCTTTCTCTCACAAACTGGATTAACGCGTGCATTAAATTCATCGGTGGCGCAGCGTTACTTTGGCTACCTACAAGCACTAGCAGAACACGATTTAACTGGCGCCACCACTCCGCAAACGGCATATACCTTAACAGAGAATAATTTTACAGCGCTATTACCCTATATTAAGCAGCAGCAACTCAGTGCCATTGTTTGTGAGAACGACACCTTAGCAATACGTTTATTGAAATATTTTAAACAAAACAACTTTCCTATTCCCAATCAGATTTCTATCATTGGCTTTGATAATATTTCTAAGGCGGCTACTAGCAAACCACAGTTGTCAACCATTGCACAAAACTTTACTGATATCGGTAGGCAAGCTGCCCAACTATTACAACAGCGCATTACCAATCCCTATGAACCTAAGATCGAAAAGGCCACTGTGCCAGTAGAATTAGTATCACGTCAATCAGTCAATGTACAATCGTCCCCGCTAAATTAATCAATCTGATTAAAAAGGAGTCATTTATTCATGAATATTAATGATATTGATACCCGTTTAGGAACAAAAAGTGAATTTCGTTTCTCTAACGGTAATACGCTGCCGCTTACTGGAATACCATTTGGCCTGAACTACTTCACCGTACAAAATGATGGTAGTCGTGGTAGCTGGTTCTTCGACCCTGATTCAAGACGCTTTGAAGGATTTAGACTTACGCATCAGCCTAGTCCTTGGATTGGTGATTTTCAGCATTTACAGATTTTACCTATCAACCTTAATCAAAATACTAAAATCAGCGAAACCGCCGGATCTTTTGATAATACAACTGCAATTTTTGCCCCGAATCAATTGCAATTGCATGACTTACGCTATGATATTGAAAGTCAATTAATTCCTTCAACCTATGGCGCCATTCTTACGAGCCACCATGCCGAAAGCAATAATTCAGGCGTGCAGTTTGAATTACCTGGTAAATTCGATTTAGCGCTAACCGAACACGAAATCAGTGGTTGGATTTCTAATTTTAGCGATTGTGAAGATCCTGAATTTAAAATGTATGTTGTCTTTAATTTCTCACAACCACTTAATCTTGCTAAAACTCGGCTTTTGACCGACAAATGTGATGCAGTTGTTTTTGAAGACGTCAAACATATTACCGGTACAGATTTACGTCTCTGCGTTTTCTATGACCAAGCAGATAACACATTGCAATTAGCGAGCTCGTTCATTTCTGTCAGCCAAGCTAAGCTCAACCTGAAACGACAGCTTAACAAAGACGTCGATCAACAATTAAGTGATGCAACAGCGCAATGGCAAAATTACTGCCAAAGAATTGCGGTCAACGATCGGCAGCATCATGCACGGGTTAAGACTTTCTACACGATGTTGTATCGCATGCTCTTATTCCCACAAAAATTCTATGAACTTGATGAAAACCAACAACCAATTCATTACGATACAAAAGCGCGCACTACTAAGTCTGGGTATCTTTATACCAATAACGGCTTCTGGGACACGTACAAGACAGTCTACCCGTTCTTCTCAATCATTGCCCCTGAATTACTACAAGAGATGCTTAAAGGCTTCTTAAACAGTTATCGCGAAAGTGGCTTCTTGCCTAAATGGTTATCCCCCGACGAGCGTGGTATGATGCCTGGTACTTTAATTGATGCAGTAATTGCTGATGCTGCTCGTAAGGATTTAATCGAGTCTAATGAACTCGAAGAATTCTTAACGGCCATGGTCAAGAGTGCGACCGTTCAAAGTGCTGATCCTAAATACGGTCGCCGTGGCACACTAGATTATTTACAGTACGGTTATGTCCCAAATACTCACGACGAAAGTGTCAACAATACATTGGACTATGCCTATAGCGACTATTGTATTTCGGTTGTTGCCGACAAATTAGGACATATTGAAATTGCTGATAAATATCGGCAAAGTGCTTTGAATTACCAGAATATTTTTGATTCAGAAACTGGATTTGTTCGTCCCAAAGATACGAAGGGACACTTTGAAGCAACGTTTTCACCAATCGAATGGGGCCATGGCTACACAGAAGGTAGCGCTTGGCAAAATGGCTTCGCCGTTTATCAAGACATCGCCGGACTAAGCAACTTATATGGCGGCACCAACAACTTTTATCAAAAACTTGTTGAATTAGTTAATACTCCCCCCAAGTTCGACGCCAGTTCTTATGGTTTTGAAATTCACGAGATTTCAGAAATGGTTGCATTAAATTTTGGTCAATTGGCCATGTCCAACCAACCAAGTTTTCATATTCCATATCTGTTCACTTATGCTAAGCATCCCGAAATGACGCAACTATTGGATAAGCAGTTAATGCTCACTGCATTTAATGATGGTCCTACTGGATTACCTGGTGATGAAGATAATGGCTCGATGGCAGGTTGGTATATTTTGTCAGCACTAGGCTTTTACCCTGTCACTCCAGGTAGTGGTGAATATGTTTTAGGCATGCCTCTTTTTGACGAAGTAATCTTACACTTACCTAACGGGAAGACCTTTAAATTACAAACGAAACACAACTTTGATCAAAATCAATTCGTCAAGGCCCGTTGCTTGAACGGTGTAGATTACCATCTGAGCTATGTAACCCAAGAAAAACTGATGGCTGGTGGTCAATTAACAGTTGATCTTAGTTTGGCACCAAATCCGCGAACCTTAAGTAATGCTGAGTTGCCCTATTCCATCAGTCAGTACATCGACTAAACAGTTCGTGCTAGCATGTCTTTTTGTTTTTAAAAATATCTGAATAAACTGGAGGCTTCAGTATGTTATTGTCAAAGAATTCTAAGTTATTGTTCACTGGTGATTCCGTTACCGATTGCGGGCGTGATCGTCATGGTTACCCAGGAACCACCGAATCATTAGGTGCTGGTTATCCCAATCTGATCAGCGCAGCACTGACTGCGATTTATCCCGAATTGACTGTGATGGTACAAAATACTGGTGTGAGTGGCGACACAACCAACCAATTAGTCGATCGCTGGGATAAAGATGTGATTGATTATCATCCTAATTTTACTTCGATTTTAATTGGCGTTAATGATGTCTGGCGCCACTTCGATGCACCGTTTTATCACCCTACTGACTTGGTTTTTTCAGAGCAATATCGGGAGAACTATCAACTGCTCATTGAGAAATCAAAAGCTGATTCAGAAAAAATCTTAATTATTAGTCCCTTTATGTTTGAAGCAAATCATGAAGAACCAATGCGGAAAATGGTCGATCAATATCGCATGATCGCCAAAGACCTGGCTGAAAAAAATGATCTGATCTATGTTGATGTCCAAAGTCGAGTTGATGATTATCTTAAAAATCAGTCAAGCTATATTCTTTCTGTCGATCGGGTTCATCCTAATATTAAGGGACACATGCTCGTTGCTTCGATCATCTTAAATGCACTTGAATTTGATTGGCAGCATCAACTTAACGATTAAATTCGAACACTTTTATCCTTACAACTTGAATGATGACAAGACTGACTTTTAAACTTTACAGAGTGGAGAGATTAAAAAATGGCAACGTCTCAATGGTCTATATCCGTCAACTAATGTTGAATTAATAACTGGTATTCTCCGAAACGAATGGCACTTTGACGGTATGGTAATGACAGACTGGTGGAATCAAGCCGATCAAGTTCAAGAAATCATTGCCGGCAATAATCTTAAAATGCCTGATGGTGATCCAAAACGTGTTTTAGACGCTTGTAAAGAAAATAAAATTGATCGCAATGATCTTATTCGCAACGTTCGTTATGTATTAAAAACTATTTTAAAAGGTGAATAAAGCAGTTAAATCTGCTCATATCTCATCGTTAAAAAAAGAGCTGGGATTCCCAGCTCTTTTAGTTTACCTCATTTTAATTTGCTAACGTCTATCATCTAAATCAGGTGATTCACTTAAAGCAATTTGTTGATTAATCGCTTTAAGCTCTTCAACATTAAACTTCGGCGTGCGATCGTAATAATAGAGACCATTGCGTTCCTGTTCAACATCATATAATTGTGTGTAACAGAAGCCAAACATCCGTGGATGGTTTAATAACACTTCAGTTAAACCGCGATAACGATTCATGAATTCGGCCATAGTTTGTGGCGCCTCACCATAGCCCCAAGCCGTTTCTGACTCGCTATTAGGATCCCATTTAATACCACCATACTCGCTAACACCAAATGGTAATCCACTAGTATACTGTTGGCGAGCATCATGTTCATCTCGGAATTCACCATTTTCATAATGCTCACCAGCATAATGCGTCGCAAATTTCTCTGGATCTTGCTCATAATCATGTAAATCATAAATATCTGTTTGCACATGATAGTTACCACTTGTATCAACACATGGTCGCGTTGGATCTAATTGCTTCGTCACTTGATAGTAATACTTAACGATATCATTGATTTGCGGCCGATCTTTTACATTCCAAGTCTCATTTAACGGACACCAAGTCACAATAGCGGGATGATTAAAATCACGTGCCACGATTTCCTGCCATTCAGGAACAAAATCTAAAATAGATTCATTCGCTGATAAATCGATTCCCCAACTGGCCATTTCGCCCCAAACTAAGTAACCCATTTGATCAGCGTGATACAAGAAACGTGGTTCAAATGCCTTCTGATGCAAGCGTGCACCATTGAAACCACAATCCAAACTAAGTTGAATATCCTTCTGCAAGGCAGCATCTGTTGGTGCAGTGTAAATACCGTCTGGATAGAAGCCTTGATCTAGTACCAAGCGTTCAAATACTGGCTGACCATTTAGTAAGAAACGGTAACCATCCATTTGAATTTCCCGCAAGCCAAAATAACTTGCTACCTTGTCTTCACCATAAGTAAGTTTCACGTCATATAAACGACCAGCACCAACTTTCCAGAGATGCACCTGATCTAATTTAACTTCATGCAATTGGTGATTCGTATCATCTGTAAATATGGCTTGACCACACAATTGGCCTTGATAATAAACTTCAATATTCAGTGATTCATGGCCAACTGTCTCGGTTTCCACAGTAACAAATCCCTGAGTAACGTTAGGATAAAATTTCACCTGATTTAAATGATGTTGTGGCAAAAATTCTAACCAAACAGTCTGCCAAATTCCGGTTGTCCGCGTATAATCACAACCGTGAGAATAATACTCACTACTTTGCTTGCCTTTAGGTTGTCGATACGAGCGAACATCATCTTCGGCGTAAACCGTAACGACATTTTCACCGACAATTAAGTACTGACTGATATCAAAACTAAATGAGGAATAACCGCCTCGATGAGTGCCAACTGACTGACCATTAACATAAACCTCCGATGAATAATCAACTGCACCGAAGTGTATTAATGTCGTATGCGCTAATTCAGCCTGAGAAATTTCAAATGTTTTTTGATACCAAACCGCCGCAATAAAGTCAGTGTAATGAATGCCGCTTAGTTCACTCTCTGGACAAAACGGCACCGTAATTTCTTGACTGAAGTCATGTTTTTGATACCACTTACGAGCACGACCACTTTTACCAAAGTCGAACTCAAACTGCCATTGACCATTAAGATTACGCCAATTTTGTCGTTGAAATTGTGGTTGCGGATGTTCTGGACGTGGAATTATTGTCATGTTATGATCCTCCATTGACTATTAGAATTAATACGTTTAGTATACAATCAGCAATGAAATAATTCGTACGAGAAAACGCCATCAACGTGAGGAATACATGCATGATGAAAGAATATTTACTTAGCTTTTTACCAACACAATTTACTACACCTGATATTTTTCGAGTCGAACTAGCTGGCATTACCTTTCCCTATGCTAGTTATCAAGTTAACCGACCGCAATCACAAATCTATTGTTTTGAATATGTCATTTCTGGTCAAGGCACCATTATTATTGATCAAATGCAACAGACTGTTCATACTGGTGATTGTTATTTATTGCCGGCCGGTCATGATCATCATTATTGGTCGGACAAGAAGGATCCCTTACATAAAATTTGGATTAATGTTGCCGGTACACTCTGCGCACAATTATTGCAAGTCTACCATTTACAGCAGCAATTTATTTTTAAGCAGACCGATACTTTTTCATTATTCAATGATCTGTTACAAATGCTAGAGCAGCGAAACTTAAGCAATCAACAACGCTCAAACA
This sequence comes from Lapidilactobacillus bayanensis, assembly GCF_003946695.1. GTDB lineage: Bacteria > Bacillota > Bacilli > Lactobacillales > Lactobacillaceae > Lapidilactobacillus > Lapidilactobacillus bayanensis. Next base: position 56,958 of record NZ_RHOX01000003.1, on the reverse strand, counting down.
GAAGTGCCCTACTCTTTCATCAGCTACTAATTGCTTTGCAACCTGCTCTTCAGAAACAATCGGTGTTACTTCCAGAAACGCTAATTAAAGCACAGGCAATTTTTGACAACCATTTAAACCAAGCTCTATCTATTCAGGAAGTTGCAAATACCGTTAATCTTTCCGCTTCGCAGCTAACTCGTCAATTTAAAACCTACCTCAATCAAACGCCTTACGATTATTACCTAAGTCAAAAAATCGAACTAGCAAAGTTGTTATTACGTAACACTAATCTGAGCAGTCAGTCGATTGCCATACAATTAAATTTTGCCGACGAACATTATTTTTCAAATTTATTTAAACAAAAAATTGGTATTGCACCGAGTATTTGGCGGAAAAGTTAGCATTAAAAAAGGTAACGCATTTGGTCGTTAGACTAACTGGGTTACCTTTTTGCTTGCCATGCTCGGTAGCACGACATCAACACTATTTAAGATTAGGTTTAAGTTACGCTATTGTATTACCGCGTAAACGCCAATGTTACAACTTGATACGGTCGAACATTAATTTGATAGTCGGTCGCTTTAGCTAGCGATTCAACTTCGGTAACTTCATCGAGTCGAACTTCAGCGACACTTTGATAAGCAAAATTAGGTTTAACTGTCACTACCCCATTTTGGCCTGTGTATTCGTGGAAACGAAGAATGACAGACTTCTGATCCTCACTGAGCTTGATTGCATCAATATCGACAACATTCGCTGCTTGAAAATCAAAGAGTGCGGTCAAATCTTGGGCAATTTTGCCAGCAGTGACAATCAACGGATTATTCATCTCTTGAGCAACCTGTTCAACGTGACCAGTGACAAAATCACCTTCATGTGGCAATAAGCTATACGTGAAGCTATGGTGGCCTTGATCGGCTTCAGTATCAGGATTGATTCCAGATTTAATCAAGGACAGGGACATCACATTTTCTTTAACTGAGTAGCCATATTTACTGTCGTTTAACAAGGCCACACCATAATCGCGTTGTGACAAATCAGCCCACTTGTGTGCAACTGTTTCAAATTTGGCTTCATCCCATGACGTATTCGAATTAGTTGGTCGCTTAACGTTACCATACTGAACATCAAAAGTTGCTTCGTTGGCCAAGACCGACATGTCAAACGCCGTTCGTAGTAATTGTTGATGTTCATGCCAATCAACTTCAGTCACAAAATCGATCTTCGGTGAGTGTGCATCAATCGTTAATGTTTGTTTAATAGTTGACGCTAAATACTGATATTGAAAAACAACTTTAATTTGCAGTGCTGTTGCTTGTGTAATCGTAATATTGCTAGCTGCTAAAACTGTTTGTTTCTCAGTATAATCTTCGTCAATATTCCAGTTATCATACTCTACCGGTCGATCTTCATAAACAGATAGCACATTACCTAAGTCGGCTTTAGCTAATACTTGACGTTGATGAACCTTATCAAAAACTTCTGTTAATTGACCGGCATCATTCCACTTAATGCGATAGCGGTTATTTTCGATGTGATCATCCTGATGCGCTTCTGTAGAAGTTACTTCCTCATGCTCACTAGGCACGAAACATAATTGGTACGCTTGTAAAGCAGGTACAGTAACTAAAATGTCGTAACCAGTCGCAGTTCTTTCAGTAACTAAGGCTATCCCTTCAGCATCCACATATTGACCAGTATTTGTATTGTCGATGTGTACTAATTGGGTTGTGGACCAAGCATTATAATTACGGACGATTTGATACTGGGGATCAATCGTTAATTGCTTAATATCTAGCTTGGCGTTTAATTGGGCAATTTCGGTGAAGCCATCCTGATATTCTTTCTGATTGTCTTGATAGACCTCATGAATTGCAGACCCCGGCAAAATATCGTGGAATTGATTGCGGAGCACCATTTCCCAAAGTTCATTGATTTGTTCTTGCGGATAGTCGATGCCTTGTTCAAGCAGCGCCTGTGTATAACGCATTTCCAAATTACGCAGTTGGAACTCAAGCTCACGGTTTTGCTTCTTGACCCGTGCTTGGGAGGTGTAAGTACCACGGTGGAATTCTAGATAAAGTTCGCCATTCCAAGTTGGAATTGGTAATTCACTGTCTTTCAGGTTCTGACGCAGTTGGACGAAGTAATCATCAACCCGGGTATTTTTGATGGTCGGCAAGCCTGGCAATTCATTGATCATCTCAATATTCTCAATCATTTCACGTTGTGGACCGCCACCACCGTCACCAAAGCCATAGGATAAGAGTAAATCATTATTTAACGCCTTATCAGCATAAACATGATAGGTTCCCATGACTGTATGCGGTGTGATCAGGCCATTATATGTGTACATCCAATTATTAAGATCGTGAAAATCACTTTCGCTTTCAGTAGTGGTTACAAAATGGGTCAGTACCTTGCTACCATCAATCCCTTCCCAAACAAAAGTATCATGAGGCATCCGATTAGTATCATTCCAACTTATCTTAGTCGTCATGAAATTCTCAACGCCAAAACCTTTCATAATTTGCGGTAAAGCCCACGAATATCCAAAGACATCTGGCAACCATAAAACCGTTTGTTTAGCCCCAAATTCCTTAGCAAAATATTGGGATCCATATAGGAATTGGCGTGTGAAAGATTCACCTGACGGAATATTGGCATCTAGTTCCAACCAAGTCCCCCCGTCTGCCTCCCAACGTCCCTCTGCCACACGTTTCTTTATTTGTGTATAAAGTTCAGGGTGATCTTGCTTAATAAACTGATAGACTTGTGGCGTGCTGTGAAAGAATTTATATTCCGGATATTCCTTCATCAATTCTAATACGGTTGAAAACGAACGGGCCGTTTTTTCACGAGTATGTCGTAATCGCCAAAGCCAAGCAACATCAATATGAGTATGGCCAATTGCCGCAATATTGAAGCCCTTCTTCTCGTTAGCATGCTCTGAAATAAAGGCCTTAATGTCAAGCATTACTTTGTGACAAACTCCTGTAATTTCATCATAAGATTGACTACCCCAGAATAATTGGCATAAACTATGGTTCAATAATTTTTGATAGTCATATAATAATGGTTCATCCTCACTTAATTCAGTCATTGTTTCATTGATTAATTTCAAGTAGCGGTAGGTGTCACGAATCGTCTCGTTCAAAATACCGGCACTTACTGTTTTTAACGTATAGTGTTGTATTTGTTGCGGGCCACCACCTTCAAGACCTGTCCACATCATAATTTGAACTTTAATGGTTTTATTTTGATCTGATTGATCCAAGTATAAATCTTGATGATTGCTATCAACAGCTTGCCGCGTTTCTCCATCTAAATAAACCAAGCCTTCAAAGCCGGAATTATTACCACCACCAGTGCGACCCAAATTAAGATGCAAGACATATCTCTGTTCAGGTTGCAGCGCAGGCACAGTCAGCTGAAATTGTAACCAATAATATTGATCGCGGCCTTCCCAAGCATCGCCAATAGCAATAGCTTGCCAATCCACATTCGCGTTGGGCACAGTCAAACGTGATTCCCGAGTATCATGCCACAACTGCAAACCAGGAACAGTTTCAAAATTCGCATAAACATAACCCTTAAGGTAATTAAGTTGCTGTTTAACTTTTTGTGTTGAAAACATAAGAACCTCCAAAATTAAAAGATATATTCATATACTATTTAATGACAGAGTAAATATAGCATCAGACACCGGTTATGTAAATGCTTACAACGAATATACTTGCCAATTTGACATTGTATTTTTTATTTAATATATTAAATGTGTCTTACAACAGATTAGCTAGAGGAGGGAAGCTCATGGCAAAAACACCATTATATTATTCAATATATAAAACTTTAGTGTTAGATATCCAATCAGGTAAATATCCAATTGGCACTAATCTACCAACTGATAAAAATCTAGTAGAACTGTTTAATGTCAGTCAAATAACAATTAAAAAAGCAATGGATCTACTTTCTCAAAATGGTTATATATCAAGAAAACCTCGAAAAGGAACTACGGTTATAAGCGAGAATCCAATTACACCATCAACAATAAATAACTCTCATATTCTGTTTGGCCTTATTTTGCCTAGTTTTTCCGATGCATTCGGTTCTGTTATCATCAAAAGAATACTCACAACGACTACTGATAGGGTAAACTTTATTGTAAAAATTAGTTCGGGACGTCCAGAACTTGAAGACCAGGCACTTTCTGAACTAGAAGGTTCTGGTGCTCAAGGTATTATTTTATTGCCTATTTCTTCAAAATATGCTTCCACTAAATTATTAGAATTAGTTACTAAGAATTTTCCTATTGTTATTATTGATCGATCTATGGCTGATCTTCCTATTTCAAGTATTAAAACAAACAATTCAGATGCGGCCAAATTTGCAACTAACTATTTAATAACTAAAGGCCACACAAAAATTGGTTTAATTGCTTCAGATAATCAAGTTACAGCAATTGACGAACGGATTTCCGGGTTTGTCGCAGCACATACCGAAAACGCTATTACACTATCTCGGCAACAAATTATGACAACGATCGATTCAGTTGTTCCCAGCTCTACGCAATCGCCAGCGAATGACATTAATCAGATCATCAATTTTTTCATTAACAATTCTGACCTAACAGCAGTTATCGCTTCGGAATATAATATTGCATTGTTAATTCAGCAATCTTTAAAGATACTACACAAAAGAATCCCAGAGGATATTTCTATTATTTGTTTTGATGAATCAGCTAACAGTTCCTTTATTCCTAATTCGTTTATGTTCACTCATATTGAACAAAACGAAAAAGAAATGGGTGAAATTGCGGTAGATCTTCTATTAAAAGAGCATGCTGACCATCACTTTTTCAAGAAGATTAACCTAGCTGCGAAATTTATTGAGGGAAATACCGTAGCAGACCGTTCTTGATAATCATTTATTACTAGACTAATCATTCTTCATAGACAATAAAATTCCAGATAGAAATGCCTGAATCAACATCTCTATCTGGAATTAATTTAACGAATCATCAACCACTATCACAGGTATTTCATTCAATATTTGTCAGTCGCGCACTACTTGGCATTGAAAAGATCTTATTGATTTCCTTTAAATCTGCTTTTGGCTCCCGGGAATATGTTAACAAACCATTTACTTCTTGTTCGACGTCAGTTAGCTGCGTATAACAATAACCCCAGAGACCCTTTGATTTGGCAACTGCTTTTAAAATCCGCTGTAATTCGGATAAATATTCTTGTGCATTATTCGCTGTTGTATAACCCCAACCATCTTCTCTACTGGAATCAAAGCCAATGCCGCCAAACTCGCTTAAAACAATAGGCTGTCCTTGATAACTGAAACCTTTAGCAAAGATATCCCACGAACCTGGTGCGTGTGAAATAAGGGCCTCTCTGGTGCTCAGTGTCTCAACGTAATCTTGATATTCTCGTGATTCCTTATTAACACCATGACTGTAATTATGAATCGCAACTACATCCGTTGTTGTAATATCCCAGCCATCATTGGACTGAACTAAACGTGTTGTGTCCAACGCGTGAACCATATGATACAAAGATTCAGAAAAATGTTGTTGTTGCTGAGAATTATGAATTTGATCAACACCCCAGCTCTCATTTAGTGGCACCCACATGATAATCGAAGGATGATTATAATCGCGCTCAATTGCTTCTTTCCAAGCATCAATTAACCTTGATGCAGACTTTTCTGAGTAGTAGGGAACTGATGCAACTTCTTCCCATACCAGATAGCCTAATTTATCTGCCCAATATAAGAAACGTGGATCTTCAATCTTCTGATGTTTACGGCAACCATTGAAGCCCATTTCTTTGGATAGTTCAATGTCTAACTTCAATGCGTCATCTGTTGGTGCAGTGAGTAAACCCTCTGACCAATAACCTTGATCCAGAACTAGCCGTTGATAATACGGTCGATTATTGAGCATAATCATACCATTTTCAGTGCTCACTTTACGCAATCCGAAATAAGTGTCAACATGATCGACACATTGATCATCTTCAGTAATTAATTCAAACTCAACATCAAATAAATTAGGATTTTCCGGCGTCCAGGTCCAGCCAGCATGATGGAATCCTGTTCGAAAAATATGTTGTTGAATAAGCTCAACTGAACGAATGATATTGGTTGTTTGAATAACAATCTGATCATCTGCAACCACTTCACCAGCAAAAGTAATCTTGTAATGAAGGCGGCTTCCAAGCGCTTGGTTCGATAATTGCGCGTTGATTTGTACTGACGTATGGTCTAAGTCCGGTGTCAGCTTAATATCACGGATATGTTTGACGTTAACAGTTTCCAGCCAAACAGTTTGCCAAATACCAGTTGAATTGGTGTACCAAATTCCTTCAGACTTGCCAGTCCAAGATTGTTTGCCGCGAGGAATCGTTTCATCAAATGTTAAATCTGCAGCACGAACAGTTACCTGCTGCGTTTGATTTTGAGTTAAAGCATCAGTCACATCAAAGGCAAAGGACCCATCGCCACCTTCATGATGACCAATATATTCGCCATTGACATAAACATCTGCAAAATAATCAACTGCACCAAAATGCAAGATCAGCCGTTCATCAGTCGCCAATGTTCCAGCCTCAAACTCCCGTTCGTACCAAACAGTGTCGTGTTGTGATTGATCATTAACGCCACTAGCCGGTGCTTGATAGACGAAAGGAACAGTTATTTTTCGTGGATCAGGTAACGTCTTACTCTGCCACTTCTCTTTTCGTCCCACATCAGAATCATCAAATTTGAAACGCCATTGACCATTTAAATTTTTCCAAACGCCCTCACGCTTAAATTGCGGTTGGGGATATTCTGCTCGCGATAAATCCATTTATTTTCCTCTTTAACAAAAATTTGAATTATTTACCTGATAACGTTTATTTCCAGTCTTGACCCAAATCAGCAACTAATATTTGTTTGAGAGAATTAGCTGCAATATCAAATAACCGTTCACCATCAGTCGATTTCTTGGTTATCTCATGTTGCTTTTCTAATTTTTCGAAGCCGACAAAGTTTGACAGATGTGGTTCAATTGATAAAAATCCGCTGTAATTTGTTTCAACCAATTGCTGTAAAATTAACGCAACTTGCCCATCACCTAAACCTGCAGGGTAGACTTCATGATCAGCATATTTGGCATCTTTGATATGCATGTAAACAATTTTATCTTTCAATAAGTTATATGCATATGGGTATGTTTCAACCTCGCATTGAACGAAGTTTGCCGGATCAAAGGCTGTTTTAACCTGCTCACTATCTAATGCTTGTAGTAGTTTTAAGCAGCGCTCTGGTGTATCACCATAAATTTCTTTTTCATTCTCATGCAATAGCGTAATTTCAGGATAATCCTTCGCAACCTCTAAAAATTGTTGCCAACGATTAATGACTTCGTCGGTATATTGATCAGGATCTTCACCTTTGGGGATAAAGAAACTGAACATCCGTACATATGGCGCCTTAAAAATACGAGCAATCTTCAGAACGTGTTTGAATTTATCTAAATGATCAGAAAAATCGTCATTAATTCCAATCTTACCAATTGGTGAACCAATCGATGAAATACTCATATCATTAGCACTGATGATTTGTTGATAATTATTTGCTTCTTCAACCGTAAAATCACTGACGTTTTTCCCATCAATCCCCCGTAATTCGATGTGGCTAATACCATTAGCCTTTAACGATTTAATTTGCGTCATTAAATCTGGCGAAATTTCATCTGCAAAGGCCGAAATTGTAAAATCAGCAGTCATTTTATAAAACCCTCTCTCTATCTCACTTCTAAATGTTAGTTTTTTAGTAAAACCAACCGAAAAACTTTTGATGTTCATGGCGGTGTCCTTTCAACCGCTACTCCGCAGTCAAGGTGAAATGCGCCTAGTTAAAACATGACGCTATTCTATTAATCTAATTTATAGATCGACCCAATCATTCGTTTTATTAGATCGATAAACACTATCGATCAATCTTAAAGAATTAATACCATCTTCAATTGGTAAATACTTGTTATCTTTTTCGTTAATAATTGATTCAATAAAGGCTTTAATTAATGCGGGATGACCGTTGCCGTAATAATCTTTTCCATATTGATTTGATCCCGCAGATTTAGCTACTTCTTGATTATTGATTAACAACTTATCAGTCAAAAGGCGAACTTGTGCTTTTTCAAAATCGAAGTCAATCTCCGGCTCACTGTCTTCCGAGAAGCAATTGGTAGCAAAGAAATCGATCACGACATCTTTGTTAGTTGCAACAACCATGGCACTATCTTCAACGCTGATAACGTTTTTTAACAAGCTAGTCATCACTTTGCCACTCAACCTTTGTGGTAGACCAGTCAGCCAAGTAATGAGATCAATTGTATGAATAGCTTGATTGATTAAAACCCCGCCACCCTCTTGATCTACGGTACCGCGCCAAGTATCCTGACTATAATAATGTGCATCACGATGCCAGGTCACAACACCTTTTATTCCTTTTAACTGACCAAATTTTTGTTCGTCGATCAGTGATTTTAATGCCATTGAAGACGCGTTAAATCTATTTTGAAAACAGACAGTGTATCTTGCATTACTAGCCTTAATTGCCTGAATCACTTCTTCGGCCTCGGTCGAGTTGAGCGCCATTGGCTTTTCACATAAGACATTGATATTTCTCTTTAATGCCGCCACGCTCATCTCTTTATGCAGATAATGCGGCGTGCATATTGAAACCAAATCAATATTGGAATCCAGTAACTCATGATAATCTTGGTAGTAACACAACTGATACCGACGCGCAAATTCCTGTCCACGATCAATGTCAATATCACAGCATGCGACCAACTTAATATCCATGTCCTTTTCGAGCATTTGATAAATTTTTGCATGTGTATTAGCAATGACACCGCAACCAATAATACCAATCTTCAACATTAGAAAATTCCCTCTAATTTTATCTTAATAAGTGGCATCAGTATCTAAAACAACACTTTTGGTCTTTTTATCCTGCGAGTGTGTTATATGCTCGTTCAAATCTTTCAAAAACAAATCTGCATCAATTGGTAATTCAACCCACCGCTTTTCCCAAGTAGAAAGATGAATAGCATTGGAAATTGTTAAGCCATTAATTCCCTCAATACCTGGTGCAAGCAATTTCTCACCATTACGAATGTGATTTGTGAAGTTCTGCGTGATTTTCATATGTTGATCATGATCATCAAATTTAACCGGAATCTCAACTTGCCAAACTTCTGGTTCACCAAAACCGCCTTGATAATTTTTGTTAAATTCACGTTCGTCTGTTCTAACCTTCCAAAATGATAATTTATTATTCTCAACAACTAATTTTCCGGCTGAACCAACGATCTCTAGACGATTAGTTCCTGGTGTCTCAGACACTGATGTTACAAAAACACCAGTTGCACCGTTAGGATACTCAAAGTATGCTGTTACTTCATCTTCAACTTCGATATTCCGACGTTTCCCAAAGTAAGCAAAACTCATAATTCGCTTAGGCATACCACACAGCCATTGCAACAAGTCGAGTTGATGAGGATCTTGATTCAATAAAACACCACCACCCTCACCTTTCCAAGTTGCACGCCATGTTCCTGAATCATAATAGCTTTGCGAGCGATACCAATTTGTGATAATCCAATTAACACGACGGAACTCACCAATTTCTCCTGACTGAATTAACTCACGCATTTTACGATACAGCGGATTCGTTCTCTGATTGTAATCAATGCCAAAAGTTAGTTCAGGATGAGCAGCCGCAACGGCGTTCATTTCTGCAACATCTTTTGTATAGACGCCAATTGGCTTTTCACTCAATACATGCTTCCCATGATTCAGCGCTTCAATACCCAAAGTGGGATGAGAATAATGTGGTGTCGCAATCAGCACAGCATCGATATTCTGATCATTCATAACAGCTTCATCGTTGTCGTACAGCTTAAAACGATCGCCATATTTATCTTTGACACGCTGTAGTTTACTGGGATCCGTATCACAAACTGCGATTAATTCTGCACCCTCAACTAGGTTTTTACTGAAATATTCCGTATGCATTGAACCAATATTGCCAACACCAATAATCGCAAACTTTACTTTATCCATTATCTTTTCCTTCTATCTCAAAAAGCTAAACTAGTTACTTAAAACACATACCACTTCGTCACGAATTAAGTTGCTTTAAAGTTCGTTGAACTGACTTAAACCTCAATTTATAAATTAACCATAATAAAAGTGCATTACCGATTAAAATATTTAAGAACGGTGAATTATAACCAACACTTAACCAGAGCATAAACAATAATGCAATTGCAAATGTACGAACTACATTACGCCAGCTCAGAAACATAGCGACTCTTAATCGTTCCTTCAACGTTAAGGTGTCATCTACAACAAACATCATCGTAATAACGCTGGTTAGCAAAAATGCCCCGATTATTAGAAATGGAATAATCATAAATCGTAATTCTTTCTGTGCCACGATTAACTTAAATTCAATAAAGTAAACAATCCCTGCTGTACTGACAAGTAATCCATAAAGAACATTATGAACAGCATAATGTTTCAGCTCAGTTATAAATTTAATAAAATAACTTTTACCACGAACATTTACTTGATTTTTGTTGATATTGATCATTTCATTGAATAAAACTTTTAGATTTGGATACAATATTAAGAATGCTAGTCCGTATAGCCAACACGTTGCAATATCTAATTTGACCAGCATATTAACCAATATCCACGGCAAACATGCGATCGAAAAGATCAAAGATAACTTATATATCTCATAAACATAATTGACATCACGATGTATGGCATCAGAGCCAAAGGGACGCAATAAATTCTTCATCACTTGCATATGATTATCCTTTCAATCCACCAGCAGACATACCTTCTACGAAATTACGAGATGCCGAGAAGAATAAAATCAGGGATGGTACCAAGGCAATTAACGACATTGCAATTGTTTGATTCCACGGAACAAAGCCAGAAGTCGCATCTGTAGCAAGTTTCAATGCAATTGCAACCGGAAACTTAGAAACACTTGATAAATAAATTAATGGTGTCAAGAAATCATTCATTGACCAGATAAATTGAAACAACACAACGGTTAACAATGCAGGTTTCATCATGGGCACTAATACTCTACCTAAAATTTGTAAAGGATTAGCGCCATCCATAACTGCGGCCTCATCGTACTCCTTAGGAATTCCACGCATGAATTGAACAAGCATGAAAACAAAGAACGGTTCCTGCGCGAAAACACTTCCGGCAATCAATGGTACATACGAATCTAGTAAATGAAGATTACGCCACATAATATAAAGAGGAATACGTGTAACAACCGCGGGTAAAAATAACGTGGCAATAACAATACTGAACAAAATATTTTTGCCGGGGAAGTCGAAACGTGTAAAGGCGTAAGCTGTTAGCGTACAACTGATTAATGTGAAGATAACCTTAGGAATAACAATCTTAAAAGAATTAATAAAATAAGTTGTGAAGGAATATTGTGTGCCAGTCTTCCAACCTTTAACATATGATGTCCAGTCAAAGTGCTGCGGCCAAAAATTGATTGAGCCAAATATCTCTGCATTGGTTTTGAATGATGCACCAAATAACCAAATAATTGGATAAATCATAATAAACGCTGTAATGATTAACAACACATACCGCCAAGTTGATTCTATTGCATGTTGACGACGAACCTTTCGATTAATTGAATCTGCATCCATTTAATTTTGCCCCCCATCAGAATAATAAACCCAACGATTTGATGATTTAAATAATGCTAATGCGAGTACCGCAATAATGATAAATAATACCCAGGACATTGCACACGCATAGCCCATTCGGAAATTCTTAAAGGCATTATCATAAATCAGCAATGATGTTAAATAGGTCGACTTGGTTGGTCCACCATTTGTAATCAAGTATGGGCTATTAAATTCTTGTAATTTATTGTTTAACTGCATAACCAAGTTAAAGAAGACAGTTGGTGTAATTAGTGGAATCGTTATTTTGAAGAAGATCGTCCACTTTTTTGCGCCATCAACTCTTGCTGCCTCATATAAATCTGTTGGAATTTGCTGGAGTGCTGATAAGAAAATAACCATTGCAGAACCAAATTGCCAAACGCCTAAAATAACCAGAACAAACATCGCATTACTACTTGATGACAGCCAACCAACTGGTTTACCGCCAAAAGTTTGAATAACCTGGTTAACTAAACCAGTCTTGTTAAATAGGAATTTCCATAAAATAGCGACTGCGACGTTACCGCCAAGAATAGATGGTACATAATATGCAGTTCTAAAAAAGTTAATTCCTTTTAGTTTAAAGTTCAAAATAAATGCCAAGAATAGTGCAAAAATCAATTGGATTGGTACAGTTAAGATTGTATACTCAATCGTTACTTTTAAGGAGCGTACAAAATCTGGATCAGTCGTAAACATTTCAATGTAATTTGCAAACCCAACAAACTTTGGTTTTGATATTAAATCATAGTTAGTAAAACTGTAGATTAATGAACTAATAAACGGATAGATTGTAAATATTAAGGTACCAATCATCCACGGGATTAGAAATATTAGGCCAATATACTTCTTTTTACTTTTCACGGGATTCTCCCTCTTTTAAAAGATTTTATTTGTACCGAACTTATATCAAAATAAATGAGCGTCTCTCTTGAGCAAACAAGATACTGACGCTCATATTGTGACGTTTACAGCATTAGAGAGTTAACTGAAATCAATTCTTACTCTTAAATTGTTTAACCGCGGCATTGACCTTTGTAATAATCTGTTTTGCCGCTTGAGTAGAGTTGATCTCGCCAACGCCAAATCTATCCGTAACGTCGTTATATGCAGTGGACACTTGACTTAATTCGAGATAACGACTCTCAAGAACACCGTTTGTTTTATTGCTATACTCAACAGCTTTCTTAGTGGTTGCATCAACCTCGCCAGCCTTTTCAAGAATCTTTTGAGCCTTAGTATTAACCGGCATACCACGAGAAATTCCCATTGCCTTGACACCGTCAGGATCATTCAGAATAAAGTTGAGTAATTTTGCTGCTTCCTTAGGGTGTTTAGAATGTTTAGAGATTGAGAATAACATTGTTGCTTTTTCAATTGCACCGTCATTCTTCGGATTTTCAGTCGTTGGGAACGAAGGAATATCCAAGGTCATATTAACTTGATCCAGATTTGTACTAAAACTATTTAGTACTGCCGTCCAATCAAAAAATCCTGTAATTTTACCATTAAGAAATTCCTTAGTTGTAGCCATTGAATTGCTTCCAACCGTATCCATAACCCACTTTCTTGAAGGCGTAACACCTGAATCAACCATATCTTGATACCAATCAAAACCATCTTTAATTTCTTGTTGTGAGTAATTTATTTTACCGTTGTCATCTAAGAAGCTCTTACCGGTTTTCTGCGTAATGTAGCAAATGATATCCAAAAATGTGTGAAATTCTACGGGGTAATAGCCTTTAGGAAGAGTTTTCGTAACCTTTTTCCAACCATCCCAAGTTGTTGGATACGTTTTAACACCATACTTATTTAAAATATTCTTATTCACTGCCACCACCCGTGTGTTCGAGCCATGCGGAATACCATTTAATTTACCATCAATAGTCCCGGCTTTGAGAATATCTTTAGAGTAGCCAGACATGTCAATAATATTTTTATACTTGTTTAAATCGACGAATCCATCGCCTTTAGGAGAATAGTTAAGATACCAATCATAGTTAGTTTGCATTAAATCTGCCTCAGTACCGCCAGAAATCTGTGTGGCCATCTTCTGCTCAATTCCATCCCAGCCACTATATTCTGCTTTAACTTTGATATTCGGGTATTTCTTTTCAAATTTTTTAATTGCCTTTAACGTATCTTTATGACGATCATCATTGCCCCACCATGAGAACCTAATTGTCACTTTTCCATTATCACCACTAGCTGAATTACTGCTATTCTTCCCACATGCAGTCAAGCCAAGAAGAGCAAGAGCTGTTGTCGCAACTATTAAGATCTTTTTTACTTTACTTATCATTGATTAACCCTCCAGAATAAAAATCAATTAAACAATTGCAGATAATAATTAACACTATTCATTACTGCCATTGAGAAAGTGCTAAGATTGCTAAAGCCTGTCCATATGGCATATCAGTGATTGCGATATCTTTATAAAATTTTGCTGAATCACCAACAGGCGTTCCTGACGAGACGTTAGCTACATGCCCAATATTATCGATTTGTTCCAACAAACCATCAATTGCCTTGTTAATGCTAAGATCAACGTTAACATCTTGAGTAATTCCTAATTGTCGTGCCTTCTCCATCCCATAAAGGAATCCGGCGGTTGCTGACGATTCTTCGTAAGACTCAGAATCGTCTAGAACTGTTCGCCACAAACCACTTGCTGCTTGCAACGGCAGTAAAGCCTCAATTTGATAATGCAAAACATCCTCTAAATACTTTTGTTGCGTTTTATTTAGATATGAACCTGCGATTTCTAAAAATTCTGGAATGAATATCGAAACCCAGGCATTACCACGTCCCCAGAATACTCTTGAAAATTTATCTTTTGTTTCAAAACTCCAGCCATGATACCAAAGACCATTGTTGCGTTCCATCAAGAATTTACTGTGGATGGTGAATTGATGCATACATTCATCAATATATTCTGGTTTATCGAGCACAACACCAATTTTGGCTAATGGTAAAACTGCCATAACTAATGTGTCATCCCAAAGTTGCGCCGTATTGATTGAGCCGAATGTATCGTGTTCAAAACCACCAAATTTGGTCTTATTTAACGAATTTAATGCCCAATTAGCCCACTCTTCAAGATAATCATCAAGCTGAGGATAATCTTGAATAAACTCTACCTTCAATGTCGCTAGGGTTAAAATAGGAATCATGCCATTAACGTTCAGTTCGCGTTTAGGAATCGGATAACTTAGATTCTGCTTAAACCAATCCTTGATGATTTGTAATAGTGCTTGATCCTGAGTGCGTAAATAAATCCTCGCTAAACCATATAACGCAACACCTTGTGGCCAGTTCCAAGAATTCCAACTTTTATCATCCACTAATCCAACAGAAGTTTGATATGTAAATTCTCCCGTTGTATCTTGCAGATTCGTTAAATAATTCAACATTGTTTCAGTCTTCTCTTTAACTAAGACTCTTTGTCCATCTGTCATTTGGATTGTCACTGACACTCCTCCACCTATTTACGAAATAAATTTACCGCTACATTCACTCGAGTTAATGTATTGGCTTTCATCGTGAGCGCTTACATTATTAGCTTAAAACATTTTTTCTATTTTTAATATATAAATAACAGACAAAAAACCTTAAAAAGTAGAGTTGGTTTTACTAAAAAAACCGATTATTAGTTAATCGGCTTTTTTAGTAAAATCTTTTTGATATTGGCGTGGTGTTATATCCCAATAGTGCTTAAATTGCTGACTAAAGTAATCTTGATTAGTTGTGTATCCAACTGCATCGGCGGTCTCACTAATTGAATGACCTTTTTTTAATAACTGTGCTGCTTTATTCATTCGTATCTCAAGTAAGACGGTTGTAAATTTTTTACCAGTCTCTTTAAGATATTTCTTACCCATATATTCTGGATTTAAATACAAAATATTATTGGAGATCCACTTCAATGACAACGTATTTTCGTGATACCTTGTATTAATAATCTTGTTAAGTTGTACCGTGATATCGTTTCTTTTATCATTAGGCACACCATGCTTTTCAATAACTTTAGTAAACTTATTAATCAAATTTGCTAACTCAAAAGCAAAATCCGCCTTTTCGATTTCCATCTGAAATTTATCAATTACTGATGAGTTAACTTCATGCATTTGTAAAACTTTCTCACTCAATTGCTCCAAACGATTTTTAAATTGTTTCGAACCGTATTGAGTCTTAAACCCAGTTTTGATGACTTCCTTAAGTAAACTCTCCGCTGCCACATAATTATCATTCACTAAAGATACTTCCAGTTCAGATAAAAGCTGCTCCGTTTCACCGGTACCTTTTTTGTTATTCGAACTGTTAATCTCAATTAACGTAGGCTGTTCACAATAAAAATCTAAGTTTAAAAGCTGTTTACCACATGAAAAACTTATTGGAATCGTATTAATAAATAGCTTGCGTTGATAACAAACCACACAAGCCCGTCCCCTTACTAACTGCTTTATCTGTGCAATTAACCAATCAATTTGCCCATTATCAAAACAACAATATAAAACACAGTCTTCAATCAGTATTCGAATGTATTTATCATCTGGTAACTCAAGCCCTGTCTTCATCACTTCTCTGTAGTCACGCTCTTTCATCATAACAACATCAAATGATGATGTTAACTCAACGTTATTAACTTCACCTAAAATTGTATTTTCAATTAATTGTTTTATTCTTAGTCGTTTCTCACGTCGTTTAGTTAACCAATCATCAACACAATCAGATATACTATCTTTTAATTTATCTGTAGATATAGGTTTTTCCAAAAAATACTTCACACCATATTTCATTGCTTCTTGCGCGTACACTAAGCTGCCAAAACCCGTAAAAATGATAGTTTCTGCATCTATATTTGCTTCCTTTATTCGTGCTATCAAGTCTAACCCACTTATTTGTGGCATTTTTATATCGGTTAAAACAATATCTGCAGGATGCCCTTTAATAAACTGTAATGCTTTTACGCTCGAATAAAAAACCCCGCTGATTTCGACATTCAAGTCACTTTTCTCAATCAGCATTTTTATTCCATCAGCATTTAGGTGTTCATCGTCAATAATAACAAGTTTAGGTATGATCATTTTCTTTACTCCAATCCGTCTTGTTTGCTATCCTCTGATAAAGGTAGCCAGATTGATACTATTGTCATCATATCCGGTGCTGAATCAATTTTAATACCAGCATTATCTCCGTAAAGTAACTGTAAGCGTGCCTTAATATTGTGCAATCCAACACCTGTTGATTTACTATTTATTCTCTCTGGATCAAATCCCTTAGCATCATTAAAAATTACTATGACTAATTTATTGTTAACAATACCAATTGTTACACGGACAGTTACTTGATAATCAACTTTTTCAACACCATACTTAACTGCGTTTTCCACAATCGGTTGAATAATTAACTTTGGAATTATAATTCGTTCCGGATTAATTTGTTCGGATAGTATCAAACTGAATCGTAGGCGTTCACTAAAGCGGACCTCCTGTATCCGAACATAAGCATGAACAATCTTTAATTCATCAGCTAAACTATTAAACTTTTTTCTAGAATCAGCCTTTTCTTGTAATAATAATGCTAATGACATAACCAATTCCGAAACTTCATCATCACTGTTACTTAACGCAATCCAATTAATTGTATTCAGAGTGTTATATAAAAAATGCGGATCTATCTGAGCCATTAAATACTTCGTTTCCATTTCCTGCGTCAATATCTGTGATTTATAATCTTTAATAACTAAACGATCAATTTCCTTTATTAGCCGTTGAAAACTTGCATACAAACTTCCAATCTCATCCTTTTGGTGAATATACTGAAGTTGTTCAATATGCTCCTTTAATCTTTGTAAATCTTCTAGGTCACTAAACTCACGCATACTTAATGCCAATAAATTAATTGGCATTATCAATCTGTTTAGAAAGAAATTAATACCTATGATACTAGCAATAAGAACGATAATAATTATCAGAAATAAGATGACGGCAACAATAATTATCTTACTAATAATTTGTTGATTTACGATGTAATAATTGACACGAAAATTAGAGTTTACAAAAGAAATCGGTTCCGTGAGTGCATAATAACGACGTAAATCAGTTGTTACCATATACTGCCTGGTATTTTCTTCATTTGATTTTTCTGAAACGTAAATTTTTTTTGCTAATTTAGGATTATTTGAATAGTATTGATTGCCGCGTGATAACACTAGAAAGTCACCGTGTTGGAAAATATTAGAATTTTCCATAAAATCTCCAATGAACGATAAATCTACTGTGAAAATAACCGTACCAAGCTTTTTCATAATATTAGTTCTAGTATCGAATATGTTATGAACATATACTGCGCGATTGCTATTTTTATCAAGGAACCACTGACCCTCTGAAGAATTTCCGCTAACTGATTTCATATAATCTTTGGTAGTGTAGTCAGGAAGATAGCGATCCAAATCAAAGCGATAACCAACAATCCTTTTGCCATTTTGATCATAAACCAGCCAAGATGTGACACGCGATTGTGATGAAAACCAACCAAATTCTCGTTCAAATCTTATTCTTGTCTGATCTCGATCCATCGAACTTGTTTTAGGAGAATCAATAATTTCCAGTTGTTTTTGCAATTGATCATTTTGATGAAAGTCGCTAATCAAATTCTCTATTTCCGAAAGACTGTCTTGAATGTGCATCGATAAAACAGAGAGTTGTTCTCGACTTCTTTTATAAGTTTCATTTGTTACCAATTTAATAAACACAACACTAACGGTTATTAACAAGATGGCGATAACAACAAAAAAAGAATAAAATAGCGTTTTCATTTTATCTTGAAAAGAAAGTGTTTTTGTTCGTTCTTTTACTCGATACAATAGATTGTGCTTCATCCTATTACTTTCTCCTAATAAAGTTAACTTTGTTTCATCACGATTATTTACTCATGCATAGTTTAGCACAAAAAAACAAGCGGTATAGTATTGATTATAACAACTCAACACTATTCCAGCTTGTCTACTCGATAGCCTTGCTTTTCTGTGGGTAGCTGAATCCGAGCCTTCTCGTTACTAATGATTTACCATTTTACAAGAAAGCTCGTATTCAGGATGAATTACTTTTTATTCTGCCTAAATCGACGCTCGCAGCGTTCCCCCAGCGCTTTCCTTCCAGCACGAAGAACTGCAATCAGCGTAGTTTTAAAACCTAGCATTTAAGTAAAACCTACAGCTCATTCTTCTCGTTCCATCCGCAACATATCATACTGCGACTGATACAATCGGTAATACAAGCCACGCGCGGCCATCAATTCGGCGTGGGTGCCGTGTTCGGCGATGGTGCCTTTGTCGACGTAGAAGATTTGGTCGCAATTTTTAATGGTGGATAATCTGTGAGCGATGATGAATGAAGTACGGCCTTCTAACAAGGCCAACAAGCCTGACTGCAATAATTCCTCGGTCTTCGTGTCAATGCTGGAGGTTGCTTCATCAAGGATTAGAATTCGTGGATCTGCTAACAATACCCGCGCAAAAGCAATTAATTGGCGTTGACCGGCAGATAATGTGCTACCCCGCTCTTCAACTTGCGTTTGATAACCATGTTTCAAATCTTTAATGAAATCATCTGCCCGCACGACTTTGGCGGCGGCCATAACTTCTTCGTCGGTTGCGTCTAACTTGCCATAACGAATATTATCCATAATCGTACCGGAGAAAATAAATGTGTCTTGAAGCATGACACCCATTTGGCGACGTAGTGAGGCCAAGGTGACGTTGTGAACGTCATGGCCATCAATCAACACGCGACCTTCGCTAACGTCATAGAAGCGGCTTAGAAGATTGATTACGGTCGTTTTACCTGCACCAGTCGGTCCAACCAGCGCAACTGATTGACCTTGATCAACATGGAAGCTGACATTCTTTAAAATATCTTTACCTGGTTCATAGCGAAAAGTAACGTCTTCAAAAGTAACATTACCGGCAATCTGTGGGAGTGGTTGTGCACCTAGTAAATCCTCAATCTCTGGCTCTTCATCTAGTGTTTCAAAGATCCGTTCCAAATAAGCAGTTGCTGTAATTAACGAATTATAGAAGTTACCAATATTAATAACTGGGTTCCAAAAGTTATTAATATAACCAATAAAGGCAATTAGCGTACCAGTACTTACTTCCACACCAATTTGACGAATACCAACGAAATAAATCAAACACATGGTGATGACGGAAATATTTTGTACACCTGGCCACAGTAGGAATTGAATTTTAACGGCGTGCATCCAAGTCCGCCGATTATCCTCGTTCGTTTCATCAAAAATTCGGAAGTTTTCTTTTTCCCGCGCAAATGACTGTGTTACTTTAATTCCGGCAATACTTTCGTGAATGTAGGCATTCAAGTTGGATTGCTTATTACTCAAGATTTGGTACGCCTTGCGTTGTTTACTCTGAATCACCATGACCATCACAATTAATAAGGGAATCAAAGCCAAGCTATACCAAGTTAAGCGCGCGTTAATTGCAAACATGAAGATCAAGGTGATGATGA
Source organism: Lapidilactobacillus bayanensis (assembly GCF_003946695.1). GTDB lineage: Bacteria > Bacillota > Bacilli > Lactobacillales > Lactobacillaceae > Lapidilactobacillus > Lapidilactobacillus bayanensis. Next base: position 36,666 of record NZ_RHOX01000003.1, on the reverse strand, counting down.
CGTTAAAAACATCAGAGATCAGATTAACCAAACCATTACTTAACAAATCACTCAAAGTATTGATATAGTTAACCACGCGAATCAAGATTTTACCGTGCGGGCGACTATCAAAATATGAGAACGATAATTTCTGTAAGTGTTGGAAGATATCTAGTCGCATATCTTTTAAGACGTCTTGACCTAATTCAGTGATGTGATAAATTCGATAGCGCAAACACCAGCCAATAAAGAATAACGATGCGGTATAAAGAACACCCACTAACGCCAACTGTCTTAAATCTTGATGGGGAATAATGGTATCGATGGTAATCTTCGTGAAATATGGTCCCAACATTCCTGCGACGTTGGCGAGAATAATCACGGTCAGAATCACATAAATGCGTTTCATATAGGGTTTGATGTATTGAGCTAATCGGGCATAGTCGTGCCAATTAAATTGTTCAGTCAGCTCTTCATCAACGTTAGATTTATTCCGTTGTGCCACTTTGCTCCCCCTTTTCTAACCCAAGTTGTTTCTGGAAGACACTATAATACTTACCGCGTTTGGCCATTAGCGATTCATGTGTGCCCTTTTCAACGACGCGACCTTTCTCCATTAACATGATCAGATCCGCATCGCGTACCGAAGAGATACGATTGGCAATAATAAAGGTGGTCTTCTTAGTCGTTAATTGCGATAATTCGTGCTGAATCTTGGTTTCAGTTTCCATATCAACTGCCGAAGTTGTATCATCCAGAATCAAAATAGCCGGATCCTTCGCCAAAGCACGAGCTAAGGAAATTCGCTGCTTCTGACCACCAGAAAGGCCGACACCACGCTCGCCGACAATCGTGTCATAACCATCTGGCATTCGCATAATGAAACTGTCAGCGTCCGCAATCCGCGCCACTGATTCGACATAACTATTGTCCACGTCAGGACGGCCAAAGGAAATATTATCGGCAATCGAGTTCGAAAATAAAAAGACATCTTGCATGACCATCGAAATATTGTCCCGCAATTGCCGAATCGGATAAGTTTTGGCGTCATGATCATCAATCAAAACTTCACCAGCAGATGGATCATAAAAGCGACCGATTAAATTGACCAGTGTGGTTTTGCCAGCACCGGTTTCACCAATAATACCAATGGTTTGCCCCGGCTCTGCCGCAAAAGAAATGTCATCAAGGATCGGATGGGTTGGATCGTCAGAGAAGTGGAAACTAACATGATCAAAGACAACCTTACCTTGAATTCGTAATGGTTTATCATTGACGTTAACTTCAATTTCCGGCTTAGTCGCCAACATCTGGCGAATTTTGACACAAGAAGCAGAGAAACGTTCAATATCATTGATTAACCAACCACTCATCCGCATTGGTTGGTTCAACATCCATAAATAACCGTTGAAGACAACTAAATCGCCTAATGTCATCTGATCTTTAATGACTAAATAACCACCGAAAATCAGGGCAATCACATTTAAACTATTGGCGACACCGTCTTGCCAAGGTAAATACGTTTTGGAAATATTGGCGGCGTCCATGTTGCGTTGCTTATAATCCTCGTTGTGTTCATTAAATTTATCAATTTCAAAATTTTCCCGCACAAACGCCTTAACAACGCGATTACCACTAATATTTTCTTCGACCATCGAATTCAAACGTGAAAAGCTCTGACGAATGGCGAAGAACATTGGATGCTGTGCCTTAGCCATTTGCTGCGTCAATACGAAAATCACCGGCGTCATGACAACCAGCGCCAAGGTTAACTGCCAATTAATTGTCATCATCACAATAATCGACACAATAAAATAAAAGACACACTCTAAAACTTGATAACTCACCCACGAAATAAAATGACGAATTGCATCAGTATCCCCTGTCATTCGCGTCATAATATCACCAACCCGCGTGTGGTTAAAGAAATTAAAGTCTAATTCCTGTAATTTGCGATACATATCTTCACGCAAATCAAACAACGTATTTTGGCCCGTTTGTTCAAACAAAATTTGATAAATATAGCGTGTGACAGTTCGAACGAAAGTGATCCCAATCATCAACAATAATAATGGCACCAATAAACTATCCTGATGCCCATCAATAACGCGATCGACAATTTGCCCTGTCACATATGGATTGACAAGAATAAGTGCAGTACTCACGATGAAAAAAACTGTTGCAACGACTAATTTTCTGCGATTAACTTTGACATATTGCCAAATCCATTGATAGTTGTTCATTAATGACTCCTCCAATCTACAAAGACTTATTATCAGTGTTTTATTTAGGAATTGAATGGTGATTTCTCTTTAAATTCATGTACAATGTTATTTAAAGGAAACCGTTTTACTTTTTCAAGGAAGGAATTACTCATGAGCTATACCGACGCTAAAACTTTTAATCCCGAAATCCTCTATGCCTTTGATCCCTGGAACAAAAATGTCAGTGAACATCAAATGCACACACACGATTTTTTAGAAATCAGTATTTTATTAGAGGGTCAAGCACATTATTTCATTGATGAACAGTGGCGTGATATTCAAGCTGGGCAAATTTTAGTTTTCAACCCCGGCGTGCGTCATGCCGAACAGCAACTGCCGGATACTTTTTCCCATCAATTACACATTGGCATTAAGAATATTGCCTTACACGGTTTGGCCCGCAACTTTTTGCCCAATAAAAATACACAGCTAGCGATTGGCGAATATCAATATAAAGTCATCGATAAGGCTTGGCAGCTAGTCACTGAGTTAGATCATGAAGAGAGTGACTTTCACCTACTCAGTAAAGGAATCATCATTGAAATGATCGTCTATATTTTGCGCGGGTTAGAGCAGCAGCAAGCCACTTCCACTAAGCCGTTTATTTCTAGGACCGAAAAAAAGCAGACCCAATTGGTCACCAACGTCATTTATTATTTGGAAAACCACTACACGGAAGACATTAGCCTCGATCAACTGGCCCGCGAAAACTACGTCAGCACGGCTTATTTGTCCAAGACGTTTAAAGAAACGACTAATATGAGCCCGATTAATTATTTAATTCAGCTGCGTTTAAAAAACGCCCACGAAATGTTGAAAGACGAAGCACCCTCCACAACCGTTAAACAAGTTGCCTCCGCCGTCGGCTACGATGATGCTTATCATTTCAGCAAGCTGTTCAAGAAATATTATGGCGTTTCACCTTCGCAAGTTGATGAGAAAGAAAAATAACAGATAATTAGAATCTTTATGCAAAACAGACTGAAGATAGAAAAGCAAATCTATCTTCAGTCTGTCCTTTTACTTTAGTTTCTATTATCTATCATTACTGCAAATGCGGCATACGGTGGTAAAGAAATCTTTTCTTTTTCAAGATCTAATTGATAATTACAGACCAATGCCCTTCCACCAAACTTCATTCCATTTTTATCAAACACATCTTCTCTCGAAGAAATATTGGCTACAACTAATAATTGACTTTCTCTATTAGATCGTAAATATGCGAATATATTCTCATTCGTTTCTAAAAGTTTATAATCGCCATACTTAACAAGTATATTATCTTTTCGGAATTCAATAACCTTTTTATAAGTGTTTAGAATAGAATCAGCATCTTTAATTTGACTGGCAACATTGATTTTCTTATAATTTGCGTTTACCGGTAACCAGGGCGTACCAGAACTGAATCCAGCATTTTTACTAGAATCCCATTGCATTGGTGTTCTCGCATTATCGCGACCTTTAACATTAATCGCATGTATTAATTCATTTTGAGGATATCCTTTCCCTAATCGATCAAAATACATGTTTCGTGCTTCAATATCATTCACTTGATCAATAGAATCTATTTCAACATTGGTCATTCCAATTTCTTCACCTTGATAAACATATGGAGTGCCCTTCATGAAATGTAGCAAAATTGCAAAAAGTTTAGCACTTTCTTTCCAGTATTGTTTATCATTCCCCCAACGTGACACAATTCGAGGTAGATCATGATTATTCCAAAAAAGGCTATTCCAGCCTTGACCTCCCAACACAACTTGCCATTTAGACATTACTGCTTTCAGATCTGGAACATAAAGGGGAACTAAATCCCACTTGCCCGAGCTATCACCTTTGTTCTTTTGATCAAGCATCATATGCTCAAATTGAAATACCATGGACAACTCTTTTCGCAGCGGATCCGAAAATAATTTAGCAATTTCAGGTGTGGCACCCCATGTTTCTCCAACAGTCATAGCATTAGGATATTTCCCAAACGTTTCCTGATTCATCTCTTGAATATAGTCATGAAGTTTATTACCGTTAGCGGTTACCAAATTATCAGGTTCTTTCCCAATTAAATCAATTACATCTAACCGAAAGCCACCGATACCCTTATTCAACCAAAAATTCATCATATGATAAATATCTTTCCGCATATTTGGATATTCCCAATTTAAATCCGGTTGATTTTCCGTAAATAAGTGCAAATAATACTGTCCAGACGTCTTGTCAAACTTCCAAGCCGATCCACTAAAGACAGACGTTAATTCATTAGGCGGTTGTTCACTAGAACATCCATCTCGCCATACGTAATAGTCACGGTATGAATTATCTAACCCTTTTTTTGACTCAATAAACCAGGAATGCTGATCAGATGTATGATTCACCACTAGATCCATGATTAATTTAATTCCACGTTTATTAGACTCGTTAATCAGTCTATCCATATCCTCCATTGTGCCGAAACTGCTAGTAATAGACTCATAATCACTAATGTCATAGCCATTATCTTTATTAGGAGACTGATAAACAGGGCATAACCAAATGGCAGATATTCCCAAGTATGATAAATAATCAAGTTTCTCGATTATTCCGTTAATATCTCCGATCCCATCACCTGTTGTATCCTTAAAACTTCTTGGATAAATCTGATATACTACTGTGTCTTTCCACCAACACTCTGACATATCTCACTCATCCTTATCCTCTTTTATTGGTGTAACATGTAACATTCTAGTATAGTAAAACGCAATCAAAACATAAACAGTTACAAAAATAAACAACGCCATTGTATTTCTTAAACCAGTGGCCTTCAAAATTAGATAAATAAACGCAGGTAGAGAGATCAACGATGCATTCATTTCAATTGCTTTACGTCGATTTTGAAGTGCTGGGTCTCGCGTCAATATTAAGCTAGTTAATATGAATGTAATTATACCGGTAATAATAAATGGAAATGTTTTTAAATATAACGTTAAGAACCAAAGGCTCAACAATCGCCCTTTACCAACTTTTATAGCATCTATTAATTGAAAATCACCCTTAATCTGAACCGTATCTGCAAGCATATGATAGGTCATATTTCCAATATTTTGAATCTTTAAATTTTCTCCTGAAAGAGTGATCCCAGTTTTTTTCAGATCTCGATTAAGTTCAGTAAATTCACCATCCGTTTTGTTAAGCTGATAGTTCTTTATGACTAACTGTTCATTTGTAATATTTTTTGAAAAATTACTCAATTTAATTTGATTAAAATCATGTAGTAACAAGACCATACTTATACAAATAAACATAAGTATCAAATATAAATATACTCGTGCAAGATTTTGACCATCATACTTCTTGATTTCACTAACTTTTAGTTGCATTCCGTTTGTAAATAGTTCAATCATGTGATAACAACCTCGTCGAATCTCTAACTATCAATTCCACATCCACATTATGGTAAGAATGCGGGAACGCCGTCGTTTTATGACTAGCTAATTCAATTAATAGTCGAATTGCTTGTGCACCAAGCTTTTGAGGACTTTGAGCAATAGTAGTTAGTGCTGGCGAAACGTATTGTGCTACGGTCATACCATCATAGCCTAATATTCCCACGTCCTCAGGTATATTCAACCCTTTCTCCTGAAGTGTACGCATCGCACCAATTGCCATAACATCACTGGCTGCAAAAACTGCTAAACGATCTTTTTTTAACTTACTGTACTGATCTTGAACCATCATCTGTGTAGTGCTCATTGTATAATCGCTACTCATTAATTCGACAGAAGCAAAAGAGTCTCGATACTTTTCAAGCGCCTGATTCACACCTTTTTTCCACTGACCAGTAACCCAAGATTCATTTGAACCGTAAATAAATAACAAGTTTTGATAACTACATTGTAGGAGAAACCTCATTCCAAGATCAGCAGCGTGGGCAATATCAGAAACGACATACCCAGTTGTTTCATTTGATAAACCAATATCGATAAAAACTGTGGGAATATCAGATTTAAGCGCCTGTTGACAAAGCTCATCATCTTTATCAAACCCTTGTACTATCGCACCTGAAAGATTTCGCTCAGAAATTAATTGTTGATAAGTTTTCGTGCGATGAACTTGGCTATTATAGTGAATCATAACAATCTCATAACCAAGCAGATTTGCCTCTTCAATTGATTTCATAAAAAGTGGAAAAGTAAAGTTCTCCATAGGTGACGTTTGACCAAAGTTCGAAGTAATAAAGCCGAAAGTTTTCGAATCTTTACTTACCAAACCCTGAGCTAGAATATTAGGTGAGTACCCATACTTTTCAGCTATTCTTTTAATATGTTTCTTGGTATCATCATTAACATCGCTGTGTCCATTTAACGCTCGTGATACAGTTGTAACAGAATAGCCGGATAATCGGGCGATATCCTTTAACGTAATCATCTAAAATTCCCGTTCTTTTGTTAGATTGTAATTTCCCTGTTATCTTCCGACAGTTCCTGATTTTGCCCATTTACTACCACACTAACTTGATTTCCATGAATAAGCTTAAGTTTTATAAATTTATGAGTAATTTCAACACTTAGTTTATTTCCTCTTATTACAACCGTATAAACTAAGCGGTGCCATTGCTTTGGTAGCTTAGCATTTATTATGGCCTTGGATTTTTCCATACAGAACCCGCCAAAACCACGAACTACGTTTTGCCAGATCCCCCCCATTGAAGCAGCATGAACTCCTGCATCAGAAGACTTCATATTATAATCGCCTAAATCAATGTTAAACTCTCTCTTAAAAAGTTCGTAAGCTAAATCATTCATACCGAGCATTAAGGCAAAGTTACAATGACTACATAAAGAAAGCGATGAATCATGTAACGTTTTTGGAAAATAGTAATTCCAATTATCAATTAAGGTTTGCTGATCAAATAGTGTTGGAAATAATAACATCAGTAAAATGACATCAGCTTGTTTGGAAACCTGAATATCATTGACTTGACTTAAATTATAATCTAAAAATAGCGTATTTACTTCTTTTGCATTTAAATATTTGGTCAGATCAATAAGTTTCTTTTGTAAATACGTGTCATCTTGAGGCAAGATATTTTTTCCATTAGGGATAGGTAAATATAGTTTGGCACTTACTTCCTTGACCCTTTCAATTTTTACTGCAAAATCTACCTGTTTTATACTATCCGTGCTGCGATCATATGCCGAAATTGCGCTCTCAAGTGTAAATTTGGCCAAATAATTAGTATACGCGTTGTTGTTAACATGTTCTTTATATTCATCTGGGCCCATAACATCAAGGATTTCGTAACGATCCTCGTCTTTATTATATGATGATCGCGTTGCCCAAAAATAAGCGGTCTCCATTAACACATCGAAAATTTGTTTACTAATTTCTACGTCGTTTGTAGCTTTCAAATATTCCAATACACCAAAAACAACATCGCCTGTTACGTGTTGCTCCAGTTTTCCGGACAATATAGGTGTTGGTTTACCAGTCACAATGTCTATATCACCAAGTTCAGGCGTGACCTCTCCATCTGAGAGCCATGCAGATTCCCATGGATACTGTGCACCGCCATAACCATTCTTTTTGGCATTGATTTTTGCGGCATCCAATCCCTTAATTCGATAAGTGATTAAACTCTTCGCAAACTCAGGAAATACGTAAGTGAAATATGGCAACACGAAAATTTCTGTATCCCAAAAAGTATGGCCCTTATATCCTTCGCCACTCATCCCTTTAGCACCAATATTAAGGCGTGAATCATGGATTGGTGACATAATATGCATATGATAACGTGCAAAATTCAGCATTAAAGCATCTTTAAAACTATCTGACTCAATAAGTGTTTCACCCTCATGCCAAATAATATTCCAAGCATGTTCAGATTCCTTAGCAAGTTGTTGATAGGAACACTGAGTGACTTCGGCCAATTCCGTTATTAAATTTTTCTCCAAATATTCTTCATTCGTATAGTCTAAATCACGTGACGTTTTAATAATAGAATATTTTGTTAAATTAATTTCTTGATTCAAGCCTAACTCAACTTTTTTCACGTCAACTAATTGTCGTCGCCTCATAACAATACGACCTGCGTACTCTGCATCAAGTTTGTTGTAAGATGCAATTGCAATTTTCACATTAGATTGAGTCGTTTGTGTTTGTAGATAAAGATATTGATCCTCGAATAATCGCCTGTTACCCTCTTCAAAATGTTGACTTCCTGAATTAGTAGTAGTGCCATCAATCCCAGATTCAATTGTCAACGATAACGCATTACCAAAATTAGCTAGTTTCAATTCTGTAATTATTAAATGTTTATTATCCATTGAAACAAATTTTTTAATCTGAAATCTCAGCTTATGACCATATTCGTCTTGCCATTTGAAATTACGAACGGACTCACCTGTTTTATAATTGAATATCCGTTCATATGCTGTTAGCTTGCCAGATAGCAATGAAAATCGTTTGCCATTAATCCATAGCATGATCTTACTGATATCAGGAAAATTAGCCAACTCAGTGACTTCGCTCTCAGAAAATTTATTGAATATTCCAGCAACAAACATATTTCGAGTTTCGTTGGAGTAACTTTCCTCATGACAATTTCTTAATCCCAGATAACCATTTCCCATTGCCATGATTGACTCATATTTACTAAAAAACTGATCAGAGAATACCGGTTCTTCAATACGCCACTCGTCTAGATAATTAATATTATTCATAACCATCCTCCCTCGTATTAATTCTTGATACGAATAAATCCACCGCTTGGAATATCTAGTGAAACTACTTCACCTATTTGTAAATTAATCTCTGAATTATCAATTAATTCACCAAACACATCAAAAATTTTGACTTTAGAAATCATTAATGTTCGTGTTGCATTTTTAATCAGTAACTGCGGTGTTAGAGTAACATTGATAACATCAATAGTTTGAGCAAAAAAGGAGTCATTGATAACAACACATTGATTTCCCTGATGGCTAGTAATTATTCTTTTAATATCACTACCTGAAGCAAGAATGTTGTATCCTAACTGAGGATTTAAGGCTGTAAATGAATGGTCATAGATAAAATGTCGATTTTTATATTGATAATTCAACCAATATGTCAATAACTTTTCCTGTTCTGCAGTTAAGCCATTCAAATCGATGGACAACTGTATTACACCATGAAGACAGTTCAGAATCTGTAATGCTATATTAGACAATTCATCCTTTGAATTAAACATAACCATATCTGAATGCGGTGCTGCGGTTGGACACAATAAACGTAAATTAGTAATACCAATTCGATTTTGGTTATAGTCACACGGACAATCTTTAACTCGCATAATATTAGCGTATTGATTCATAACAGTGCCAAAATAGTCCTCACGAAATTCAATTAGGAAATCATGCTTATAATCACGACAGTTTGAAGTGATTCGTCTCAATAAGGCGTCTATCGCATCATCTAAATTTTTGATGTCCATACCCGAATTAGCATCAGTGTTAGTGGCCTTAAACGTATCGACAAAATCAATCTTTAATCCATCTAAATCCAATTCTTTTACCAATGTTATTAATCTTGACGTTAAATATTCCCTCACCTCAGAATAACGTGGATCTAATATCCCAGCCTTCTGAAATTCATCAAAATACAATAATTTATTTTTAAACTTTAAAAATGCCTGCGTTTTCTCACCAACATATGGTAGAGTGACCCATAACAAATATCTAGTTTGGCGCTGCCGAATATTTGCGATATGTTTCTTCATATTTGGAAATTTATTTTTTGAAATCTCCCAATCACCAGCAAATGCATAACGGCGACTGCTATCATCAGTCTGCCAACCGTCATCCAGAATAATCGCTTTTAAATGATATTTATCAAAGTGTTTTTGTTGTTGCTCTACCTCATATTGATTTATCTTTTGATGAAAACTATACCAAGTTGAATATACGGGATTATACGCAAAGCTATTTTTAGGTAGTATCTGATAATTACCACACTCATATTGCCATTTGCGAGCCTGAATAATGCTATCAGAAAATAATTGATCAGAAAAATCAAAATGGATTTTTAGCGTTCCATTGGATAATCCTTCGAAAACTTGAAACGTGAAATAAATACTTGCAGACTCCTCATGAACTCCAATTAAGCTATTAATTTCTCGTTTTGTTTCTGAAAGGGCAATTGTCACCTTGTTTTTCCCGCTTTCATTAAAAAGAGAAAATATTGGCGTTGAGTAATTGGATTTCGTTTTCAGAAGCTCAGACCAAAGATTAGGTAGCGGGCAGTTGATGGGTGCAGTCGGATACCAAAATCGCGAAATTTCAATTAACGGTATCGAAAATGTAATTAAAAGTGGATTAATATTACTCGGTATTAGAGTAAACAAAATTCCATTTTTACTCACTATACTTTTTTCAATTTCACAATTCTTTTGTTCAATAATTGAAAGTTTATCAGTTAAATACACTTATTTGTCCCCCCCAATCTTCATTCCTTTCATGAAGTATTTATTTAACAAGATATACATAATAACAATTGGTATTATTGTCACAATTGCCGCAGCCATAATATAATTCCACTGTGTCGCATGCTGTGATTGAAAAGATTGTAAGCCTAACGTTAATGTGTATTTTTCTTGCGAGGTTACATATAGTAATGGCTTCATAAAATCATTCCAGAAAGCCAAAAAGACAAAGATTGCCTGAGTCCCAACTGATGCGCGAGCCATCGGTATTACGATTCTAAAGAAGATCATTAATCTACTCAGACCGTCTAATTCTGCTGCCTCTTCAATTTCTGTAGGAAATGAAATAAAAAATTGTCGCATCATAAAAATATAAGAGAAATTAATTGCTGATGGAATGATTAGTGCAGCATAGGAATCTAATAAACCCAATTGCTTCATTATCAAATAATTAGGAATCAGCAAAATTTGAGCGGGCACCATAATGCAAATCATGACAATCATAAACAACGTCTTTCTGCCCGGAAAATGTAATCTTGCTAACGCATATCCACACATACTATTGAAAATAACGTTAAGAACCGTACCAACTACGGCAATAACAATTGAGTTTATTACCCATTTGGGGAATAGTGGATCTTGCGTAAAAATATATTTAAAATTCTCTAACGTTGGGTTATGCGGTAATAGTTTTAAGCCGCTACCAACTATTTCGCTATATGGTTTTATTGATGCGAACAGTGCCCAAAGGAAGGGATATACTGTTATTACTGCGTAAACTATTAATATCACATATAAAATAACTTTAGATAAATGTACTTTTTTCATTTTAGTCCAGCCCCTCCCCAGTTACATTCTCGTTGCTAAACTTACGTAAAATCATCGTCAAAATGAAGATGAATAATGTTAGGACAACCGCAATTGCAGATGCATATCCAATTGTTCCAAATGTTTTGAACGCATATTGGTAAATAATTAATGATAAAGTCAAAGTCGCGTTATTAGGCCCGCCTGATCCACCAGAAACAATATACGTTTGATCAAATAGCTGAAAGGTTGAAGCCAACCCCACCATTACAATGTAGTTAGTTACTGGTACTAATTGCGGTACAGTAATTTTGACTAACCTTTGAAACGCATTTGCACCGTCAATTTCAGCAGCCTCGTACATTGTTTTTGGAATATCTTGCAAACCAGCAAGATAAATTGTCATAAACATTGGAACTGTTGACCAAACATTCATGATAATAATCGCATAAAGAACAGTTTTGCTATCATATAAGAATCCAACTGGTTGGTTTAAAATGCCCACACCAACCAACATCTTATTTATCGGCCCATTAACACTAAATAAAAACATGAATATCATTGTTAACGCGGAACTAGAAGTCAAAGTTGGTAAAAACAATAACGTTCTAAAACCTGTTTGAAACTTAATTCCTGAATTTAAAATATATGCTAACAACAGTGCCAATAACGTCTGAGCAGGAACGACAATAATAACGTATTTCAAAGTATTTTGAATAGCAACGATCACCCGAGGATCCCTCAGAGCCTTAATATAGTTTCCAAGGCCAACAAAATTATATGAAATATCACCAACCAAATTGACTTTATTAAATGACAGATAAAACGAATATAAAATCGGTAAGAGTGTAAATATAAACAGAATAATTAATGCAGGCAACGAAAATATTAAACCTTGTAATTTTTCACCTTTTTTTTTCATTTCGTTCGCTCCTAAAATAGTTAAGGCAATGCAATTTATATCGATTGCATTGCCCACAAAATTATTGATTATCAATATCTTGATTTGCCGATTCAGTTGCTTTCTTCATAGCTTGTTCTAAACTCATATCACCCTTGAGTGCTGATGGGAACATATTCTCATATCTCTGCATAATCAACGTTAAGTTTGGTCCATCTTGCCATGGAGTCGCATAATTAGCAGCTTTTGCGAAAGAACTCATAACTTTATCGTCATTAATTTTTAATTCCTCAGCAACTGATTTTCTTGATGGAAGAACCGAGGCTTCCTTAGCATATGGCTTCATTGCATCATGAGTCATATAGTTAATTAGTTTCCAAGATTCATCTTTATGTTTAGTTGCTGCATTCATTGAGTAACTTACGGTAAATACCATATTACGCTTTTTGCTGTTTAGTTCAGGTAATTCAGTTACTCCCCATTTTAAATCTGGGAAATTAGTCTTAAGATGCGAAACCATCCATGCACCTTCGTCACTTATCACGGCACCACCACGACCAAATGTGTCACCAGCCCACCCATCACCAAGATCCTTTGGCGTTTTAATTAATCCTTTCTTGTAAAGATCAACTAACGGTTGAAGAGCTTTAACGACCTTTGGATCATCAAGATTAGCTTTACCATCTTTAGTTACGATAGAACCACCATCAGATTGAGCGATATACATCTGACGAGCTAATAATGCGGAAAATACCATTGGTTGAACTCCAGGAAGCTTTTCTTTCAACTTAGTTAAGAAGGCTTCAAGATCATCAAAGCTCTTTGGAATATCGTTCTTTGTCATTCCTGCTTTCTTTAATAGGTCCTCGTTATAATAAAATCCTAGAGTAGAATAGTCCTTTGGAACACCATATTGTTTATCATCTGTACCCTTAAATGCATTATATATTGGAGTATAGAAGTCTTTTTTATCAAAATCTTTTTGTTTTTTGATATATCCATCAAGCGGTGCCAAAACCTTTTGCTGAGTTAGGCTGGGAACGTTAGAAACATCAACATAGAATACATCAGGCGCGGTTCCACCAACTAGATCTGTCATTAACTGTGTTTCGTAATCGTTATAAATCTTCTCCTTAACTTTGATTCCCGTTTTCTTCGTAAAATTTGTAAATGCTTTTTTACGTGCAGAATCTTCTGTCGTTGAATCCCCTTTCCAAAATCCGACTGTTAATGTTACATCTTTCTTGTTTCCACTGGAAGAAGTGCCCTTCTTTTCCCCAGATGAACATCCAACTAAGCCCAACAATAAACCTAAAGATAATACTGCCACACTAAGCTTCTTTATACCTACCTTCATCCGAAACCCTCCTAAAGTTAATGTAAACGCTTACTACACAAAGTAGTATAATCCGAAACGTTTCGGATGTCAATTATTTTTTAATTCGACGGCCTAAATACTCTATTCACCACATCTAAACAACAATTTTATGAATGCCTCAATTAGATTCTGACAGTTCAGTATTCTCAATACTCAATTATTAATCAATTATTTTTAAGTTAACTATCCCTATAATGTAACTTAAACTTATTTCCTCGGATAAACTAGGATGTGTCTTCAAGTTAAAAAGCGTTCGTCATTTGTAGAAATTCAGCTACTTTTTAAGACCAATACCGTATTTTTAGCGAATTAGCTGATCAATGGTTACAAGAATTTCAGCAATATAACGGATTTATCGATTTTGAAGACACACTCTAATCTCGCAACAAAAAATTATTAAACTTATGCTCTACGGTAAATACACATATGATATGTGATGTCAGCCGTTGATTACGATGATATCCATCATTTCCGGTAAGTTATTCAGAAAATGTTACAGAATTCCATCCTCATGAATCGATAGAAAAAGAAATGGCCACTCATTAGCTTTGCTAATGAGTGGCCTTAACAATCTATTTATTTTTCTCTAACGCTTCCCATAGGCCGTTTAAATAAGCAATTCCTAAAGCGCGGTCGTACAAACCATAACCTGGGCGTCCGTTTTCACCCCAAATGTTACGGCCATGATCTGGCCGAATGTAACCGTCGAAGTCGCAATCGTGAAGTGCCTTCATAATTTCATACATATCCAATGAACCATATGATGATAAATGTGTGGCTTCGTGGAAGTCGTGCTGAGCATTCATAAATTTAATATTGCGAGCATGAATAAATGGCGCCCGATCTTTGCCGACAAATTCGCGAATAATGGCAGGTACGTCGTTATCCGGATTTTCGCCTAAGCTGCCGGTACAAATTGTAAAACCGTTATAACGCGATTCGTGCATCTCTTCAATTGCTAACATATCCTCACGATTCTTATAAATCCGCGGCAGGCCAAATAAGGCACGTGGTGGATCGTCAGGATGCATCGCCATTCGGACGTCACATTCTTCGCAAGTCGGAATAATAGCATCCAAGAAATACTTCAAATTCTCTGAAAGCTTCTTTTCGTCAACGTCTGCATAAGCCTTAAATAGACGTTCAATGGTTGCTAAACGTTCCGGCTCCCAACCAGGCATGGTATAACCTTCAGAATTATTTTTAACTTTATCAATAATATCTTGGGGGTTGTCAGCTAACTTGTCTGCTTCAAAGGCGAGATCATTAGAACCATCCGCTAATTGATAATGCAAATCCGTCCGTAACCAGTCAAAAATTGGCATGAAATTGTAGCAAATTACCTTGATACCATACTCAGCTAAATTGCGAATGGTTTGTTTGTAGTTTTCAATATATTGATCCCGTGTTGGCAGGCCAATTTTAATATCATCATGAATATTAACTGACTCAATGACTTCGAGTTTCAATCCGGCTGCTTCAATTTGCTGCTTCAATGCGGCAATTTTTTCTTTAGGCCAAACTTCACCAACCGGTACATCAAATAGTGCCCCTACTACTTGAGTAGTGCCGGGAATTTGACGAATGTTTTCGAGACTAATCGGATCATCATTTTGCCCGTACCAGCGAAAACCCATTTTTAAATCTGCCATTTATTTCTCCTCCAAAGTGTTAACGATAGTTGCCACAACGGCGCCCTGACCGGCAATCATTTGTGCAAACAATTGTTCAACTTTTTCACCCAAACCAATTTCATAAAGGTTAAATCCAAAAATCTGCTTATTACTTAGAATTGGTTGGAGGTGTTGGTGAACATCAACATCTGCACCAAGCTTAATATCAGCAACGTATGATTGTAAAGTTGCCAATAGTGGATCAGGACTCGGTTGAAATGCTTCACCTTGATCATCAAGCGCCATCAAATAACGACACCAACCCGCAAAAATTAGCGGGATTGCTTTTAATTCAGTAACGTTTCGACCTGCGTTTAAATAATGCTGTAGTGTCACGCCGTAACGAACTGGAATTTTTTGTGATGTATCGCTAGCAATTCGTTGTGGTGTATCAGGAATATTCTTATTAGGAAGACGTTTCGTAATTAATTGGTCGATAAATTCCTTAGGGTTAATAATCTTAGGATCTTTAACAACCGGCAAGTCCTCGCGATAACCAAGTTGTTTAATTAAAGTTAATAAGTGCTGATCTGCTAATTCAGCAGCGATTGAATGGTAGTCTAATAAACAACCAAAGATTGCTAAAGCGGTGTGTAACGGATTCAAACAAGCTGTTACTTTCATTTGGTCAGCATCATTAACTGTTTCTCGATCGGTCAAAATGACACCAGCTTGTTCCAAGGCCGGACGACCATTAGGAAATGCATCTTCAATTACTAAATAATGAGTCTCCTCAGTATTACCGAAAGGTGCAATATTTGTATGTTTGGCAGTATGAACAATTTCAGTGTCTTCAAATCCAGAGGCAGCTAATTGTTCCGCAACATTTTCGGCGGGATTAGGCGTAATGCGATCAATCATTGACCAAGGGAAAGTCACCTTAGTGGTATCTTGCAAATAGTCGACGAATTCTTGAGGCACAATATTGTTTACGACCCAGCCACGCGCAATCGTTAGAATTGCATCCTGGAAACGTTGGCCGTTCTCTGAGAAGTTATCGGTACTAACCATTGCGATTGGTAATTGACCAGCATTGAACCGAGCCCATAATAACCGCGCAATTGCTCCCATATTAGTCACAGCATCATCAGGCTGATTCGCAATATCTGCTCGTGCAGCTGCTGTTAATTCGCCATTAATATCTGTTAATTGATAACCTTTTTCAGTGATTGACATCGTGACCATTTGCAATGATGGCTGTTCAAAAATTTCGCACAAGCGTTGCCAATCAGCTGTATTTTGTTTGTTGTAATAAAGCGACTCGGCCACACTAGCAATTAGCGTTTCAACGTATGAACCATCTTGTTTCATCACAACTTGTAACATTCGATTATTGTAAGGATGATAAATTTGATCAATCACACCATCATCATAAGTTTCCGCAACAACGATGCCTGACTTCAAGTCCCTGCTATTCAATAAGTCTTGGGCAACCTTAGCGTGAAAACAACGAAACAGATTACCACCACCGAAGTGAACCCAACGCGGATTTTGAGTAGTAGCCGCAACCATTTCAGCCTGCGAATACTTTGGTACCGCAATACCAGCCTCGGTAAATTGATCGAGGTCTGTCAAATAATTATCTAAAAGTTTAACCATAAATGATTATCTCCATTTTACTGCAATATTAATATATTAGTTTCATCATTATTGTAAGCCATTTCGTGAAAAAGTCAATTTTAAAATTGTTCAAACATAATTTTCAGCTTGCAGTTACTGATAATCATGAGTACACTAAATTTATAGTAAGTTAATTTATGCACGTGTGAGATTCACCGCGGGTGCGAAACAAAAGCTAGGCTAAGTTTGATGATTAATCTAGCTGTGTTATCTAACCGAGCTTTTGGCTGAAAAGAATAACTAAGTTAAAACATTCTGACTCAGGTTCTCGTCTCACAGTAACACCAAAAGAACTTGGTCGTTTATCCCAGTTCTACTTTTAGCTATTACTACTTAAAATATAATATCTCATTCTTCTTTCATCACATTTCGATTGGAGTCAGCTTATGGAATCACCTGAAAATTATCAAGATGAGGCTTATGCCTATATCAAAAAAATGATCATTACTCTCACGTTACGCCCCGGTCAACACGTCACTATCAGTTCTCTCAAAGAACAATTGGGCATCGGCACCACACCTATTCGTGAAGCAATTATTCGACTGCGACGTGAGGGACTTTTTCGGGTAATTCCGCAAAGCGGTACTTACGTTTCGAAAATTAATATGGATGAAGTTTATCAGGCACGTTTCGTTCGTGAGGACTTAGAAACACTTATTTTTTCTGACGCGGCCGCCAAGATGAGCCTTCAGCAACTTGCCGAACTAGAGCAGAATACTGAATTACAAAAAATTTATTTAAAGGCTAAAAATTATGATCGTTTTTTTGAATTAGATGAGCAATTCCATAAGTATTTCTACGAAGTAACTGGCAAGACTTATGTTTGGAATTGGCTACAATTACTTAACGCTCAATTCAATCGCTTCCGCTATTTACGCCTAGAAGTTAGCGGCCTAAACTGGGATGAAATTCTGCGTCAGCATGAAGGCATCGTTGAAGCCCTACGTCGTCGCGATCAAGCCACAGTCGTTCAATTAGTCGGTCAACATTTGCATCTTGTTGATAATGACGTTAAAACGGTTATGATCGCCGCTTCCGAATATTTCGAAACGGTTAGTAAGGCTGAATAAAAACTAGCTTGACTTCAATACTTTAAATACTAAATTCTAGAACTGTTGTCTTGGCTTCTTCGTGCCTACAGGAAATGCGCTGGTGGAGCGCTGTGGGCTCGACTTTAAGCCAAATAAATTTGTCTTAAAGCTCGGCCTTGTCGTAAATGCTAAAGCATCAACGACAATATCACAGCTGACCGCGATTTCCCTCCGGCACTGACGAGAAAGCGTTAGTGCAACTAAACTTCAAATTTATACTTCTAAAAATTTGAAGTGTTCTAATCACTCGTCAATTCAGCGCTTGCGCAAAGGTTGCTATCTTGCTTGTTTAGTGGTGGAAAATAAATACTGCTCAGTAGTGACATTAATGTTGGCAATTTATTGCCTACATTAAGGCTTGTCTTGGAGACGATTTTGAAGAAATTGGCTTCAAGCAACGCCCACTACGTTCCAGCGACAAGTATTTATTTTCCACCACGGTACCTCACACGTTTTTTATGCAACTTTTGCGCAAGCGCGCAGAAGTACAAAACAACGACTCTAGTTTCAACTATTTCGAATAACAACGCCCAATTATGTTTCGACGCGAAGAACAATAAAAGGAGTTAAATTCATTTTTAGAATTTAGCCCCTAATTTTGTGCACTATTTTATTTTAAAGTACTGCCATAAGACTGTTAGTTAATCTTCTGGCCACCATAATTTAACCAAAGCCTGAGTTCCATCGTTGCCTAAATCGTTAACTTCTACTAATTGCTGATAAAGTTCTTCGGCGCGTTGTGTTGCTGGCAATTCTAAATCCATCGCCTTCGCCTCATCTAAGGCAATGCGCAAATCTTTCAAGAAATGTTTTGCAAAAAATCCGGCACTGTAATCCCCAGCCAAAATCCTTGGGCCATAGTTACTCAACGACCAATTAGCAGCTGAACCGCCACCAACGGTTTTTAGAACTTTATTCAAATCGAGATTAGCTTGCTTAGCATAAACCAACATTTCAGTTAGGCCAGTCATCGTTCCGGCAATCATAATCTGATTCGCCATTTTAGCGGATTGGCCACTGCCGGCACCACCGAAAATATTAACGTCTTTACCCATTGCCATAAAAATTGGCAGCATCTTAGCAAAAACACCTTCAGAGCCACCTACCATGATAGTTAATTCACCCTTTTGCGCCCCAATGTCGCCACCAGATACCGGTGCATCCAAACTGTTAATTCCCTTAGCAACAGCACTGGCAAATATTTTTTTAGCCAGTGACGGTTTACTTGTGGTCATGTCAATTAAAGTTTGACCACTTTTGGCGACGGAAAAAACACCATGCTTCCCAAAATAAACTTCTTCAACATCTTGGGGAAAACCAACCATCGTGATAATCACATCACTGACACGCGTGACGGCTGCAGGCGTATAAGCCCAAGTTGCACCAGCATCAATCGCTTCCTGAGCGTGTGCTCGCGTCCGATTATAAACAGTCACTGGATACTTAGCCTTAATTAAATTCTTAATCATGCTTGTGCCCATTACGCCTGTACCAATGAAACCAATTTTCTCTACCATTGTGACATCTCCTCAATTAAAATTATTATTTAAATAACTCATTTAATGATGCAAAATCTTAACGCAATGACATCAACCACCGACAAACGCACGAATAAATAATTGCGCAATGCTGAAATAAATTAAGACACTGGTTAAATCGCTCAATGTGGTAATAAACGGACCACTGGCAACCGCTGGATCAAAACCAAGTTTATCCATTAACATCGGAATCAAACTACCAGCCAAATTGGCAACCGTAATTGCCGCTGTCATTGCTAAACCAATCGTTAAGCCTAACATTAAGTTGTGCTTCCAAATACCGACAATCACCATGACCGTTAAACCAGTGATGACACCAGTCACAACACCAGTTAATATTTCACCAAAAACTAATTTAAATAGTTTTGGTTTTTTGTCATTACCTAAGGCAAGACGCCGCACTGCTACGGCTAAACTTTGTGTCCCCGCGTTACCGGCAGTACCCGTAATAAGCGAGATAAAGACGGCCAAAATGCTTGCTTCGCTTAACAATGATTCGTAGTGATTAATCAACGTCGCTGTGGACATGCCTAGAAATAACAAGGTAATCAGCCAAGGCAACCGTTTAGACGCCGACTTGAAAGGATTTTCTGAAACATCGTCAACATCGACACCGGCTAAACCAGAGTAATCAGATGATGCTTCATCATCAATGACCTCGATCGCATCGTCGACCGTGATAATACCAACCAACTTCTCATCGTCATCAATAACTGGCAAAGCAATAAAATTATAATCACGAATCTTTTGAGCAACTTCGGCTTGCTCATCGTGAACGCTAGCCGTGATGACATTAGGGGTCATAATTTCTGTTAACTTAGTGTGATTGTCATTAACAATCAAGTCACGTAACGTTATAACGCCGACCAATAATTGATCTGAATTAACTAAGTAGACGTAATAAATCGTTTCAGCCTCGGCTGCTTCACGTTTCAATTCTGCCAATGCTTGACCGACGCTTAAATCCGCACTTAAGCTCACGAAATCCGTCGTCATAATACCACCGGCGGTTTCCGTGTCATAGTGTAATAACTTACGCAACTCAATTGCATCTGGCTTAGGCATCAATGATAAATAACGATTAACATCTTCTTTGGGCAAATGTTCCAAAATATCGGCGGCATTATCATCAAACATATCATTCAATAAATTGGCGGCATATTGCGGCACCATTTCCGTGAGCAAGTCTGCCATTTGAGGCAAATCGTCCTCAATCGTATCGAAGAAGTCGCCCATTTCATGAGGATTCAAAACCTGATATAACTTCTGCCGTTGCGGCTCATCCAAGGATAAATAAAATTGTGCTTGATCATAGAAGTGCATATCTAAGAAACGTTTTCGAAAAATCTTCGTTTCTCCATTTTCCAATGTTCGCAATAATTGTACGCGCGAAACTTCAGCACGGTTATTATCTTTTTCCATGGAATCACCTCTTTTAAAAAATTAGCCAAATACCTATTAACTCAGTATAACGGCTACGTTTGATCACAAGAGCGACTTGCTGATGCTGTTAATTCATGTTGAATTGCCACAAAATCGGCGGGTAATGGCGCTGTTAATTTAATTGGTCGGCGCGTCAATGGCTGAATAAATTCGACTTGCGCACAATGTAACGCTTGTCGTTGCGCAATCGCATCAACCGGACCGCCATATAAAGCATCGCCAAATAACGGATGTCCTAGCGCAGTCAAATGAACGCGAATTTGATGGGTTCGACCAGTCAACAAACTTAACTTAACTAGCGCGCCGCTGGAATACTGTTCGACAACTTGATACTTCGTCTGCGAAGGTTTGCCATCTGCTGCCACCATTCGCGCCATACCATGTGTTTCCCGACGCCTAATTGGTAAGTCAATTAAACCTGCAGCCGGTTGAATCTGCCCTGTTGCTAAGGCCAAGTAAGTTTTTTTCAACAAATGCTGAACGTTCTGTTCATCAAGTAAGGCGTGTGCAAAAGCGTTCTTGGCAAAAATGACTAAACCAGAAGTGTCCATGTCCAAACGAGTCACAATATGAATTGCTAAACTTTCAGCCTGGTGCACTTCTAAATAACCTTTAACCCGATTGGATAGTGTATCGGTCGGATGGCTATGCGATGGGATCGACGGCAAATGCGGCGGTTTATTGACAACTAAAAACAGATCGTCTTCATAAACCACTTCGATCGGTAAATAACTAATGCTGATCGTTGCCGCAACTTTTTCCGGTGCTAAAATCACACGAACAACGTCGCCATCATGTAAAGGATAATCAGTATAGCGACGGCGGTGACCAACAAAAACTTGCCCACCAGAAAATTTTAAACGTGCAATTTGAGTTTTCGACAAGCCATGTTTTTTTAGAAAACCTTGCAGCGACATTTGACGTGTTTCTGGAAAATCAGTTGCGAAAAATTGCCACTTAATGATCATGTTGTGCTTCGTCCTGTTGCCGTAAACTACCAATGAAGGAATCTTCGACACGCGACCAGAAATGCATGTGACGATACTTAGCAAAGCGAATTCGCTCACGGGCAATCTGGTAACGAATTTCAGTAATGGCGCGATTATGACTACTTAGTTGATCAACTGTTAACGTATAATCTGCCGCATTCTGTGTTTTGACAGTGATCCACTCATCTGGTGCTAAAACAATCGGTGAAGATAAGGTTCTAAAAACGCGATTATTGATTGAAGCAATCTCAGTCATTTGAATGGCCTCGAGCCGCGGATGCAAAACGGCGCCGCCTAATGACTTACTATACCCAGTTGAGCCGGTCGGTGTGGCTACACAAATACCATCGCCGCGAAAACTTTCAAAAAACGAATCACGAATATATATATCCGTTTTAATTGTTAGCGCATTACGACGTAACGTCGATTCATTCAGAGATAAAAAGTGACTACTATCAGGCTGATTAGCATACTTAACATGAACGTCTAGCAGCGGATAGCTGACACTTTGACCACTATCATTATTAATACACTCAACTAATTGATCGACCTCGTAATCGCGCCAATCCGTATAAAAACCTAAGTGCCCAGTATGAATTCCGACAAATCGTACCTGGTCTAAAATATGCGAATAACGGTGAAAACTATTGAGTAAGGTCCCATCACCGCCAACACTAATCACTAATTCTGGCGACGTTTGAACAAGCTCGTGTCCTGATGCTATTAGTTTTTTCGTTAACTCAGCAGTGACGCTGCGCGACTTTGCGCCCGGATTACCAATAATCGCAATTTTCATGATTTATCCCCATCTGTTTGGTTGTCATCATTTAAGTGAGGTGCTGTTGACGAATGATCAGCTGCATGACTGTCATTAATATGTGGTGTGTGGTCATTGTTAAGCTGTTTGTTCTCAACTTGACCCGCTGCGTAAATTCGCTGGGCCTCTTGAACTTCTTCTCTAATCTCAGACATTTCTTGATCAAGCATGAAACTTGCCTCGGCTGTCCGCTTCAGACGCGCGCTAATATCTTCAGGGAATTCACCCTGGTATTTATAATTCAACGAATGCTCAATCGTCGCCCAAAAGTTCATCGACAAAGTTCGCACTTGAATTTCTGCTAAAACTTTTTTCTCATGATCAAGTAACTGAATCGGATATTCAACAACAATATGATAGGACCGGTAGCCACTAGGTTTACTGTTAGAAACATAGTCGCGCTCTTCTAACACTTGCATGTCTGAACGCTGCCGAATCAAGTCCGCCACCTCATAAATATCGTCGACAAATTGCACCATAATGCGAATTCCAGCAATATCTTGCATATCTGTTTCCAATAATTCTTCACGAATATAACGGCGTTGCATCTTCTCAATAATACTATTAACCGGCTTTACCCGGCCGGTAACAAATTCAATCGGTGAGTGTTCACCCATCGTTTGATATTGTTTACGCACGGATCTAAACTTCAATTTCAACTCATCAACTGCCTGATTATAAGGCATTAAAAATTCGGACCAATTTTTTTCCATTTCAATTCCTCATTCTTGACATTCACCATTTATTTTAACACAACAGAGATTTAAAGAGAAAAGCAGAGTGCGAAAGGCAACGGGTTGATTGCGTAGCCTTAAAGAGAAAGCACAGCTGGGTGCAAACCCAGGTGGGATTTCTCTTTAAGCATAGCAATCAGTTGCCTTGAGCACGTTTCAAGCAGAGCGCGGAGTTGTCAGACTTTCGCAGCACGTTTCAATTTAGAGTGCGAAAGGCAACGGGTTGGTGGCATGAATTTAAACGGGAAGATCATTGCGTGCCAACACAGTGAGATTCACGCTTAAATTCACTGCCGCCAGTTGCCTTGAGCACGTTTCAGATCAGAGTGCGCAGAACAACGGATTGATGACATTAATTTAAGTGGAAAGATTGATGCATGTTAATGCAGCAAGATTTTCACTTAAATTATTTGCCATCAGTTGTTCGCAGCACGTTTCAATTCAGAGTGTGAAAGCCAACGAATTGGGTGTTTGTATTTAAACGGAAAGATTGATGCGCGTCAACGCCACAAGATTCACGCTTAAATACACGACACCTAGTTGGCATGAGCACGTTTCAAAGTACAAAACGAACCCGGTCAAAATTCCCACCTCACCCCCTCTAACTCGTCCGGCAAATCAGATTTCTTTAAAATTAGCACAAACATGCTAGAATACGGGTTGGAGGTTCGTTATGGCGGAATTAGAAGTTGAATTGAAAAACTTAGTAACGGCTGATCAGTTTGCTCAAATTCAGCAATTATTTAACTTTGCTCCTGCTTTTACGCAAACAAATTATTATTTCGACACAGCGGATCAGCAATTATATCAGCAGCACTCTGGCTTGCGCTTACGAATTTTCGATGCTGGTGCGGAGCAAACTTTAAAAGTTCCAGCGTCACAAAACTCAGCCGTCCATCATAATTTATTCGAAATCACGGACCCATTGACCCGTGACGTTGCTTTAAAAAAGAAATTGCTGACAACCGGACACGTTGCTCAAGCCTTATCTAAACGTCAAATTAAGTTGAATGACTTAACAATTTTTGCATCCGCAATTACGCAAAGGCGCGTCGCAACTTTGCCGGTTGGTGAACTGACGCTTGATTGCACGACTTATCCTAATGGTCAGCGGGATTATGAACTTGAGTTAGAGACAAAAACGCCAGCAGCGGCTCAAAAATTCTTTGTCGATTTGTTGCGGCAACTACAAATTCCTCAATCTCCTGTCGTCAATAAGGTTGAACGTGCTGCGCAAAACTATCGTTAATAGCGTCCAGTATCACTAAAAGACGTTGAACTCAGAAAATTATGAATCACAGCGGAATAAAAGCTGGATCGAATTCGCTAATCAATCTGCTGATTTTCTTTGATTAAATTTTGGTTGCGTAGTGTGTGCTGTTAAGGTATTTGCACTGAGACTTTTGTTCTATAGCAACGCGAATTGAACGGAAGTGGGATTTTGTTCTAATTCCAGACAGATAAATTGAAATGTTCTATCATTCACGCTAGAATAGCTTTTATCGATATTTAATTGGGTTATTTTTGTTCGCCGGGTTTATTACTTATTATTTGGCTTTCTTTTTATACTGGAGGAAACACTTTGTTAGAAGTTTTTATGTTCGTTAATCCGATTGGTGGTGTCTGTCTTGATACAGAACGTAATATCATTCAGAGCCTTAACAACCATCAGCAGAAAGAGCGAATCAACGTCGTACCGCTGACTAATTTGCAAATTGTGACTGATTATCTTAAACGCTCGAATTTGGACTTACATGATTTGGAACTCCGCAATCATATCGCCACGATTACCTATCAATCATTGTTAGATTATAAGGCCGCCTCGTTTCAAGGTAAGAAAAAAGCGCGTGAGTTTTTACTCAATCTTCAAAAATACATTAATAAAGATCATGAGAAATATTCAGATGAACTCATCAATCAAGCGGCATCTGAAGCCAAACTCGAAAACAATACATTCAATGAGGATCGCCAAAGCAAACTCGTAAAAGATCTTTGTGAGGCTGATCGGCAATTGGCAAGTGAACTAAATGTTCGCAGCACACCTTCAACAGTCCTAGTTGATTATCGGCACAATATTGACGGTGATGGTATTTTAATCGAAGGCCGCGTCGAGCGCGATTTATTTGATCAAATCGTTGAAGATCGCATGGGTAATTGTCAACAAATCATTAACCAAAAACCGTTCCAACAACTTTTAACAAAAAACCATGATCATTTACGCCTACTATAATTAAACTTAATGATAAAACAAGTCCCGTTCAAAATTAATTGAACGGGACTTGTTTTAATTTTGCGGTTCTTCACACTTGTGCGAAGGTTGCTCATGAAGCGTGGTACGTTGTCGTTACGGCAAAGCGCTAGAATGTCGTGGGCATTGCAAACCAAACATAGTAGAAACTAAAACTGTTTTGTTGACATTCTTCGCGCTTACGCAAAAGTTGCATACGGAACGTGGCGCGTTGTCGTGGCGGCGAAAGAATACTTAGCGCTGGAACGTAGTGGGCGTTGCTTGAAGCCAATTTTTGCAAAATTGTCTCCAAGACAAGCCTTATTGTAACAGCCAAGTCTGCAACAATAATGTCACTACTGAGCGGTATTCTTTCGCCGCCACTAAGCCAGCAAGATGGCAACCTTTGCGCAAGCGCTGAATTGACGTGTGGTTGAAGTACTTCTAATTTTCAGGAGCACAAATTTGCGGTTAAATCACACCATATCATCTCTTTCGTCAGTGCCGGAGGGAAATCGCGGTCAGCCGCGGTATTCTTGTTAATGGTTTACCATTTACAAGAAAGTTTGTATTTGAGACAAATTGGTTTTTGATTTGGCTCAAATCAAACTCGCAGCGTTCCACCAGCGTATTTTCCGTAGGCACGAAGAACCGCAATCACAGCAGTTCTAATTTACCGACATCAACAAAACAGCGGCGAATAATACGATTCAACTTAATTACTAGTCGAATTTAACGTTATCTGGGAAATGGGCCAAGCGAGTACCATCTGCACCTAATTCTTCTTCGATTCGCAATAATTGATTGTATTTCTCAACACGCTCAGAACGAGCAGGTGCGCCGGATTTCAATTGTGCAGAATTCGTTGCAACTGTAAAATCGGCAACAAAAGTATCGCCAGTTTCACCAGAACGATGTGAAATCATCGTTGTATAACCATTCTTACGCGCCATTCGAATTGCTTCAAGTGTTTCGGTGACTGTCCCAATTTGATTTAATTTAATTAAAATTGAGTTGGCCATACCTTTTTCAACCGCATCACGAATTAAAGCCGGATTCGTGCAAACAGGATCATCGGCAACGATTTGCACGCGCTTGCCATACTGTTGAGTGAACTTAACAAAGTTGCCCCAATCATCTTCGCTAAATGGATCTTCAATTGAAATGATCTCTGGGAATTTGTCTAATAGACTAATGTAATAAGCACCTAATTCTTCAGGCGTGTAAGTCTTACCTTCAAAATCGTAATTCTTTGTTTCACGATTGAAGAAATATGATGAAGCAGCGTCAAAAGCGATGGCAATTTCCTTACCAGGTGTGTAACCAGCCTTAATAATGGCATCATGTAACATTTGTAAGGCTTCTTCTGAAGACTTCAAATCAGGTGCGAAACCACCTTCGTCACCTAAACCAGTTGAATAGCCAGCATCGTCAATAACTTGTTTCAAAGTATGGTAGGTGTTAACAATCTTTTCAAAACCATCACGGAAACTTGTCCGCTCAACTGGCGTAATCATAAATTCCTGAATATCAATACCATTATCAGCGTGTTCACCGCCATTAATCACATTATGGAATGTTTGTGGCAACTCCAAATCTGTACCACCCAAATAACGATAAAGTGGCTGGTGCGATTCATTAGCTGCAGCTCGAGCAACGGCCATAGAGACGCCTAGAATCGCATTAGCACCTAAACGTCCCTTGTTAGCAGTCCCATCTAAGTCAATCATCAATTGATCAATATGTGCTTGGTTAAAGGGATCTTCACCGTGCAATTTGTCACTGATTTCTGTATTGACATTGGCGACTGCTTTTGAAACGCCTTTACCTTGAAGACGAGTACCACCATCACGCAATTCAACGGCCTCGTTCTCACCAGTTGAGGCACCCGAAGGAACCTCTGCGCGTCCCAATGCACCATCAGAAAGAATAACATCTGCTTCAACAGTAGGGTTCCCTCGTGAATCAAAAATCTCCCGTGCTTTTATTTTTTCAATATAAACTGCCATTACAATTACCCCTTTCAAATTTCGGCGTCACGTTCGGATAAAAAAAGACGTCTACTATTCTCAACTGTGCACGTCAAAAAAGCAGCGTTCCACCAGCGCATTTCCCGTAGGTACGAAGAAGTGTAGCATAATAGTTTTATCAAACCGTCACTGCCAAAATAGCACGGTGCTACTAACAAATAACGCATTCACAATTTCATCACAGTTTCAACCTAGAACGAACTTTTTTTCATTATGATTCTTTCACACCTGCTGAGTATAGTTAACAACATAGAAAGCAGAGGTGATTGTTACAAGTGAATCATAATTCCAAGTTGGCAATTGCCAACGTTTCTTGCTAGGTTTGTAGCCTAACACCCCAAAAATAATTGCTAATTTTCTTCATTTTATTCCTCCCCTTAAAATGAAACCCATTAATCTTAATTGTTGCCCGCAATTAAGACTAACCAAGATCAACTCTAGCTGCGTGCTAAGTTGATTCAACCCTTAATTGAATTTGCCCAATTCAATTAAAAATTTAGAAATAAATGCCCGTTTATTTCTAAGCCAACTTATATTCTATTCTTCCTAAAAAAACTCATTCAGTTGCCCGCTGAATGAGTTTTTTGTTGTCATTTAAGTAAATCAGATTGAAAATATTTTAACGCTCAGTTTGTTTGCTTAAAAATTTGGCCAATATTTGGGTTCACTTCACACCCTAGTTTTAACCAACTTGTTTTGTTGTGCCAAAGTTGGACCCATTCTCAATCTTAAGACTGATTTTTATTAAGCAGAGCTTAAAGATAGTGCATAGCAGCCGCGCTATTTTCGTAGCTTTGTTATAATGGCGTTAAAGTCATGGCCGATTATGCGGCGTTCAGCCTAATTAAGCGACCATAAATATAGAAATATGAGGTAAAAAGATGCGCTTGAAGAAAATTTTTTTAATATTAGCAGCGATAACAATTGGTGTCGTTAGCTTCTCCATGAGTCACTCACAAACAACCCACGCCGCAACTGATGATTGGTCAGAGCCGGTCGTTACTCTAGGAACATCACTAACAGCAAGTCAAAAGCAAGGTACGCTCAACACGCTAACAGCAAGTTTGAACGGCTCTGATTACAGCACCATCACGGTTGACGGCTCGACACTCGTTAAATACTTAAATCCTTCTGGCACAACTTTCACTACGAATTCCGGCGTTTGGTCCAGTGCCATGGTCCAAAAGACAAGTTCTGGTTCAGGAATTAATGTCAAAATTCTCAACTACAATGGCCAAAATAACGTCACCACTATCACTGCCGATCAATACAAAAATGCCGCCGTTACTGCTGGCGTAACCGACGCTAACATTTACGTCACTTCTGCCACACCAATCGACGGCTCTGGCGCGTTAGCCGGCGTTTATGCTGCTTTTGCAGAGAACGGCAGTACCTTGAACCAAAGTCAAGTAACTGCTGCGCAAAATGAAATGTCCACCTTAAGTGACATTACTGAAGCCAATAAAGATAAAAGTGGTTATTCTGACGCACAACTAAATAATGCCGTTGCCGAGGCCAAAAAAGAAATGGCCGCCAAAGGCAGTGACGTAACCAACAACCAAATTACCACCATCGTTAACAATCAGATTGAAAATAACAATTTAACGAATGTCATCACTAATAATCAAAAAACAGAAATCATCAATATGTTGATTAAAATTCGTGATTCTGGTGCGTTAGATTCTGCTAGTTTTAAGAATCAGGCTGCAAAAGTGGCCAATAATATTCAAAATGGCGCTAAAGATATTTTTAGCAAGCTCAACACTGAAGAAAATCGTAATCTACTCCAAAAGATCGGTGCCGCTATTGGCAATTTCTTCACCAGTCTCTTCAAACAAATTCAGAGCTGGTTCTAAAATTGTTACTGCTTTCGAATTCGAAATATTTAAGTCGATAACTGTCACGTCGCAGTTCTCCGTGCCTGCGGGAAATGCGCTGGTGGAACGCTGCGATCTCGACTTTAAGCCAAATAAAATCCAAACTTAGTTATAAGTATTTAGTCCTAGAACTGTCATGTTGAGCTTCTTCGTGCCTACGGAAAATACGCTGGTGGAACGCTGCGAGCTTGGTTTGAGCCGAATCAAAATCAATTCGTCTCAAACTCAAGCTTTGTTGTAAGTGGTAAACCACTAACAACAATTCCGCGGCTGACCGCGATTTCCCTCCGGCACTGATGAAAGAGATGTGATGGTATGATTTAACATCAAGTTTGTACTTCTCAAAATTTTAGGGGGGGTACTTCAACCACTCGTCAACTCAGCGCTTGCGCAAAGGTTGCCCGCTCGCTTGTTTAGTGGTGGAAAATAAATACCGCTCAGTAGTGACATTATTGTTGACGATTTATCGACTACAATAAGGCTCGCATTTGAGACGATTTGTCCTTCAATCGGCTCAAATCGACGCCCACTACGTTCCAGCGACAAGTATTTATTTTCCACCACGGCACCTCGCACGTTTCGTATGCAACCTTTGCGCAAGTGCGAAGAAGGGATAGATAACAGTTTTAGTTTCCACTATCTTAATCAAGCAGTGTCCACCACGTTCCAGCGACAAGTATCTATTTTCCACCACGGCACTCGCATGTTTCATATGCAACCTTTGCGCAAGTGCGAAGAACCACGACATAACAGTTTTAGTACCCTTCTCAAGCCAAGGCTTTCACCTTGGCTTTTTTTGTGGGTAAACTAATCATTTCTCATAATCACAATTTTGGACTAGAATTATAAAAGGAAAGGATGTTTTTCATGGAGAAATTAACAATTGTACTTGAACCGATTGCTACAATTACTGAATTTGAAAAACTTCAAGATACAATTGAGGCCCATAATGGTGTTGGTGAAGTGGCTGCTTTCTTCAAAACAAATAAGTTAGTCATTCAATTCAATCTATTCCAAACTTCGGCAGCTGAGTTGAAGCAATTGATTACTGATCTCGGTCATAAAATTATTTCTAGTACCACGGAACATTAAATTAACGTCGCATAGTAAAGGAGCCATCCAATGTCTGAACATATTTGCGCAGAAATCGTCCCAATCTTTGAACAATTGGATCATGACGAACTCTTAAAGATATCAAGCCTGGTTGTCCATCATCACTTCCAGAAGGGTGAAGTTATTCTTAGTCCCAACACACCAAGTCAACTCGTGATTGTCGCGGCAGGTGCTGCCAAGTCTTATCAATTGTCAGCTAGCGGTAAGGAACAGCTGCTCAGCGTACTTGATGCCGGCGATTTCGAAGGTGAAAAGAATCTTTTCGGTGTGCAGAATCAAGAACTGTACGTCGAAACACTCAAGAACTCGGCTGTCTGCACGATTGCCACCAGTGAATTCCAACAACTATTGGAAAATTATCCGAGTATCGCCTTGAAATTGCTAAAAAGTAATGCCGAAAAAATTGCGGCCTTAGAAAAACAAAATCAATTGTTGAATCATGATTCTGTTGAGCAGCGTTTAGCCACGTACTTATTAGATTTGGCCAAAATTAAGAATAATGACCAAATTGTCCTACCGATGAAATTAAAAGAACTCGCAAGTTTTCTGGGCACAACACCTGAAACCATTTCCCGAAAGTTGCACATTTTCAGTGACCGTGCGCTAATTAATCAAGAACGGCATACCATCACGATTAAAGACAGTACCGCTTTAGAAGAACTTAAAAATGCATAATCATACAGTCAATAAGGCAATTCAGCGCTGAGGTGATCAATTAATGACAGTATGGGACTGAATGTCATTAATTGGTTTAGACCAATACAATGATTGTTTTTAAGTGTTTTTTAATAAGTTTGGTACAGCACATTTACGCACAAAAAGAGTAAGCTATTTATAAGCGTGTTTTTTAACGATAACTTTTCCGTGCATATATTTTCAATTTATAATTCAGGAGGATCTGGGATATTTTATCCTGGGTCCTTCTTAACACGGCAAGGACTCCGCTTAAGTGCAAATCGCGTTACACTTTTTTGTATTGGAGGTTTTACATTTGTTCCGAACCCTATTGCATTCTGTTCGTCAATACCGTAAGTTATCCTTACTTTCGCCCTTGTTTGTCACGGCGGAAGTTGGTATCGAAATCTTTATTCCCTATTTAATGGGAAATATTATTGATAACGGTTTAATGAAGAGTAATCAAAGCTATGTGATCCACTATGGTTTAATTCTGCTAGCCATGTCGATCGTTTCTCTTGTTTGTGGTGCTAGTGCTAGTTGGACTTCTGCCCACGCCGGCGCCGGTTTTGCGACTAACCTGCGGCACGACTTGTTTTATCATATCCAAGGTTTTTCTTTTACGAATATCGATCGCTTCTCCGGCTCAAGTTTGGTAACACGTTTAACCACAGATATTACCAATGTGCAAAACGCTTATCAAATGTTAATTCGTCAAGCAGTGCGGGCACCATTGATGTTGATTTTCTCAATTGTGATGGCTTTTAACGTTAACAGCCAGTTAGCTTTGATTTTTGTTATTCTGGTCCCTATTCTAGCCATTATTTTGG
This sequence comes from Lapidilactobacillus bayanensis, assembly GCF_003946695.1. Classification (GTDB taxonomy): domain Bacteria; phylum Bacillota; class Bacilli; order Lactobacillales; family Lactobacillaceae; genus Lapidilactobacillus; species Lapidilactobacillus bayanensis. The sequence continues at coordinate 4,246 of NZ_RHOX01000003.1, read as the reverse complement.
TTACGATTCTCCATTTTGGCCGGCCATTATTCCGCATTGTCTTCCGGCGTTACGATACCTTGAATCGCGTTGTTCGTGAGAACGTGCGTGGTATTCGCGTCGTTAAAACTTATGTCCGTAAAAATGAAGAGGAAGAGAAATTCAAGTCTGCTTCTAAAGGCATCGCAACAGTCTTCACGAAAGCACAACGGATCATGTCCATGAATGGTCCGGCAATGCAATTAGTTGTTAACACCTCATTGCTATTGCTTTCTTGGTTTGGTGCCAAGATGATTGTCGGCGGTACTTTTCAAACTGGTCAATTAGTCAGTATGTATTCTTATTCTAATCAGATTTTGTTCAGTATGAGTTTCTTGGCAATGATTTTTACACAATTATCACTCTCACAAGCCAGCGGTGATCGAATTGTCGAGGTCCTACGCGACCAACCCACCATCACTGATCAAAAGGGCGCTCTGACTGACGTTGAAGATGGTAGCATTGACTTCCAAAACGTTAACTTCAACTATGCGGACGCCAAGCGGTCAATTCTAAAAGACATCAACTTACAAATTAAATCTGGTCAAGTCATCGGTATTATTGGTGAAACCGGCTCTGGTAAAAGTACGCTGGTACAATTAATTCCGCGACTTTATGACACGACTCACGGTAAGGTTGTCGTTGGTGGTCACAACGTTCGTAATTACGATCTCAAGGCATTACGGGATAATGTGGCGATGGTTTTGCAAACCAGTATTCTATTCTCTGGGACGATTGCCGAAAACTTACGTTGGGGTAATGAAAACGCAACGGATGAACAAGTAATTCGGGCAGCCAAAATTGCTCAGGCCGACGATTTCATCAACGAATTTGATGATGGTTATCACACATATATTGAACAAGGTGGTAACAACGTTTCAGGTGGTCAACAACAACGCTTGACGATTGCCCGAGCTTTATTGAAGAACCCTAAGATTCTAATTCTTGACGATTCTACTTCTGCCGTTGATACCCATACTGAGCAGAAGATTCGCCAAGGATTGCGGGAAGACCTACCTGAAACAACTAAGATTATCATTTCACAGCGAATTGTCTCTATTCAGGATGCTGATCAGATTATTGTCATGGATCATGGTCAAATTCAAGATGTCGGGACCCATGAGGAATTAGTGCAACGCAATCAAATGTACCGTGAAATTTACGAGTTCCAACAAAAGGCAGGTGACGAAAACTAATGGATGCTAAAATGCAAAACCAAACCAAGGTTAAACGCAGTACGACGCTAATTCGTCTATTAAAATTCGTCGTCGGCACTTATCCTGTTCCTTTTATTATCGGTGTCGTGAGTATTATTGTCAGTGCAGCGGCAGCCGTGCGTGGTTCACTTTTCCTACAAAACTTAATTGATGATTACATCACACCAATGCTCAAGCAAAGCGCGCCTAACTTTGCACCGTTATTCCGGGCAATTTTGATCATGGCCGGTATCTATCTAGTTGGTGTAATTGGCACCTTACTTTACACTCAAATCATGGCAGTATTAGGCCAACGGTTGCAGAAAAAAATCCGGGACGACATGTTTGTCCACATGCAGAGTTTGCCGATTATTTACTTCGATCAAAACGATTATGGCGACATTATGAGCCGTTATACAAACGATGTTGATACACTAATGCAAATGATCTCGCAAAGTATCCCCCAATTTTTGAACTCGGTCTTCATGTTAGCTTTTGTGATGATCGGCATGATTGCCTTAAGTCCACTGCTAACTTTAGTCACACTCTTCATCTTCTTATTAAGTATTGGCGTTGTCCGGGTCTTGACCACACGCAGTAGTCACTACTTTAAAGAACAGCAGAAGCAATTAGGTAAAGTCAACGGCTTCGTTGAAGAAATGCTTAATGGTTTAAAAGTTATTAAGGTCTTCTCTCACGAAACAGAAGCTAAGGCAGACTTTGATGTTTTTAATCAAGAATATCAGGCTGATTCCGCTAAGGCCAATGCTTACGCCACCATGCTATTCCCAATTATGGGTAATATCGGTAACGTTCTGTATGTTTTAATTGCTATTTTCGGTGGCATTATCGCTATTAATGGTTGGTCAACGTTAACGCTTGGTGCTATTGCAGCCTTTTTACAATTAAGTCGGTCGTTTAGCCAACCAATTTCACAAATTTCAATGCAGTTGAATTCGATTGTCTTAGCGTTAGCTGGTGCTGAACGGATTTTTCAATTGGAAGATAGTCCTGTCGAAGTTGATGCTGGACACGTCACGCTCGAAACGGCGCAAGACGGTACCAAGAACAATTGGAATTGGCGTGTTCCTCAAGCTGGCGGTTCGGATCAATTAGTACCCGTTCGCGGTCGAATTATTTTTGACCATGTTAACTTCGGCTACTTACCTGGGCAAACAATTCTTCATGATATTAACGTTACGGTTGAACCTGGGGAGAAAGTCGCGCTGGTTGGTGCAACCGGTGCCGGCAAAACGACGATTAGTAGCATGTTAAATCGTTTCTACGAAATTAACTCAGGCACGATTACTTACGATGGTATCAACATTCAAAACATTAAAAAAGATGATTTACGGCGGTCAATGGCAATCGTTTTACAAGCAACGAATCTATTCTCGACAACAGTGCGCGAGAACATCCGTTATGGTCGTTTATCTGCAACCGATGATGAAGTTGAGCAAGCGGCTAAGTTAGCCCATGCTGACGAATTCATTGAGGAATTAAGTCAAGGCTATGATACTAAAATCGATGGCGATGGTTCTGACTTATCTCAAGGACAACGCCAATTATTGGCCATTGCCCGGGCAAATGTCGCTGACACACCATTAATGATCTTAGACGAAGCAACATCAAGCATTGATACGCGGACTGAACGTATGGTTCAAGCTGGGATGGATAACTTAATGAAGGGGCGGACAACCTTTGTCATCGCCCACCGTTTGTCCACAATTGCTAACTCAGATTTAATTCTTGTCATCGATCATGGCCGCATCATCGAGCAAGGTAATCACGAACAACTAATCGCTAAACAAGGCGAATATTACCAACTTTATACTGGTAAAAAGTCGTTGAGTTAACCAAATCTATTTTGAAATAAGGTCTGAATTTTATGACAAAACTCACTTATCGCTGGTCCCAATTAAGCGATTATCCCAGCTTAATCACCATTGAAAATTCCGTTTGGAACGATCGTAATAATCCCGGTCCCGTTCACTACATCAGCATTGCTGACTATCAAAAGCATTTCAAACCCGGTAGTCAATTCATTGCCTTATTGGACGAACAACCCGTGGGCATTATTTCGTTTAATCCCCGGCCGCCTTTTGAGTCGATGCGTTTCACTTGGGATATTGGGATTAGTATTGCTCAGAATCACCAGCATCAAGGAATTGGCAGTCAGCTCATGTCCGCTTTAAAAAAGGAAGCTCAAACCGCCGGTATCCACAAAATCTCGTTAAACGTTTTAAGTAGTAATCCGGAGGCATACCAGTTTTATCTAAAAAACGGCTTCGTTCAAGAGGGCCAGCGTCACGATGAATTTTATCTCAACGGACAATGGGTTGATGATTATGCCATGGCCTATTTCGTTGAATAAGCGGCCACAAAATCTTATCTCAACAACAATTTGAGCGGAATATAGTTAAAAACTGCATGCGAAGTGTTTAACTACATTCGCCGCAAACATTGGCGTAAAAAAAGTCAGATAATGACCTTTAAAACAACTAAGAACCGGGACAAAAATCCCGGTTCTTTTTTTGATGTAGTCGTAACAAATGCGTTAACGATTCAAGCTGCTGTGTTGCGCTTCTTCGCGCTTGCGCAACGATTGCATATGGGATGTTGCGCGTTCCGTGAGGGAAAATAAATACTTTCGCTGGAACTAATCAAAACAGTGGAAACTAAAACTGTTATGTTGTGCTTCCTCGCGCTTACGCAAAGGTTGGAAATGGAAATAGTGGGGGCCTGTGGCGGCAAAATAATACTTTGCGCTGGAACGTAGTGGGCGTCGATTTGAGCCGATTAAAGTACAAATCGTCTCAAATACGAACCTTATTGTAGGTGATAAATCACCAACAATAATGTCACTACTGAGCGGTATTCTTTCGCCGCCACTAATCTGATAAGAGAGCAACCTTTGCACAAGCGCTGAATTGACGAGTGGTTGAATTACCCCCAAATTTTGAAAAGTACAAATTTAAAGTTAAATCACACCCTCACATCTCTTTTGTCAGTGCCGGAGGAAAATCGCGGTC
>NZ_RHOX01000029.1 GCF_003946695.1 Lapidilactobacillus bayanensis | reverse complement strand
CACCAGCTTAAAGATATGCCTTCTAGACCAATTTCTTGCTTTTGGAATTAGTGTTGCATTTGATTTGACAATTCAGGGCTTTTTTAAATTCTATATATTCTTCAATTTCTTTCTTTTGTTCGTCAGTCAGGTCGTCGTCCATATGGGCTGCAACGAGTAGATTATCATCAACTTGTCTGCCGAGTAGATAATCAGTGGTTACGTCGAATAAATCGGCAAGTTTTACCAAATCTTCGTTGTTAATATTTCTTTTATTAGATTCCCACATGCCAACGGTACTTTGACTAACGGACATTGTTTCTGCCAGTTGTTGCTGGCTCATACTTCGACGACCGCGAAGATAAGCTATTCGTGATCCAGTAGTTTCCATAATAAACAACTCCTTATTGGTAATTGTACTATTACTTTCCGTGTTAGTTAATTATTTTAAGTAATTATCACTAAAAGTGTTGACTATTACTTGTAGTGATGATATTATTATTACGTTGAGTGATAGGAGATGAGTTAATGAAACGCAAAAATTTAATTGATGAAAGAATCAAATCTAAAAAAACACAGCTTGATTTATCTGATGAAATTGGTATTTCAATCTCTATGTATGCACAGATTGAGCAAGGACGCCGTAACCCATCTGATGAAGTTAAAGAACGTATTGCTAATGCGCTAGGGGTTAATGTCGGTTATCTTTTTTTTGGAGAACCAATCACTATAAGTGATAATTTTAAGGAGGTGAGCAAATGACGGATAAGATCCAAATAAAGAAAGGGCATGTCTTCATAAATGAAACTGAAATCAACCAAGTAGAAGAAATCAAGATTTGTTTTATGCCGAATGCCCATTCAGAAGTAGCTATTAAATTTTTAGCTGATACCGTTACTGTTGACCAAGAAGTTTGTTGAGAAATGCAATGGTTACACCACTGGCCGTAGCCTTTAAAACTTCTAAAGAAAAACTTCCGGTTTTCGCGGCAATTGATTTTGTCTTTTTCCAATTTTCTTCGGAGCGGATATTTGCCAAAAATTCATGTCCTTCTGGTGTAAGGTCCTTAATAACAAAACTCCTTGACATATAGAAAGTAAGACCTGAAATCAGTCCAGAATTTGACGTCTCACGGATATGGTACAGCAACGTTTCCATATCATATTTCTCAAGAAGCCCATCATCCGCAAATGCTTGTGGCTTAACTTCTTGGCTAAATGTAGCGTGCTTTTCAACAGTTAAAAGCACATCTCGAATACAATCTGGGTCAAGTTTCAATATAATCACCTCCTTATGAGGTAATTATATCGTTTATCAAGTTATCAAAGAACACTTTTTAAGGAGGTGAACTAAATGGATGATAAAGAGCTTGTACGACATCAGAGAATTGAGCTGACAATCCAAACTATCAAGGAACTATCTGAGAATCTTTTATATCTTTCTAATCTTTTAGCTGATGATCTTGCTTTAGACGATCAGTTGCTTCACGAAAATTTAAATCAGAAAGAATAAATGTGCAGATCGTACTAATATAGCTCTTCATATCAGCAATATCCCAATCGTGTTTCTTATAGTAGTGTGTTTCATCATTACCAATTTTGATGGATACCTGCCCCAATATTTTTATGCTTTGGGTATCTAATTTAGCCAAGGCGTTCTGAAGGCTCATCTTTTGAATTTTGACTTCTTCAGTCGGATACAAATAAATAGCATAGTCCTTTACTAAAAACTCAAGAGCTTTCCGATAGCCCATTCCAGTTAGCTCATTTAATCCATTTTTCTCTGCCTTTAGGGATTGGTTGTAGATTGAAATAAATCTTGGAGAAATATTTTGAATTTGAGAAGGGAACATTTCATTGGAAATTTTTACTGACTGTTTTTTTAACGGTGCGTAAGAACGAAACTTTTTTATTAATGGGTTTTCGGGAAGTATTGAAAATAAGTCAGTAATGATAGATTCACAAAACGGACATTTCAATAATAAAAAGTATTTGCCATGTTCGCTAAATCTTCCAAGAGAATCGGAAGTATATCCTTCAGCAAGTACTTCACTATTTTGTGGAAGGATGGCATTACAAAACTGGCACTTACTTGGAATATTTAGATGAATATTTTGATCGAAAATAGTTATCTTCTTTTTAATTGGATTCATATTCATCAACTCCTTACGCTAATTATCGCATAGGAAGCTGACTTTAAGGAGGTGATTCCATGACACGTCAAGAAATGATTCAAGTATTGAAGTTAGCTCGTCCAGAGCTACCAACATCATACTGGTTCGGTTTTAGCAACGATGAGCTGGCAAAGCATGTTGAGTTAATGCAAATTTGGGAAAAGCAACATAGCGATGAAGCTATTTTTGCTTAATTAAATTGTACCGCCTAATCGTATGTATTAGGGTTCAACCTTTACACAATGGGAGTTGGAATAATGGAACAAATTGATATTAGAAAAGAAATGGCAGCAGCTATTGGCCGTTCAAATCGCCAGCACAAAGATATTGCTATTTCACTAGGAACAACTGGTCAAAATTTATCTAACATTCTGAATGATAAAAAAAGAGCTGTTCCAACAAAATGGTTAATCGATTTAGCCAGAGAGTTAGATGATACAGACTTCAAAATGATCGTTGCTGATGAGATTTTAAATCTTGGCTTATATACTCCGGCAAAAAGCATTAATTTCCCACTTGCTAGAAAAACAATGCTTGATAAGGAACAGTCAGAACGTGAGAGCTTAGATTCTGCAATCGCAATGATATTTAGTAAGCCAGTTAATGATTGGCTTGAAGATGATATGTCACTGGTTGAAAGGCATCAAAAAGAATTGCGTGAGGAAATCGCTTCTGAGATTAATTACCTGGAATCGATTGATCAATATATCAAGCAAAAACTAGATTATTTAAATTAATTAAGGAGTTGGACTAAATGCAAGCGTCAGTTGAGCTTGACGGTAACTTAACAGCAGAAATTGTTAAAGCAGTTGTTGAAGAGTTAACGCCGGTAATAATCGAAAAGGTTAAATCTGAATACACTATTGAAAAGCCAATGAATAAAAAGGAAATCGCAACTAATGTTCTTGGGTGTTCTGATAACAGGCAAGTTGATGAGTACATCGAACAAGGAATGCCATTTTTCCTAGTTGGCACTCAAAAACGTTTCATTCCTAGTGAAGTTCGTAAATGGCAAATCAAAAATCAAAGGAGTTATTGAGATGAAACAAGTACGAGATTATTTAGCGTTAGGAAACGACTTTTGGGGCAACTTTATTGCAGCTGAAATTATCATAATTCCAACGCTAGTTGTCATCAGTTTAATTGTTACTTCAAACATTTTCTAGGTGGCGATCATATGAAAAAAGAGCATAAAAAAAGACCACTCACGGCAATGAGTGATCTAAAGGCATTACAAAATAAATTATACGTTAATTCTAACACGAAATGGAGTTGTTGGAAATGGTAATGAGTGATTTTGATTTAAGACGTGATAATGATTGTGCTAATAATGCTTTTGATGACAGAAAGCCAGTTGCTTATGACTGGGAAGATAAAGGCCTGTACAACGGCGATGAAGTTATTCGGTTTTATGTGAGTGGCGAAGAGATTCTTGTTCTTGATGATCGTCGCGAGATTACAAATTTCATTAATGAGTTCTTTAATCCAGAGCCAGAAACGATAGGAGAGTAATCAATATGTTAAACGCACTTCAAAAAGACGAGTTAGACGAAGCAAAAGAATTTGCTCAAGAAAAGAAGCCGTTCCAAGTAACAGACAGTTCGAGTGCTGACTGGGTACTCGGTAAACTAGCAGCGCTTAAGGCTGAAGATAAAGAGAACGATAAGACACTTAAAGATAATATTGCACAGGCTAAAGCGTGGCGTGATCGTAAGTCCAAAGAAACACAAGATTCAAGAGACTACTTTGAATCATTACTAACGTCATATTTTCAAGCTAAGCAACAAGATGACCCTAAATTCAAGATTGATACACCAAACGGAGTTGTTAAGGCTAAGAAAGTACCAGCTAAATGGATTTATGATGACAAACTATTAATTAAATCACTGAAAGAAGCAGACGCCACTAAATATATTCGCATTAAAGAAGAACCTGATAAAAAGCCACTTAAAACCGAATTATCAGTAACAGCTTTAGGCGATGTGATTACTGAAGACGGCGTAAAGCTGGATGGCGTTCATGTTGATCCAGCTTCTTACAAGATTGAAATTAAGCCACTTGAAATGGAGGAAAAATAATGACTAAAGAGGTTACAGCGGTTGAGAGCAGATCAGTTAATAACTCTGGCTTGGCACTAATTGAAAATGAAACAACTCAACAAATGGCTACACAATTACAAGCAATTTCAAATTTTCAAACGATGGTGCAAAAGAACTTAACACCAAAACAAGACTATGGCGTTATCCCTGGTACTGGTAAGCCAACGTTATTAAAGCCTGGTGCTGAAAAGATTCAAATGTTAATGGGCGTAACTAGCGAATACAACGTGGTTGATAAGGTTGAAGACTATGACAAAGGATTTTTCGCTTACACAATCAAATGCGTGTTGAAAAAGAATGATCAGAAGATTACTGAGGGACTTGGATCAGCTAACACAAAAGAGAAGAAATATGTTAAGCAAGACCCTTATTCAATGATTAACACCGTTTTAAAAATGGCTAAAAAGCGTGCTCAAGTTGATGCAACACTGACCATTGCTAGCTTATCTAATGTATTTACTCAAGACATTGAAGACATGGATAATATTGCCCAACAAGAAAAAATCGCAAGCGTTGATTCAAATAATGCTGGTGATTTGGTTGTTAGTTTTGGTAAGTATCGTAATCAAACTATTAATCAGATTTATTTTGATCATCCTGACTATGTCGAGTGGCTTGCAAGCTCAAGCAATAGAGCTGATGTTAAGAAAGCAGCTCAAATTGTTGTTCAACAGGGTGGCAATAAACGTGTTCCTAGCGCTTCTAAACCTAAACCAGCAACTACACAGCAGAAACCGAAAGTGGCCGTGTCATCCTCTTCAAATAGGACACAAGCACAAGCTGATTTAAGTAAGTCAGCTGCGTATGATCGAAGCCTAGAAAATCAAATGCCACCTGATTACGGACAGAATGTTGACATTTCAGATGACGACTTACCATTCTAATTATTAACTAGTTCGTTTGCGGTGGGTGGGTAGGTATAGCAACACAATCAGTAGAAATAAAATAATCGTATGAGGAGGTGAACGCCTTGGACTTATTCAAACAGTTACGCGCATTCTATGATCAATTAGACCTAAATCCGCTAAGTTCTTCAGAGATTGCCCTATGGCACGCATTGACGTTCTATAACAACAAGCTGCAAGCAAGCGAATTTACGATAGCTGCATCGGTGTTATGCGCGAAGTCTGGTTTGAAAGAGAGAAACTTCTTCAAGGCACGAAACGCCTTAACTCAAAGTGGGTTGATTACGTGGAAATCAAGAAATGGTAATCAATCGGCTGTCTATCATATGAGAGCCTTGTATGAACCTTTGCCTGCATATAGTGCAGACAGTAGTACAGACAGTCGTTCATACAGTAGTGCAGACAGTAGTACAGACAGTCGTTCACCATTAACTACTATAACTAAAACTAAAACTGTAACTAAAAAGAGTAAGTCACCAAAACGCAAAAAGCGCGTTTATGCCGACGACTCCGTTGAGCTAACTTTAGCTGATAAATTATTTAAGCGAATCAAAGAGAACAACCCAGAGACACGTGAACCTAATTTACAAAACTGGGCTGATGACATTCGCTTGATGATTGAGAGAGACAATCGCAAAGCTAACAAAATTGAGAACATGATTGATCGTTGCCAAGAAGACAGCTTCTGGAGTGGTGTTATTTTGTCTGCTAAGAAGCTACGTGAGAAGTACGATACCATGGCTGCTCAATTCAACAGACCGGCTAAACAAGCTAAGACACAAAAGAGTGTTGGTGTAATGCCCAAATGGCTAAAGGATCAACAGGCAGGGCAGCACTTAAAGCCAGCAGAATTAAGCGATGAGCAGAAAGCACAGAACAAACGAGTTGCTGAAAAATTAGCTGCTTTGAAAAAATCTACGGCAGAAATATAAGGAGACGATTTTGAGTGACAAGTGATCAAAAAATACTAAAAGAATATCTTGAGGCAAGAATGATGATCTTTAACAATGATATGCAGCGGATTCTGTCCAGTATGGGCAGAAGTATCAATGTTCCAACTAACGTCAAAATTGCCATGGGTAAGCTAAGCGTAAAGCAAAAGAACCAAGTCATTTGTGAGTTGCTGTTGCGGTTTTAGGAGGTCAAATCATGAAATATTGGCAGATATTCTATCTTGACAGCAATTCTAAATTAGCTTCGTTGCCAGAAGAGTTTTACGACCAACATTTGGCAATCAAGCTATGCAGACGCCTGAACAAAGTTTCTAGCTATGATCAATACAAAGTAATCGAGGTAGAACGATGAACAGTCAGAAGATATTATAAGATAACGTGCTTAGCCTATACGCTCATACAAAACTTAGCTTGTCGGAATTAGCTGATCGTTGTGGGATAGGTGCTTCAACGCTAGTTGGCATAATGAACGGCAATCATAGCACCATGCTAGAAACACTCGACAGAATGGCAGACAAGCTGAATGTCACTACAAACGATCTGATAACAGCAGACTACGCAAATAATAATTGGCAGGAAATGATGAAATGAACGGTAATCAACGTGTGTTTAGAGAATATTTGAAAGATTCGATGGCACGACATAGCCATGACATGGTTCGCTCACTACAAGCCATTGGTCGATATGCACCGCCAGAAGTTTCAATTCCATTTAGCCGATTGACCACATCAGAGAAGAATCAAGTTATTTACGAGGTGCTAAAAGATGAGTGCGAAAAGTGAATTAATCCTTGAAGCTGTCCGTTCGATTGAATCCGACTATGGAACACTCGAAGAGGCACCATATGACGACCCAAGATTTAACATTCCAAGAGAGATTTATAAAGATGATAAATTGCCAACGGGTCGCAAGCCAACACTCAGCTCAGAGTTGATTAAAAACCTCTGGGCACAAGGATTTACTGATGATGAGATTATCGGCTATATCGAAGAAAATCAAGACGTTAACGTGTCATTATCAACCATTCGAAAGGCACGTCAGAAATTTGGTAATCCCAATAAATTGGTTTGGGTGCTAACACGTGGCTTACAGAGAACGATTATCCCAACAAACAATGAACTTGCAGATTTTTTAAGGTTTAAAACGCACGGTGTAAACAAAGAACAATTAATTGAACGAGCCAAACAAGATGGCTGGATTGTCACAATGATTGTATCTCATGACTATTGATTATGTAGCAGCAATAATCAGCATTATCGTACTGATTACAACGTTATTTTTCAGCGACTGGTTGCCCCTTGTTGCGCTGATCATAACGTTAGTGATTGTGTTTATTATTATTTGGAAATTGTTGGAGGAATAGACGATGAAAGACTATAAAGTAGGCGACACGATTTATGTAAAATGTACTATTGTACAAATTGATGAAAATGACCATGAAAAACCATGTGGTATCAAATTTGTTGATGGGGCTTATGGTACCCAAGCATGGCCCAACCGTTCAGCTATCATTGACGAATTACCAACAGCAGAACCAGTTAAACCAGTGTTGCCTAAAGATGTTGCTGATGAAATACAACAAGCTAAAGACATGCGTTTGAATTTTTACATGTATATTATTAAGTTTGCTAAGGATTCTGCAACATGTGATTTTGCTCTTTACAACTGTCTTGCTGATGTTTCTGATGAACAATTTAAGATTTTATCTGACGCATGGTATAACGGCTACACGGTTGAAAAAGAATCGCGTTACATGGTGTATGTACCCGGAACAAATAAGGACTTTGTCTATTGCAAGCGTGGCAAGTGGTCAAAAAAAGGCGCTAATCCAGAAACACCTGTTACACCGCAGTCAATTGCAACGTGGCGTGCTTGCAAAGATAAAGATGAAAGCTTGTTTGAATTCACTGATGCAGAAATTACTAAGTTTGGTTTGCAAGACTGCGAGAAAGAAGAGGTGACTGATGATGAACTATGAGACGAAGCGGGACGTGTTTGAGAAGGCACTAAGAGAATGGAACGATTTGGTTCACAGTTGTGGACTTCAAGGAGAAGAAGCGCACGGTGGATGCGAGTTTGACCCAATCTTAATTAAATATAATAAGGACTATGATGCCGCCTTGCCAGATGATATGCCGGTGATTTCAGTTCACGTTGCAACCTATATTGAGTGGTGTAAGAAGCATAATGCAGAACTTCGAGAAGCTTTATATTTCAGCACTGATGGCTTTGACTATGTTGAGCAAGATGAAATTAGAATCGGTGACTGGATCGCATATCATCAAGAAGCCTTTGCTCGCGCATGGTTAGACGGTTATGAGGTGGAGAAATGAGTGAATGCCAATATTGTCATTTTGAAGATAAATATACGTATAGCGCAAAAAAGATGTTATATAAGGAACGTGCTTTGGACAATACGATTCGTTATTTAGGTTGCGATATCATGCGTCAAGATGACGGTATTGAATTGACTATTAACGTTAATACGCAAGATGTAGTGTACCAACGGGGCGTACTTATTAATTATTGTCCAATGTGTGGAAGGAAGTTAGGAAACAAATGAAAAAGAAAATATGGTTAATCGTGACAGGGCTGGCGTTAATGCTTAGCCTGTCCGGTTGTGCTTCGTGGAATCGATTCACCAAAAATTTTAGCAGTGACGTTAATAACGGCTTGCCTAGACGCATTCGAGTTTACAACGTTGATGGGAAAGTGATATTTGACCAAAAAGGTAAATTTGACATTGACTATAAAGATCATGACGTCCAATATATCGATCAAAAAAATCGTAAGCACAACATTTACATTGGTTCCGGCACTGTAATTGTTGATGAGTTGAAGTAGGCGACTGAATGAGGTTATTACAATCAGGAATTGTGTTCTTTGCAGTATGGGCGTTTCAAGCTTGGCTTTATAAGATTGGTGGCGGTCATATTGAAGAGTTTGACGAGTATCTTATGTATATCATTTCAGCAGTTTTCGCATTAACTAGCTATGCAATGGGGTTGTTAAAAGATATAGATGATTAAGTTAGTTATCATGGGGGAGCCTGTGCCCCAAGGTCGCCCTAGGTTTAAAAGAATAGGCAAATTTGTTCAAACGTATGACCCACCTAAATCAAAAGCTTATAAAGCGTTAGTCAAACGTCAGGCACTTGAACAGTGGCACAGAGAGCCCCTACAAGGCGCTTTGGCTTGCAAGGTGAAAGTGTACCGGTCAATTCAAAAGAGTGGCAGTAAGCGAGAAAAGGTGCTAAAAGAAGCAGGTAAAATCAGACCAACTAAAAAGCCTGACGTTGATAACTACTTCAAAGGCGTTACTGATCCACTGACCGGTATTGTGTGGGAAGATGACGCGTTGATCGTTGAATCGACAATAAGCAAGTACTATTCGGATAATCCACGTGTTGAAGTTGAAATCGAGGAATTAGAGCAATAAAAAAGGCCACCCGCAGGCAGCCCTAAATAATTAATCGACAACTAATTATAGCATAAGGGGCGCGGTTTAGTGGGCTTATTACCAGAAGTTGATGAAGATAAAAGCATTGAAAATGCAAAAGAAATACTTTCAAATTATCGCCGTTTGTCAAGAATGGCTGGCCAAAAATTAACAGACATCCAATCGCCAACGTTTGATGGTATGCCAAAAGCGTCTAGCTATGAGAACCGCATCGAAACAAAAATAGTTAATCATATAGATGCAGAAGCAATCATCAATAATTGCCAACAGGCAATGTCTGTTATGAACAAAACAAGTTATTGGGTACTTTATTATACGTATTTTTGTGAACCAGCATTAACGCATTATCAGATTGCTGCTAAAGTTGGTTATGCAGCAGGATCGATTGATAAACTTAAGCTAAGGGGGTTGTTGGAGTTTGCTGAAGCTTATCCGGGCGAAAAATTGTTAGTTTTCAAAGATTAAAAGCAAAACAACGATTCGTAGCAATTATACGGAGTTTAGAAGCAACGAGAAGTACCAAGTGTGCTATATTGATATTATCGATAAGAACAAGGAGAGCAATAAGGCGGAAAACTTACTGCTCACAAAATAAACTATATTCTTTGTTGTCGGCCAACAAGTAATATAAGTTTCACGTCGTATGGCTGGTGCTAACAAGCGGTTCGATTCCGCTTCATGCGGTTCTCTAATCAAGAGAAAACAAAAAATAAAAATGAAAGATCTTATTTCTTCGTTGTGCGACTTGGTAGTTGATCAGCTGTTCGATTCAGTTGCGCACAGTTCCTTCCTGAAGGAGGATATTTTTACCTACAAGCAGTATTATCCAAGCAATATCAAAAGTTCGGGTAAGTCGTACAAATTCCTTCCAAACAATAATTAATTAAAGCCAATCGCCGACTTTTGATATTGCAATACATAATATATTGTTCGGCATCTTCTTACGTGTTGGCAAGCACGTTTCGTCTTAGCTGAGGCGATAGTGTGAAAAGAAGATAAAGCCTCAGTGCTAATTGAATCCAAGAAGGACTGAGTATGGCAGGAGCTGGGAACCTCAAACTGCATTGCTGGTTATTGCTTCGTGTTTGGACGGTCACTTGAGTGGCGCTGGTTCGAGACCAACAAGCAATATACTTAGTTTATGACACCTTAACCGGTGTCTTTTTTTATGCTTAAAAATTGGAGGTGTGGTGATCTATGTGAGCCATAAATTAACATCAAAGCAGCAAAAGTTTGCTGACGAATATATTGAAAGCGGAAATGCTTTTCAGTCAGCAATTAACGCTGGTTATTCAAAGAATTATTCCAAGGCGCAATCTTCTAAATTGTTGGAAAATGTTGGAATTAAATCTTATATCGATGAGCGAATGCAGGAACTTGAATCACAAAAGATTATGGGTGCTAAAGAAGCGATTGAGTTACTAACCAGCATTGCTCGTGGTGAAATAAAGGAAACGGTGGTTGTCAGTACGCCAATTGGGGCTGAAGAAGTCCAAAAAGAAGCTGACTTCAAAACAAGAATTTCTGCTATTCGTGAAATACTTAAACGCTATCCTGATTCTGATAAATTGACTGAAGCTCAAGTTCGTAAAGCTAGTGCAGAAGCAGAGATCGTTGAATACAAAGCAGAAGTGCTTAGAGGTGGTAACAGTACAGATATTAATATCACGATAGGCGGTGATGCTGATGGCGATTAATCTTAATATTCCTAACCCTAAAAAGGTATTCAATGACGACTTTTATAGTCACCTTTTTGATTATTCTCATTTCACTGAAGTTTATTATGGCGGTGCTTCAAGTGGTAAGTCACACGGTGTAGTGCAAAAAGTAATCATTAAAGCATGTCAGAATTGGGACTACCCACGCAAGGTGTTGTGGCTAAGAAAGGTAGGTACGTCCGTTAAGTTGTCTATTTTCGAAGACGTCAAAGACGGGCTGGCAAATCTTGGGTTGTTGCCATTCTGTAAGGTTAATAACTCAAACTATGAAATCACTTTGCCTAACGGTGCCTTGTTTATCTTTAAAGGCATGGATGATAGCGAAAAGATTAAATCAATCAAAGGTATCTCTGATGTGGTTATGGAAGAAGCAACAGATTTTATCCTTGAAGATTATACGCAGCTTACCTTGCGTTTACGTGAGAAAAAACATAAGCATCGCCAGATATTCTTAATGTTTAACCCAGTTAGCAAGCTGAATTGGGTCTATAAGGAGTTTTTCGAGCAAGAACCACCGACTGGCACATCGATTATTCAATCAACCTATTTGAATAATCATTTCTTAGACGATCAAGTAAAAGAGCATATTGAAGATTTGCAACGAAGCAACCCAGCTTATTATCGTATCTATGCACTCGGTGAGTTTGCGACACTTGATAAGCTAGTGTTTCCTAAGTTTGAAAAGACAAGGCTTGATGACAACAATAGCAATTTAAGGCAGTTAAAAGATTTGTTTGGCCTCGACTTTGGTTATGTTAATGATCCGAGTGCGTTTATTCATATCAAAGTTGACGAGAAGAACAAGACAATTTATTTCCTAGAAGAATACGTTCGTAAGGGAATGCTGAACAACGAAATAGCTGGTGCTATTAAACAGATGGGCTATCAGAAAGAAATAATCACGGCTGACGCTGCTGAAAAGAAGTCCATTGAAGAGATTAAGCGTGATGGTGTAACACGCATTAGACCGGCTAAGAAAGGCCCTGACAGTGTTGTGCAAGGAATTGCGTTCTTGCAGCAATATCGATTAGTTGTTGATGATCGTTGTGTGAAGCTGATTGAAGAATTAGAGAATTACACATACGTGAAAGATAAGAAGACTGGCGAATACACTAATCAGCCAGTCGATAGTTATAACCATGTTATCGATGCTGTTCGTTACGCAGTTGAAGAAATCAATGGTCAAGCAAGGCCAAAAGCAAAAGTTGTTAAGAATTACTACATTTAGAAAGGAGTGTTTGTTATCGAAGATACTAGTTTAATGGGATTAGGATATATTTCTGATAACGGCTCGTTTATTTTCCCGGTCGATGAAGAGCTAACACCAAAAGAACTGAAATACTTTATCGATTATTACCAAAGTAACGTTCGAAAAGAATACGTTGACGATTTAAACCTATACCGTGGTGACCATGCCATATTGCATAAGCCGGGCAAGATAGGTAATCGACCTGATAACCGCATTGTAGCCAATATGGCACATTATATTGTCGATACGTTCAATGGTTATTTCATAGGTGTTCCACCTAAGATTACGCTTGATAAAACGGACCAAGATAAGAAGTTACAATCTTGGAATAATGCTAATTCATTCCAAGACAAGTTATCAGAAGCAAGCCGATTAGCAGATATTTATGGGCGTTCTTATATGTTGGTTTACCAAGATGAGAACAAACAAACATGTGTTGCTGTTTCAGACACTAGAACGTCATTTACGATTTACGATGACACAATCAGCCACGAACCGTTAGCGTTTGTGCGTTATAGCTATGACAGCAGTCTTAAGTTACACGGCAATGTTTATTTTGCTAAGAAGTATTATCGGTTTGATGGTGAGATTAGTTTTGATGAGCCAAAGCCTAATGTTTATGGTGTTGTTCCAGCTGTTGAGTTCTATGACAATGAAGACCGCCAGAGTGTATTTGATAATGTTAAGACGCTTATCAATGCGTTAGACTCCGCCTTAAGCCAGAAAGCTAATCAGAACGAATACTTTGATAATGCCTATTTAAAGATATTGGGGTTGGCATTACCAGAAGATGATGATGGCAATCCACAGGTTGATATTGACGATAATCAGATTATTTATAGCCCTGACGCCAAGTCTAATGAAGCTGATGTTAGTTTTATTGACAAACCTGATGGCGATAACTTGCAAGAGAATTTCATTCAGCATTTAACTGATTTAACTTATCAAATATCGATGGTTGCTAATCTTAATGACGCAGCCTTTTCTGGTAATTCTAGTGGTGTTGCGCTGCAATACAAACTATTGCCGATGAAGAACATGGCAGCAAACAAGGAACGTAAGTTTACGCAAGCATTAAGACAATTATTCCGTATTGTTTTTAGTGCTGAACAAGTTCTTGGCAGTGGCACTAAGGATAAATGGCAAGACTTATCTTTCCAATTTAATCGCAACTTGCCAATTAATATGGCTGACGAAGCGTCAACTGTTGCTAATTTAACTGGGATTGTTAGTCAAGAAACGCAAATTGGCACATTATCATTTGTAGATGACCCCAAAAAAGAAATGCAACGCATCGCTGATGAGCAAGACAGTAAGATGCAACAAGCTAAGCGATCGTTAGCTGATTATTCTGATGATCGCATTAAACAAGATAAGAAGTAGGTGTTAGCCTATGGATCAGTATTGGGAAAAGCGTGAAAAAGATTGGATTAAAGATAACCTACGTAGTGATGCAGAGTTTGATAAAGAAATTCAGCGTCATTATCAGCAGGCTTTAAAGAGCATCAACAATGACATTAATCGGTTCTATGCCAATTATGCCAAGCGTGAAGGAATATCCATGAGCGAAGCCGTTAAGCGGGTTGCTAGTGAAGATGTAAAAGACTTCTCCAAACGTGCTGGTGAAATGGTCAGAAATAAGGACTTTTCAGATAATGCCAATAGGCGTTTGCGGTTATACAATGCAACGATGAGAATTAATCGGCTAGAACAGCTAAAGTCACAGATTGGTTTGAATTTAACCGAGATGAGTGCTGGCCAAGAGAAGTCTTTTACCGATAAATTCAACAAGGATTATCTAAATGAAATTAGTCGTCAAGCGGGTATTTTAGGTGCAGACAAGCTAGTTATTAGCGATGAAATGTTAGCAAGTGTGGTTAACAGTTCATACCAGAACGCAACTTGGTCAGATCGGTTGTGGGCTAATCAAGACGAGCTAAAAGGCTTGCTAGATAATCTACTCACACAAGCTGTAATTCAAGGCACAGGACCAATTGAACTCGCTAGGCGTATATCTAACCAGATGGATGCTAAAGCGTATGTAGCACAAAGATTAGCACGCACTGAGACGGCAAGAATTCAAGACCAAGCACAAACGGATTCGTTCAAGGAATATGGCTATGAAAAAATACGGTGGATTGCTGAACCTAGCGCTTGTAAGACGTGCTTAGAGATTGCAAGCGAGAATGATGGTATTTATTCGCTACAAGATGTTCCAATGATACCTGTTCATCCTAATTGCCGTTGTTCTAAGTCGGCTTATATGGATAGAGACACCTTAATGACTGACATTGATAACAGAATATCTAAAGGAAAAAGCACCTAGCAAATAAGCCAAGTGCTATTTTTGTACCCAAAATGTCCAAGCATTGATGACATTAAAAGCTATGGAAAAAGTGCAAGCATTGATCCACTAAAAAAGCTATGGAAGGAGTTCTTAAGATGAATGAAGAAAACAGTGGTGTAGAGACTAACGTTAAGGACACTGCAGGGTCTGAAACTGAAGAAACTAAGCCTGAAACGACAGCTAAGTATACCGACGAAGATGTCAACCGCATTATTGACGAAAAATATGCTAAGTGGAATAAGAGCAAAGAAGAAGAGTTGGCTAAGAAACAAGCTGAAGCCGAAGAAGCTAAAAAGCTCAAGAAAATGAATGATGATCAGAAGACTCAATATCAAATTGAAAAACTGACCAAAGAGCTTGAAGAAGCTAAGTCTACCAACGCCAAATTTGCGATGACTAAGCAAGCACAAACAATGTTTGAGGACGTTAAGATTCCCGTAACTAGCGACGATTTAGAACATGTCGTCACATCTGATGCCGAAAGTACTAAAGCTAACGTTCAATGGTTAATCGATCATGATGCAGAAGTTCGTGAGCGAACTCGTCAAGAATTCCTAACAGGAGAAACACCACGTGATACGGCTAAATCAATCACGGCTGTATCACAACAAGATTTTGACCGCATGGATTTTTCTGAAAAAGCTAAATTAGCCAAAGAAGATCCAGACCTATTTAAAAAATTAACAGGAGGCCTATAACATGGCAAATACAGCACCTACAAAATTAGCAGACTTGGTAAATCCACAAGTCCTTGCTCCAATCGTAAGCTATGAATTGGATAAAGCATTACGTTTCACACCTTTAGCAAAGGTAGACACAACATTACAAGGACAAGCTGGTTCAGTAATCACTTATTCAGCATTCACTTATATTGGCGACGCAGAAGATGTTCCTGAAGGTGAACCAATGCCTTTAGACAAGATCGGTACAACTACAAAGACAGCAACAATCAAGAAAGCTGCAAAAGGTACTTCAATGACTGATGAAGCAGTTTTAAGTGGCTATGGAGATGTTGTTGGTGAACATACTAAGCAATTAGCTTTGTCATTAGCTAACAAGATTGATAACGACATTTTGGAAGCTGCTAAGACAGCGACACAAAAAATTGTGTTTATACCAACCGTTGCAGGTGTTCAAGCAGCATTAGACATCTATGATGATGAAGACGACAAGACAATTGTTGCTATCATGAGTCCTAAAGACGCAGCAGCATTACGTGCTGACGCTATCGAAAAAAGAGCTGGTTCAGATGTTGGCGCTAATCAATTAGTTAGTGGCACATATATGGACGTGTTAGGCGTGCAAATTGTACGTTCTAAGAAACTTGCAGAAGGCGAAGCAGTCTTTATCCGTGTTGATGAAACTAAGCCAGCTATTAAATTAATCATGAAACGCAATGCTCAAGTTGAAACCGACCGTGACATCTTAATTGGCTCAACGATTATGACAGCGAATGAACATTACGGTGTTTATGTTTATTATGACAAGAATTTAATCTACTCTGCCCCAAAAGCGTAGCGCCAGCTCCCAACCCAGCGACTGGCATTAAATTAAGCCAAGCAACATGGGCTGGCAAAGTTGGCGACACTAAACAATTAACAATTACTGCAGTTCCTGATGATGCAGATAACGCAGAAGCGATTGTCGGTGGTGTTACTTATGCAAGTGATACTGAAGCGGTGGCAACTGTTGCAGAAGATGGCACAATGACTGCTGTTACAGCAGGTTCAGCTAACATCACAGCAACTAGTGGCGACTTTACAGCAACTTGCAAGGCAACTATTTCAGCAGCTGAATAAGGAGTGATCTAATGGCAGATACTGATTTAACAAAGAGCGTGCAGGTAATGCTTGGACTGCCCGATGAAGTAATGACACAGCAACGAGAAAAAATCGAATTAATAATCGATATTACAAGTAAACGGCTGATTAACATGCTTAAAGGCGTATCTAAGAGCGTTCCTGATGAGCTAAGCTATATTGTCATTGAAGTGTCTGTTGCTCGTTATAACCGAATTGCTAACGAAGGAATGAAGTCTTATTCGCAAGAAGGGGAAAGTATTACTTTCAGCAATTCCGACTTTGATGAATTCCAGAACGACATTAGCAATTGGCTGGACAATCAAGCTGTTACCAAATCAACGCTAGGCAAAGTTAGATTTATTGGTGGTGGTAACCATGCGCTTTGATAATTGTGTTCACTTCTATGATGACAGTGAAGAACATTATGACCCTGAATTAGGTGAATATGTAGGTGGTGTTGAGCTTTTAGGAACACTTATGGCTAATGTTACCGATGTTGGTACGGAGCGTGCTAATGAACTATTAGGCGATTATAAACAACGAGCTAAAGTTGTTAGAACACAGCTTGACCCGCCTAATAAATGGGCTTATTTGATGATTGGTGATAGTGGAATTAAGTATTATCCGCAAACAGCTAGAAAGCCGTTAAAACAGCACAGTTTGATTGTGAGTGAACTCAAATGAGCAAAGGCCTAACTGTAAAAGGTATCGCAAAACTTGAGGCAAAACTTCGAAAAGGAACCAATCTAAGCGATGTTAAAAACGTTGTTAAGCTGAATGGTTCTGAACTACAAGCAAGTGCTATGAAGTTCGCACCAGTTGATACAGGTTATCTGAAACGAAACATTGATTTGAGCATTGAAAATAGTGGCATGACCGCAAGAATCAGTTCTGATGCTAGTTATGCAGCTTATCAAGAATATGGCACTCGCTATCAAACGGGAACACCACATGTTAAGCCTGCTTACGACAAGCAGAAACCGCAGTTTAAATCTGATCTCAATAAATTAATGAAGTGAGGCGGTGTTATTGATTAAAACGCCTGACCAAGAATTATTTGACGCTGTTTATACTATTTCCAGTAAGTTTGGTTATTCAACTTATGACCATTTATCAACTGATGAGATACCCTATCCATTCGTTGTAGTTGGTGGTACGCAAATCATTTTGCCACCAACAAAAGTTACTGGTATTGCGCCAAACATCAGCATTAGGGTTGACGCATGGGGTAACAAAAAACAGCGGCAAGAAGTTTCAAACATGTTAAATGCGTTATTAAAAGCAGCGCGACAGCTCCACAGAACACAAAACTATACATGGCAAATAAGGAATCAGGCTAGTTCACCGCAGTTAATCGGTGATACAAGCACTGATTCTTTTTTATGGCACGGAATTCTAGATATTGAAATGAAATTAACCTAGGAGGTTATGTAATGGCTAATGAGAACGAATTAACTTACTTGCAAGGTATTGATACCTTGGCTTTTGCTCGTAAGTTGGTTGAAGCAAAAACAAAAGAAGGAACATTGATTCCTTGGCAAACGTCATTGTCATTTGATCCACAACGTGACAGTGACACTAATCCAACAAAAGATGGCGTTGTAACAACATCAAGTTCAGTAGAAACAGATTTTGAAGTTGAGTTCATCAACAACACCTCTGCAATCGCTGACGCTATGTATGACAGCTTGTTTGAAGGCGACAAGTTGGAAGCGTGGATTGTTTATCGCAATCGACGTAATGCTGCGGGCAAATACTTTGCGTGGTACTTGCAAGCTACTGTTTCAGAAGACAGCAATGACAATGATCCGGACGATAACTCAACTCGTGATGTGTCATTTGCAGTTTCTGGCACGCCTAAACGTGGTTGGTTGGAATTGCCAGCTCAAGCTCAAGAACAAATTGATTACGTGTTCCGTGGTTTGGGCGTTGTTACTGACGAAGACGAAACAGGTGGCGGTGACAAGTGGGCGGCAGAAGACGCAGGCACTAATGTGACTGACCCAAAATAGACGCCCCGGTTTCGGTTACCGGGGTTACTGCTAACCCAACGTCATTATCTGTTGAAGTCGGCAAAACAGGGACATTCACCTATGCAGTGCAACCAGATAATGCGACTGACAAATCAGTTGCTGTCAAATCATCTGACGACACAATTGCAACAGTATCGGATAAAGCCGGCACCGTAACCGTTACAGGTGTCAAAGCTGGAACTGGAAAAGTTACTGGCACAACAACTGACGGTTCAAAGACTTTTGAAGTGACACTAACTGTCACTGCTCCAGCCTAGCAATAGCAAAACTCGCCTAACAAAATCACAGTACCTGGCAAACAGGGGCGGGTATTAAGGAGATCATTTCATGGAAATTACTATTAATAAACAAAAACAAGTTCTTAATTTTGGCGTTCGATTTGTTCGTGAATTAGATAAAATTGCAAGCTTATCAGTTAAAGGTGTGTCACTTGGCATGGGATTAACCAAGACATTGCCCGGATTACAATCTTATGACGCAGCAGTATTGTCTGACATTATTTACGCGGCAACAGTAACAAACAGTCCACAACCATCACGAAATGATGTTGATGATTATATTGACGGTTGCGAAAACTTAGAAGAAATTTTTACTCAAGTAACCGAAGAAATTAACAACGCCAATGCAACAAAAGCTGCGTTAAAAAACATGAAAGCCTAGATAGCGAAAAGAATTCAGAGCAGGAATATTACGAAATTCTGCTGAATTCATTAGCCTATCTAGGCTTTTCTCGCATTGTGGACATTGAGCGTATGACCATCGCTGAATACAACTTGCGAATGGAAGCTTACAAGCTCAAAGAAGCAGAAGACCGAGAAAACATCGCCTTACAGGCTTGGTATAACCAACAAGTTCAAGCGACTGTTGGCAAGAAGAATCCCAAGCCAAAGTACAAGACGTTCACTGAATTTTATGACATTGACGAGTACAAGAACCAGATTAGAACGGCATTTGAAGCTGATTTTGAGCCTGATCGACTTGGCAAGCATGAAGCAGTGCGCAAACAGACAGAAATCTTCAACAAACGAATGGAAGAATTCAAGAAATTGAAAGCGGCAGGCAAGATTATTCCGCTGTCAGAAAGGAGGTAAATTATGGCAGAAGGTTATAGTGTCGAAGCCGTATTGAGTGCCGTTGACAAGAGCTTCACGTCAGGCTTCAAGAACGCTATTAATTCGGTTGAGAATTTCCAGTCAAGAGTTAATAGCTCAATGAGCGCTGTTGGTAAGACATTAACTATCGCAGGTACGGCCATTACTGCAATCGGCGTTAAATCATTAGCTAGTTTTGGTAAGTTTCAAGCTAGTTTGAATAAAGCCGCTGTTACGGCTGGTGGCACAGCCAAGGATATTGATAAATTGGCTGATGTTGCAAATAGAATGGGTGCTGAACTACCTATCAGTGCTCAAGACGCCGCAGATGCAATGGTTGAAATGGCACAAGCTGGTGCTGATGTTAAAACGATTATTAAAATCTTTCCAGCCATCGCTCAAGCGGCAACTGCTGCTGGTGCAGATTTGCAATCAACCGCGTCAGTTGTACAGCAAGCGATGAACATCTGGGGCAAGAGTATTGGTTCAAGTGCTCAAGCGGCTGCGGTATTCACAACAGCTGCTAACGTTTCTAACGCATCAATTGAAGATATGCAACAAGTCATGGCTGACGTTGGCGCAACTGCTTCTCAAATGGGTATTTCCTTGCAAGATACAACAACTGCTGTTGGCTTGCTGACTAACAAAGGGATTCCTGCTGCTCAAGCAGCACAAAACTTGAACTTTGCATTAACTAGAATGATTAAACCGTCTAAATCTGCAAAAGATGTCATGAATGAGTTAGGACTTTCGTATTTTGATGCTCAAGGAAACATGAAGCCGTTAGCTTCTATTCTGTCTGATTTGAATAAGAAGACATCTAAATTGACTAATGAGCAGAAAGCAAATGCGTTGTCTATTCTGTTCGGACAGTCAGGCTATAAAGTAATGTCTAACTTGATGGATTCAGTTGCTGATAGTAGCGGTAATGTAACAACAAGTTGGTCTGCTATGAATAGTGAATTAAAGAAAGTTTCTTCTAGCACAGAAGCAGCCAATAAAGTTCTTTCTGATCAAGCTGCAGAAATGCAAAAGAACATCGGTTCAAAGATTGAACAAGTCGGCGGTAATTGGGAAGCATTATCTAATAAAGCTTATCAAGCTTCAGCGGGCG
Organism: Lapidilactobacillus bayanensis; assembly: GCF_003946695.1. Classification (GTDB taxonomy): domain Bacteria; phylum Bacillota; class Bacilli; order Lactobacillales; family Lactobacillaceae; genus Lapidilactobacillus; species Lapidilactobacillus bayanensis. The sequence continues at coordinate 3,419 of NZ_RHOX01000029.1, read as the reverse complement.
TTAATGGTGCATTCCTTGATATGATCAATTCTGCTTTAAACTGGGCTACCGTTTCAAATTCATCTTCAGCAGAAGCAATTCGCGGTTTTGTTGGCATGATGCCAGCCATTGGTGCAATAGTTACTGCAATAGGTACTATGTCGATGTCAATTGCTAATGCCGGAAAAATATTCTCAAATATTGGCGGTGCGATAGCTGGTTTGGTTAGTCCTGTTAGTTTAGTTATGATTGCCATCGCAGCATTAGCCACAGGATTTATTATGGCCTATAAAAACAGTTCTCAATTGAGGTCGGCGATTGCAGGAATTGGCAAGGCTTTTAGCTCGGTATTCGGGCCAGCTATTGATGGTGCTTCAAAAACTATTGGTGGTTTGAAAGGCAAGATAACTGAAATCACAACAGCGATTGGTAACAATTTGACTGGTGCAATCAAGAGTATTGACTGGTCACAAATTGCAAACGGTGCAATGGCAGCATTTCAGTTAATTGGCCAAGGCGTGCAGATTGCAATTGGTGTTATTAAGAACATCATATCTGCGATTAAAGAAATGGTAGCCGCTTTTATGGCAACCAAGGCGGTTCAAACGATTATAAGCGCGGTTTCCAGTTATGTTTCTGCGGTTGCAGGTAATGTCCAAACTGTCATTGGCAAAGTTAAAGAAATGGCTTCTTCATTTTCTAGCGTTGGTGGTTCAGCAAGTGTGTTCACAACCATTGGAACATTTATTGGCAAGGTTGTAATTGCGATTGGCAACGTGATTAGCGGTATCGCTTCAATGATTAATTCGTTTAATCAGGCAGGTGGCACAGCGGCAGTTTTTGAAGCAATCAAAGGTGTTATGGTACCGATTGTTGGCATTATCGCAGGAATTGTCAGTGCAGTAGTTAACTTTGTTTCTTCTGCCCAAGGTGCAAAAATCATTCAAACTATCTTTAGTGCGATTGGTACGGCAGTAGCCGCAGTGGCAAAAGTTCTTAATGCGTTATCGCCGATAATTGTTGGTATTGCAGCTGGGTTTGCTGCGTTTAGCGGCATATTAAAGATCATGAATATGGTCAACACGGCCACATCGCTCGTTAAAAATGGATTTATGGCAATAAAGACGATTTTTACAGTTCTAAGTTTAATGAATCCTTTTGCGTTGGTGGTAGTTGCTATTGTAGCCGTTGTAGCTGCCGTGGTAGTTGCATATAACAAATTTGCGTGGTTTAGAGATTTTGTTAATAGCGTTGGTGCTTCAATCATGGCTGGTTGGTCTGCAATCGCTGCATGGTTCGCACAATTATGGACAAACATCGTTACAACAGCGATTAGCATTTGGACGACGTTATCAACGTTCTTTACTACATTGTGGACATCAATCGTAACTGTGGCGACAACAATTTGGCAGAGTTTCTTAACGTCAATTCAACCATTAATTGCAGCAATTCAAAATCTTTGGTCAGCTTTGACGGAATTCTTTTCATTACTATGGACAGGAATTGTAGCTGCCGCAACTGTTATTTGGAACACGTTAGTTTTGATTTTTGCACCAATCGTTGCAGCTATTCAAGCAACGTGGCAAGTTCTAACAGCATTCTTCTCTGGGCTTTGGGACACGATTGTGGCCTATGCGACTATGGTTTGGAATGTTATTACGGTCGTAATATCAACAGCAATGAGTGTTGTTCAAACGGTTATTTCAACGATCATGAGTTCAATTTCAGCTATTTGGTCTGGCGTTTGGAATTCTATTAAGGCAGTTCTTAGTGGTATTTGGAGCGTCATCATAACTTTGGTGTCTGCCGCAATTAATGTTGTCGCAGACGTGATTCGTGGCGTGACAGCTGCAATTAAAGGCGATTGGTCAGGTGTTTGGAATGCAATCAAGGCTGTTGCGTCAACAGTTTGGAATGCAATTAACAGCGTTATTAGAACAGCAATTAATACTGCTAAGACAGTTATTTCAAATGTGTTGAAGACTATTAAATCAGTATTCACCAGCACTTGGAACAGCATCAAGAGCATAACGACAACGGTCTGGAATGGTATTAAATCTGTTGTTACTTCAGTAATCAATGGCATTAAGAGTATTGTAAGCGCTGGGTTAAACGCTGTTAAAAGTGTTATTAGCTCCGTTTCAAATGGTATTAAGTCAATATTTACGTCAATTTGGAATTCGCTAAAGTCAATTGTTACTGGTGCTTTTAGCGGCGTTGTTTCTGCAGTTAAAGGTGGTATGCAACGTGCTTACAGTGCAGTTACTGGCTTTGTTGGAAAAATGGCAAGTGCTGGTGCTAATTTTGTTCACGGTTTTGTAAGAGGTGTTACTGGGGCGATTGGTGGAGCTGTGTCCGCAGCTGCAAGCATGGCTAAAAGAGCGTTAGGAGCAGCTAAGAAAGCATTGGGCATTCATTCTCCCTCACGTGTAATGCGTGATCAGGTTGGTAAGTATGTACCACTTGGTATGGCGGTTGGTATTGAAAAAAATATCAAAGCTGTATCTGATGCAGCAGAAAATGTTGCTAATGCAGCAGTTGTTGATGTTCCAGCAGTAAATACAACTGATTTCACACGTTCGCTTCGTGCAATTAACAGCAAGATGAATAACGTTAATGTAACACCGAACCTTAACCTTAATTATGCGCAAAATAAAACCATTGAAGTGCCTGTTTATTTAGATACTCATGAAATTGCACGAGCAACAGCACAACCAATTCAAGTTGAAATGAATAGAATTACTAGATTAAGTAACCGGCCAAGGGGGATTGTTTAGTATGTATGATTTCAGAGATATGAATGTTTTCACTGGTGATGAAACTCCGTCATATCCAGCGGAAGCAATGCAAGTTGACGGGACATATCTTGAAGACGTGATCCTGGGTTATCGAACCTTGCAAGTTACAGGTAGGGAATTGCTTAATCAAGATGTTGCGAAACAACAAATTGGGCGTTCAGATGGTGAGTCTCTGCAATATGTCCGCAACCCGTCACGGGAAATTACGGTTGTTTATGAACTTGTTTCTGCTAGTAATCAAGAGTTCAGACAATCGTTTAGAAAAATGAACGAAGTATTGCACGGCGAACAACATCAACTTATTTTCAATGACGATAAAACAAAATATTGGTTAGGAACATTTTCAGATGTGGAAGAAGTGCCGGGTGGTAGAAACTCGATTACTTCTTCCTTTTCTTTTGAAGTTGTTGACGGTGTGGCTCATTCCATAGACGTTTCAACAGCAGTAGTAGATGAAACAGGCAAAATCAATATCGACAACCGCGGCACGTATCCAACTTATCCGATTATCACGGCCAAGATGAAGTCCGATAACGGTTTAGTTGCTATGGTTAATGATAATGGTGGTGTGCTTGAGTTTGGTAATCCTGATGAGATTGATGGTGTAACCAAGCAAAAGTCTGATAAGGCCTTCTATTGCGG
>NZ_RHOX01000028.1 GCF_003946695.1 Lapidilactobacillus bayanensis | reverse complement strand
TATTGAACCGCCGTATACGGAACCGTACGTACGGTGGTGTGAGAGGACGGTAATTTACAATTACTTCCTACTCGATCTACTGAGCGGTATTCTTTCGCCGCCACTTATCTAGCAAGAGGGCAACCTTTGCGCAAGCACTGAATTGACGAGTGGTTGAATTACTTCTAAATTTTTAGAAGTACAAATTTGCTGTTAAATAACACCACTATATCTCTTTTGTCAGTGCCGGAGGGAAATCGCGGTCAGCCGCGGAATTCTTGTTAATGGTTTACCATTTACAAGAAAGCCGAGCTTTAAGACAATCTTTGATTGGCTTAAAGTCGTGCTCGCAGCGTTCCACCAGCGTATTTCCCGTAGGCACGATGAACCACAACATGACAGTTCTAGGATTTACAAGATTCAAGTTAATTTGATATTTATTCGGCTCAAACCAATGCTCGCAGCGCTCCACCAGCGCATTTCCCGTAGGCATGAAGAACCACAACATACCAGTTCTAGGTTTTGTCATTTCAATAATGCTTGCAGCGTATTTTCTGCAGGCACGGAGAACCGATAGCATAACAGTTTAATTATCGGCAAGCAGTTTTGATTATGATTTAAGGAGTAATCGTTTGAAAATTTTTGATTCGCACACGCATTTAAATGATGAGGCTTTTGCTGGTCAGGAGGCGTTGTATGTTCAGCGCGCTGAGCAACTCGGTGTGGTTAAGATGGCAATGGTCGGTTCAAATGCAATCTTAAATGCCGGCGCTTTAAGATTAGCGTCTGAATTTCGTCAGCTTTATGCCATTATTGGTTGGCATCCTGAAGATGCGAAAGATTTCGATCAAGTGGCTGAACAACAACTGCGTGAACAATTACGATTACCGAAAGTAATTGCGGTTGGAGAAATTGGCCTAGATTACCACTGGGATACTTCGCCACGTGAGGTGCAGTGTGAAGTCTTTCGTCAGCAATTAGCGATTGCTAAAGACTATCATCTGCCAGTTTCGATTCATACCCGTGAGGCTCTGCAAGATACCTACGATATTTTAAAGGCGGCACAATTACCGGCTGGTCAAATTGTCATGCATAGTTTTAATGCTGAGTCAAAATGGGTCAAGCCGTTTTTGGATTTAGGCGCCTATTTGTCGTATAGTGGGGTGGTTACATTTAAAAACGCTGCTTATTTGCGGGAAAGTTTGCAACAAACACCCTTGGACAAATTGCTAGTGGAGACCGATGCACCTTATTTAACACCGATGCCTTATCGTGGCAAGATGAATGAACCTGGCTACACTTATTATGTTGTTGAAGGGATTGCCAAGGCATTGGGGTTACCGACAGCGACAATTGCGCAGCAAACGTACCGCAATACTTTAAAAGTTTTTCATTTAGAGGATAACGAATGATTAAAGAAGTTATTATTGTTGAGGGCCGTGACGACACTCGGCGTTTAAAAGAAGTTTTTGGCGATGTCGACACAATTGAAACTCAAGGTTCGGCAGTACCAGAATCTATTTTGTCCCAAATTGAAAGAATTGCAGAAACTCGTGACGTGGTCGTGTTAACTGATCCTGATTTTAACGGTGAAAGAATTCGCAAGAAAGTTTTGGAGATCGTCCCTCAGGCTAAACAAGCATTTCTGCCTCGTCGTGAAGCACGGCCGCATAATCGTGGTAGCTTAGGTGTCGAGCACGCATCTGCTGAAGCGTTGCAAGCCAGTTTGAAGAATATGTTGACGACGACTTCACCGACGGAAACGGCACCAGTGATTTCACAATCTGATCTGGCCGATTTAGGCTTGATTGCTGGTGTTGATGCGAAAACACGTCGTGAACAATTAGGAGACTATTTGCATATTGGTTATGCCAATGGCAAACAGTTGGCTCGCAAACTACAGATGTTTCAAATTACACCGCAAGAATTAAAAGATGCGTTGACAGAAATGGGGTTACTTTAATGACCGAGATTCAACCGCTAGATATTGCCGATCCAATTCGTACCCAAGCAATTTTACGGCGTTATGGTTTTCAATTTAAAAAGAGTTTGGGACAAAACTTTTTAACCAATAAAGCCGTGTTAACTGGTATTTTAGATGCGGCAGATTTGCAGCCAACGGATTTAGTTGTGGAAATTGGTCCAGGAATCGGGTCGTTGACAGAACAATTAGCGCGACGAGTTAAACAAGTGGTTGCCGTTGAGATTGACGAACGCTTATTGCCGATTTTAGCTGATACTCTAGCACCTTATGACAATATTGAAATTATTAATCAAGATATTCTTAAGACCGATTTAGCCACTTTAACGGCAAATTACTCGGATTATGGCGCAATCAAAGTTGTTGCTAACTTACCGTATTACATCACAACACCGATTATGTTCAGTTTAATTAATGGTGAAGTTCAACCCGATGTCTTAGTCTTGATGATGCAAAAAGAAGTGGCGCAACGCATTACTGCCGATTCTGGCAATAAACATTACGGGTCACTTAGTATTGAAGTGCAGACACAAATGACCGCAGATATTGCGCAAATTGTCCCGAGAACTTCTTTTGTACCGCAACCGAATGTTGATTCAGCCGTTTTAGTTTTGCAACGTTATCAACAGTCACCCTATCAAATTGAACATTCAGAAATGTTTGCCACCATTATTAAGAGTAGTTTTCAACAGCGACGCAAGAGTTTGCAAAATAACTTAGCCAATCTGTTCGGTAAGGATAAACGTGAACAAATTACTGAGATTATTAAGCAACTTGATTTACCTGTCCAAGTTCGCGCAGAGCAATTGCCGATTCAAAAATTTATTGACTTGAGCAATGTATGTTTCACAACATTTGCAAGTAAGCGTTCTAAATAGTGTCAATTAAATGTTCTGGATTTAAAATAGAGAAGAACTTGAGCTGAAAATTTCGGGTCCGTTTATTTTAGGTTGATGTATGACAAAAACTAGCGTGTCAGTGCCTTAACGACGCCGTTTTGTTTAAGCAAATTTTTGGTTGAACAGAACGACATCGCTGATCATCATGGTTAGTCCCATGTTTGTCCCACATATGATCATAATTTTTCAACGAACATTTGTGTAGTTGTAAATTGTGATAATTCGTGATATAATGTTTCACAAGGAGTGGGTGCATATGCCAATGTCATTAGCAACAATCAAGCATCAATTGGATGATCATCTCGGTCAACATTTAACTGTCGTCGCACAGGCTGGTCGTAAGAAGATCACTCGGCGTCATGGTACGTTGAAAGAAACATATCCAGCTGTTTTCGTGGTTGATCTTAATCAAGATGAGAATGCTTTTGAACGTGTTTCATATAGCTATACGGATCTGCTTACCAAGTCAATCGAGATTGAGTTCGACGGTGGCGACTTAGCAACAACAAATAATTAATATCATTTCTAAAAATAGACTCGGGCGGCTAACCTAGGTCTTTTTTTGTCGCTCAACGTGCCTATCTATTATTTATTGATGGTATTACGTAACTTTTGTGTTATGATTAAAAGACGAACGATTGTCACTTTATTATGGTGGATGACGCTTAATTATTCGTGCTTAATAAATACTTGGCTATTATTTATCATGATGTTGACCATGGTATTACTGATTATCTTTAATTATTAAACCAAGTTGATTAATTATTGATTGTTCGTGTTAGTCTTGCATCTCATCATCTGTACTGATTCATTTGACATTATTTTATTATGATAAGGAGTCATTTGCTATGAAGGTTCGCCGCAGTGATCGTTTAATTGACTTAACTAATTTCTTATTAGATCATCCTCGTGAATTAGTCGCATTACCGTTCTTCGTGAAACGCTATGGTTCTGCCAAGTCCTCAATCAGTGAAGATCTGGTTATTATTAAACGTGCATTTAAAGCTCAAGGCTTAGGAATTGTTCGAACATTACCGGGAGCTGCGGGTGGGGTTGAATATTTACCTGGCGTTAGTGAACCATTAGCACACGATTTCTTGGACCTGATGGCGGAAAAGATGGCCGACAGTAATCGGCTATTACCTGGTGGTTATTTGTATTTATCTGATCTCTTAGGAACGCCCACTTATTTAAAAGTGATTGGTCGGTTGATTGCTGCGCAGTACTCCGATAAAAAAGTGGACGCTGTTATGACGGTTGCGACTAAAGGGATCCCAATTGCTCAAAGTGTTGCTAGTTATTTGGGCGCGCCATTTGTTGTCGCACGACGTGATCCCAAAATCACTGAGGGCGCAACCGTTAGTGTCAACTATGTTTCTGGTTCATCTGATCGTGTTCAAAAAATGGAATTATCTAAACGTAGTTTATCTGATGGCGCCAACGTGGTTATTGTGGATGATTTCATGAAGGGCGGCGGGACCATTCATGGGATGCACGATCTCATTAAAGAATTTAATGCTCATTTAGTCGGAATTACTGTTTTCGCTGAGACCGCCTTTAGTGGTCAACGTGCGGTTCAGGACTATACGTCGTTATTAGAAGTCGTCGAGATTAACACACAGACCGACCAAATTCAGGTTCAACCGGGTAATTATTTAGAAAAGTTAGCCACAATGAACGCTGCTCGAGAAAATTAAAATAATAATTTCAAATTAAAATGGTGTTTCGCCAACGCGTATTAAAAGGCCGTCTTGAGTTTTTGAATTAGCCTAGTTACGCTGTTGATCAGGTTTTTTAGTAGAGCGAAGCGACGTTGTTAAACGAACCAGATTCAGCGTTTTGTTCGCTGATCAGACCAAATAAAATAAACTGGGATTTTTTGTCTCAGTTTATTTTTTTACCCATAAATCAAGATAAAACGCTATTGCAAGGCGTTTTTCTATTGAGTTTCTTTTTTTGGTAAGTTATTATTAAGGGTGTGTATCAGTTAATTGGTCTAGATGAAGGGAAGTTTATTATGTCAAGTCGTTATGCAATTGTCCTGGCAGCTGGTCAGGGCACGCGGATGAAATCTAAACTTTATAAAGTATTGCATCAAGTTTGTGGCCGGTCAATGGTCGATCATGTCATTACTCAGGTTGAATTGGCTCAGCCTGAACAAATCGTCACGGTTGTGGGGCATGGTGCTGAAGCCGTTGAAGACTTATTAGGTGATCGTAGTACTTATGCCTTTCAAGAAGAACAATTGGGCACTGGCCACGCTGTTTTGCAAGCTGAGCCACAATTAGGTGCTCAAGAAGGAATGACTTTAGTTGTTAATGGTGATACACCGCTGTTAACTGCGCAAACTTTTGAAAAACTATTTGCTTATCATCAAGCAAAAGGTGCTAAGGCGACAATTTTAACAGCTCAGGCTGAAGATCCGACAGGCTATGGGCGAATTATTCGTAATGAGTTAGGAATTGTCGAACGAATTGTCGAACAAAAAGATGCGACTCAAGAAGAGGCTGCCGTTCATGAAATTAATACGGGCGTCTTTTGTTTCGACAACCAAACACTTTTTAATGCCTTACACCAAGTTACGAATCATAATGCTCAAGGCGAGTATTATTTGACCGATGTGATTCAAATTATTAAAGATGCTGGTGGGATTGTTGCGGCTTATCAAACTCCTGATTTCACAGAATCATTAGGTGTTAATGATCGCGTCGCTTTATCCGTCGCCACCAAAATTATGCAACAACGAATTAATGAGCAACATATGCGTAACGGGGTGACGTTAATCGACCCCGCAACGGCGCATATTGACATTGACGTTAAGATTGGTTCAGATACCATTGTTGAAGGCAGTGTTAACTTAAAAGGCCATACTGAAATTGGCGGTGACTGTGTGATTGGTTCGCATTCTGAATTGGTTGATGCGAAGATCCATGATCGCGTTCAGATTACTAGTTCAACAATTGAAGAAGCAGAAATGATGTCCGGTTCTAACATTGGGCCTAATAGTCATCTCCGGCCTAAAGCTGTGATTGGTGAAGAGGCGCATATTGGTAATTTCTGCGAAGTTAAAAACGCAACGATTGGTGCACGGACTAAAGTGGGGCATCTATCATACGTCGGCGATGCAACGTTAGGTACAGATATTAATGTTGGTTGTGGTGTGGTGTTCGTTAATTATGATGGCGTTAAGAAATTCCATACTAATGTTGGCAATCACAGTTTTATCGGTAGTAATAGTAATTTAGTCGCACCATTAGAACTGGATCAACATAGCTTTGTTGCTGCTGGCTCAACGGTTACAAACGATGTTCCCGAGCATGCCATGGCGATTGCTCGAGCTCGTCAAGTGAATAAAGATAACTATTGGCAAAAATTACCCCTTGCTCAAGATCCTGATTGGTTATAAAATCTTGTTAGTGTGTCAAATTAGGAGGAAACGATGACTAGTAAATACGTTGAGTCAGAGCTTAAAATCTTTGCCTTAAATTCTAATAAGCCGTTAGCAGAGAAAATTGCTGCTGCGGTCGGAGTACCATTAGGAAAATCATCTGTTACTCGCTTTTCAGATGGTGAAATTCAAATTAATATTGAGGAAAGTGTTCGTGGTGACGATGTTTTTATCATTCAATCCACTTCTGCACCAGTCAATGATAATTTGATGGAATTATTGATTACAATTGATGCGTTGCGTCGTGCCTCAGCGCGAACAATTAACGCAGTGATTCCATATTATGGTTATGCACGTCAAGATCGTAAAACTCGCGCGCGTGAGCCGATTACTGCACGGTTAGTTGCTGACATGTTACAACGTGCCGGAGCCGATCGAATCGTGGCATTAGACTTACATGCTGCACAAATTCAAGGCTTCTTTGATATTCCGGTTGATCATTTAGTTGGTTCACCGTTAATTGCTGATTATTTCCTGTCCAATCATCTGAATGAAGATGCGGTTGTGATTTCACCTGATCATGGTGGCGTTGGTCGAGCACGGCGGTTGGCCGAGTTCTTAAAAACACCAATTGCTATTATTGACAAACGTCGGCCTCGTGCCAACGTTGCTGAAGTCATGAATATTATTGGCAATGTTAAGAATAAGCGCGCGATCATTATTGACGATATGATTGACACCGCCGGTACGATAACCTTAGCCGCTCAAGCACTAGTTGATGCCGGAGCAACTGAAGTTTATGCCAGCTGTACGCATCCAGTTTTATCAGGCCCAGCTATTCAGCGAATTACGGATTCTCCAATCAAGAAGTTAGTCGTTACGGATTCGATTCAATTAACCTCAGAAAAAATGATTCCTAAGATGGTACAAATTTCTGTTGGTCCACTAATCGGCGATGCTATCAAACGTATTTACGAAAATCAAGCTGTTAGTCCACTATTTGTTACTCGTTTTACGCAACATTAATCAAGTCGTCTTATCGCTCGAATGAACAAAGCTCCCAGTCAATATTACTTTTGACTGGGAGCTTTTTGAATGATAGAAAATTGAAGTATCCTTTTCTGTGCTTGCTGTGAATTCTAGAACTATTATATTGTGTTTCTTCGTGCCTGCGGGAAATGCGCTGGTGGAACGCTGCGAGTTTGATTTGAGCCAAATTAAAACCCATTTGTCTCAAATACAAACTTTCTTGTAAATGGTAAACCATTAACAAGAATGACGCGGCTGACCGCGATTTCCCTCCGGCACTGACAAGAGTGATGATATTGCGTGATATAACCGCGAATTTGTGCTTCTAAAAAATTAGAAGTGATTCAACCACTCGTCAATTCAGCGCTTGCGCAAAGGTTGCTATCTTGTTTGTTTACTGAGGGAAAATAAATACCGCTCAGTGGTGAGATTGTTGTTGCAGCTTTAGCTGTTACAACAAGACCTGTCTTGGAGACAATTTTGCAAAAATTGGCTTCAAGCAGTGTCCACCACGTTCCAGCGACAAGTATTTATTTTCCCTCACGGTACTCGCCACGCTCCATATGCAACCTTTGCACAAGCGCGAAGAACCGCAAAGCAACAGTTCCGGGTTTTAGTTAGTCGGTCAATATCATAATTGACTTTGCGGATCGATTAAATTGTCGTTGTGCAAGTAACTTTGGAATTTATGGTAGAGTGGCTCAAATAATTGCAATTCTTCAGGATGGACCATTTCTCTGGGAAAGAAGAAGCGTTCATCGCCGGTGCTTTTACCGGTGATTGCGGCAACAATGGGACTAACCGTTGATAATTCTTCCAAGGCACCATCTTTTTCCATTAATTCAATTTGAGTTTTAGGTTCTTTTGAAGAGGGGTCATAAGCGTCGTATGGCAAATCATAACTGTCGTTAATGGCAGTGTAGTATTCAGGATTAAAGCCGGCCTCTTCGATCAGTCGTTGCAGATCAGGAATTAAGTAACGCGTAGCTGGTGTAAAACGAACGGATTTAAACGGTCGGCGATCTAAGAAACGTGAGGCTAAGTCACGGAGAATATCGTCAGGGTGATCGCGCCATAGCGTAAAGTAAGTGGTCAGCGTGCCATCATCAAGCCGTAAGTAATCGCTTAAATTCCAATCGTTCTCTAAAAACGGCACTAATAAATTTGGTGTTTGACTTGCGGTCATTTGATCATGCTCGTATAGATATTTAGCACGGTGTAATAAATGATCCAAGACCACTTCCATAGCGCGGCTAACTGGGTGGAAATAAACCTGTTGGTACATTTGGAAACGACAGACAATATAATCTTCAACCGCATGCATGCCATCACTTTGAAAAGCAATCCCATTTTTATAGGGACGCATTACGCGGAGAATTCTGGTTAAATCAAACATGCCGTACTTTGTTCCCGTGTTGTAGGCATCGCGCAGTAAATAATCCATTCGGTCGGCATCAATTTGACTACTGATCATTTGAACGACTTGGGGATTTGGATAAGTTTTACCAATCACGCTGGCAACCTCAGCAGGGAACTCTGGACTAACTTCGCGTAGCACGCGATTAACTTGTGTATCTGGTGATGTTAAAATAGCGCGCGTAATTGCTTCATGATCGGTATCAAAGATGTGTTCAAAAGTATGTGATTCAGGGCCGTGACCAATGTCGTGCAATAATGCAGCACACAAGGCGACGATTCGTTCGTTGTCATCCCAAAGACCATCGCCAGGTGTTTGGGTTGGATAATTACGTTGAAAGTTATCGCAGATTTGGCGTGTGATTTCATAAACGCCAACCGAATGGGTGAAACGTGAATGTTCTGCACCATGGAAGGTGAATGAGGATGCACCTAACTGTTTGATGCGGCGCAAGCGCTGAAATTCAGGTGTGTTGATTAAATCAAGAATAACTTGATGTGTGACGTGAATATAATTTTGGACTGGATCACGTAGAACCTTCTCGCGTGGTAAGATGACGACATTGCGCATAGGATCACTCCTTATTTACATCATCATTTGTCATCGCGATTAAAACGTTAAAGATGACTGAAATGAATGATGATTTCTATTTGTTGCTACTGTTAGTATACCGTAAACAGGCCTATTCTGTGCAGTTTGTACCCCTTTTTCAATAAAATAATGCATTTTTGCGAAAAAAGAATGCGTAATGTCTTATAATAGATTAAATGCATCGACAATCGGGTTAATTAAACTGGGGAGAGGTGAAACATGGCATTAGATGCTAACGCGGAATTATCAATTAAAATTCACTTAACAACGCAGATTGAGCAAGACGGTCAATTTGAACAACATGTTTTTGATGTGACTGGGCAACTTATTCGAATGGGTACCACGCTATATTTGCGTTACCATGAAATGAATACAGAGACTTCTGCAGCTGTTCCGGTTACGTTGAAATTGCAAGAGGATGGTCTGATTATTTTAACGCGTGGTCAAGATGAAACTCGTTTGCAATTACGTTTCGCCTTAGCTCACGAAATTGAGACGGTTTATCAAACACCGTATGGCAATGTGCCGATTATCACGCGGACCACGATGATGAAAGTGCGTCTACAAAATGAACCGACGACTGGTGAAATTGCACTTGATTATGTGTTGCTCAGTAGCCATCAACAACTAGGAAAATACCAATTAAGATTGATTTTCCAACAATAATCGAGTATTATAAAAGATAGATTGCTGAAAGGATGTGTCCCCGTGCAACTAGACATTTTTGCGGGTCAGAAGAAATCCGAACTATCAATGATTGAGGTTGCTCACGCTATTCTTGTAGAGTCTGGCGAAGCAATGGCTTTTGCTGATATTGTTAACCAAATTCAAACTTATTTAGGTAAAAGTGACGAAGAGATTCGTGCTCGACTGGGTCAATTTTATACTGACTTAAACGAGGGTGGTAGTTTTATTTCACTTGGCGAGAACGTTTGGGGTTTACGTGAGTGGTATCCCTTCGATTCTGTCGATGAAGAAGTTAACCATCCTGAAGATGAGGAAGATGTTCCTCGTAAGAAGCGTCGTCATAAGGTTAATGCCTTCTTAGCTGACGTTTCCGATGATGATGATGTTATCGACTATAATGATGATGATCCAGAAGATGATGACACATTAGTCGCTCCTGAAGATGAAGAAGACGACGATACAGCGGCCAGCAGCACGAACATTACCAGTGTCTTTAAGAGTACTGATATGACAGACATTGATGATAGTGATGATGACGATGATAGCGATGAGCTTGATGATGGTATCGAAGGTCAACTGTCTGAGTTTAACGATGACGAGTTAGTCGATAATACTGATGCTGACTTCAGTGACGATGATGACGAAGCTGATGATGATTCAGACGACGATGACGACCAAGAATAATTTTGATTGTCACATATAAGTCGGAATAGCATTGATCATATTTTCTGTAAACAAAGGACTTGACGAATGCCTGAAATATTTGTAGTATATCTTTTGGGCACTTTACATTGTAAAGTCAATCGCATTAAGTCTCCTATTCGATGAATAGGAGACTTTGTTTTGTTTATCCCTGATTTTCACAACTTATAGAGGAGTGTCAAAATGACAAAGTATATTTTTGTAACTGGCGGCGTTGTTTCTTCATTGGGTAAAGGTATCGTTGCTGCATCATTAGGTCGCTTGTTGAAGAACCGCGGCTTAAAAGTAACGATGCAGAAGTTCGACCCCTACATCAACGTCGACCCTGGTACTATGAATCCTTATCAACATGGTGAAGTATTTGTGACGAACGATGGTGCTGAAACTGATTTAGATTTAGGCCACTATGAACGTTTCGTCGACAATGATCTTAACCGATACTCCAACGTAACCACTGGTAAAGTTTATTCGGAAGTTATTCGTCGTGAACGCCACGGTGATTATAACGGTGCGACGGTTCAAGTTATTCCACATATCACAGATATGATCAAAGATAAGATCATGCGGGCCGCCAATACGACGGACTCAGATGTCATTATCACAGAAGTCGGTGGAACAGTTGGTGATATCGAGTCGTTGCCATATCTTGAAGCGTTACGCCAAATGAAAGCCGAAGTTGGTGCTGAGAATGTTGTTTACATTCATACAACTTTAATTCCATATTTACGAGCTGCTGGTGAGATGAAAACAAAGCCGACTCAACATAGTGTCAAAGAGTTACGGAGTATTGGCATTCAACCAGATATTTTGGTGGTACGTTCTGAAAAACCAATTACTCAAGAAATGCGTAATAAGATTGCCTCATTCTGTGATGTTGATCCAGAAGCCGTGATTGAATCATTGGATGTTAAGACGTTATATGCTATTCCGTTGAATTTACAAAAGCAAAATATGGATCAAATTGTTTGCGATTATCTGCATTTAGCAACACCTAAAGCCAATATGACTGAATGGCAACAACTTGAATATCGAGTTCAACATTTAACCCACCGGACTAAAATTACTTTGGTTGGTAAATATGTTGAATTACAAGATGCCTATATTTCGGTTACTGAAGCTTTAAAACATGCTGGCTATCTCTTCGATTCTGATATCGAGTTAGTTAAAGTTCAAGCAGAAGATATTACTGATGATAACGTTGCTGATTATTTAGGCGATACACAAGGTATTATTGTACCTGGTGGTTTTGGGAACCGTGGTCTTGAAGGTAAAATTGCCACAATCAAGTATGCTCGCGAGCATGATATTCCGTTTTTAGGGATTTGTTTAGGTATGCAAATGGCCTGTGTAGAATTTGCCCGTGACGTTTTAGGTTACGCAGATGCTGATACAACCGAAGTCAATCTTGAAACTAAACATAACGTAATTGACTTGATGGCCGATCAAGAAGGCGTTGAAAACATTGGGGGAACGCTGCGTTTAGGTGCTTATCCTTGCAAGCTCAAACCAGGATCAGTCGCAGCCGCCGCTTATGATAACCAAAGTGTGATTCAAGAACGTCATCGTCATCGTTATGAATTCAACAACAAATATCGGGATGAGATGGCCGCTAAAGGCATGGTCTTCTCAGGTGTTTCGCCAGATAATCGTTTAGTTGAAATTATCGAATTACCAGACAAGAAATTCTTCGTTGCCGCACAATACCACCCAGAATTCTTATCACGACCAATGCGTCCAGAAGGTTTATTTAAGTCGTTTGTTAAGGCCGCTTCTGATTTACCAGAACATGCTTGGGAAAAGGCTGACAACTAGTTTGCTTTGTCAGTGACTGTTAGCTGAATTGACTAATCAGCGTGAAAAAAATAAATTGAGTTCAATGATTAACGCAACTGCTTTATTTGACTGGATTCTTGATTGAGCAGAACGGTTTGATCAGGGTGTTTAAGACCAAGACTTCAACTTATCATCGAGATCAAAAACGGAACTGGGATTTTCGCCCAAGTTCCGTTTTTTTGTGTGGTGAAAACCTAATTAAGGCGTTGTTTCACCGTGAAACTTTTCAGAAGACGTGGATTATAGCTTGTTTTTTCGCCCTGAATTCTATATGATAGTTATTGGCAACGCTTGTGTTATGCGAACGTATGTCCAACAATTCGAGATAAGAAGATATTCTTATTTGCCGTTTCATATTAATTAATCTTAGTAAACTGACAATTAATGACTTAATTACATGATGATAAAGGAACCTGCCACATGAAAAAAATGATTATCCACGGCGGAAAGCCACTGTCTGGTGAAGTTTGTATCGGTGGTGCTAAGAATAGTACCGTTGCGTTGATACCAGCTGCCATTCTTTCTGAGTCTAAGGTTCAACTTGATGGTGTTCCTTTGATCCAAGATGTTAAGAACTTAAGAGCTATTCTTGATGATATGAACGTTTCGTCTGAACTTAATGAGACTTGTTTAGAAATTGATCCCACTCGTATTGTGTCGAAGCCATTGCCTAACGGTAAAATTAAGAGTTTGCGTGCTTCCTATTATTTTATGGGGGCATTATTAGGGCGCTTTGGTCGAGCTATTGTTGGTATGCCTGGTGGCGATGATATTGGACCGCGACCAATTGATCAACATATTAAGGGGTTTGAGGCGTTAGGCGCCCGCGTTAGTAATGAATGCGGTGCGATGTTTATTCAAGCACCAGACGAAGGGCTGCATGGTGCGCGAATATATTTTGATATGGTTTCAGTAGGAGCTACGATTAACGTTATTTTAGCTGCGGTGCGCGCGACAGGAACAACCATCATCGAAAACGTTGCGAAAGAACCTGAGATTATTGATTTAGCAACTTTTTTGAACAACATGGGCGCCAAAATTCGTGGTGCTGGTACTGACACGATTCGCATCGAAGGCGTGCCTCATTTGTATGCACGCAATTCGCACACGATTATTCCTGATCGAATCGAAGCCGGTACTTATTTGTCAATGGCTGCGGCTATTGGCAACGGGATCACGGTTAAAAATATTATTAGTGAACATTTAGATTCATTTTTAGCCAAGATGGAAGAGATTGGTGTTCATTTTGATGTTAACGAGGATAGCATTTATGTCTATCCAACAGGTGATCTTAGAATGGTCACGGTTAAAACGATGCCTTATCCTGGCTTCGCAACCGATTTGCAGCAACCAATTACGCCGCTACTGTTAAAGGCGCAGGGTGAGGGCATGATCGTTGATACGATTTATCCGAAACGAGTCCGCCACGTCCCTGAATTAGTGCGGATGGGTGCTAATATCACGGTTGAGAACGATATTATTTTATTGCGCCATACTGATAAACTGCAGGGAACAGATGTTACAGCCGACGAAATTCGCGCGGGCGCAGCTTTAATGATCGCTGGTCTAATGGCAGAAGGCACGACGACGATTCATAAAGTTGAGAATATTTTGCGTGGTTATGATCGCGTTATTATGAAATTGCGTAATTTAGGTGCTGATGTGGAAATGGCTGATGAAGCCGACAGCGTAGAAACCAAGCACGTGATTGAAGCCGTCGCAACTGAAAAAAAAGCATTGTAAAACAACAATAGTCATGGTAAAATTATTAATTGTTAATGATTTGTCGAATTGGACTCTAGCATAGCAAATGTGTTAGGGAAAAGGAGTTAGGAAAAATGAAACAAGGAATTCATCCAGATTATCATGAAGTCGTATTTATGGACTCAGCAACAGGTTTTAAATTTGTTTCTGGTTCAACAAAAACATCAAGTGAAACAGTTGAATTTGAGGGTAAAGAATATCCATTGATCCGTGTGGAAATCACTTCAGACTCACATCCATTCTACACTGGTAAGCAGAAGTTTACGCAAGCCGATGGCCGTGTAGATCGTTTCAACAAGAAGTATGGTTTAACAGACGACAACAAGAAGTAGTCAATAATTTTTTGTTGATTGTTTAAAGGCAACAGGTGAAAGTCGATTAGGGCAATTAACCTAGTTGCTTTTTTAACCGAAGTTCTGCTTGAAGAGCGCGTTTTAGTCATGATATTTGAACTCAGATTTTGTCTGATGAGGATATCGAAAAAAGGATTTGGGGAGTTTATCCCCAATCCTTTTTTGTTTACAACGGTTATTGGTCTATAATAAAACTTATGTGTTTTTAGTGAGTGTTGATTTTTTTAATCATCGTATTTCCAAGACAGTATTGAATTAATAAGATTGGGTGATTTTAGTCATGAATGAGACAAAGAAACGCCTACCACAATGGCAACAGAACTTACGAATTCTTTGGTTCGGTTGCTTTATGGTGGGGATTGGTTTTAGTTTAATAACGCCATTTATGTCGTTATATATAGATTCCTTGGGTAAATATACTCAGACACAATTGAACTTGTGGAGTGGGGTAACCTTTTCGTCAACGTTTTTAGTAACCGCAATTGTTTCACCAATGTGGGGACGATTAGCCGATCAAAAAGGCCGCAAGTTAATGTTAATGCGTGCTTCAATCGGGATGGCAATCGTGATCACCTTAATGGGATTGGTCACCAA
The DNA here is from genome assembly GCF_003946695.1 of Lapidilactobacillus bayanensis. Taxonomy (GTDB): domain Bacteria; phylum Bacillota; class Bacilli; order Lactobacillales; family Lactobacillaceae; genus Lapidilactobacillus; species Lapidilactobacillus bayanensis. The sequence goes on along the minus strand of NZ_RHOX01000028.1, from coordinate 9,139 downwards.
TGTTTATCAACTTGTTGCATTACGATTCCTGCAAGGTGTCTTCTCTGGTTACATTAGCAATGCAAATGCGCTAATTGCGACGCAAACGCCTCGTGAGCACAGCGGCCAAGCTTTAGGGACACTAACTACTGGTAGTGTCACAGGAACGCTGCTAGGGCCTTTATTGGGCGGAATTGTTGCGACGGCGTTTGGCTATCGTGTAACTTTCTTTATTACGGGTTCACTGTTGTTCATTGTGTTTATTTTGACCGTTTTTGCGGTTCATGAGAAATTTACCCCAATTGCGCGCAGTGCACAACAATCAATGCGCAAATTATTTACGGAGTTAAAACATCCCGAAGTTATTATTGGCATGTTTGTGACCACCTTAATCATCCAGGCTTCTAATAATTCGATTAACCCTATTTTAAGTTTGTATGTCCGCCAATTAGTTGGTAACACCAGTAGTTTAAATATTATTAGTGGCATTATCGCATCAATTCCTGGAATTGCTACGCTGATTGCGGCACCAAGATTTGGTGCGTTAGGTGATCGCATCGGCACTCAAAAAATCTTATTCTTTGGATTATTGTTCGGATTACTGGTTTATTTCCCACAAGCCTTCGTCCAAAATATTTGGCAGTTAGGAATCTTGCGGTTCTTCGTGGGCATAGTTGATGCGGCATTGTTACCACAAGTGCAGACTTTATTAGCTAAGAACTCACCTCATGAAGTTACCGGACGAATCTTTAGCTATAATCAATCTTTCCAAGCGACGGGTAATGTTATTGGCCCCATGCTTGGTTCGGTTGTTTCTGGCGGCTTTGGTTATGGCGGTGTCTTTATTTCTTCGACAGTCCTAGTTATTATTAATTTAATCTGGGTCCGTTTTTCAACGCGTGAGATTAATTAGACTTTAATTTTTTGATAGATTGCGTGAGGCACTTGCGACTGCAAGTGCTTTTTTTGGTGCGCTTGTCTGAAAAATCTAGAACTATGATGTTGAAGTTCTTCGTGCCTACGGGAAATGCGCTGGTGGAACGCTGCGAGTATTGATTTGAGCCAAATCAAAGCCCGATTTGTCTCAAATACAAACATTCTTGTAAGTGGTAAACCACTAACAAGAATGCCGCGGCTGACCGCGATTTCCCTCCTGCACTGACGAACGAGATGATATGGCGTGTTTTAATAGCAAATTTGTGCTCCTGAAAGTTAGAAGCACTCCAACCACTTGTTAATTCAGCGCTTGCGCAAAGGTTGCCATCTTGCTTGTTTAGTGAGGGAAAATAAATACCGCTCAGTAGTGACATGAATGTTGGCAATTTATTGCTTACATTAAGGCTCGCATTTGAGACGATTTGTATTTCAATCGGCTCAAATCGACGCCCACTACGTTCCAGCGACACGTATTTATTTTCCCTCACGGTACTCGTCACACTAAATAAGCAACCTTTGCACAGGCACGAAGAAGCACGACACAACAGTTTTAGGCTTTAGCACGTTGGATGACGAAAGCAAAATAATTTTGCTCAGTGGCAAAATTAGGATTATATCCGTTGCACTCAAGATTACACTGGGATAAATTTTGGAATTTACTGCGTCGCTAGTTGGCTTAAGTGTAGTAAACGGGTAAAATAGGATTAATGAGATTTTAGAGGCTTAGTCAGTTAATCTCTAGCGATAAGTTATTTGTTACTTTTGCAATCGTGTTGAACAGTGAAGTTAGCTCGAATTATTCGTGACAAGATTGAGAATATCTTGCTTTACTTTAAGTTTTGGATTAAAATAAAGGTTCATTTACTCGGGAGTTAAATCAAATTTTTTATTCTTAGGAGGAATCACGTTGATGAAACTATACTTTATGTACGGTGGACGTACTGCAGAACATGATGTCACGATTATGAGTACGCGCTCCGCACTTGAGGCAATTGATTATAACAAGTACGAAGTTATTCCGATTTACATTACGCGCGCTGGTGAGTTTATTAAGGGTTTGCCCATCACAGCGCCAGTTGCTGACGACCAAGCACTTAAGTTGGATGTTGCAGCAACGGCCAGTTGGCGTCAAGAGCCAGAACATTCTTTAGGAACTAAATTCCAGTTAGAAGAATTAGCCAATGCTAAAGATGCGGTAGTATTTCCGATGATTCACGGTACTTTCGGTGAAGATGGTACTATTCAAGGACTATTGGAAGTCTTAAATGTTCCATATGTCGGTGCCGGCATTCGTGCTAGTGCTGTCGCAATGGACAAAATTATGTCAAAGATTATTTTTGACGAATTTAAAATTCCGCAAGTGCCATATGTGGCTGTTTTAGCCGCACACTATCAAGCTGCTAGTGATATTAAAGCCATTCATACCAAAATTTCATCTGAATTAGGTTTTCCGGTTTACGTTAAGCCAGCCAATGGCGGTTCAAGTATTGGTATTACTAAAGTTGATACAGCAGCAGACTTACAAGCTGCATTGGTATTAGCTTTCAAGTATGACGATCGTGTAATTGTTGAACAAGGTATTGTTAATGCGCGTGAATTAGCTGTTGGTGTTTTAGGTAACAATGATCCTAAGGCTTCAATTGCTGGTGAAATTGGTAAGAAACAAGAATTTTATGATTATGAATCAAAATTCGTTGACGGTTCAACTAAGCTAATTATCCCTGCCAGCATTACGAATGAACAATTGTTGGCTGTTCAAAAATATTCAATTCTGGCCTTCAATGCCGTTGGTGCAACTGGCTTAACACGGGCGGACTTCTTCTTGAATGAAGCTGGCGACGTATTCTTAAACGAGATTCAAACATTACCTGGGTTTACTGAGTTTTCGATGTATCCTTATTTATGGCAGGCGAGTGGTGTTGCCTATGCTGATTTAATTGATCAATTGATTCAATTGGGAATTGATGAGTATCAAGTGAAAAGTCAAATCTCAGCCAACTTCTAAAGTACAGCAATTCTATAAGTAAATGACAGTGAGGTCCCATATCAATGAAAATGACATTAGCTGAAATCGCTCAAGCAGTAGGTGCAACGATTTCAGAAGTGCAACAAACACAATTTTCAAACGTTGTAATTAATAATATCGCGATTGACAGTCGCAAGGCAACACAAGGAAGTTTGTTTGTGCCGTTAGTTGGTCGCCGTGATGGTCACGAATTTGTTGACAGTGCGCAACGTAATGGTGCGTCGGCAACATTCTGGCAAACAGGTCATGCTGACCGTCCTAATGATATTTCGGTCATTGAAGTTGCTGATCCTTTAACCGCGTTGCAAGAATTAGCGAAGTATTATTTAATGAAAGTTAATCCGCAAGTCATTGCCGTGACCGGCAGTAATGGTAAAACAACGACTAAGGATATGATTGCGGCTATTTTGGCAACGCAAAATAATACTGCTAAAACACAGGGCAATCACAATAATGCAATCGGTGTACCGTTAACTATTTTAGGGATGGAAACCAATACTGAGATATTAGTTGTAGAAATGGGAATGGATCATTTCGGGCAGCTAACGTTTTTGAGTGATATGGTTAAACCTGATCTTGCTGTTATTACGATGATTGGCGAAGCACATATTGAATTCTTCGGTACTCGCGATAAAATTGCGGATGCCAAGATGGAGATTACATCTGGTCTCAAAGAAGATGGCACGCTGATTATTAATGGTGATGAACCACTATTAACAAGTCGTGCTGCGAAATGGGAACCAATGACTTTTGGATTCAACGATGATAATTATCTTTATAAAACATCGATGCAACTTGGTTCTAAACGCTCAGAATTTACAGTCAACAAGTGGCCCAAGATTGAATTCTCCATTCCAATGATGGGAGAATTTAATGTGATGAACGCTTTAGCAGCTTTAACAGTAGGGCGTCGCTTCCACATTAAACCGGAAACAATGGCTGCTGCGTTGGCAACATTCCAGCCAACCGAGAACCGTAATCAGTGGTTGAAGAGTAAATCAGGTGCGATGATTTTAAGTGACGTTTATAATTCTAACCCCACTGCTGTTCATGAGGTCTTACAGGGCTTTGTGGCAGCACCAACCGTTGGGCAACATATTGTTGTTTTAGGTGATATGTTGGAATTGGGTGAAAAGTCTGGTGAACTTCATGCTGGCTTAGCCACGGATATCACACCAGATCAGATTCAGCAAGTTTACTTGTATGGTCCAGAAATGGCCTATTTATATCAAGCTCTGCAATCGCGTTATTCAGAAACAACACTGCATTACTATGATCAAAGTCAACAAGCTAAATTGATTCAAGACTTACAAGCGGCCGTGACTGCCGCAGATCTAGTTCTGCTAAAGGCAAGTAACGGGATGCACTTTGATCAGGTATTAAAAGAGTTAATGTAATTGAATGCATATGAAGCCGCGGTAATTTTGCCGTGGCTTCTTTTTGTCTTTTTGAATATTTCGGCGATGTTTATTGATGTCCTTGTGAGATTATTCATGGTATATTTCGAGCTTTGTGATATGTCCTAAAACTGTTATATTGCAGTTCTTCGTGCCGACGGGAAATGCACTGGTGGAACGCTGTGGGCTCGACTTTAAGCCAATCTGCGATTGTCTTAAAGCTCGGCCTTCTCGTAAGCGATAAATCGCTAACGAGAATTTCACAGCTGACCGCGATTTCCCTCCGGCACTGACCAAAGTGCGTTAGTACAGCTTAACCTCAAATTTGTACTTCTCAAATTTTTTTTGAGGGTAATTTAACCACTCGTCAATTCAGCGCTTGCGCATAGGTTGCACTCTTGTCAGATTAGTGGCGGCGAAATAATACCGCTCAGTAGTGAAATTACTGTTGGTGATTTATCACCTACAGTAAGGCTCGTATTTGAGACGATTTGTACTTTAATCGGCTCAAATCGACGCCCACTACGTTCCAGCGCAAAGTATTATTTCGCCGCCACGACAACGCGCATGTCTTATCAGCAACCTTTGCGCAAGCGCGAAGAACCACAACAAAGCAGTTTCAGTTTCCACTGTCTTAATCAGCAGTATTTACCATTTTTTATGATAACAAGAAACAAATACTAACAACCAATTTCTTAGTAATGATGATGTTTTTAGAAGTAAATTTCAAAGAAACAATTCGTTTTGCAATTTGTTTTCTGAAAACATTTGCTAGCCTAGTTGCTTGTGATTGGCTTAAATTAATGGTATTATATTAAGAACGCTGTTAAGACAGTGTTATTGAAAAAAGTGATTGCAGGCAGACTTATTGAGTGAGTAATGAAAACCTTCTGTGATGTGATTGTTTTTTTCAGAACATAGGAGGATATTTTTTGAAATTTTCAGAACTTAATTTAGATGATCAGTTACTTACTGCAGTCGAAAAGGCCGGTTTCACTGAAACTACCCCAATCCAAGAGAAGACAATTCCCTTGGTGTTAGGTGGCGACGATGTCATTGGTCAGGCGCAGACAGGTACTGGTAAAACTGCTGCTTTTGCATTACCAATTATTCAAAAAGTTGATATGAATGAACACAATATTCAGGCGTTGGTTATTTCACCAACTCGTGAATTGGCTGTTCAGACTCAAGAAGAAGTTTCCCGTTTAGGTCGGGGCGAGCATGTCCGCGCACTTGCTGTTTATGGTGGTGCTGATATTGGCCGGCAGATTCGTAATTTAAAAGATTCACCACAAGTACTTGTTGGGACACCAGGTCGTTTGTTAGACCATATTAATCGTCGGACAGTTCGTCTGGACCACATTCATACCATCGTGCTTGATGAGGCCGACGAAATGTTGGATATGGGTTTCGTTGAAGATATCGAGAGCATTTTAAGTCATGTTCCCAATGACCATCAGACGTTACTTTTCTCAGCTACTATGCCTAAGGCAATTATGGGTATTGCTGAAAAATTCATGCAAAGCCCTAAAATTGTTAAGATCAAGTCAAAAGAGTTAACAGCCGATTTGATTGATCAATATTATGTGCGTTCAAAAGAATTTGAACGTTTTGATATTATGACACGTTTGTTCGATGTCCAAAATCCGAAGCTTGCTTTGATTTTTGGCCGGACGAAGCGTCGTGTTGATGAATTGACTAAGGGCTTGCAAGCTCGTGGTTATAACGCTGAAGGTATTCACGGCGACTTAACTCAACAGAAACGGATGAGCGTTTTACGTCAATTTAAGAATGGTGAGTTACAATTCTTAGTTGCTACTGACGTTGCTGCTCGTGGTTTGGATATTTCTGGTGTAACGCATGTTTACAACTATGATATTCCGCAGGATCAAGATAGTTATGTCCATCGTATTGGTCGTACGGGCCGTGCTGGTGCTAAAGGTGTCGCCGTAACTTTTGTCGCACCAAACGAAATGACATACTTACATGCAATCGAGGAATTAACTCGGGTGCGTGTAACACCGCTCAAGCCACCAACGGCTAAAGAAGCTTTTCATGGTCAGGTTGAAATGGCAAATGGTACGGTTGATGAATTAGTTAAGCAGAGTGATTCAGAGCGTTTCGTAGGACCTGCTCAAGAATTGTTGGAGAAGTTCTCTCCAGAACAATTAGCAACTGCTTTGTTGAAATCATTGATTAAAGATGAAAACGAAGTCCCAGTTCATATCGCACCAGAACGCCCATTACCTGGTCGAAAAGTTTCGCGTAGTAGTCATGGCAATAGTCATGGTGGACGTGGTGGTTATCGGGGTAATGGTAACCGTCATAGTAGTTATTCACATGATCGCCACAGCAATGGCAGTGGCAATGGTTCACGTCATAGTGATCGTGATCGCGGCGGTCATGATTCCAGCCGGAAGCACGATTCAAATCGTGGTTCAGATGCTAAGCGTCACACATCAAATAAACGCAACTTTACAATCCGTAAAAACCCTAACGCATAATTTAATAACTTTCTAAGGCAAGGTGAAAATTTTTTTCATCTTGCTTTTTTAATGCGCTGGTAACACGTCATCGCTAATCAAAAAAAACTAGTTGCTCGAATTATTTGTTTTAATGACATGAATTAATTTCATCTTATTTTGAAAATGTTAAGTTTTACTAATCTGAATATTTCGCTTATGATAGTTTGAGAAGAGGGAAGGATGTGCTGCAAATGATTTACGGTATTGGTATTGATTTAACAGATATTCCCCGGATTATTCAGGCTTATCAACGCAATTCACGTTTTGCTGATAAAGTTTTGACAGACAAAGAATTGGCTATTTTTCAGCAAATACCTAATTCAAAATTTCAAATGGAATATTTAGCTGGTCGTTTCTCGGCTAAGGAATCTTATTCTAAAGCTTATGGCACTGGTCTAGGGAAAATTGGTCTTCATGATATTGAAATTCTTGATGATCCTCTAGGTAAACCGGTGATTACGAAACAGCCATATGCCGGCGCGGCATATGTTACGATTTCGCATACAGATGCGTTAGTGACGACTGAAGTTATTCTAGAAACGATAGAGAAGGATTAGAAGATGCAACCATCATATTTACGACCAACTTATATCGAGGTCGATCAACAAGCAATTTATCACAATGTTCATGAAGAGAAGCGACGTTTGAATGCGGAGACGGCGCTTTTTGCGGTCGTTAAAGCGGACGCTTATGGTCACGGTTTAATTCCGGTTGCACGTGTGTGTCAAGAAGCCGGCGCAACGGGTTTTTGCGTCGCCACAATTGATGAGGCTTTAGCGTTGCGTGCTGCGCAAATTGCCGCACCAATTCTGGTATTAGGAATTACGAGTGCACAAGCTGCACCTGTTGCTGCCGCGCAGAATATTTCGTTAACAGTCGGTGATCAAGACTGGTTGGATGATGCAAGTAACTTTTTAAGTGAGGTTACTGATTGCCCACAGTTAAAAATTCATTTTGCGACCGATACAGGTATGGGTCGAATTGGTTTTACTGATGTTGTCGCCTTGCATACTACTGCAATTTTTGTTGAGGAATCAAAATATTTTACTTTAGAAGGTATTTTTACTCACTTTGCAACTGCTGATGAAAAAGATACAATTTACTTTGAACAGCAAGTGGCTAAGTTTAAACTGATGTTGGCGGCTTTACCAAAACGACCACGTTATGTTCACGTCGCAAATTCAGCGACTAGTTTATGGCACGAAGCCTGCCAGTGCAACATGATTCGTTTCGGCGTTGCCATCTATGGTTTAAATCCTTCTGGCCATGCTTTAGCTGCACCCTATGATTTACAACCCGCATTATCGTTATTTAGCGAGTTGATTTTTGTGAAACAGATTCATGCTGGTGATTCGGTTAGTTATGGTGCTACTTATACGGCGCAAAATGATGAGTGGATTGGCACGATTCCGATTGGGTATGCCGACGGTTGGTTGCGTCGCATGTCGGGCATGACTGTTCTAATTAAAGGGCAACGTTGTCCAATTGTTGGCCGCGTCTGCATGGATCAAATCATGGTGCGGCTACCAGAAAAATTCGCAGTTGGTGAGAAAGTTACTTTAATCGGTCGTGATGAAGCTGATGAAATCACGTTGCAAGAGGTAGCTGATTATGCGGATACGATTCATTATGAAATCGTCTGCGATCTGCACGATCGGATTCCTCGCCATTATTTGCCAAGAAGAGAGGATTAATAGTATCTTAGGTTTGAGCTTCTTCGCACTTGTGTAAAGGTTGCATACGAAAAGTGCGGGTGCCGTGGCGGCAAATAAATACTTGTCGCTGGAACGTAGTGGGCGTCGATTTGAGCCGAAACGTGCTACAAGCAACTGATGGCATTAATTTAATTGAAAAAATTGTTGCATTAGCTTGCATCAATTTTTCAATTAAATTAATGCCATCAACCCGTTGCTTTCCGCACTCTCCGATTGAAATACAAATCGTCTCAAATACGAGCCTTAATGTAGGCAATAAATTGCCAACATTAATGTCACTACTGAGCGGTATTTATTTTCCACCACTAAACAAGCAAGAGAGCAACCTTTGCGCAAGTGCTGAAATGACGAGTGGTTGAATTCCTTCAAATTTTTAGAAACACAAATTTGCAGTTAAGCTGCACTAACGCTCGTTTTTCAGTGCCGGAGGGAAATCGCGGTTAGCCGCGGTATTCTTGTTAGTGGTTTACCACTTACAAGAAAGTTTGGTGCGCTCGGCATGATTGTTATCTAGGCGGTGAAAGTCCGCTATGAGCCGTAGTAGTCGGAATCATAAGTCGA
>NZ_RHOX01000027.1 GCF_003946695.1 Lapidilactobacillus bayanensis | reverse complement strand
TTAATGGTGGTATTCTTATGTTGGGTCATGGAGTTGTCCTTTCTTGAGTTTAGTCACTTTAAGTGTAGGTCTCCATGACCTATTTGTATACTTTTGGTATAGTTATTTGGTGTTGCACTTGAATTGTAAATCCGGGGTTTATTTTTATTAATACATTAACACAAGATATTTTCGTTGCTCTAATTATTCTTGGCAATATCACGATACGACGCAACTTCGTCATCAGTTGCGAGTACGAAATGTCCGGGAATAATCTCTTGTAAGGTGCGAGATTTGCCATCGAATTCAATTGTGTCGTCGTAATCAGTACGGTGGCGCGAGCGTTCATAAACTGGATCTGGTAAGGGGACAGCTGAGAGTAAACTTTTCGTGTAGGGATGTAGCGGATGATTGTAAACTTCGTCAGCCGTAGCAACTTCCATTAATTTACCGTTATGCATAACGGCGATTCGATCGCTAATATATTTAACCATCGACAGATCGTGGGCGATAAATAAATAAGTTAAATTGCGGCGCTTTTGAATGTCACGTAGTAGGTTGACAACTTGAGCCTGAATGGAAACATCCAATGCGGAGATTGGTTCGTCGGCGATGATAAATTTGGGTTCAACTGCTAAAGCGCGTGCGATGCCAATGCGTTGTCGTTGGCCGCCGGAAAATTCATGAGGATAACGAGTAGCGTGATCGTGACTTAAGCCAACTAAATCGAGTAATTCATTAACCCGGGCAGCGCGTTCTTGGTCGTTGTTGACAAGATGATGAACATCTAATCCCTCAGCAATAATATCTTTAACCTTCATACGCGGATCTAATGACGCATAGGGATCCTGAAAGATCATTTGCATCTCACGCCGGAATTCAAGCATGTCGCGGTGCTTGATCTGACTAATATCTTGACCGTGAAAAAGAATTTGTCCACTAGTAGGATTGTAAAGACGAATAATACTGCGACCGGTCGTGCTTTTACCAGAGCCGGATTCACCGACAAGGCCAAATGTTTCGCCTTCATAGATGTCAAAACTAATATCGTCGATCGCTTTGACCTCGTTAGTTTTGCCAGCATTGAAATATTGTTTGAGATGTTTGACTTCAATTAGTTTTTTGCGCGGTGTTGGTGTTGTTCCATCAGTCATCAAGATCATCTCCAATCTTTTCGTCAATGGTTGTGTTGTGCTGATCTTGTTGTTCGGCTAATAAAGCGCGATATTCGGCTTTACGTTGTTGAATTGCTGTTGGCGGTGTGACTTTTGGCGCGTCAGGATGCAATAACCATGTAGCAGCGTAATGCGTTGCGGTCACCTTGAAGAAAGGTGGCATTGCCTCATAATCAACGGCCATCGCATAAGGGTTACGTGGTGCAAAAGCATCGCCTATAGGTGGATTTAATAAATTGGGTGGTGTCCCCGGGATCGCATACAGTCGTTCTGCGTCTGTTTTAAGCGTCGGCATTGAATTTAACAGTCCCCAGGTGTAAGGATGCCTAGGGTCATAGAAAATCTCGTCTACGGTACCAAATTCGACGATTTTGCCGGCATACATCACGGCGACGCGATCAGCAATTCCTGCGACGACTCCTAAATCATGGGTGATGAAAATAATTGACGTGTCAATCTTGTGCTGTAATTCTTTCATCAGATCAATAATTTGAGCCTGAATCGTGACATCTAACGCGGTTGTCGGTTCGTCGGCAATCAGAATTTCTGGGTCATTGACAATCGCCATGGCAATCACAATCCGTTGCCGTTGCCCACCAGAAAATTGATGAGGGTAGTCTTTCAGCCGATTTTTAGCGTTAGTAATCCCTACCAATTCCAATACTTCTTCGGCACGTTTTAGCGCAGCTTTCTTAGTGGCCTTGCCATGAATTAATAACGGTTCAGCAACTTGTTTACCAATCGGCATAGTCGGATCTAACGAGGTCATCGGATCTTGAAAAATCATTGAGATATCGTTGCCACGTAAGTTTTCAATTTCATGAGGTGTCATTTTTAAAATATCTTGGTTTTTAAAATTAATGATACCGTCATCAATATGCGCATTGTTGGCTAATAGCCCCATAATGCTGCGAACAGTAACGGATTTTCCTGATCCGGATTCACCAACAATGGCTAAAGTTTCACCTTTATTTAAGTGAAAGCTAACATCGCGAATAGCCTGGACTTGGCCGGCAAAAGTCGCAAAATTAACTTTGAGATGTTGAACATCGAGAATTCGTTCCATAACGTACTCCTTTTTCAGCTGATCCTGTTTTTCAAGTTATTATTCTTGAGTCTTGGGATCAAAAGCATCGCGTAACCCATCAGCTAATAAGTTGAAAGCAATCATGATAATACTGATGACGGCGGCAGGATACCACATTTGATACGGTAAAAACCGGAATGTCTTTTGACCGTCAGCCAGTAACGTTCCTAACGAAGCGTTCGGTGCTGGGATACCAATACCGATGAAACTTAAGAAAGCTTCAAAGAAAATTGCCGTTGGAATTGAAAACATCGTTTGAATAATAATAGTTGAGGATAAGTTCGGAATTAAATGTTTAATCGCAATTTTGATCGGGGATTCGCCTAATGTGCGTGCGGCTAGAACATATTCTTGCGATTTTAGCGTGAGTGTTTCGGCACGCACTAAACGAGCCATGGTGATCCAACCGGTCAAGCCCATCGCCATGACAATCGAACCTAGCCCGGGCGTGAACAACAGCAACATCAAAATAACGATGACTAAATTAGGAATTGATGAAATAATCTCAATAATTCGTTGCATAATTGTGTCGGTCCGACCACCATGCCAACCGGAGATTAAACCGTAGGGTACACCAATTACTAAATCAAATAAAGTGGCCAACATGCCAATGAGTAGGGATAATGCGACACCTTTCATAAGCCGTGAGAATAAATCGCGACCCAAATAATCAGTACCTAGAATGAAATAAGTACCCTTAGGAACTTTGGCTTGGGCGTACTTATCAACAATTCGGCCACCAACATTAGCTTGACCGGAAAAACCGGGTATCCCTTGGCCAATTTTTGGTGGCAAGTTAGCATAGGCGACGTTTTGGGCGTTAGGATTACTTGGCGTCCACCAAATGGAAACTACAGAAATCATAATAATGATCAATAATAGCCAAAGCGAAACAGTCGCAGCACGATTCTTCCGTAAACGACGTAAAGCATCCTGCACAAAAGTTAAAGAAGGCGCGCTAATCTTTTCTTGTTCGTCAACATTAGCCGCGGCGACGGGTTTAAAACTTGCTGGCTTAATTTGAATTTTTCCAGAATGATCTGTCATTAGTTCTGCGCCTCACTTCCGCTAAGTCTGATCCGAGGATCGATTAAACCGTAAAGAATATCAACAATTAAGATGACCACCACTAGCATTGTGGAGTAAAGAATGGTTAAACCCATAATCGTGGGATAGTCATTAGTGGTAATTGATTTAACGAATTGTTCACCGATACCAGGAATGGAGAAAATATTCTCAACGACCATCGAACCGACCATTAAATCGACGGCCATTGGTCCAATAATGGTGACAACTGGGATTAAAGAATTTCGTAATGCATGTTTAGCCACAGTTTGCCAAGGCGAATTGCCTTTAGCACGAGCAAGTTCGATGTAATCTGAATTTAAAACGTCGACCATTTCCGTCCGCATGAAACGTGCTGTGGTGGCTAAGGGTGCCATGGCTAAAGCGATTGTTGGCAAAATGCTTGATGAGAAGCCATCCCACAATGCAATTGGGAATAGTCCCAATTTAAAGGCAAGGAAGAATTGCAAAATAACTGCGAAGACGAAATTAGGAATGGAACGACCGATAATTGCAAAGAAGGTTGCGACCGTGTCTACCCAAGTGTTTTTACGAATGGCAGCAATGGCACCCAATAAAATACCTAAACCAGTACCTAAAATAATGGCTTGTAAACCGATTTGCATCGAAGGCCCAATGCGGCTAGCAATTAAATAAGAAACGGGTTGATTATTAAATTGAAACGACGTACCAAAATCACCGTGCAATAAACCGATCATATAAATCCAATATTGTTGCACAATCGGTTTGTTTAAACCATATTGCTGATCCATAATTTTGATTTGCTCAGTTGTCATTTTGGCTTGATTGGCGTATGGCGACCCCGGCATTAATTTCATTAAAAAGAAGGTGGCAGTCGCGATAATGAATAAAGTCAAAATCATATAGCCAATTCTCTTAAGAATATACTTTCCCATGATTGACACTCCCATAGTTTTGGTACGACCAAAACAAAAAGTTACTTACTTAATCTCACTAAAGTTAAATTTTACCTGTTCCTGTTGCTTTTGTAAAAGAACCTGTCATCTATTTTGAGAAAAATCATTGGCGGAATGATCTGGATACAAAATAATCACAATAATTGACTACTATTTGTTGTCGTCACTGATCTAAGGTAGTGGAAACTAAAACTATTATTTTGTGGTTCTTCATGCTTGCGCAAAGGTTGCATATGGAGTCTAGCGCGGTACCGTGAGGGAAAATAAATACTTTCGCTGGAACGTGGTGGCGTTGCAACCAAAATAGTGGCGACTAGAACTGTTATTTTACGGTTCATCGCGCTTACGCAAAGGTTACGTATGAAATGTGGTGGATACCGTGTCGGCAAATAAATACTAGTCGCTGGAACGTAGTGGGCATCGATTTGAGCCGATTAAAGTTCAAATCGTCTCAAATGCGAGCCTTAATGTAAGCAATAAATTGCTAACATTAATGTCACTACTGAGCGGTATTTCTTTGCCGCCACTAAGCTAACAAGATGGCAACCTTTGCGCAAGCGCTGAATTGATGTGTGGTTGAATCGCCCCGAAGTTTTAGAAGTACAAACTTGTAGGTAAGTCGTACTAACGCACATTAGTTAGTGCCGGAGGAAAATCGCGGTCAGCCGCGGAATTGTTGTTAGTGGTTTACCACTTACAACAAAGCTTGAGTTTGAGACGAATTGGGCTTTATTCGGCTCAAACCAAGCTCGCAGCGTTCCACCAGCGTATTTCCCGCAGGCACGAAGAACCACTATTTATATAAGCAACCCGTTATTCTCCGCACTCTGATTGAAACGTGCTCAAGGCAACTGGCGGTAGTGAATTTAAGCGTGAATCTCACTGCATTAGCATGCATTGATCTTCCCGTTTAAATTCATACCGCCAACCCGTTGTCTTGAGCACTCTGATAATTTTCTGCTAAGTTTTGGTTTGTTTTAGATGTAGGTGTGGTTATTTGGTATAATAGATTTTTAGAATAGTGATGTTTTGAAAGGATGGCAACATGGCAGCTGATTTATTAAACGGGCTTAATGATAAACAAAAAGAGGCAGTGCTAACGACAGAGGGGCCGCTGTTGATTATGGCGGGCGCGGGTTCTGGTAAGACGCGGGTACTGACTCATCGTGTTGCTTATCTGATTGAAGAGAAGAACGTTTTGCCTTGGCAAATTTTGGCAATCACGTTTACGAATAAGGCGGCCAAAGAAATGCGCGAACGAATTAGCAACTTGCTTGGCGAGGGTGCTAATGATATTTGGGTATCGACTTTTCATGCCCTTTGTGTGCGAATTTTACGTCGGGAAGCCGAGAAAATTGGCTATGCCAAAACATTTACGATTGCTGATCCTGCTGAACAATTAACGTTGGTTAAACGGATTTTAAAACAATTAAATTTAGATCCTAAAAAATATGATCCTAAGGGTATTTTAGCGCAAATTAGTAACGCTAAAAATGATTTAAAAACACCTGAACAATATGAAACTGAATTCGCTTCTGCACCTGGTTTTGAAAAAATTGTTGCCCAAGTTTATCGCTTGTATCAGCGGGAACTAGAGCGCGATCAGGCCTTTGATTTCGATGACTTGATTATGCAGACGATTCGGTTATTTCATACGAGTGACGAAACATTAGCCTTTTATCAACGTAAGTTCCGTTACGTTCATGTTGATGAATATCAGGATACTAACGAAGCACAATATCAATTGGTGCGGCTGTTAGGTGCTGGGTATCGCAATGTTTGCGTGGTCGGTGATGCCGATCAGAGTATTTATGGTTGGCGTGGTGCGAACATGAGTAACATTATGAATTTTGAAAAAGATTATCCGCATGCCAAAATGATCATGTTGGAACAGAATTACCGTTCCACCAAGAATATTTTAGACGCCGCTAATGCCGTCATCAACAACAATAATTATCGTAAGCCCAAAGCGTTGTGGACTGATAATCCTGATGGCAAAAAAGTTGTTTATTATCGAGCTCAAAGCGAAACTGACGAGGCCGATTTTGTTGCTGCTAAAATTGCCGAAGGGGTTCAAGCGGGTGATTTTAACTACGGAGACTATGCTATTCTCTATCGAACCAACGCGCAATCTCGTTCGTTGGAGTCGCGTTTAGTCCAACAAAATATTCCGTATAAAATTCTTGGTGGTCATAAATTCTATGATCGCAAAGAAATCAAAGATATTTTAGCCTACTTACGGTTAGTGGCTAACCCTGCGGACTCGATGAGTTTTAATCGAATCATTAATGAGCCAAAGCGCGGTATGGGTGCTGGTACAATTGCTAAGTTACAAGCTTTTGCGGATGAACACGATTGGTCGCTTTTAGAAGCTGCTAAAAATGCTGATCTTTCGGCGTTGGCAACTAAACCACGGACGGCGATGTTAGACTTTGCTAAAATGATTTTTGACCTCCGCGAACAACGAACGACTTTATCAATAACCGAATTAACCGAGGCGCTGTTGGACCGTAGTGGCTACAAACATCAATTTGAAATTCAAAAGACGATTGAAGCCGATACGCGTTTAGAAAACTTGAGTGAATTCTTGACAGTTACCAAGCAATTCGACGATACTTATGAACCTGAAGATGACGAAAGCGATATGCTAACCGACTTTATCGCCGGTTTAGCGTTAGTTTCGGATCAAGATGATCTAGAAGAAGACATTAAGCAGGTTACACTAATGACGTTGCATGCAGCTAAAGGTTTGGAATTCCCTGTGGTCTTTCTGGTTGGAATGGAGGAAGGGATCTTCCCGTTATCACGCGCATTGATGGAAGATGACGCCTTAGAAGAAGAACGACGGTTAGCTTATGTCGGGATTACTAGAGCTGAGAAACAACTTTATTTAACGAATGCCTATAGCCGGATGTTATACGGTCGAACTCAAAGTAATCCACCTTCACGGTTTATTGGTGAAGTTGATCCAGAAGTTTTGGAGACAGAGTCAGCTACTAATGCTGGTTCATATCCGTTTGATCGCGGTAGCGGCAGTTCGCGGGAACATCAATATCAAGTTCGCGCGCAAGCTAGTACTTATCGTGAAACTAAGGCCGCTAAAAAAGCCAGCGGTTCGGTTGGCGCTGAGAAATTAGCTTGGCAAGCCGGCGATAAAGTTGAACACCGCAAGTGGGGCCAAGGAACAGTTGTCCAAGTTGAAGCAAATGGTGCTGACATTGAATTAACCATCGCCTTTCCAGATATCGGTGTTAAACATTTAATGGCCGCTTTTGCACCAATTAAAAAAGTCGAAAAGAATTAGAGTGCGAAAGCCAACGGTTGGGTGTTTGTATTTAAACGGGAAGATTGCTGCGTGACAACGCAGTGAGATTCACGCTTAAATACACGACACCCAGTTGGCTTGAGCACGTTTCAGATCAGAGTGCAGAGAAAGTCGGGTTGACAATGAGCATTAAGAAAGCAATGAAAAAGTTCATTTTTTGAACTTATTCATTGCTGGCTTAAGCGGAGTTGTCAGACTTTCGCAGCACATTTCAAACCAGAGTGCGAAGAACAACGGGTTGATGGCATTAATTTAAGTGGAAAGATTGATGCATGTTAATGCAGCAAGATTTACACTTAAATTACTTGCCATCAGTTGTTCGTAGCACGTTTCAAACCAGAGTGCGAAGAACAACGAGTTGACTGTCTTAATTTAAACGGGAAGATCATTGCGTGTTAACGCAGTGAGATTCACGCTTAAATTATGTACAGTCAGTTGTTCGTAGCACGTTTCAAACCGCAAAGTAGCGTTTCCCCCAGGTTCTAGTTGACGAGTTAAAGGAGCTATTATGGCATTAGAAAAAGCAATTGCTGAATTTTCCCACGCAGAAGCTGCTATTAAAATTGCCAGCTTGCGTGTAAAACTAAAAGAATATGCGACGGCTTATTACACCGCTGATGCGCCAGTAGTTGAAGATGCTGTTTATGACGAACAATATCGGGATCTCCAAGACTTAGAGCAGGCGTTTCCTGATTTAATAACGGCAGATTCGCCGACACAAAATGTTGGCGGGGCCGTTTTATCAGACTTCACGAAGGTTACCCATGAAATCCCGATGCTTTCCATGGGCGATGTTTTTTCACTCGAAGAGTTAGCGCAATTCAATCAACGTATTGTTGCAGCAACTAATCAGCCTAGTGAATATAGTGTGGAATTAAAAATTGACGGTTTAGCGATCTCATTGCGTTATGAAAAAGGTAAATTCGTTGAAGGCTCGACTCGCGGTGATGGTAATGTTGGTGAAGATGTTACCGCCAATCTCAAAACGATTAAAGCAATTCCGCAACAACTATCAGAATCAATTGATTTGGAAGTTCGCGGCGAATGTTACATGCCTAAGGAATCCTTTGCTAAGTTAAACGAACAACGTGATCGTGATGGTCAGCCGACATTTGCCAATCCGCGTAATGCCGCTGCAGGAAGTCTACGCCAGCTTGATGTCAAAATTACGGCGCAACGAAATTTAGATACGTTTATGTATACGATTGTTAATGCTGCCAATTATAATGTCCATACACAGCGTGAAGCTCTAGCACAGTTGGAAAAGTGGGGGTTCCACACTAATCCTGAATCCATTGTTGCGACCGATGCCGCTACTGTACAAGCTTTTATTGAACGTTACCAGAGTCGTCGTGATAATTTGCCTTATGGCATTGATGGTGTGGTTTTAAAAGTTAACGATTTAGCAGCACAGTTAGCGCTGGGCAACACGGTTAAAGTGCCGCGTTGGGAAATTGCTTATAAATTCCCGCCAGAAGAAGCAGAAACCATTGTTCATGATATTGAATGGACAATTGGCCGAACCGGTGTGGTGACGCCGACTGCCGTAATGGATCCTGTTCAATTAGCGGGGACGACAGTTGCCAGAGCAACCTTACACAACCCTGATTTCTTAATGACTAAAGGTGTGCGGATTAATGACACGGTCAAAATTCATAAGGCTGGCGATATTATTCCAGAGGTTTCTGAAGTTGTGCTAACTAAGCGACCTGCGAATAGTCAACCATATGAAATTCCAACTACTTGTCCGTCTTGCGGTGCCAAATTAATTCATTTGGAAGATGAGGTAGCACTACGGTGTGTTAATCCAATGTGCCCGGCGCAAGTTAAAGAAGGACTAACGCATTTTGCGTCCCGAAATGCGATGAATATTGATGGCTTAGGGCCGAAGATTATCGCACAATTATATGATCGTCATTTAGTCAAAGATGTGGCTGATCTATATCAATTGACGGCGGCGGATTTAGCTGATTTAGATAAATTCCAAGAGAAATCAATTCATAATTTATTAAATGCGATTGAAAATTCTAAAGGTAACTCGGCGGAGCGTTTATTATTTGGTTTGGGTATTCGTAATGTTGGGGCCAAGGCAGCACGATTATTACTGGAACATTTCCGCTCATTACCTGCTTTAATGGCTGCTGGTGCTGACGAAATCGGTACGATTAAAACAATTGGTCCAACGATTGTTGATAGCCTACAAACTTATTTTGCTAACGAACAAGTACAACAATTAATAAAGGAATTACAAGCCGTTAATGTGAATTTCGACTATTTAGGACCAGCAACATCAACACCAGTTCAACCCAATTATTTCCAAGATAAAACCATTGTCATTACCGGCAAACTCAATCGTTTTACTCGTGATGAATTAACGGCACGTTTGACTGAATTAGGAGCGAAAGTAACCGGCTCGGTTTCAAAAAAGACGGATTTATTAATTGCCGGTGAAGCTGCCGGTAGTAAATTAACCAAGGCTCAGAACCTAGATGTTACAATTATTAACGAAACACAAGCAACGCAATACCTTAATGAGGTGAAAGAATGAACCACATTAAAAAGATTCGATTAAGTTTAATCATGATTGCAACAATTGCACTACTAGCTGGTTGCGGTAATTTGCAAAATTCCGGATTAACGAATAATACTACTGGCAGTAATAGCACCAGTAAATCTTCTAGTTACCAAATTACAGGGGCAACGGATGGTACGCAATACAGTGCGTTGTTAAGTAACGGTAAGTACAAAGTTAGTGCTGCACGTGGTTTGTTAACTGATCAAAACGCTAATACTTTTAATATTGATAGTTTTGAAAGTGGCTTGACGACGTTAAGTAAGAGTGAATTTTCACCAAAAAAATATGCCTTTCAAGAAGGACAACATATTTCACGAACCACGGCTAATAGCTGGTTGGCACGACAATCTAAATCTAATCCGGATGGGTTGAATCCTGTTGATAATGGCAAAACTGATCCCACAACGCGGAACCCCATTTATTTACAAGATATTTTGGAACAAGATTACTTAGTGCATAAAGGCAATACTTATGAGCTGAGTGGTGTTGCAATCGGTTTAGGTATGAACAAGGTCGATAACTATCGCAAGGAGAAATACGGTGCTGTTTATAAGACAACCATCTCCGAAACAGCACGCGAACAACAGGCTAAGTCAATGGCCGAAAAGATTCTCAGCCGCTTACGACAGAAAAAAGCCTTAGCCAATGTCACGATTGTTTTTGGTTTATATGAGCAAGCTGAAGATGATAGTTTAGTTGGTGGTACTTATTTTGCGACTGCGGTTAGCAAATCAGGGACGACGATTGATCAATGGAATTCAGTCTCTGATAAAAACGGTGTACTGCCCGTTGTTAACGATGAAAAAGCAATTAACGATGGTGACAGTGACTCATTTAATAACTTCAAAAGTAAAGTTCAATCGTTCTTCCCCAATTTAAGCGGTGTAACAGCGCAAGTTCGTTATCAGAACAATAAATTAGCAGGAATGAATATTAAAATCACGACCCAATTCTTCGGTGAGAATGAAATCCGAAGCTTCACACAATACACGGATACAGCCGCTACTCAATATTTGCCAGCAGATGTGCCAATTGAGATCACAATTTCTTCGGTTGAAGGGATGCAGGCCTTTTTGAATCGAGATAGTGGTGAGAAGACATTTTATACGCATGTATTTGGCAGCTACTAGTTTTTAACTGCGGTTTGAAATGATAGAATGAATAACGAAGTATTAGACAAGATTAATAATCAAATTTGCCAATAAAGGGGTTTAGCTGATGATATCCAAAAATGATGTAGAACATGTTGCTAATTTGGCACGCTTGTCACTTAGTCAAGACGAAGTTGATAAATTCACCACACAATTAGATCAGATTATCTCAATGGAAGATGAATTATCTCAAGTTGAAACGGAAGGTGTTAAACCAACGACTCATATTACCGATGAAATTAATGTCTTTCGCGAAGATGTACCGGTTGATGATGGCATCACGCGTGACGACTTGTTAAGTAATGTGCCAGAAACAAAAGATGGTTTAATTAAAGTGCCATCAATTATCGACAAGGGGGAAACGGACGCGTGAGCAACTTAAAGAAAGATCTTGAAACCTTACATCAAGAATTAGTCGCGGGTGACATTAAAGCCGCTGACTTAGTTGAAGAATCACTGGATACCATCGAAAAACGCGATCCTGAGCTGAATGCCTTTATCACAGTCAATGACCAACAAGCATTAGCAGACGCCGTTACCTTGGACGAAAAGGGGATTAGCGACGCAGATAAATTAGCGGGAATCCCGATTGCTTATAAAGACAATATTGTCACGAAGAATTTATTAACGACTGCTGGTAGTAAAATTCTCAGTAACTTTCAACCGGTTTATGATGCCACCGTTGTCGAAAAGTTAAGCCAAGCTGGTATGATCAATCTTGGTAAGACTAACATGGATGAGTTTGCCATGGGTTCATCAACTGAATCGTCTTATTTCCAACCGACTCATAATCCTTGGGATCTTGATCGAGTGCCTGGTGGTTCGTCAGGTGGTTCTGCTGCGGCAGTTGCTGCCGGTGAAGTTCTTGCTGCCTTAGGTAGTGATACCGGTGGTTCAATTCGGCAACCTTCTGCTTATAACGGCATTTTCGGCATTAAGCCAACTTATGGTCGTGTTTCACGTTGGGGGTTGATCGCCTTTGGTTCAAGTTTTGACCAAATTGGTGTGATGACTAAACGCGTTAAAGATTCTGCTTATATTTTATCAGCAATGGCTGGTCACGATATCAAAGACAGTACCAGTTCTAAACAAGCTGTTCCTGACTTTACACAATTCATTGGTCAAGATATTAAAGGCTTGCGTGTTGCGGTTCCGGATGAATTCTTCGGTGAAGGTATCGATGAAGAAGTTAAAGTTCAAGTCGAAAAAGGCTTGAAGGTCTTAACAGATTTAGGTGCAGTGATTGATCACGTCCAATTACCTTATACCCGTTATGGCGTTCCTGCTTATTATGTCTTGGCTTCTAGTGAAGCTTCCTCAAATCTCCAACGTTTTGATGGTATTCGTTATGGCTATCGGGCTGAAGATGTCAAGAATTTGGAAGATGTTTATGTTAAGAGTCGTTCCGAAGGCTTCGGTCCTGAAGTTAAACGGCGGATTATGTTAGGAACATTTGCTTTGTCAGCTGGTTATTATGATGCTTACTTCAATAAAGCTGCCAAAGTTCGAACATTAATTAAACAAGATTTTGAGCGAGTGTTGGCCGATCACGATTTAATTATCGGACCAACTTCACCAGACACCGCCTTTAAGATTGGGACGATTGTTTCTGATCCGTTGAAACTTTATTACAAAGATGTTTTGACGATTTCTGCCAATATGGCGGGTGTCCCATCAGCTTCTGTTCCAGCGGGCTTTGATAGTCAAGGTCTGCCAGTCGGAATGCAGTTAATTGCTAAGCGCTTCGATGAAGGGACGATTTTTAAAGCTGCTGCTGCATTTGAAGCCGCAACGAAATACTATGAAGTTGAGCCAAGCTTTAAAGGAGGTGTGCGGTAATGAATTTTGAAACAACAATTGGTCTAGAAGTCCACGTTGAATTAAAAACAAAAACAAAAATGTTTAGTCCATCACCTGTGACGTATGGTGCTGAGCCCAACACCAGTACGAATGTGATCGATTTTGGTTTTCCCGGTGTCTTGCCAACCGTTAACCGTGAAGCCTATCGTTTGGGCTTGATGGTCGCGCTGGCGTTACATGCTGACGTTACCAAGTACACTCACTTTGATCGTAAGAATTATTTCTATCCAGATAATCCTAAAGCTTATCAGATTACGCAAGCTGAAGAACCCTTAGCAACTAACGGCTGGATTGAAATTGAAGTTAATGATGTTAAGAAGAAAATCGGAATCGAAGAAATGCATGTTGAGGAAGATGCCGGTAAAAATACCCACGGGGACGACGGTTATTCTTATGTCGATTTAAATCGGCAAGGCACGCCGTTGATCGAAATTGTTTCCAAACCAGATATTGCATCACCGGATGAAGCCTATGCTTATTTGGAGCAATTGCGTAAAATTATTCAGTTTACCGGAGCTTCCGATGTCAAGATGGAAGAGGGCTCAATGCGTGTTGATACCAACATTTCAATTAGCCCAATTGGTTCTGACAAGCTTGGTCAAAAAGCTGAATTAAAGAACTTGAACTCTTTTAACCACGTTCGTTTAGGCCTAGCCTATGAAGAGAAACGCCAAGCCCAAGTCGTGATGGCGGGTGGCGTTGTTCGACCAGAAACGCGTCGTTTTGACGAAGCTTCTGGTGAAACAATTCTAATGCGGGTTAAAGAAGGTAAAGATGATTATCGTTATTTCCCTGAACCCGATTTGCCTGCTTTTGAAATTGAGGATGAATGGGTTGACCAGATCAAGTCAGAAATTCCAGAAATGCCTGACAAACGTCGCACACGTTATATTAACGAACTAGGAATTCCTGAATATGATGCTGGTGTTTTGACACAGACGAAGGAAATGTCTGATTTCTTCGAAGCAACGATTGCTGATGGCGCGGATGCAAAGCAGGCTTCAAACTGGTTAATGGGGGAAGTTAGTGGCTATTTAAACGCTAATAAGCTAGACTTATTGGAGACTAAATTAACCCCGATTAACCTGTCAACCATGATTAAGTTAATTCAAGACGGGACGATCTCTTCCAAAATTGCTAAGAAAGTCTTCCAAGAAACCATTAAAAATGGTAGCGAACCAAAAGCTTGGGTTGAACAAAAAGGTTTAATTCAAGAATCAAATCCTGAAGTTCTAACCCCAATCATTACCGGCATTTTGGATGCAAACGAACAATCAATTATTGATTTTAAGAACGGTAAAGACCGCGCGGTTGGGTATTTAGTCGGTCAAATCATGAAACAAACACACGGCCAAGCCAACCCTAAAGTCGTTAACCAAATCCTAATGGCGGAACTGAATAAAAGATAAGGAAACAGAGTGCGAAAGCCAACGGGTTGGGTGTTTGTATTTAAACGGGAAGATCATTGCGTGCCAACGCAAGGAGATTCACGCTTAAATGCACGACACCCAGTTGGCTTGAGCACGTTTCAAAACATAAAATAAATGAAGCCGAGGTTTTTGGTCCGGCTCCGTTAAGTGAAAGGCGGCAACGTCAATGAGAATGCGTGCTCGACTAATTTATAATCCGACTTCTGGACATGAAACCATGTTGCGCAATGTTGGAGATATTTTAAATATTTTGGAGCGAGCTGGCTATGAGGCTAGTGCGTTCCAAACCACGGCCGAAGAGTTTTCGGCTGCTAAAGAAGCACGCCGAGCTGCTAAGGATGGCTTCGATTTGATTGTTGCCGCTGGCGGCGATGGCACCATTAATGAAGTTGTTAACGGTATTGCGCCGTTGAAACATCGGCCTAAAATGGGTGTTATTCCGGCTGGAACAACGAACGATTATGCGCGGGCGTTGAAAATCCCTCGTGATGACGTCCTTGCTGCCGCAAAAGTGATTCTCAAAGGTCAAACAGTCAAGATGGATATTGGTCAAGCCAATGACAAATATTTCATGAATATTGCTGGTGGTGGCTTTTTAACTGAACTTACTTATGATGTACCTTCTGATTTTAAGTCGGTCTTAGGTTATTTGGCTTATGTGGTTAAAGGTGCGGAAATGTTGCCACGGATTAAACCTATTGATATGCATATTCAGTTTGATGATGGCGAGTATGACGGCAAGGCTTCGATGTTTTTACTCGGCCTGACCAATTCAATCGGTGGTTTTGAACAAATTGCTCCTGACGCTTCATTAGATGACGGCAACTTTGCTTTAATCGTCGTTAAATCTAGCAATCCAGTTGAGATTATTAAGCTAATGGGCATGGTCCTTAACGGCGGGCGTCATGTTAATGATCCTAATATAATTTACACGAAGACACGCAAAGTTGTGGCCAAAGCTAAGCATGGTCAACAAATGAAGATTAATTTGGATGGCGAATATGGTGGCGATGCGCCAATAACTTTTGTTAATTTACGCCAGCATATTGAAATGTTCGCCAATGTGGACGAGATTCCTAATAGGGCACTGAGCGCACCAGAAGATCTTGATGAAAAAGAAAATGATCACGTTGAAGATCGTGATTTGCAGTAACGTAATTATGGACTGGGACAATTGTTTGTCAAAGTCCATATTTTTTAGGTAACGGTGGTAGAATGAGAAAGTTATAATTGTTATGAAATATTGCGTTGTGGTTCTAAACTCAAAATCGTATTCCACGAATTCATCTGCGCTAAGTATTCTTTCGCCGCCACGACAACGCACCATGTTCCATAAACGACCGGTATGAAAGTGTGAAGAAGTGCAACCTAGCAGTTTTAGTTCTCACTTTTTTAATTAGCGACGCCCACAACGTTTCAGCATCTATTCGTAACTAGAAGTGAACCAGTAAAATAAAAGGAGTTATTATGGCAAAAACGAATGCACCAGTTAAGAAGAATGACGTGTTAACAGGAACAGTCATGGATTTAACTTATCAAGCTATGGGTGTGGTCAAGGTTAACGAGCATTATCCAATTTTTATTGCGAACGCTTTGCCTGGCGAAGAAATTAAATATGTCGTGACCAAGTCCAACAAAAATTATGCGTTTGGTCGTTTATTAGAATTCGTGACAACAAGTCCAGATCGAGTTAGTCAAGAAAATTCAGTTTATCTACAGACTGGGATTGCACCTTTAGCACACTTATCTTACCCAGCACAATTAAAATTTAAGCAAGAACAAATTAAGGCGCTTTTCCAAAAGGATAAGTTGGCGCTTGAAGTTAAACCAACGCTTGCAGCACCAGAACCCACACATTATCGAAACAAGGCTCAGATTCCGGTGCGTCAAGTTGAAGGCTGGTTGCAAACTGGTTTTTATCGCCAACACTCACATAAACTTGTGCCAATGACCGATTTCATGATTCAAGATCCAAAGATTGATGCGACGGTTGAAGCTGTACGCGATATTTTGCGAGAGTTACATGTTCCCGCCTATAATGAAGAACATAATTCAGGTGTCATTCGTCATATTATGGTGCGACGCGCACGCAAGACTGGTCAACAAATGGTGGTCTTAGTTAGTCGGCAACGGCGTTTACCACAAGAACAGACCGTGATTGCTCAGATTAGCGAGTTACCAGAAGTGACCAGTATTATTGTTAACTACAATCCTAAAGTAACGAATGTCATTCTTGGTGCGCAAGAACGTCCGGTTTATGGTGAATCATATATTGAAGATGAGCTGCTGGGTAAAAAATTTCGGATTTCGGCACAGTCATTCTATCAGGTCAATTCACAGCAAACCGAAAACTTATACAAGACGGCAATTGAATTGGCTGATTTACAGGCTGATGAAGTTGTTGTCGATGCTTACTCAGGTATTGGTACAATTGGGATTTCAATCGCGGATCACGTTAAACAAGTACGTGAAATTGAAATCGTTCCAGAAGCGATTGCCGATGCAAAAATCAATGCACAATTAAATAACGTCAATAATATTGACTTCACTGTTGGTAAAGCTGAGGAAATTTTGCCTGAGTGGGTTGAAAAAGACCAACCAATGGATGTTTTGATTGTGGATCCACCACGCAAAGGTTTGCAACCAGAATTTATTGAGGCCGTGTTAAAAGCTAAGCCTAAGAAGTTGGTTTATATTTCTTGTAACCCGGCAACATTGGCTCGTGATTTGCGCTTATTAATTGATGGTGGTTACACGGGTACAACTACCCAACCTGTTGATATGTTCCCAATGAGCAATCACATTGAAAGTGTCACTGCCTTAACATTGGCTTAATCTGAAGGAAGACAGCATGGAAGATTTATTTTTAGGGATCGATATCGGAACAACTGCGATTAAATTTGGTGTTATTGCTGCTGGTGAGTTTATTTATCAGCAAGCATTGCCTATTCAAACTTTTTATGGTGATCACGGGGCTAAATATCAATCTGCACGGGAATTGTTAACACAAATCAAACTAGGTATTCAAAAGATTCCGGCTAATTTACGCGCGGCAATCAAATTGTTAAGTTTTAGTGCGCCGATGCATAGTTGCCGACCAATTGTGCCTGGACAGGTAAACGATCGGATTTATATTTGGTCTGATACACAAGCACAACAAACAATCGCTGCTTATCAACAAACAACGCAAGCTCAAGAAGTTTATTTGAAAACCGGCACGCCGATTCATCCCATGTCACCATTTGCGAAAATTAAACATTTTAAAGATCAAGACCAATATTCAATCGCGACAAAGTGGTATGGAATTAAGGAGTTAGTTTTACAGACATTTACTGGTGTCGCACGAATTGATCTGGCGACCGCTTCAGCAACTGGCTTGCTCAATATTCATTCTTTGCAATGGGATCAAGAGATTCTAACAGATTTAGGAATTGACGAGCAGGCACTGGCCGAGTTAGTCGCGACGACTGCAGAATTTGCGATTGTACCGGAACTTGCCACAGAATTAAATCTCGCGCAAGATGTTACGGTTGTGGCCGGTGCCAGTGACGGTTGCTTGGCGGCATTGGCTGGTTTTAAAACCACCGGGATTGCTAATAGTTTGACGATTGGGACGAGTGCGGCAGTTCGTAAAGTCTCTGCCAAAATTGAGTTGGACCCGGCTCGTCAGAATTTTTGTTATTATTTGCAACCTGATCACTATATTATTGGTGCACCTTCAAATAATGGCGGTAATGTGATTGCTTGGGCTAGTCAACAATTTGCACAGGATGCGACTGAATTTCATGCCGAGTTGCCAGCAATTTTACGCGCATCATCAGTGGGTGCCAATGGGGTACGATTTATGCCGTTTCTCAACGGCGAGCGAGCGCCATATTGGGATGCAGATAAAAAAGCCAGTTTCCAAAATATTAGGGCTGATCACACCCGTGCCGATTTAATACGTAGTGTTATTGAGGGTATGCTGTTGAATATTCATCAGCTGACAGATTTAGTCGGTGTTCAAGCGCAGATTTCGATTAGTGGTGGGGTGTTTCATTCGCCAGTATTACAACAATTGACCGCTGATATTTTAGGCTTAGATTGTTGGTTGTCTGCAGCCAACGAACCGATTGCCGGTCTCTATATCTTAATTACTGGTCAACAATTACGCACCACAACAAGGCTCACAGCGATTAAATTTGATGTGCAAACACACCAACGCTATCAACAGATCTATCAAGACTATTTCGAGTAAAAATAATTCGCTGATTTTTGGAAATTGAAATAAGAATGCCAGTTCTAACTCTTTGATGTTATCGTGGCGCAAAAGGATAATTTTGAGTGCTTTAAAGTTGTCGTTCTAATTGACTAGTACATTGGTCAAACAGAACGACAGTTTTAATCAATCAACTCAATTCAACTTTTGTGCTTTTTTTTCGCAAAAAAAAGACATTTCCTAGTCTGATGCCACAATTAAGTCGACGAGAATTAATTGAGCAAGGGTTAGAAAATGTCGCGAGTTGATCTGCTTAAAAAGTTATTTAGTTAAAAAATTCAAATTGATGTTAAAAGGGCACGTTTTAGTTGTCATACTTTCCTTTAATCACAAAGAATGAACCACGGATGATTCCGGCCAGCTTTGATTTTTGATGGGCAAATTTGAATTTCCCTTCAAATTCAGATGGAACTGCCATTCCGTCAGTAAGTTTAAAACCGACAGCACGTTTACCATCATCAGCTAAGCTATACAAAATATTGATTGCAAGTCCGTTTTCGTAAAAGACATAAGTCCAGCGAACGCCATCAATCGTAAGATCTGCTACTTCTAGTGGCTTGTAAGGTAACACCAAGTTTCGTTCTTGGAGAATGGTGCTGACGCGTGTTACCAAGTCTGGCCGTTCTGAGGCGGACTCAGTAATAAAAGGTATTTTATATTTATTCCAAAAATAACGTGCTTCATTTGCCCTTAAACCAGCAAAAGCAGTTGCAACTGGTGAAGTTTCTAAACCGATCGTACTGACTGTTTTAAAATCTACTTGATAACTCATGTTAATTTTCCTCGTCTCGTATTTAGTTAGTCTAGCTGTTGTAAACTACTGAAATATTATCAAATTCTAACACGATTGACACACAATTGATAGTAACTGCCACGGTCGGTCGAGCTGTACTAAATCTAATGTGAGTCTGGCCCCATAATGTGCTCAGTACCAATGTCATCATTTGAAATACTTTTTCTGATTGATTACAAAATACAGTATAATACGCAAAGGTGACATCTGTCTGTCATGATTAGAAATAGGGATCAAAAAATTCTTGTGTTAATTTTATTTACGACGCCACTGATTATCTTGTTGCTGACGTATTTTACTTTCTAATAGCTGTAGGTAGTCGTGGGAATAGATTGAAAACGATTCGCAACAGGCAATAACCAATTAAACCGCCCAATGTATTTAAAATTAAATCATTCAGATCAAAGATGCGGTTACCTAAATAAAAGTAATTCATGATCAGCTGACTTAGTTCAATTATGGAACTTGTACCAAAGGCAATAATCAAAGCTGCCTTGAAGTTGGCAAACTTAGCGTTAAGCAGGGCAATGAGAAAGGTGAACGGCATTAACAAGAGTAAGTTACCCCAGACTTGGCTACTTCTGTAGGAGAATATTTCCAGTAAGTTGAAGTTTGTCATAACTTGTTGTTGACCGAACCCATTTTTTAATAGCGTACTATTAGCGAAAATCCAGTTGATGGGGAAAATAGTCACATCAAAAAGTAAATATAAATAGATTAGCAATAACGCCCAAGTTAATAGGTTCAGCCAGTTCTTCTGTTTTTTTGTTAAGACGATTCCGGCAAAGATTAATAAGAAAATTGGCGCCACAACAGCCGCGTTGATCAGCAACATTGGTTGATAATGATTAGAAAAATTAAGCATGGTAATCTCCTTGGCGGTTGGATTGTCGGGATCAGTTAATTTTTAACCTAAGGCCGAAGTAAAGTTGAGCTAATTGTGCCGCCTGCTCGGGATTAACAATCAGTCCGCGCAATTGTGATCCATCGACATCCAAGCGCTGAAACTGGCAATTGCTTACGTCGATATCTTTTAATTTTGTAAACATTAGGCTGAGTCGATTTAATTGGCAGTGCTCGAAGGTAATCTTTTTAATTTTAGTATCGTTCATGCTGGCATCTACTAAGCGACTTTCAACGAATTGCGCCGTTTTAATTTGGCATTTATTCAGGGCAACCAAGTCCATCAAACAAGTAGTGAAGCTGACTTCGTTGAAGTAAGAGTTGTCAAGAACCGTGCCAACAAGCTTACAATTTTCAAAAGCAACTTCGTACAAACTGGCTTGATCCAGTTGACAGTTGGAAAAGTCGCAATTTTTAAAAATCGTGTTGGTGGCTTCAAATTTATTTAAGTCACAGTCGCTAAAAGTAACGTGTTCCACTAAACAGTTCTCGAAGATAGGGTGCGTCAAATCGAGGTTAGTGATGGTTTCGCTTTGTAAGTGAACAGCTTGTAATAGCTGATCTTCATTATTGTTGATATCGCCGAACCGGGCTTTTACTAGATGTTCTTGATCTAATTTTGGTAAACTCATTATTTTCTCCAAAGAAATGGACCTAGGACAAAAAATCCTGGGTCCGTTTTGATATTTTGAAATGTGCTCAAAGCAACTGATTGCTATGCTTAACCAGTTGCTTTGAGCATTCTGATTTGAAACGTGCTCAAGCCAACTGGGTGTCGTGTATTTAAGCGTGAATCTCCTTGCGTTGACACGCAATGATCTTCCCGTTTAAATACAAACACCCAACTCGTTGGCTTTCGCACTCTGATTTGAAACGTGCTGCGAACAACTGACTGCGCATAATTTAAGCGTGAATCTCTCTGCGTTGGCACGCAGCGATCTTCACGTTTAAATTAAGACAGTCAATTCGTTGTTCTCCGCACTCTGATTTGAAACGTGCTCAAAGCAACTGGCGGCAGTGATTTTAAGCGTGAATCTCCTTGCGTTAACACGCAATGATCTTCCCGTTTAAATTAAGACCGTCAATTCGTTGTTCTCCGCACTCTGATTTGAAACGTGCTGCGAAGCGCAGTTAGTTCCGGTTAAGTTAAACCAGTTTAAATCTTAAACAGCAAAGATTTTAACTGGTTTGAACTTAATCCTCACTAACTACCCGCGCTTCTCCGCACTCTGATCTAAATTAATTACAACTTTTTAGGTGCGGGGTTGCTTTTAATGTCAGGAGCTGCTTTGGGTTGGTCCCAAAGTTGTTTGATGGCTGGAATTTTACCGAGGCTGTCTAAAGCGGCGGTTGGCATTACGATTGTGTTGTTCTTGCCTTCAGCAACTTTTTCCATGGCTTCTAAGTTCTTATATTGTAAGTAAGCATCGGTATTATGAACCAGGGCTTCGTTAACGGAGTTGATTTGATCACGAATTGCTTCGTAAAGGAGACGTTGACTTTGAGCGCGACCTTCAGCTTCAAGAATTTGAGTCTGCTTATTACCTTCAGCTTCCAAAATAGCAGATTGTTTACCACCTTCTGCTTTGGCAATGGCAGCTTGTTTAAAACCTTCAGCCTGCATGATGTTGGCTTCTTTTTCACGGGAAGCACGCAGCAACTTATTCATTGATTCTTGAATGTCATGATCAACTTCAACGGAATCGATGTTTGCACGATCAACGTTTAAGCCATAGCCAGCAGTAACTTCACTTAACTGCTCGAATAGTGAACGATTAATCGTCTCGGTGCCATTTAAAACGTCATTAAGGTCCATGTTACCAATAATGCCCCGTAATGCAGCACGAGTGTCTTGCACCATGCTGGTGACAGAGTCTTTGTTTTTGTAAACATAGGCGTTGACATCGGTAATGTGATATTTCAGTGTTTCAGAAATCTTAACCACAACGTTATCCTTGGTAATTACTTCTTGTTCAGCTACCCGCATCGGAATCTGCTTCATATTAACAACTTCAGTGATCCGGTAAATAATCGGTAGAACAATATGGAAACCAGGTTCCATCGTCTTAACGTAAACGCCCAAGCGCTCAACAATACCCACTTCACCAGTATGAATAATGGCAATTGATGAGAAGAGAATCCAAAGTAGAAATGCTGCTACAATAACAATAATAACAATCAGTGCAATATTCCCAAACATATTATCCTAACCCCTTTCAATAGGTCAATCGTGATTCGTGACGGCGAGCAACCAATCCTAGTGGCGTTGCACCAACGATCTCTAAGGTATCGCCCACTTGCGCCGGTCCGTCAATCACATAATGATAATAAACACCATATTTCTCAATTGTGCCCGTGTTAAATTCACTGGTGTTAATAAAAGTCATGCCAATCAACCGATCATCTAGCATTGTTTCACCTCACGATCTAACTGGCTTTTATTATACGCTACTATCAGCCTGATTTGTCCAGAAAATGAATAATATTTTTTGATTATTAATTTTTAGATATTAACTATTTTTGAATAGAAGACTGAAATAGCGAGGATAAACAGCCTAAAAAATTAATACTAGCACTTAATAACCGTTCAAGATGAAATTTCACTATACAAAAAATACCCTAGTTTTCTAGAGTACAAATCAGAGTTAAATTAAGGGCTCAAGGCTGCTTCATTTTTAACTGACTTAAGGCTTTTTCTGGGACGTCGGACTCACTAAGCTGTTCCCAAGAACGGACGTCACCATGATGATAGATCACTTTTAAATAGGCATTACGTTTCAGTGGCCGTGGCTTGCTGCCATAAAATCCGAGTTTAATTTTGCGACCACTGGCATCAAATCCGGGTAACTTGTAATAGTAATCAACAACTGCATTGCCAGCATCGTCTTTAAATTGGCGCCGCTCGCCATTAGTTGTAATTTGTGTATAGTAAGTGTCACCACCGCGAAAGACTTGTTCTATAGCGAACCACGCGCCCAGAATTAAGCCAAAAACGACGACAACACCTGTTAATAAATTCTTCATCAATTAAGTGCGCTCCCTTTACGTTTCCTTAATCATAACAAGGCGTCGTTTAAGTAACCATTGAAATTAGTAACAGTTGCCTTACAAAATTGTCATAAGTTAGGACGAGTGACCGGAAATTGAGGTAGTACAAAGGTTATGAAGAAAAAACTGATTGCTAGAACGTGGTAGGAAGTTGTGCTTAACGTGATTGATGTTGTTTTCATTTCACCAGTGAATTTTCTCGAGGTGTCAGAAAACTTGTGGGCTATAATGCTTCAAAGTGGGCATTGCAAACTTCTATAGATTAATGATAAGTTTTTGCAAAGGACTATTTTGTTACCGGTGAGCGCTGTAAAATAGGTACCATTAGAAAAACAAGTACCATACAAATTGAATTTTGAGCGAATAGGAGACCGATAATTTGGCGCAGCGAGAACAGCTTCAGCGATCAATGGGACTAACTTCCGCACTGACAACTGTTATGGGGACAGTTATTGGTGGTGGTATTTTTTTTAAAACCGCCACACTGGCTTCATCGACGATGTCACCAAGTTTATTATTACTCATTTGGTTATTAGCCGGCTTTTTAACCATTGCCGGGGGATTGTGTTTGGCTGAAATTGCCACCGCTATTCCTGAAGCTGGTGGTGCCGTTAACTATATTGAAATTGCTTATGGCAAACTACCATCATTTCTACTAGGTTGGGCGCAAGTATTGATTTATTATCCTGCTAATATTGCGGCGTTGAGCATTGTTTTTGCAACACAACTCATTAGTTTACTGGGCTGGTCAACAGGATTAGTGATTCCCGTCGCACTAATTACGGCGTTCTCTTTAACGGGTCTCAATCTCTTAGGCGCACGATTAGGTAGTCTCGTCCAAAATTTAACTTTGATTATTAAATTAATTCCCATTTTGATCATTATTATTTTTGGTCTCTTAAATCCGCAAGCACAGCATTTGCAAATGTGGCCAGTTCAACCAGGTGGTCACAGTAGTTGGTTAACGGCTTTAAATGGTGGCTTATTAGCAGCAATGTTTGCCTATGATGGGTGGATCAGTGTGGGGAACATGGCTGGTGAGATGAGAAATCCCCGTAAACATTTACCAATCGCAATTATTGGGGGATTAGGTTTAACGACACTTGTTTATATTTTGATCAATTTAGCCTTTTTAAAAGCCTTACCGATTGGTCAATTAGCTGGTAATGCTACTGCAGCTGCTGATAGTGCTAAGATAATTCTGGGAACTTTTGGCGGCCGATTAGTAACGGTTGGCATCTTAGTTTCTGTCTATGGTGCAATTAATGGCTACACCATGACTGGGATGCGGGTTGCTTACGCAATGGGCGTCAACAATACCATTCCTTTTGCCCATCAGTTTCGTAAAACAACGCGGCATACCAAGGTGCCTTTATTAGCTAGTCTTGTCCAATTAATTGTTGCTACCGTCATGATTTTTATGGGTAACTTTGATTTTTTAACTGATATGCTGGTCTTTGTCATGTGGATTTTCAATACGATGATTTTTGGCGCGGTGTTCATCTTGCGTCGGAAATATCCGCTGCTGCCGCGCCCTTATCGAGTTCTAGGTTATCCCTGGATTCCCCTGATTGCTATAATTGGTGGTGCTTTTATTGTGATTTCAACTTTATTCACGCAGTTCAATTTGGCCGCGTTAGGAATCACGATGACGCTGCTAGGCATTCCTTGTTATTATTGGCAGCAGCGCCATCATCGTGAGCAAAACGAGTGACGAATGGCGGGCCTAGAACTGTTATGTTAGTGGTTCTTCGTACCTGCGGAATATCGTGGGCTTGTATTGAGCTAAATAAAAACCAATTTGTTTTGAATGCGATTTTTATTGAGAGCAGCGAATCCCAGAACTGTTATGTTACAGTTCTTCGTACCTCCAGAAAATATGCTGGTGGAATGTTGTGGGCTCGACTTTAAGCCAATCTACGATTGTCTTAAAGCTCGGCCTTGTCGTAAGCAATAAATTGCTAACGACAATTTCAGTGCGCCCGGCATGGGCATCAACTAGACGGTGAAAGTCCGTTGCGGGCCGTAGTAGTCGGAACCGTTAGT
>NZ_RHOX01000026.1 GCF_003946695.1 Lapidilactobacillus bayanensis | reverse complement strand
CACCAGCTTAAAGATATGCCTTCTAGACCAATTTCTTGCTTTTGGAATTAGTGTTGCATTTGATTTGACAATTCAGGTAATAAAAATAAACCCAAAATTTTAAGAGGCACAAAACGAGGGACCAAATCCATTTTTTTGGATTTGGTCCCTCGTTTTTTTCAGTGAGATCACAGTTTCTAATTGATTAGAGTTCCTGTGCAGCTTTAGCTTGTACACGTTCTGATATTTTCATGAATGGGATATAGAACAGTACCCCTTCAGCAATAATTAACGCTTGAATAACTACTGCACGCCAATCACCACCAGTTGCCAAAAAGCCTGATAACAAAGGCGGTGTTGTCCATGGTACCATCACAATAACACGATTCATGAATCCGATTGATGTAAAGAAGTAAGCAATCAAAATACCGATAACAGGTTGTAATACAAATGGAATCATCATCGGAATGTTAAAAACAATCGGATATCCGAAAATTACTGGTTCATTAATGTTGAAAAGACCAGGGGCAATTGAAAGCTTTGCAATTTCACGGCTAGACTTTACGCGCGAGAAAATAAAAATTGCAATTAGCAAGCAAATCGTTGAACCAGTTCCACCAATCATGCCAAATGTGTCACGAAAAGTATTAGTTAGAATATAAGGAATATGCTTGCCAGCAGATGCAGCAGCCATATTCTTGTTCATGTTGATCAACAGAAGTGGATCAAGTAATGTTCCATTAATTACGGTTTGATGAATACCTAATGTAAAGAGAAAATTACCAACTGAATAGATAAACAACATACCCGGTAAACTTGTATTTACAGCGCGAAGTGGTTCTTGAATACCGGTTGCAATTAAATTAATTAAATCCGTATGACCAATCACGGCCAAAAGTGTTGATATTAATGCAAATAATGATGCTGTTAAAATTGCAGGAATCATTGAGTTAAACGAAGAAGACACGGCTGGTGGTACATTCTCACCAAGATTTATTTGTAATTTTTTTACTTTTGATAACCAAATAAACAACTCAGTAGCAAGTAGGCCAACGATAATACCACCAAACATTCCGGTAGTACCAAGGTTCGAAAAGCTTAAAACACCAGCAATATCAGCTGCTTTTTTTGCACCCGTTGGAATCAAGCTTACAGATAATGGCATCGTCATAATTAAACTTGCTAATGCAATGATTGCAGCGGCAATAGGATTCTTGTATTCACGATTAACTGCTAAACAATATCCGATTGCTGGAGCTAACATTAAACCGGCAATATTTAACGTCCCATTTGCAATTAGGCTACCCCATACTTGTAGGTTGGCTAGCGTTTGACCACTGGCAACCTTTGGGAAAATAACGCTGTTAAATAAAGTCCCTAATCCAGCGAGAATAAATAGCGGCATAATAACGGCAAATGCATCACGTAAAGTACGTAAATGTATTTCATTACCTATTTTACCGGATACTGCAGCAAAGCGATCTAGAAAACTCGGTTTGGTCTTTTCTTGTGCCATGATACTACCTCCTCATATTACTATTTTTTTACAGTTGCTCACCATTTGAAGCAATTACCTTTTTAAACCAATGGAACGATTTCTTGGGAACGCGTTTCATATCTTTTAAGTCATGATTATCACGATTTACATAAACCATTCCATATCTCTTATCCATGTTTCCTGCTGAACTTGGGATATCAATTAGACCCCAACCAAGATAGCCAATACACTCAACTCCATCAATCGTGACAGCGTCTTTCATGGCTTGAATGTGTGCCTGATGATAACGAATCCGATAATCATCATCAATTTCATGAACACCATCCCAATTTTCACGTACACCAATACCATTTTCAATTGGAAAAACCGGAACGTGCGTTTCATTGTAAATTGTCGTTAACACAGTACGAAAACCGAGCGGGTCAATTTGCCAATTCCATTCATTAGTTTGTAGATATGGATTAGTAGTATGCCCAAGAACTCCGTAAAAATTGGGACACGTAGCGACTGGTATCTTAGTGCTATCCAATGTTGCAGTCGAGTAATAGCTAAAGCTAAGAAAATCACTTTTACATTTTTCTATAATTTCCATTTCGTTGGGGTCTAGTAAATCATTCCATCTTTGTTGACGGATATATTGAAGAACCTCGCTTGAATATTTACCCTCTGTAAATAATCGAATCAAATTAGTATCTGCAAACTCTAAGAATTTCCGAGTATGTGCAACATCTTCTGGTAAAGAACTATTCGGATAAACTTCTTGATAAGCAAGCATCCCCCCAATTTGAATATTCGGATAATTATCATGAATTTCATTTGCGATTGCCGCATGACAAGTAATAACATGCTGTTGAATTTGATAAAGGTCTCGTGGTGTACGGTCACCACTGTAGCCACTAATCTTGAATGCTTCTGGTACACCATATAGGTTTTGTTCGTTAAAAGTGATCCAGTATGGTACACGATCTGCAAATCTCTTTACCATTTCTTTTCCATATCTAATAAATGCTGCAACCACATGATCACTCATAAAGCCGTTATAGTCCTCTGCTAAATGTAGTGGCATATCGAAATGGTATAAACAAATCATTGGTGTAATTCCTGCTGCAAGTAACTGATCAATTAAATCAGAATAAAACTTAATGCCCTCTTCATTGAAGTCACCATCACCTGTAGGATTGACACGACTCCACGAAATTTGGAATCTATAGCAATTCATCCCCATTTCTTTCATCAAAGATATATCTTCTGGATATCGGTGATATTCGTCAATCGCAACTTTCCAATCTGAGGCATTTGCTGTTGCTTCTCGAACATCATAAACTGATTTTCCTTTGCCGCCTTCGTTATAAGCGCTTACATTTAACTTGTAAAGACAATTTTTTAATTTGTAAATTCATATATTGAAAACTATCTGAATTATTAATTGGTATTCATAATAATAAATGAGTAAAATGGATAGTTATAAGGAGGCAATGCCATGTCAAAATACGCAGACATCGCTCAGAACATTCGACATGAGATTAAATCCGGTGTCTATGCTCCTGGCACATCACTGCCCGATCAAAAAAGTATGGCAGCAAATTTTCATACGAGCCGAATGACCTTACAAAAAGCACTCGACTTACTAAAAACCGAGGGATACCTATATAGTCAACAAGGGGCTGGTACTTTCGTTAAATACAATGCTGATAGCCTCGTAAACATGGACATCGGTGTAGATCAATATGTTGGCACAACCGAACTATTAGGGCCAAAACACAAAGTGGATAGCCGGATTGTCAGCTTCAATTTACGATATCCCACTGAAATTGAACAAGAAAAGTTGGCTTTGTCAGCAACCCAAGTAATTTACGACATTGTTCGGGCACGGTGGGTGGATGATGAACCTTACGCACTTGAATATACAAAAATGCCTGTTGAGTTAATTCCCAACATAGATGAAACTGTTTTGAAGCAATCAATCTACCAATATATCGAGAATACCTTAGGTTTGCAGATTGGTTCTGCATTTCGACGAATTGAGGCTCGACGATCAACACTAGAAGATATTAAACAGCTAAATATTCTGCCCGAAGATCCTGTATTAGTCGTAACAAATATTGTTTATCTAGCAGACGGAAGGCCGTTTGAATATTCAAAAACACATCAACGTTCTGATAAATCTCATTTCTCCATATTTGTTTCTGGAAGAACTCACGAACCTCATTAGCCATATAACCTATATTTCCAATAAAAACAGTCACAAAAATAGCCCTTCAATACTGAACTTAGTCAGGTTCAGTATTGAAGGGCTATTTTTAATCAACTATTATGTTTTAATTCTCTTGTTCCCATTCTGATAATGAGTTAGCTGCTAATAATAAACTTACTGCAGCATCTTTAGAGAGATTTTGTTGTACTAATCCAAAGCCACCAACGTTGGCAACTGCACCGACAACTTCTAAGCCATAAGTAATCAAATTTAAGTCTTTGCGAGCAGAA
This sequence comes from Lapidilactobacillus bayanensis, assembly GCF_003946695.1. GTDB lineage: Bacteria > Bacillota > Bacilli > Lactobacillales > Lactobacillaceae > Lapidilactobacillus > Lapidilactobacillus bayanensis. The sequence continues at coordinate 24,434 of NZ_RHOX01000026.1, read as the reverse complement.
TAACCACCGCTGAAATTATCTTCATGATTATAAGCAAAGTTAATCTGGCCTTCAGTTAATGAACCGTCCACGTGATTGATCAATACCCGATCCTGTAACTGGCTCAGTGGCTCTACATCGCCTTGCAACGTCAGTTTATGATCGGATGTTGTCGCATAATAGTCGTCTTGACTCATCTGCAAGTATGCCGTCACTGGTTGATCAAAAATTTTTAATTCAGTGACAATATTATAAACTTGCTTGGCATCAAATTGTGTTCGCCGCGCAATAATATCATTACTATTTTCTTCAAGCCAATCTGCATATTGTTTGATTACATCGCGTTCCATGAATATCCTCCTAGAATAAACAACAAAATACACACCGAGCTTCTTGCAAAAACTAAGAAGCCATTAATTATCAAATTGTGTATTTAACTAATTTAAATCATTATTTAGATACTTTTTTATGTTTACTATGTTTTATTTTACTTGTCTAACTATGACTTAACAAGGGGCTGAACTGTTTTTATGATTCGGCTTGCGCTGACAACGGAAGCTGAGTGAAAATCATCGTCTTTTTTGCGTTTGGAAACGTGCTCAAGACAACTGGGTGTCATGTATTTAAGCGTGAATCTTGCTGCGTTGTCACGCATCAATCTTCCTGTTTAAATACAAACACCCAACCCGTTGTCTTTCGCACTCTATTTGAAATGTGCTCAAGTCAACTGGGTGTCGTGTATTTAAGCGTGAATCTTGCTGCATTAACATGCATCAATCTTCCCGTTTAAATACAAACACCCAACCCGTTGTCTTTCGCACTCTAATTTTGAAACGTGCTCAAGTCAACTGGCGACAGTGAATTTAAGTGTGAATCTCCTTGCGCTGTCACGCAATGATCTTCCCATTTAAATTCATATCGCCAACCCGTTGTCTTTCGCACTCTGATCTGAAACGTGCTCAAGTCAACTGGGTGTCGTGTATTTAAGCGTGAATCTTGCTGCGTTTACACGCATCAATCTTCCCGTTTAAATACAAACACCCAACCCGTTGTCTTTCGCGCTCTAAATTAATGTGTGATCGTCGCCAATATAATGATGGTCGAAGGTAATTTCTGCTGTTACTTGGCCTAAGATTTTGCGTAGATCGTGGTTGATTGAGACCAACAATTCGTCGTCACTCGTCGTAATATGTTCAGGGACCACGACGTCGAATTGGATTAATTCATCTCCGTTGATCAGTTCTTCCACATGAAAGTCATGGGTAGTTAGTCCTAATTCATAATGCTGAATTACTGCCTGCACCGCTTCATAAATTCGGGCATATTTTTGATTATTAATATCAATTGGATCAATATGGCAAACCAAATGAATCTGCGCTTGATGCCAAAAATCATGTTCAATTTTGTCGGTCACATGATGTGCTTGGTTCAGCGTCCAGTTACTATCGAATTCCACGTGTACCGAAGCAAAAATCATGTTGGGGCCATATTGATGAATTAACAAATCATGGAAACCCAAAATATCATCGTAGGTTCTCAATAAAGTATCCATTCTTTCAACGAGTTCAGCTGCTGGTTGATGGCCTAATAAGTCATTGATAAATGTTCGAATCAAACTGGCCGCACTAATTAAAATATAAACGGCGACGCCTAACCCGACCCAGCCGTCCAATCGCCAGCCAGTTCGTGCTTGAACTAATGCCGAAAATAAAACCGCTGCAGTTGTAAAAACATCATTCAAACTATCTTTCGCAGTCGCAATCAAAGTTGCTGAATCAATCTGTCGCCCTACTGAGTGGTAAAAATAAACTTGAGCTAATTTTAAACCAATCGAGATAATTAAAATCAGATAAACGGCCAGACTTATTTTGATAGCACTAGGCGAAATAATCTTATCAACCGAGCTTTTAATAAACTGTAACCCTACAAACATAATTACGATTGAAATTAGCAAACCGGAGATTGATTCCGAGCGCTCATGACCAAAAGGATGTTCGTGATCAGGTTTCTTCTTGGCCATCTTAAACCCAATCACCGTTAAACCGGATGACAACATATCGGATAAATGATTGATGGCATCGGTAATAATTGAAATACTACCTGAAAAAATACCGGTGAATATTTTTAAAATGAATAAAATTAAGTTGGAACCTAAGCCAACCGATCCAGCAAGAATACCGTAACTGGTTCGTTGTTCGATGGGCGTTTGTTGCGCAATTTTTTTCTTAAAATATTTCAGGAATAAATACAATTGATCACCTCTTAAACAACATTAATCTATCAGGTTCGTTGATTTAGGAATCGGGACGAAAATCTCGGTTCCTTTTTTATTTTATGTTGTTGTGAGACGAGCGTCTAAATTTTAGCCTAGTCTTATTTAAAGGGACAACCATCGACATGATCGTTGATCAGACCGGCCCCTTGCAGAAACGAATAAATAATCGTTGGTCCCACGAATTTAAAGCCCTGCTGTTTTAATGCTTTAGAAACACGTTCAGATAATGCTGACGTGGCAGGAACCTCTGTATCAGTTTGCGGGTGATTAATAAGCGGTTGATCATCAACGAATGACCACAAGTATTGACCAAAGCCGCCATCAGCTTCTAATTGTAAAACAGCTTGGGCATTGGTGATTGCTGCTTCAATCTTTCGACGATTACGAATAATAGCTGGATCTTGCATTAATCTTTCAACATCCGTCGCCGTCATCTGAGCCACATGATGAGGTTCAAAGTTTTGAAAATCCTGTTCAAAGGCCGCGCGTTTGTTCAAGACGGTTTGCCAACTCAAACCCGCTTGAAAAGTCTCCAAACATAATAAACCAAACAACTTTTGGGAATCATGTTCTGGCTTACCCCATTCAGTATCATGATATTGCTGCATTGCAGGCGACGATTGTGCCCAAGTACATTCTGTCATTAAAAAAACCTCCACTTATTCTTCTGCTTACATTCTAACAGAAAGAACAAACTAGAGGTTATGGTCTCAACTTATTTAACTTTGTGGTATTGGTTCTCCAAGTCAGTTCGAACAATTAAAACGTCACAAGGAGCATGACGATTAACATACTCGGTAACTGAGCCAACCAGCACACGTTCAATTGCATTCAAACCGGTTGCACCAATCATAATCAAGTCGTTATGATGATCTTCTGGAAAATCACGGGAAATAACAACTTTAGGATTGCCAAACCGAACGTGAATATCAATGTCTTCGTCTTTAAAACCATCATGATCTAAGGCTGCCTCTTTAACATTCTCCAAATAACTTTGCGCGTCTTCAGAGATTTGATAAATAGCATCGCCAGTTAAACCACCACCGTAATTACCAACAAATTGTTTCGTATCTAAAATCGTTAAAATATCCAAATGAGCATGGTTGGTTTGCGCGACACGTTTAGCCTTTGTAAACGCTAATTCTGCCTCGGGCGAACCGTCCATTGGGACCAATATACGTTTATATTCTTGCTCTGACATGTTGAAACACCTGCTTTCTTTCCTCTAACCAAATCATAACTTTTAGCAACCACTATTTCAAGAATAAAGAATTTAGAAGCAGCACAAAACAGCTGAGAACTGAAAAATGGCTGAGAACCAGATTAGAAAATCTTCTCGTCAATTCTAAGCCATCATAAAATTTAACCCACCGATCAAAATTTTGCTTAATTAATTAGTTTAGCCATTTCATGGGTGGTTAAGTACAGGCTTTGTTGTAATTCTCGTTCCGAAGTTGGCACATGCTCTTCAATAATCGGTAACTTAATGCCAACAATTTTTGATAGCACAATCGTACTGACCAAAGGCAAGTTCCATGCTTCAGCTGGCGTAATACGAATAAGCGTCATGAGGACGGTCCGAATCTTTTGCTCGTCACAGAACTTCGCTAATTTGCCAATGAAGGAACTGACGAAGCGTGTTTGATTAACTTGATCCGTTGCTAGAAAGGCGGCGTCAACATCTGCCAATTCTTTTTGCAAATCTAAACGTTCAAACAGCCATTGATAAGTACTATTGGAAATCGTTGCATCTAAGCAAGCTAGTGCGCCAGCAATACCACCGCCAGCACCTGCACCAACAATTGTACTCAGATCAATATTTCGTTCTTTACGAATCGTACGATTAAATTGACTCGTCCGTAAATCAAGCCGTACCAGTTGTTCTGACAGCAGCCCAATTTCACGACCATTATTAACCAGCCGACTATCTGGGCCAGTAAAAGTTGCCGTTTCCCGAACTAGCACGGTGAGCTTAACATTCTTTAATAATTCGTCAGGCTTAGCAAAATCAATATGCCCAAAATTGATTAACGGATTCTCACCAACGGGAATCGGATCGCCACTCTCATCAGTGATCACCGCACCTAAGGCCTGTAACATACCTAAGCCACCATCAATCATACTCGTGTCGTCAATTAACAACACAACTTCTTTAGCCTCATTCGTTACCGCATCAAGAATTAATTGTCCCAGACCATAACTAGAAGCATGGAATAAATCATGATTAGCATATTGACCAGTTAATTGCCGATCTGTAAAATCTGACGTGTCAATAACTGCCGTTTGTTGATCCGCAAACTTGGTTAACAAATAAGTGATTTTAGTGCTTTCCCAATTTGGTCCGTAATAAACGAAATCCTGGAGATCACCACTATTCCATTGTTGCAAATCATTAATTAGATTTTGTTGTTGACCATCAAATGGTAGCAAAATGAATTCTGAAGGTTCTTTTTCAACAAGCCCTTGTTGAATTAAACCGCGGCTAATTGACGCATTTAATTCTGGCGTTAAATCTTGACTGGCTACAAGTATTTTCATAACGACACCTATCTTTTTATTATTTTCTGGTATGATTAACTTATTCTATTACGGAAAGGAACTCAATCATAATGACTGCACGACTTCTAAACATTCAGCAAGGTAGCAACTTTCGTGAACTTGGCGGTTACCAAACTCAGAACGGTCAGCAAGTGAAATACCACAAGATTCTTCGTTCCGGCAATCTTGCCAATTTAACCGATGCTGATTTAAATTACTTAACCGATTATGGGGTTGTTAAAAGTATTGACTTCCGTTCACCTCAAGAAGTAAAAACTGCCCCAGATCGCTTAACACCTCAGATGACTTATGCCTTTGATCCGGTGTTTCGCGTTGATGAAACTGAAAGCACGCGCGACGATGAAGCAAGTTACTATCAGAAACTTAGTCAAACACCTGGCATCGGCCATCGCCAAATGCTTTCCGCATACCATAATCTTATCACGGACACTCACCCACAGAAAGCCTACCATCAATTTTTTGAACTTCTCTTAACAAATACGCAAGATAATCAGGCTGTTTTGTTTCATTGCACAGCTGGAAAAGATCGAACTGGCATTGGTGCCTACTTATTTTTGCGAGCTTTAGGTGTTGATCAACAAACCGCTGAAGAAGATTATTTATTTACTAATAACGTGATTAAAGATGAAGTTAACCAGATGATTGCCGATCTACCTAGTGATAATCAAAATCTAGTCGATAGCATCCGTTCTTTCCAATCCGTCAAGATGGCCTATTTGGCACAAGCCCAGACCGAAATTCGCGACATAGCTGGCAATATTAATCATTATTTAGAGACCGTACTCGATTTATCTAGTCACGATTTACGTGATTTAAAGAAAATATATTTGCAGAATTAAAATTAAAAAATCCTGGTAATCTTGCGAACATCAAACGCAAGATTACCAGGATTTTATTTTAACCGCTAAATACAGTATTACTGAATATCGTTAGGCATTTGGTTCTTAACGTAAGTTGCACTGACCTTATTTTTCGACATCGTTAATTGCGTCCACGTTTCATTAGCAATATAGGTCTCTGTCGTTACTTTACCATTTTGATTCGTTAGTTTAATTTCAACACCCAACTTATTATTTTGAGTCGTGGTTGCCTGAAAATGACCGGTCTCTACTTGTTTAGTTGCACTATTATAACGTTGATATTGACCGTCTGGATCAAAGTTAGTTGTAAGTTGTGTTTCCGCAGTCTCATCGGTGTCCATCCAAGTTCCGACTAATAAGTTTTTAGCGGTGGTTGGTTCTTGATTCAACGCCGCCGGCAAGCGTACTGAGGTTGTCGTTCCAATATTTGTGGCTGCTTTTTGTAATGTGAACTGACCGAAGCCGACGATGAACAGTGACTTATTTTGCTTAGAAAACGCCAGGCCCAGATAATTACCAATACCGCCGATTGATTGGTCAAGGCCATGAATCTTTAACAAAATTTGGTGACTGTATGCGCCCACTAGTTGATAAGTTCCATCAGTCTTCGCACCAGCAGCCGTCTGGTAAATCCATTTACCATTAGCCTGGAAATTGAAAACAGCACCACCACTATTTTTCCACTGCCCGACTAACGGAATAGTCGTTAAATCCGTCTTAACCACTTTTTTCGGTTTAGTTTTGGTAACTTTAGCAGTCGTGCTTGCAGTGGTCGCAGATTTTTGCTTAGTCGTTGCAGTACCACAACTACTTAATAGCATGACCAGTGCGATTAAAATCCCGCCTAGCTTGAGCGTCTGTTTACGGATTGCTTGTTTTTGCATTCGATCGCCTCCTAATCTAATTAGATTAATGATTGATCCAACTGTATTAACGGTAATTGTCCCGGTGCTGATCCTTGCGCTGTCAATGCGCCAAAGCTAAGTGTTGAACCAAAAATTGGCCCTAACTGCCGCGTAATTTGGCCAGCACTTCCCATCGCCATCGTTATTAGTGGCCGTGGGCTTTGATAACGCATTTTCAAAGTAGCGTTCAATAAATCCAGACTATTTTGTGGTGTTTGTGCGTGAACAGCGAGTTTAATAATCTCGTCGTTAGCTGCTAACCGGCTTAACCATTGTAAGTCACACCAATTTTGCCAATAAGTGCGTGTGCATAGCCGGTGGCAACTGTAGATTAATTGTTGAGCAGCAGATTTTTGCAATTCGTTTTTTAGAGCGGTCCAATCAGCGACTTGAGCCGGCATAATGTCCAACAAATCCCAATCTAAGTTTTGACTGATAGTCACCAGTTGCTGGGTATAAGTCACACGATTTAGAACAGACCGACCGCCCTCCTCTGCTGTTCGCAAAGTTATCAATAAGGGAGCTTGCGGTAATTGCTGACGTAAGAGCCGATTACCATTCTGTAATGACAACGGGCTAAAATTCTGCCAATAATCAAGACGCCATTCAACCAATAACTGATGTTGCAATTGTAAGTCATTAATTAAACCCAACTGACTGCTTAATTCAGCCGGATTGGCTGCGGTAACACTAACACCCAGCCAACTATCATTGCGTGAAATAATCTTCATCGTTGGATTACTTCTTCAACATCTTCTGCCACCAAGACTTTTTCTTGTTATCATTTTCAGAAGTTGCTTGCGCATCTTCAACATCTGCTGATGCACTAACCCCTGTGGTTGCACTTGCAGCTGCTTTAGTCACAGCAGCTTTTGTGTCGGCTACATTCGGGGTTGTCGTTGGGACATCGTGAGCTGCTTGCGATTTATCTTCAGCGACTTGTTTGGCTGACTCCTCGACCTTTTCGTCTGGAGCTGGCTCTGATTTAGTAACCATTTCTGCAACGACTTCTTTAGCCGCCGTAGTTGCCGATTGTTTGGTAGCGTCTGATTGATGGTCGGTGTTTTCAATTGTTGCTTTTTCGTCTTCAGCTTTAACAACAGCAGTTTGTTCAGTCGCTGTTGATGCGGCCGTTTCTTCACTACCAGTCACAACTGCGTCGGCTTTTTTGCTTGACTCGTCCTTAACTACTGGCTGTACTTCTTCATTGGCAACTGTTGGCTCTGTATAATTCAAGCCAGAATCGCTCACTATTTTTGAATTAGCATTCGCTGACTTAGGTTCTGTTTGAGGTGTTAAAGAAATCGTTTTTAAAACTTGGGGCTCTTGTTCAACTTGATCGTGATCGACTTCAGCAACAGGTGCCGTAGCTTCGATATTATCAAGTCGTTTCGTTAAAATTGCAACTTCTGCAGCGGTTTGTTTTAATTGCGCACTCAATTGCTGAATTTGTGCAGTCAAAGCGTCGTTGTCAACTGCATCACGATTAACACTTGTCTTGGAAACAGTCTTTGGCGTAGCATTACCAAAAATTTTAGCGGCTGCTTTTTGTAAGGTTAAACTATTCTGCTTGCTGTAATCGACTAACTCTTGAATATCCTGCAAATCTTTTTCTGTGTATGAGCGCACATTTTGGTGATTTCGCGGGAAGTAATTAGAATCACTAGCCGCCTCTTCTATCAATAAAGAATATTTGCGCAAAGTCGGAACACTGATATGTAATTTCTCTGCTACCTGTGATGGTGTATATGTTGTTTCCATTTGTCTAAAACACTCCTAATAAGTTAGTCATTACTTGTCAATCTATACGCGATCAACGAGCTCACTGTTAATTATAAACGCCGTTATAACGTCACGCAACATTTGCTGACAAATTTTATCTCACACAAAGTAACTAAATTGCGTAATAATCAGCTCATTAAGGATAATTCTGATCAAATTAATGATAAAATGAACGAGTAGTAATAAATTAATTGGAGACTTTTTGCGTGAGTACAAATACCTTAATCACAAATTTAATCGTTATCTTAATTACCTTCGTTGTGGCCTACTTCTTCGTTGCAGCCGAATTTGCACTAGTTCAAACCAGAAGTAGTCAGATTGAAGATCAACTAGAACAAGGCCTCGGTAGCAGAGCTAAACTTGCTCGTGCTTTGAAGATGACCCAGAACCTGAACGAATATTTATCAACCACTCAAGTCGGGACGAGTTTAACCGGGATTCTCTTAGGTTGGATCGGTGAAACCACCATTGAACAATTGCTGGTTGATTTCTTTGGCTGGGCTCATTTTGCTTCAGGCAATACATTGCACGTGTTGGGTGCCGTTATAGGTATTGTTTTATTGACCTATTTAGAAGTTGTCATCACCGAAATTGTCCCTAAAAATATTAGTATCGATTTCCCCTTAAAAGTTCTAATGCAGGTTGTAACGCCATTATATTGGTTCCATACTTTATTCTACCCATTCGTTTGGTTATTAAACACCTCTGCATCTTTAATCGTCCGACTTTTAGGAATGCCTGTTGCTGACGAGGAGAACGAAGTCTTTTCACAGTCAGAAATCTTACGACTTTCAAAAATTGCTGTTTCTGGTGGCAGCCTCGATAAAAACGATCTTCTTTATATGGAACGTGCTTTCGAATTAAATGATCGTGACGCTAAAGACATTATGACTGACCGAACTGAATTAACCGTGATTGATGTTTCTCAAGATGTCGATGCAGCCTTGGCTGTCTATCTAAACGAGGGTTACAGCCGTATTCCCGTAACTAAAGATAATAACAAAGATGATTTAGTCGGCTATGTTTATATTTATGATATTGTACAGCAGGCTCAACAAGGTCATAGCAAGCAATCGCTCAGTCACATTTTGCGGGCTTTAATTAATGTTCCTGAGAGCATGGCAGTTCACGAAATTCTCAGCTTAATGATCAGTAAACAGGCGCCGGTCGTCGTTGTCGTCGATGAATATGGTGGTACAAGTGGGATTGTCACTGATAAGGATATTTACGAAGAGTTATTCGGCTCCGTTCATGATGAAATTGATGATGTTTCTGATGAGTACATCATCAAACAACCGGATGGCACAGTAAAGGTCAGCGGTAAAACGACGTTATATGATTTTGAACGCTACTTCCGCGATAAGGTTCCTGAATTCCAAGATTCCGACATTATCACCATTGGCGGTTATTTTATGGAGAACAATTCAGAATTGAAAGTTAATCAGACGTTTAGGCTGGACAATTATAATTTCAAACTTACCGAAGTTGAACATGGTTTTATGAACTGGTTCAGCGTTACTAAAGTCACACCGGCATTGCTAACAAGTTCCACTAATAAAAAAGAAGACTAGTCAAAACAATCTTTTTGCGCTAAACTATAATCAGTTATTGGGCCTTTAGCTCAGTTGGGAGAGCGCCTGCTTCGCATGTAGGAGGTCATCGGTTCAAGTCCGACAAGGTCCATTGATCATAACTTACTTCAGCGCAAACAAAGAGAGATGGAATAAATTATTCGTTCCATCTCTCTTTGTTTACACTTTAATAACTGACGTTCATGGCATTCCAATCATATAGCGTGCTAACGATAAACTTGCCCGTTGATAACCAGCATTATTAGGATGCAACCCATCTAAAGTGTAAGATTTAATATTTAGCATATTGATTCCACTCTGTGTGTATCCATCCCAAACTGGAAGAGCATATAAATTTGCTAATTGTATAATACGTTTACGATAATCATCCAGCCGATATCCAGCCTTGTTTTTAGAATAAATATCATAGCCAACGCGATCACGCTGCAATGGTGTCATCAATACAATCTGTTGTTCTTGATTAATTGTCAATATCCTTTCAATTGCCGACTGCAACGCACCAGTAGTTTGCGTACGGTTAAATTGAGAACGAACATGAAGAATATCACCCAGTGGAACATCTAATCGATAGTCATTTGTTCCTGCTGCAATTAATACAAGATCAGTTGGAGAATAATGTTGCTCAATAAAGTCAGCAATACTATCTCGTTCTGGCACCCCTACTGCAAACGGTGATCCTGATAGGCCATAATTAGTTACTTCGGCGAATTCTAACAAATTTTTAAGCCATGATTCATAACCAACCGCAATTGTACCATCCGGTTGCGCGCGCCCGTCATAACGAACAATAGAATCGCCAAACATTGCCATTTTTTGACCGATAAATCGCTGACTATTCAAGTTCTTTAAATATTGCGCTACCTCAACCATACTAATTCTTCCCTGCTCTATTGATTAAATTTTGTACACTTTCGCAAAGCGTCTGATAACTTTGTTGTGAAGTGGCATCAACATAGAATTTACACATAGGTTCAGTACCACTTGGTCGACCAGTAATCTTCGAGCCGTCTGTAAATGTAACTTGATAAACATTTGACTTCGGTAAATCAATCTCTGTTTCTGACAAACCATGGCATGTAATCCCGGTTTGATAATTGCTTGTCATATTAACATTTAGATTATAACCAGCCCAATTGATATTTCTAAATTGAGTCATAAGATCGTCAACATTCATGACATTTTCATCAAGAGTTAATTTAATTAGTTTATCAAATGAACGGCCATATTTTTGATAAATTTGTTCAAGTTCGTCAATCAAAGTTAATCCTTGTTGCTTATAAAATAATGCAGCTTCTGCAATCACTAATCCTGCTTGGATAGCATCCTTATCGCGAACAAAATCACCAAATAGATACCCAAAACTTTCTTCGCAGCCAAACAAAAACTTTTTATCAGACTTGCTCAATCTTGCAATTGCATCGCCAATATACTTGAAACCTGTCAGTGTTTCAGCACATTGAATATCATAATGATCGGCTATTCGCTTAATTAAGTCAGAAGTTACAATTGTCTTTACTATAAATTTATGACTAATATCAGTGTCATCGGCACTGGTTAACAGATACTCCAGAAAGATAGCACCCAGCTGATTACCATCCAGTGATTGATACTGATCGCCTTGTTTAACAAAAACGCCTAATCGATCTGCATCTGGATCTGTAGCTAGTGCTAAATCTGCACCACATTTTTTGGCCAGTGACACCGCCATGTCAAATGTTTCAGGATATTCCGGATTAGGAACTTTAACCGTTGCAAACCTTCCGTCCATCACTGTTTGCGCTTTAACAACATTGACATTCGCGAAACCATACATCTTAAAGGCATGTGTCATCACATGCAACCCTGTACCATGCAATGGTGTATAAACAAGTTTCAGTTGATCCCCATCTGCTAAATCCACTTTGGGACGCCGCAAGATTGATCGCATGTGATTCAAATATTCTTCGGTAACTTGGCTACTCCATTGATGCGTAAACGATGTTTGTTGTGCCGATTTCAAATCTAAGGAAAAAATGGAAAGCTCATTTTGAATACGATTAATTTCACTGGCGATTTTATCTGCTTCATCTGGTGTTAGTTGACAGCCCTCAGCATTGTAAATCTTATAGCCATTATATTCTCGTGGATTATGGCTAGCGGTAATCATGATTCCCGCGTCAGCATGATAATATCGTGTTGCAAATGATAATTCCGGCGTTGGTGCTGGTGTCGGAGTGCAAAATACATTGATTCCATATGTTGCCAATAGCGTAACCACTGCATGTGCATAATCAAGCGAATTTTCACGCGTGTCATATGATACTACAACCGTTGCCTGATCCGTGCTTTTTTGTAGATAACGAATTAGGCCCATGGTTACACGACGAACAATTTGAACATTGATTCGATTTGTTCCAATACCCATTAATCCACGGATACCACCAGTACCGAAAGACAAATAGCCATCAAAGGCATCTCCCTTTGGTAAATCATTCTTATGCCCCAATTGATGATAATACGTATTCCAATCTTCATATTTCTCTGTTAACATTCAATTACCATTCCCCAAACAAAATTACATTGAAATTTAGTGCTGAATATCGGTACTTTGTTGGGCAAATTTAATCAAATCGTCCACAGATGCGGTTGCCAATGCTACCACCGTATCAGATGCACCATAATATATTTTTACTTGATCATCTTCGCGAATTAGACTCGTTGGGAAAATAACGTTTGTGCGAAAACCAGTAACAGTTTCATAATCAGTTTCTGGTATTAATAATGGTTCCTTGGACATGCTTAAAACATTTGTTGGGTCCTTTAAATCTAATAATGCAACACCAGCTGTGTAGCGCTTTGTCCATGAATTCTCCCAACCATTCTTACCACGACTATTATCAATATCGACCGCATGAAAAATTGTTAACCAACCGGCATCGGTTTTAATCGGCGGTGCGGCTGGACCAATTTTGTTATTAGCAAATGGCACATCTTCAACACCCAATACTAAACTTGAGTTACCCCAAAACTTCATATCTGGTGATTGCGAAGACCAAATATCAAACCGTTCAACACCCCCACGTCCGTAAATGGTAAATGGCCGTTCAAGCCGAGTAAATAAGCCATTTATTTTTTCTGGGAAAAGAACCATATTGCGATTGTCAGGAGCTGATAATGATAGAATATCAAAATGTTCAAAATCATCTGTTGTTGCGATACCACCACGAATACCATGTTTCGTATCAACAGCAAAACACATATAAACCTTGCCATCAATCACGGTTAATCTTGGGTCATAGGCCCTTGATATTTCCCGGGTATGCAATGTAAAAACCGGTTTATCATGAACATGCCAATGAATACCATCTTCACTATCTGCTAATCCAATATTAGTTCCTTTGAAATCTGACCCAGAAATATAGTCATAATCGTTGCGAAATACCATGACATATTTATCGTGATATTTAATTACACCGGCATTAAAAACTAATGTAGATTCATATGGAACTTGATCCGCGGTTAGAACAGGATTGCCCGGGTAACGTTTTACAATATTGTCCATTTAATCAAACCTCCTTAATTCAATACGTGTTGAATATTCATTATGTGTTTCAACTCATCATCAAGATCATGCAGATATTCATCAAAACTTTGATTAGTCATCATACCTTTTCCAATCAAATATTGAAAATCATAATACGTTGGAAAAGTACTCAAACCTAACGCCGTTTTAGCAAACATATGTGCACCAATTTCTGACGTTTTTAAGATTGTTGAATGATGACTAAACAATCCTTCGCGATATTTAATATTACCAACCAATTCATTCACCTTCTGATCGGTATCAACCTCGATGAAATGAAAGAATTCGTGAGCTAAATGAATACGAATAATTTCGTTTTCGGACAATACATTAATTTGTTGTTTATGAACAAGATCTAAAAATTCCTTAATTGAAGGTCGATAAATAATAATCTGACGTTTCTTATCAGAAAGTTCCATTTGCGCCCGATAACGAGTTTTAAAAAAGGTCCCACTTTTATCAGAAAATAACACATTAATATTTGCGTTCTTTATTGCTTCCTTAATATCAGTATGCCGATATTTCATACCATTTTTCTGACCAACTTCCAAGGACATTTCTAAAATACTAGGAATTTTTTCTTTTGGAATCTTTTCATAAATAAAATCTTGCCTGAGCTCATTTAATGCATAAAGAACATCAGAATAATCAAAATCGTCTAAACGCATAGTATCTTCCTTCTAGTGATATGCAACCACAATCAATGTTTCTTCCGGTTTAACAAGTTCCAAATCACTTTCCATCATTGACTCGAGTTGCTCCTTAGTTTGAAATCCGGTCAAATCAACCATCTTTTCATTAAAAAAGATATAAACGTTGGGAATAGTTGCATTAGCATCTGAATAAATTGTATTATCCTCGAGAAAATCTGGGAATTCATCATCTAATTTTTGTTCGGTTGTTTGTAGATAATGCGCATTATTCTTCTTTAAACGAACAACACCCTCACGATCGACAACAGCCAATGCCTGCTTCTTATGTTTAATCAATCCAAAGAAGGTTCTGCTAACTGATTTACCTTCAAAGCCAGTCCAGCGTTTTGCATGTGCAACTTTGCTGGTTTCTGACACTGCAAAATCAATTGCTTTTGCAGCGTTTGCTAATTTCTGGTTATCTGAAATTTCACCTTGTGTCATATCCTTTGATCGTAACTCTGTAGAACCTGTAGCGACTGCACGTAAGATATTCTTCTGAGTATCAACTTGAATGCTAATATCTACCGAAGACTCCTTTGCACCTGCATGGACAATGGCTTCTAATGCCTCAAAACGGATTTGTTTAATATCTTCCTTTGTTGGATGAATAACGCTTTTTTCAATCGTCTCTTTGACCATAGCCATACCAACACCGATAGTTGAGATATAAGGTGCATTTTTGGCAACATGCCATTTCAATTTCTCACGTTCGCCTAATGCTGGAACAACAACAGAACCACTACCACCGCCACCAACAAGAGTAATAAGGTTACTTTCAAGGCCATAATCATCAATTAAACCATTGACAATTATCATAATTTTATCTAAAGCAATATCCATTGTTTGTCTTGCTAATTCTTCAGCTGTAGAGCCTACTTCGTTAGCCAACACATCCCATGCGTATTTGATTGAATCTTGATTACCATGAGCATAATCCTTCTCTGGAACGTATCCTAATAGGTTTGCTGCACCGCAAAGCGTATACGCATATGCCGTGCCATTAGGTGCTTCAATAACAGCATATTTAGCTGTATCACCCTTTTTTGGAACAACAGATTCCACATGACCGCCCTGCAGCTTTTCGACTGATGTAAATGCTTCGTAATCCTTACCAGCAATATGTGCACTACGTGGTCCTACATCAACGACTTTATGGGCATTTTTATCAATCATAATCATACTGCCACCGGCGATGGCCAATGTCCTAACATCTAATGACTGCAGATATGTTTTATTACCGCCAACTTCCGCATTTTTTAACATAACTTTGCCATCTTTTATGACTGATATATCGGTGCTAGTACCACCAGATTCAAAGAAGATACCATCCGTGATCTTTTCATACATCAATGCGCCGGCAACACCAGCAGCTAATCCTGAGAGCATTGTAAGAATAGGACGTTTGCGAACTTCAGCAATGCTCATAACACCACCATCAGCACGCATAATCATTAACTGTGATTTAATTCCGGCCTTCTTAACAGCCTTTTCTGTCATGTCAGCCGTTTCCATCATTTTCGGAATTAAGCTTGCATTAATAACGGCCGTACGTGTACGTAATTTCAAACCGTACAATTGCGAAATTTCAAAACCACCAGTCGCGTAAATTCCTTTTTTATTTGCAAGATCAATTACCATTTGTTCGTTACTTGGATCATCGACGCTGTATGCCTCAGAAGCAATAATTACTTCAGCTCCCTCAGCCACCAAAGCATCGATTGCCTGATTGATTGTTTCCTCAGAAAGATTTTTTGTATCAATAAATTGATGGTAAGTATATAAAAACTTACCCTTAGCCAATTCAATATTGCCAATTGTCGTTTCTTTATCGGCATTTCTGGCATCCATGCCGGTTCCCATTCCGATAATTCCGACTTTGGCAACATCACCTTCAAGCAACGCATTTGTTGCCTGTGTTGTCCCATGCGCGATAAATGTAATGTCATCAGGCGAAACTTTTGTTTTTTCGAGAATCTTTTTTAGAATGGTGACAATGCCAAAAGCGACACCTTCTTGATCATCGTGTGTTGTCGGAATCTTCATTTCCGCAACAATATCAAAGGTATCATTATCGAGCATCGCAGCATCAGTAAATGTGCCACCAACATCGATACCGATTCGATACTTTTTGTTGCTCATTTTTATTGCTCCTTTCAGTAATTAAAACGCGATAAATGCTGCCATAATCTGTGAAACTAATACAACAACTGCTGCCCATAAGATTGTTTTCTTTGTAATATCGTTTACATCAACATCGGCAAAATCAGCAACCCAAACGTTATAAGTGTTGGTTGGATCGCAAAGTCCTTGCATTTTGCCCAAATTACGCATCGCTAACATTGTTGCTAATGGTGAAAGGCCACTTGCTGCCATCAAAACACCAACACCAGAACCAAGTCCGTAAGTATTTAATGGGCCACGGTATAAAGCTAATGGACTTAGAATAGAGAAGAATAATACATAGGTTAATGGTGATGTTGGTAAAATGGCTTTAATCAGCGGTGTCAAAATTGATGAAACTGCGGGTGAGGTTACAGAAGCAAGTAACATACCAATACCAATTAATAGACCAACCGCACCTGCAACACTTTGAATACCTTCAATTAATGAACTTACCATGATTTGTGCTGGATGCTTTGGCCATGCCAATAACATCGTGACAATAACGGCTAAGATAACAGAAGTAACAATATCTAAATTAAATGCAAAAACCAATGCAACGGGTAAAATTGGTGAAATTAATGCAATAGAATGAACTTTGACAATTTTCTTATTTGGACCTTCTTCAGGCATTGTCCAGCCTTTACGAACCGTTTTATCACGTTTAATAAAGAACACCATCATAATCCAAAAAATAATTACTGCTGGAATTGTAAAAACGAATGCATATTTTGAAACAACACTAACCGGTAATTTATAAAGTTGTGCGGTCATTTGCCAACCACTCATTGAGAAGAAACTGCCAATAGCCTCAGCAGTCAAAAGCAGGATACTTGCTGTTAATGCCGATACCCCTGCAGTCAAAAGAATTGGAATAATAATTGTACCAGCCAAGATAGTCATACCTAAACCGCCACCAGTAGAGAAGATAATAATACCAATAACAAAGAAAATAGCGGTAATTCTAATTGGCTTATCCCCGCCTGCCATTTCTGCAGCTTTTCGAATAATACCTTCGCTAATGCCTGTCTTCTTTAACAGCACACCAAACCAAGCACCAAAGAAAGTAACAATAATCGTCGAGGCTAATTTAACTGACCCATCTGCAAATATGTTTGTCGATATATTAAAAGTCTTAAGGTTGCTGGAATATAATGGAACACCTGCAATCAATGCCATCAAAATTGCCATCAACGGTAAGGCTAAAATAGTAGCGATTTTCTTAGTCATCATTAAAATAACAAAAGCGATAAATACCCCTAAAATACCAATAATTTGTAATATTTGAATGAAATTCATTTTCTTCCTCCTAACGGATAAAACCGCCATCATCAATTAATTTCTTACGTAATTGCTTGATGTTGATATCTTTTACATCAATATTATTTTTAGCTGCTACTGCTGCAGCATCACCAACAGCTTCTCCAATTGCACCAACAGTCGGCGTCGTTCTAATCGCTGATTGCGCTTCAAAACTTGCTGAGATACAGCGGCCAGTGACAATCAGGTTGCTTAATTGTTTCGTAACTAATGCACGATATGGAATGCCATAATAACCACCATAAGGTAACTTCGTGACGTTCGAAGCAGTCTCATCATGAATATCAATTGGATACCCAGAGATTGCAATCGTATCATCTGGGATCCTTTGTTGAAGCAAATCGGCGGCAGTGATTTGGTAAGCGCCTTCAATTTGCCGTGAACTACGAACCCCAATATTTGGTCCGGTCATAACTATATGTGCATTTGCAAATCCAGGAATATGACGGCGAACAAATAATTCTAATTCATGGCATTGACAGCGACCAATGTATTCCGCATCACTTAAACTCCAAGGATCAGTTGGATCGTGATCGGAAATGCGCGTTGAATTAAAAACAAATTCACCCTCATTTGCGGTACCAAACATTAATAAATAGTCACGACCGTTACTCTTTGAAATTTCGCCATCTTGTTTTGCCTGTGCCCATTCACGCTTGAATCCTGCAACTGAAACACGTTTTGCAACATTAAACTTGTCGTTATCAACCCAAAACTCATCAGGATGCTCAACAACATATTTCCTAAGCATAGGTTCATCAACATCAACCATTTTAAAAGTCATTGTCATATCCTGAGTCTTGCCATCTGATTCACGGCCTTGTTGAGTTGGAACGCCAGACATTACTGACAACACTGCATCACCACTTGCATCAATAAATACTGAGCTATTAATATTTATAACACCATTCCTTGTCAGCACTTGAATTTCAGTGATTTTATTATCATCAACAATTGATTTAACAAGCTGGCTGTGGAAAAGTACTGTTCCCCCTGCGTCTCGATACATTTTCTCTAATTCGTATTTCATTCCCTCAGAATCAATTGGCGTATATGTGGCGGTAAAATTACCAGGATCCTTAATATGTCCTGGAGACTTATTTATTTTGACCAAATTTTGAACTAATTCATCAGTGATTCCACGAATAACTTGAACATCACCAGCATGAAAAGTCATCATTGGATTCACACCCGAACCAGTTAAAGCTCCGCCTAAAAATCCCATTTCTTCAATAATCAACGTCTTGGCACCAGAACGCGCGGCTGCAATCCCAGCAATCGCACCAGAAATACCTCCGCCAATAATAACGACATCGTATTTTCTCTCTATCATTTGACTACACCACCTTCCGTGACAACCTGAATATTACGAAATTGCGAGTAACCTGTGGCAATTTGATCGGTAATAATTGTTGTTTCCTGCATTCCTGCAAAATAGTAATTTGCAATCTCATTAAACTTGGAATGATCAATCAATGTGTATGTATCTTTAGATGCTTTGATTGCTTTTGTCTTTAATGAACTTTCCATCAAATTAGCATTGGTTAAACCATGAATTGCATCTACACCATTGGCTCCAATAAATGATTTATCAAAATAAAAACGTGATAAATCATTCTCGGTCATCACACCCAAGAACGATCCTGTTCGAGGCTTATATTCTCCACCTAATAAAACGACATTCTTTAAACCGCTACTTGTTGCAACTTCCAAATTTTTATACCCATTGGTCACGATCACAACATGAGGTCGATCTTTTAAATACGCAAAGATAGTTTGGGTCGTTGTACCTGAATCAATAAATACGACATCACCATCTTTAATTAACGAGGCCGCGTATTTACCAATTCGTAATTTTTCATCACTGAACATTTTTTCGCGAATTTCTAAGTCAGTTTCTTGAGTGGTATTGATGTATTGAACTGCACCTCCGTGATGAACTTCAACTAATTGCTCCTCTTCTAGCGATTTCAAATCACGCCGAACTGTTACTTCAGAAACATTCAAAGCTTTAGCTAAATCTGAAATATAAGTCATTCCGTCCTTAGTTTTGTTGATAATAAATGAACGACGCTGAAACGGTAACATATTTTCACCTCCTAAAATTATTAAACGCTACAAAGACACTTTACACTTTTTATCATAATTTATCAACATATAATTTAAAATACTTTATTTTTTGTTAAAACGTGAAAATTGACGATGCTTCATCAATTTTTCTTATCAACGTTTTCAATCTAATCTGTGCTATAGTGAGTTAGTCAATTGCAAGTAACAATTCTATATGGCGTAGCATTCTGTATAATTATTTTCATTAGTAAGGGAGGAAATTTATGGCAAATTACATTAAAGAAATTCGCAACTTAGTTGGCCATCGCCCTATTATTCTGGTAGCTTGTGGTGGTGCGCTGCTAAATGAGCACAAACAAATTTTACTGCAAGAACGGGCGGATACCGGCAACTGGAGTATTCCAGGTGGCTTCATGGAGTACGGAGAAAGTTTGAAGCAAACTTGTGCACGTGAATTTGCAGAAGATTCTGGAATAAAAGTCGAAGTTGGGCGTCATCTCGGTTATTTTGATCAGGACTTTTCAACTTATCCAAACGGCGACGTTACGCAAGTAATTGGTCACTTATTTGAAGTCCACCAAATCGGCGGTCAACCACTAGATCACGTTACAGACGAAACACTGTCAACACAATGGTTCGACCTCGATAGCTTACCGACGATTCAGTTCAGTCAGAATGAAAAAATGCTGAACCTGATTAAACAGATTTATTTGCCGAATAAAACAAACTAGATTCGTTGACCTCTTTATTTTGAAAAACACTACCAGAACCGCACAAATTGCTGTTCTTCGTGCCAGCCAGAAACATTCTGGCAGCGCGTTACGTGCATTGACTTAAATCGAATGTAAATTTAAAAATATTAAAAAGCCGCTTATTCGCGTGTTCATCCACGCATTTGACTCTAATATTAAAAGGACCAATTCAAGAAAAAACTTGAATTGGTCCTTTTAGTCAATGACAAGTAACTAATTTCCACTAATTGCTTGCTAGATAGTTATTTAAATATTCAGTAATTTTCGCACGAATCGCACCAAATTTTTCATCTGTATAGGCATTGTCTTCATTCACCCAATAGTCACGTTCATAAGACCAGACTGGTAATTGGCGATGCCTAGCCGGTTCCGTTGCTTGACGTGCGAATACATGTGCATGAAGAAAGTTATCCTGATTTCCTAAAATATCATAGTTCAAGCGCGTTGGTTTAACAGCCGCGGCAACTGCATCACCTAATACCGTCATTTCATAAAGAAATTCTTTACGTAATTCGTGAGGCATATCGTTGAGTGACGCAAATTCTTCTTTAGGCAATAAAACTGAGTAGCCTGGTAAGAATTGCGTATCACCAATTACTGCAAAACCCGCGTTCAATTCTGCCATAACCATCGGATTTGTTCCATTCTTCGCTGAAGCTATCCTATTTTCGTACCATTCCATCTGCCTGATCCTCCTATTTTTGGGTCGTTACCAACTTAAAGTGACACCACTTTTTAAATTAACATCTAGATTTTAGTTATTAGTTAATGCTGCAAGGAAAGTTTCGGTAAATCTGTTCATGAAATAAATCTCCTAATACCTATTCACATCTGTTCTTTCATAATCTCCATAATATTTCTAGATAACCTGACCTAAAACGCCGTTTAATAGAAATCCACCGACACGAGCGATTGCAAAGGCTTCGAACAAAACATGTCAGAATATTAGCGCCAACCATCCCCAGCAGAGAAAAATAAACGAGCTGGCGAACAAAGGCGTCGATTACTACTACAAAATATCTATCAATAGATTTCTTTAATCGACGTATTTATTCTCTCGCAATACTTAAAAGTACAATGACGTTTGGCGAATAACAATTTTGACGCCCTTCATTGGTTATCTGATACTCGTTAAAATTATCATGTTTTTTTAATAAAAGTCAAGTTTATATTTTATTTTCTAAATTAATCCGTGATCCTATCATCGTACTTCAGGTCTTTGTAATGACTGTTGTTATCCCATTCATTCGTGTGTTATACTTTGCACATCTAGAAATAATTATGGAGGAAACGCAGATTGAAGCCAAAAGTAATTATCATTTGGTTGCCATTTATTCACTACTTAATTCTGAGTACTTATACCTTTTTCTTCGTTAAAAACAATTCGCATACTGTTACCAGCAGCATAGATCTGTCCTCAAAGGATAGTTTACGTTATGATCCAGAAAAAATTGGTAGTTATCAGTTAATTAGTGATCCCTTAGAGACTAAAGATCCATTACTACTTATTCTATTATTTCTGGGACTTGCACTGATGCTTTATTTAACATTTGTGACGTTTCGCGCCCGAGTGTTCGATTTTGCATTACCCGCTGCTGCGCTATGTCTCTTAATTCCTGTTGTACCACCTTTTATTGATAATGTGATTATGAAGTTACTAGTCTCAAATATCCTTTACTTACTCACATTGTTACTCTCAGCATTTCTTCTTCGCACATCAGTAAAATTTGCGAGTGTCTCAAAAAACGACTGGTTATTTAGCAGTCATCATAAATCTTAGCCGAGCAATAAAAAATTGAAGTACAATACCCAAATTAATCTAAAATGAACGGACCTAGAATAAAAACACTAGGTCCGTTCATTTTATATTGTTACGAAACGAAGGTCTAAGTTTGAACACCTTAACCATGTCATTCTGTTGCATCAAAAGCTTAGTTAAATACAGTAGCGTTATTAATCGGCGAACTTATCCCCACTCTCGCTTTTACTTGCTTTGGAATTAGAAGTAGTTAATAGGTTTTCGTTGTCTTAATTATTCGGCAATGACGACGCTGTTCATGACAACATCTTCGTGTGGCTTATCACTAGTATCGCGGCTAACTTTACTAATTGCTTCAACAATGTCCAGCCCTTCAATGACTTGGCCGAAGACGCTATGACGATGATCTAACCAAGGTGTACCACCGTTCTTATAAGCGGCAACAATCTCTTCTGGATAACCAGCTGTTTGCATCTGACCAACCATTTGGGCAGGAACATTCTCGTTAGAAACAATAAAGAATTGACTGCCATTAGTATTAGGGCCAGCATTAGCCATCGAAAGTGCGCCTTTAAGATTGAACAACTCATCAGAAAATTCATCTTCAAATTCATGACCGAAACTGCTTTCGCCACCCATACCAGTACCGGTTGGATCGCCGCCTTGAATCATAAAGTCAGGAATAACGCGATGGAAAATAATACCGTTGTAATAACCTTTGTTTGCTAAAGCAATAAAGTTCTCAACAGTTTTAGGTGCTTGTTCTGGGAATAGACGTATTTTAATATCGCCATGATTTGTTTTAATTACTGCTGTGGGACCTGCTTCTGTTGCCGCGGTTAATTGTGGGAATGTCATTAAATTACCTCCTAAGATTTCTCTCCCATTCTACCAGAAAACAGCTTAAATAACGACCTAATTAATTAGTGGCCACTTGGTTGACAGATAGAGCTGACTACGTTGCTGCCAAGTTAGTTCTCCTGTTGCCATAAACAAACTAATTTGACGTTTCAATGGCGTACTCCAGCTTCTTGACAATGGTGGCAAGCGCCGTGGTAACCACAATTCCGTGGGCAAGCTTAATAAATTTAGTCCATGTTCATAGCAAGCAGTTTGCAAGGATAACCAGCTTGAACATTGAAAATTTAACTGCTGTGCCAACCAATAGCTGGGATCAAAATTTAAGGTTATTAGTGGCAGTTCTGTCAATCCCTGCGATATTTGTAAGTAACCCTGCAAAAACGCTGCCAACGTGTAATCAGTTCGCTTAAAAACCACTTGACTCTGTGGCGGAGTAAAAGCAAGGTGATGAAAAACACGAACCGTTGCTTTTTCAGGCAACCACACCGCAACAAAATAGCCCCACAAATATCGATAGCTAATAAACTTTAACGCTTTTTTCGTGGGATATTGTAAATATTGATTGAGGTAAGTCTGACCAAGCAACCAAATATCCGTCACCTTTAAGGCTTGATACGACGAATGACGTTGTTGCAACTCAGCAACTGACAAGATAGCACATTGAAACTCAAAAGCATACGTCTGCTCGCGCGCATGCCACAAGACATCTGCTCTGCGCTCATCGGTCCCCAAAGTCACCTCCTGTTCCGCCACGACCCCTAGCTTTTGTAATGCACTTTGAAGTGCCACCTTACCTTGAAGATGTAAGGCTGTTTCACCATCATAATCTTGTGGTCGGGAATAATGTCGAAAATGCGGTCGCTGACTAGTAGTTGCCATAATAAATTGAACGGGTAAATAACACTGTGGACAATAATAGTTTTCCCCGAGTTGCCCATTGATTGCATAAGTTAGTTGGTACCTTTGATTAAGTGCTGCATACATAGAATCACCTAATCTTAAATACACCAAAACTAACGATTAAGACATAAAAACGGGCTGAAATTAAAAAAAATAAATACTGGTTGCTGAAACATAGTAGTTGTTGTAACCCAAAATAGTAGCAACTAAAACTGTTATGTTGTAGTTCTTCGTGAACTGTTATGTTGCGCTTCATCGTGCCTGCGGAAAATGCGCTGGTGGAACGCTGCGAGTTTGATTTGAGCCAAATCAAAGACCGATTTGGTTCAAATACAAACTTTCTTGTAAATGGTAAACCATTAACAAGAATGCCGCGGCTGACCGCGATTTTCCTCCGGCACTG
>NZ_RHOX01000025.1 GCF_003946695.1 Lapidilactobacillus bayanensis | reverse complement strand
TCTTCGTGCCTGCGGAAAATGCGCTGGTGGAACGCTGCGAGCTTGATTTGAGCCAAATAAATTTGTCTCAAATACAAGCTTTGTTGTAAGTGGTAAACCACTAACAACAATTCCGCGGCTGACCGCGATTTCCCTCCGGTACTGACTAAAGTGCGTTAGTACAACCAGACTTCAAGTTTATACTTCTAAAAATTGGACAGTGATTCAACCACTCGTCAATTCAGCGCTTGTGCAAAGGTTGCCCTCTCGCTTGTTCAGTGGTGGAAAATAAATACCGCTCAGTAGTGACATTAATGTTAGCAATTTATTGCTTACATTAAGGCTCGTATTTGAGACGATTTGCACTTTAATCGGCTCAAATCGACGCCCACTACGTTCCAGCGACAAGTATTTATTTCCACCACGGTACCCCGCACATTCCATAAGCAACCTTTACGCAAGCGTGAAGAACCGCAAAATAATAGTTTAAGTTACAACTATCATTTAATTACTGACGACGAAAAAATAATTTTGCAAATACCTTAACCATAAAAAATAACCTCAGCTGCGATTACAGCCCAGGTTATTTTTATACATAATCCACTATTACTTTGTTAAACCAATTTCTCAACATCAATTTCAACTGACTCTGGCAACAACTTTTTCAAAGTTTCGACAAGTATTTCTAGTTTTTGATTAAAGTTCATTTGAATTTGTTGACGTCCATTAAGAACAAAGACAGCGACAACACGGTTCTTACCATTAGGCAGTGTAACCGGCAGCATCTTAATACCTGTTATATTCGCATAGTCAACGACTCGAGAGAATAAACCATTAGTAACGAGGCGTTTCTCACCGATACCGCCAACACCGTCCATAATATTTAACGTGAAGAATGCGGCGAGCATGATGATAAAGGACCAATCGCTAACTGGAGCCGTCAACACCCACGTCCCAATTAGTACACTGAATATAATTGGCGTAAATTTATAACGCGCACGAATAATGATTTGCGATTGCCAATAAATACCAAATCCTAGGCTAACAAATAATCCTGCGATTAAAAGATACATTAGCATGTTTGACACCTCCATTACCTCCAAATTGTGGATATACTTCGTCAAATGACATTAATAAAGCTACTGATAACTTTATCTATACCGTAATTTTACTCTTATTCCGGGTAATTAACAGCTTCTGTGCTCATTTTAAAGAAATTACAACTTAAGTCCGACAAAATAATTCTTTTAAAAATATTTATAAAAGAATATTTTTAATTTTTATTTTAACAATCCCTACTAGTCTAATCATTGCAAGACTGTCGAAAAAGAAATAATCGGTTCTCTATCGTTAATTAGAATAATCCTAATTAACGTTTTTTATTTGGTGTGTTACAATAGATTTATTGATAAATTATTTTAGTTGAATGTTATTCAACCATTAAAACTCTGTTTAAATAATTCTAACAGAAATAGTCTACTAGGTATGGAGGAATTGTCGTGAATCATCAAAAGAAATTTCTTTCCGTCTTATTAATTGGTGCAATTGCTTTGATCGTTGAGTTTGTTTTTCATCAGCCATTGTTTGCCCAAATAATCGTCACTGTTGTTGGTGCAATCTTGGCATTATCCTTATTTATTGAAATGATCAAGACATTACGCTCTGGAAAATATGGCGTTGATCTATTGGCTATTATGTCAATCACTGCTACTTTAGCAGTCGGCGAATATTGGGCTAGCTTAATGATTCTAGTCATGTTAACTGGCGGTGATTCCCTAGAAGATTATGCTGCTAATAAAGCGGGTTCAGATCTGAAAAGTCTGCTCGATAACTCACCACAACTCGCTCATATTAAAGCCGGAGATCAATTAATTGATACTAAAATTGACCAAGTTAAAATTGATCAAATTGCCGTAATCAAACCTGGAGAAGCGGTACCAGTTGACGGCATCGTGATTGAGGGTACCGGTAATTTCGACGAATCAACCATGACCGGTGAAGCAACTTTAGTCCCTAAGAAACCTGGCAGTGAGTTATTATCCGGGACGGTCAACGGTGACACTGCTATTACAATGCGTGTTACCAAAACCGCCGCCGATTCTCAATACCAGACGATTGTCAAGTTAGTTCAACAGTCAAAAGATAAACCTGCGCATTTCGTACGCATGGCCGATCGATACGCCGTTCCTTTCACGATTATTTCCCTGGTTATCGCCGGAATTGCTTGGATTGTTTCTAAAGATCCTCATCGTTTCGCCGAAGTTTTAGTTGTCGCTTCACCATGTCCTTTAATTTTGGCAGCGCCAGTCGCTTTAGTTTCCGGTATGAGCCGTTCTAGTCGCAACAGTATCATCATCAAATCTGGCACTTCAATTGAAAAAATGGCCAGTGCTAAAACGGCTTATTTCGACAAAACTGGGACGATTACTGCCGGCCGTTTAAATGTTGTTGCCGTTGAACCTGTTGCGGGAATTTCTCAAGAACAACTAATCAATCTAGTGGGTAGTGTTGAGATTCAATCCGCACATATTTTTGCGCGAGCGATTGTTCGTTATGCCAATCAACAACCCACTTTTCAAAATAAAGTCGTCACCGATTTTTCTGAAACTACTGGTTCTGGTGTTGTTGGTCAGGTTGAAGGTCACCAGGTTATTGCTGGTAAGCGTGACTTTATTGCGGTTAATGCGCCCAAGATTGAGCTAACTGAAGGGCAATCAATTGTCTATGTAGCTGTTGATGGCCAATATGTTGGTCACTTAACATTTGCAGATCAGTTACGGCCGGAAGCACCACAAACGATTAAAGACCTTCATGCAAGTGGTGTGCAGAATATCGCCATGTTGACCGGCGACAAACAGGCACCTGCAGCAAGAATCGCCGCTCAAGTGGGCATTGAAACTGTCCACGCCGAATGTTTACCTCAAACTAAAATTGACCTAATTGTTAAAACGCCTGCTAAAGAACGGCCATTAATTATGGTGGGCGATGGCGTAAACGACGCGCCAGCCTTAGCCGCTGCTGACGTGGGTATCGCCATGGGTGCTTACGGTGCCAGTGCTGCTAGTGAATCTGCAGATGCCGTCATTTTGAAAGACGACATTTCTAAAGTTGCCACCGCCGTCAAAATTTCTCAAGATACAATGGCCGTGGCTAAGCACTCTGTTCTGATCGGTATCTTCATTTGTATTGGCTTAATGTTGATCGCCAGTACTGGTGTTATCCCCGCTTTATTTGGGGCAATGCTACAAGAAGTTGTTGACACCACATCAATTCTTTGGGCTTTACGTGCGCGTCAATCCCACGAAAAACTTCATAAAGCAGATTCGAATAAAAACGAAGCCGTTGCTTAATTGTTGCAAATAAAACTAGCGCTAGAGATTGATTCTAATCTCTAGCGCTAGTTTAGTCATCTGTATTTAATAAATACTTGTCGCTGGAACGTAGTGGGCGTTGCAAACCAGAACAGTAGAAACTAAAACTGTTATCTGGCTCTTCTTCACGCTTGTGCAAAGGTTGCTTATAGAATGTGTGGGTGTCGTGAGGAAAATAAATGCTTGTCGCTGGAACGTGGTGGACACTGCTTGAAGCCAATTTTTGCAAAATTGTCTCCAAGACAGGTCTTGTTGTAACAGCTAAAGCTGCAACAACAATTTCACCACTGAGCGGTATTTATTTTCCCTCGCTAATCGAACGAGCTGGCAACCGTTGCGCAAGCGCTGAATTGACGAGTGGTTGAATCACCTTCTAATTCTTAGGAGCACAAATTTACTGTTAAATCACACCATATCAGCTTGTTTGTCAGTGCCGGAGGAAAATCGCGGTCAGCCGCGTCATTCTTGTTAATGGTTTACCATTTACAAGAAAGTTTGTATTTGAGACAAATTGGTCTTTGATTTGGCTCAAATCAAACTCGCAGCGTTCCACCAGCGTATTTCCTGTAGGCACGAAGAAGCACAGCATAATAGTTTTAGCGTTTTACTGACACCAAGAGGAACTACTTAAGTTTCTCGACATTTTTTCTCACATCATCTACGTAAGAATTGACCACTGTGGTACACTTAAATGTACATCATTTTAATTATTAGGAGTGTTTTATCCACATGAACTTTGCATTTGATATTGTTAAAATCCACCAACATACTTTTTTAATCGTTGTCGCTGAAGATGGCTTACAATTCATCAGTTTAACTAACGATGGTTGGGACGAATATGACCAATTATTTCCCAATTACTTAGACAAATATACTTATACGCGGCGTCCAGCAGTAATTAAACCTTACAAAAAGGCCTTGCAGGAATTCTTTGCCGGCAACAATAATCTGAGTGCTTTATCCATCAGTCAGCATTTGGGTGGTACTGAATTGCAACAACAAACTTGGGCTGCTTTACGCAATCTTCCACAAGGCAAAACCACTACTTACTCAGAGCTTGCCGCTGAAATAGGCCAACCAAAGGCATTCCGCGCGGTTGCTTCAGCCGTTGCCAAAAATCCCATTGGCATTGTCATCCCTTGTCATCGCGTCTTACGTAAAGACGGCGGATTAGGTGATTTCCGTGGCGGTCTAAAGTTTAAGCGAGAATTATTACATCTCGATAAGTGACTGATCTTGTTCAGCAAGATAACTGATTAAGACTTGGGCTTGATTATCTTGCTGATCTTTTGCACCGTACAATAAAACGATATCTGATTTTTGATTTTGCTTTTGTAACAAGTCAATAAATTCGGCTGTCTGTGGATTAGCCACTAATTCAGCCAAGTAACGCTGTTTAAACTCGGCAAATTTAGCTGGATCATGTCCAAACCACTTGCGCAGTTCGTTTGTTGGTGCAATCTCCTTTGCCCACAAATTCAACTGGGCTTTTTCTTTAGAAATACCTCGTGGCCACAAACGGTCAATTAAGATTCGATAAGTGTTCTCCTTAACGGTGCTACCATAAATGCGTTCAATTGTAACTGACATCTTCATCATTCTTTCTATATTTTTAGGAGCCGAAACTATGGAATCTATAGCAAATTATCAGGTTTTGCCTAACTCATTCTTCACTAACCGACCAACGGAAACAATTGCCCAAGATTTATTAGGCAAGTTATTAATCTATAATAGTCCAGCT
The DNA here is from genome assembly GCF_003946695.1 of Lapidilactobacillus bayanensis. GTDB lineage: Bacteria > Bacillota > Bacilli > Lactobacillales > Lactobacillaceae > Lapidilactobacillus > Lapidilactobacillus bayanensis. The sequence goes on along the minus strand of NZ_RHOX01000025.1, from coordinate 25,837 downwards.
GGTCAAGTTGGCGGTTATATCGTTGAAGCTGAGGCCTATTTAGGCACCACTGATCCTGGCGCTCATGCTTATCAAGGCAAGCATGGCCGCGCCAACGACCCACTTTACGGTGAAGGTGGCATTATCTATATTTATGCCATCCGCGGTTTTTATGCTTTTGATGTTGTCACTCAGATAGTTGACCAACCTGAAGGTGTTTTAATCCGCGGAATCCAACCGCTACTTGGTGAGGACATCATGCGGCAAAATAGAACCCGGCCTGGTTTTGAATTAAGTAATGGCCCTGGTAAATTAATGCAGGCCTTAAACATTCATGATACAAAAATGAACTACCAACATTTTGCCGATAGTCCCATCAAAATTATCAAAGATTATTGCAAAACACCTCAACAAATTGTGCACAGCCCCAGAATCGGCGTCCGTACCGCCACGAGCTGGCAAGATCATTATCGTTACTTCGTTGCTGGCAACCCTTACGTTTCTAAAATGCGTAAACGCGAGATTGATTTTGACCATTACGGCTGGAAAAACGAGTTGTCTTAAATGCTAATATTTGCCCTTCTCCTTGCGTTTGCCAAATGATGGCAACACAATACATACTAAGACGCCAAACAGCCCTAACACTGTTACAATTGCGCCTACGCGAACAAATACCATTAGGATGCTCGAGATTAACGTTAGAATAATACTAGAATAACTGTGGGCATTCTCAGCAATGTTGACAATCAAATCACTGAAACGTAACAAAACACCTGGGAAAGCTACGAATAATCCGGCCCAGAAAATACCCCAGAACAAATAGCGCCAACCTTGTACATGACCGTGTGAACGATAAATAATCAGCGCCGCAATTATTAACGATAAGATTCCGCTCACAACAATCAACACATGCGAAACAGATTCTAGTATTTTAATCGCACTAACGGCTTGATTGCCATAAGGTTGGGCCTGATCAGCAATATAAGTTTGAAATTTAGCTTGAACCGTTTCAGAAATTGCAGTCGTAGAAACACCAGACGCTGCCGCTATTGAACTCGTTTTTGCCTGCACCTTTTGATCAATCTCGGTCAGAATCGGCGTCGCATTAATTGGGTTCTCTTTTTTTGCGTAAATATTAGCCATCGTCGTGTTGATTACTTGTTCAACTGTTGTTTTAGAAACTATATTTTTCAACGTGCTACTAGGAATTCCAGACTGCTGTGCTTGGGCATTGATGGTTTTATTGAATTGATCCGTGAATTCTTGGTAGCCTTTGCTATCTTCCATTTGATGTTGCACAAAAACATCATCCAAAATTGTATGCTGCACTAACCAAGTTCCCACCAAAAAAGTTAAGGTCAAAGCCAATAAGAAAGTCAAAAAGCGACTACGTTTAGGTACCTTATATGCATAAAGCTCAGTCCGTGTCTTCATTAGGTAAAACCTCTTATCTTGATTTACTTTAGTATAGCATAGTTAAAAGTCTAAATTGTAGAAATAACAGTTGCAGAACGGCGACTTAACGGACTTTTAAATATCTCATTTGACGCTGTCTCGTCCTAACTAAATGGCAGAAAGTTGGGGCGAATTTGTTGATTAACGACACGATTTCAGTTGACTAACTTTTCTGGTCGAATTGACCGGTGTTATCAAGGCGTTCAAGGACGGATTTTTGCCCGACAACAACACAAAATAAAGGCACTAAAATTCTTGTTTAGATTCCTGATTAGACCGCTGTAACCTTTTTACAATATGTTGCTTCTGTGCTATGTTAGTAGTGATCATTATAATACTTATTGGAGGTTACAAAATGTCTGAACAAAACATCGAACGTGCTTGTACAACCATTTTAGTTGGTAAGGACGCAAGTATTGACGGTTCAACAATGATTGCGCGCAACGATGACACATTCCACGCCGTTGCCCCCCATCGTTTCTATATGCACCCAGCTGTTAAAGGTGAAAAAGGTCGCATTCTTAAATCATATCTCAACGGATTCCAAATGGAATTACCAGAGAATAGTTACCGTTACCCAGCAGCACCAAATGTTGATTACAAGACTTTGGGTTACTATGACGAAAGCGGTATTAACGAAAAGAACGTCGCCATGAGTTGTACTGAAAGTACTTATGGTAACGAACGTGCTTTAGCATTTGATCCTTTGGTTAAAGACGGCTTGGATGAAGATTGCATGCAAACTGCTGTTTTACCATATATTGACTCTGCCAAAGATGGTGTTAAGTATTTAGGCTCATTAATTAAGAAATTCGGTTCACCAGCAGGTAACTCTGTCTTATTTGGTGACAAGAATGATGTTTGGTACATGGAAATTGTTACCGGTCACCATTGGGTTGCTCAACGTATTCCTGATGATGCTTATGTCATCGCAGCTAACCAAGTTGCCATTCAACAAGTTGACTTCAGTGATACTGACAATTTCATGTGGTCAGAGGGTATCCAAGAATTCGTTGAAGAACATCATTTGAACGTCGACCAATCTGGCTGGAATTTCCGTCACATTTTTGGTACTTCTAACGAAAAAGACCGTCACTACAACACACCTCGTGTTTGGTATGGCCAACATATCTTGAACCCAGAAATCCAACAAGATCCTGAAAGCAGTGAATTACCATTCATCTGCCGCACAAGCCACAAGATCTCACCAGATGATATCGAACAAATCCTAGGCTCACATTACAATGAAACACCATATGATCCAATGGGTAAAGGTTCAGATGCTGACAAGTATCGTTACCGTCCAATCGGTTTAAACCGGACACAAAACTCACACGTTCTACAAATTCGTAACAATGTTCCTGAAGAAATTTCGGCTGTTATGTGGATTACATTAGGTTACCCTACTTTCACGCCATACATTCCGTTCTATACGAATGCTAACGACACGGATCCTTCATTCAACAACACTTCAATGGAGTTCAACTTTGAAGATGCTCACTGGATGTATCGCGCACTCTCTGTCTTAGTTGAATCTAACTACTCACACTTCGTTCAAAATGACCTCGACTACTTAATTGAATGTCGTCGTGAATTACGCGCTCAAGTTGCAGCAATCGACGAAGCAGCTAAAAATTATAGTGGTGAAGAATTAACTAACTTCTTGACTGAAAAGAACCACGAAACCGTTGCTGCGATGCGCGATAAAACTAAGAAATTCATGGGTCAACTTTATACAAAGGGTGTTACTTTGTCTAAGTTAACATTCAACATGGATCGTAATCTATAATAAAAATTCGTATCAACATATTTCTATCATGAAATTAGCCCGTCTCAATTAATTTTGAGGCGGACTAATTTTTTTGATCTTATTCAGATAGCTTTTGTGCCTATAAAATGTGTTAGCGGAACTATCGATATTGATTTGAGTAAAATCAAACGCAATTCGTCTTAAATGTGAACTTTAATGTGAACTTTATTGAGAGCAGTCAAACCCTAGAACTGTTATATTGCTTTTCTTCGTGCCTGCGGGAAATACGCTGGTGGAACGCTGCGAGCATTGGTTTGAGCCGAATTAAAACCGATTCGTTTTGAATGTGAACTTTATTGAGAGCGACAAATCCTAGAACTATTATGTTGCAGTTCTTCGTGCCTACAGGAAATGCGCTGGTGGAACGCTGCGAGCTTGGTTTGAGCCAAATAAATTTGTCTCAAACCCAAGCTTTGTTGTAAGTGGTAAACCACTAACAACAATTCCGCGGCTGACCGCGATTTCCCTCCGGCACTGACAAACAAGCCGATATGGTGTGATTTAACAGTAAATTTGTGCTCCTGAGAATTAGAAGGTGATTAATCACTCGTCAATTCAGCGCTTGCGCAAAGGTTGCCCTCTTGCTTGTTTAGTGGCGGTAAATAAATACCGCTCAGTAGTGACATTAATGTTGGCAATTTATTGCTTACATTAAGGCTCGTATTTGAGACGATTTGTATTTCAATCGGCTCAAATCGACGCCCACTACGTTCCAGCGCCAAGTATTTATTTGCCGCCACGACAACGCGCCACGTTCCATATGCAACCCTTGCACAAGCGCGTAGAAGCACAAAATAATAGTTTTAGTTTCCACTTTTTTGAACAGTGCTACCCCAGTGCTGAGTATTTTTTATGCCGCTACAATCACATACTACAAGTTAATAATGTCCTGCGGTTTTACCGAAACAATCAATTTTTTAAAAAAATTATTGACAGCAAGCAATTAACCGGCTATTATCATGTTCATAGACAAGTTACTGCTATCAATTCAAGGAGTGTTCGTTATGACTAGAATCACTACAACACATCTAAATACAACATTTTTCTTTGGTTTCTTTGGATAGCGGTTCACAGATTGGATGTGGGCCGCGTCTGGTTCACATCCATGAGGCCAAAGCATTTAAGCATGCAATTAACTACGCCACATGGATTTAATAACATCCATGTGGCGTTTTATTTTTCCGGAAAAATAAAATGGCCAGTTACGTGGGTGCGCTAAATCCCATGTGACTGGCTATTTCATTTCTGGGAGGAAATTAACAATGAAAAAATTGACTAAGTTACTGAGCACCGTCGCTGCCATTGCTAGTCTTGGATTACTAGCTGCCTGTGACAATACGTCCACCAAGGCCGACAACGGTCAGAAGATCATTAAAATTGGGATTTTGCAGCAAATTAATCAACAAGCACTTGACGATGCTCGCAAAGGGTTCACTGCCGAACTGAAGGCAAACGGTTATCAGGATGGCAAAAATATCAAGATTGATTATTTGAACGCTCAGGGCGACCAATCCAATCTTAAAACAATGAGTGATCGGCTAAAGAATGATCATAACGACTTGAATCTCGCCATTGCAACATCTGCTGCCCAAGCTGTTCAAAAGGCGGATCCTAATACGCCATTGGTCTTTACTGCCATTACCGATCCCAAATCTGCTGGTCTGGTTACTAATCTGAACAAACCGGACATGAATGCAACCGGTGTGACTGACATGGTTGACGTCGCGGGACAAATTAAATTGATTAAGAAACTCGCACCAAAGGCTAAAACGGTTGGACTACTTTACAATGCTGCGGAAGCTAACTCCACGATGCAAATCAAGCTTGCTCGCGCTGCATTGAAGGTTCAAGGGTACAAAATTGAAGCCAAAACTGTTTCCTCAACGAACGATGTTCAGCAGACCACAGAAGCACTCGCCAAAAAAGTCGATGCGATCTACATTCCTGCTGACAATACGGTTGCGGCAGCAATGGCAACCGTCGGCAAAGTTACTGCCGAAACAAAAACACCTGTTGTTCCTGCCGCCAGCACGATGGTTCAAGATGGTGGCACCGCCACTAACGGAATTAGCTACTACCAGTTGGGCAAGCAAACGGCTAAAATGGCAATCAAGATTATTAAGGGCAAGAAACCAGCGCAGCTTGCGGTTGAATCACCGGCTAAAGTTCAGGTGGTGATCAACAAGTCTCAGATGCAAAAACAAGGGATTGCCGTTTCCAGCGTAAAATAATTTTTACCTTGAGAATCTGTGCTGCAATCACGTTAGTTTCTGTTTTCATCAAAAATAAATAAAAAAGATATTGACTTTAATATTCCCTGTGTTTATCCTTAGTCTTGTACTTAAAACTGCTACCAAGGAGTGCTAATTATGCTTGAACTTAAACGCACACACCTTAACAACGCTTATTATTACGGCTATTACGGATAGTGGTTTGCATCACGGATGCAAACCGACGAGGGTTTGTATCCATGATAGGCGTAGCAATTTATAATGCTTGCAAATGCCGCATGGATCGTCAATATCGACCATGTGGCGTTTTAATTTTCCGGAAAAGATTAGGCAGCCAACCACGTGGAAAGTATTGACAACACGTGATTGGCTGTTTTTGATATTCTGGGAGGAAATTAACATGAAGAAAATACACAAATTTTTAGGAATCGCTGTTACTATTGCTACCGTCGCGCTACTGACCGCTTGCGGTAAAAGCTCCAGTGACAGTGCAGATAATAAAACCATTAAGATTGGGATTTTACAACTCGTTGACCAAAGTGCCTTGACAGACGCACGCAAGGGATTTGAACAGGAATTGGCCAAGGCAGGTTACAAAGATGGCAAAAACATTAAGATTGATTTTGTTAATGCACAAGGTGACCAATCAAACTTGAATACGATGAGTCAGCAATTGAAGAAAGACGAGAATGATTTCAACCTCGCGATTGCAACACCAGCTGCCCAAGCACTCCAAAAGGCTGACCCCAATACACCAATGCTGTTCACGGCAATCACTGATCCCAAGTCAGCCGGATTGGTGACCAACTTGAACAAGCCAGACAAGAACGCTACTGGTGTCACCGATAAAGTTGATACCGCTGCCCAAATTGACTTGCTCCACAAAATGTTTCCCAAGGCCAAAACAGTCGGCTTGCTTTACAACGCCGCTGAAGAAAACTCAGTGGTGCAAATTAAGTTAGCCAAAAAGGAACTCAAGAAGTTAGGCTTGAAGGTTACTGCCAAAACTGTTGCAACGACCAATGATGTTCAGCAATCTGCTGAAGCTCTCACTAAACAATCTGATGCCATCTACATTCCCACCGATAATGTCTGCGCCGCAGCAATGACCACCATCGGCAAAGTGACAGAACAGGCCAAAACACCGGTTGTGACTGCTGACGCTACGATGATCAAGAAGGCCGGCGTGGCCACCAAAGGAATTAGCTACAAACAACTAGGCCAACAAACAGCAAAACTAGCGATCAAGCTGATCAAAGGCAAAAAAGTCAGCCAACTACCTGTTGAAAATCCGGCCAAAACACAAATCGTCACAGACACTAAACGAATGAAGTTATTTAATGTTTCACCAAGCCTACTCAAGTAATAGTTACCCTACAACAACTAACTTGCAACAACTAACAAGACCCGTGAGAATCCGAAGTATCAGATCATCAACACTAGAATGATCCGTTGAAGCCAAACAGCTTCAACAAAAAGCAAGCGAGACTGTTTGGACACAACGCACTTGATTTAATGACATCGTTAACGCATCGACGTATGCACGCGTTGTTTTATGTATCAATGGTTATTCTGCGACTGCACTTCTTTTAAAATTGCCCCACCGTTTTATCATCAAAGTACAAACATTTTTTGGAGGTTATTATGGATATCCTGACATCAAGTATTTCTTTAGGCTTCTTATGGTCAATCATGGCCATTGGGGTCTACCTCACATTTCGGATTTTAGACATCGCCGATATGACGGCTGAAGGTAGTTTCCCACTTGGCGCGGCTATCACAGCGCACGCACTAACAACTGGTATCGGACCCGTTGTCGCAACGCTATTAGGAGTTGCTGGTGGTGCACTCGCCGGATTCGTCTCTGGCTTCATGACGACCAAGTTGCACATTCCTGACTTGCTGTCCGGGATCTTAACAATGACTGGCTTGTACTCCATCAATTTATTCGTCATGGGAATGGCTAACGTCCCAATTGCCGGAACCACCAAAACAATGTTTACCCTCTTGCAAATTGGTGATAGCACAACAACGACGATTGTCATTGGCGGTATTGTCCTCGCAATTGTGATTGCCTTGCTAGTATTCTTCTTCAACACCGAAATGGGTCTGGCTGCTCGCGCCGTTGGGAACAACGAGGATATGTCCTCGGCTAACGGAATTAACGCCGATGCCATGAAGATTATTGTTTATATGATTAGTAATGGATTGATTGCACTCTCTGGTTCTTTGATGGCTCAAACCAATGGTTATGCTGATATCAGTATGGGAATTGGCACGATCGTCATTGCACTTGCTGCAATTATTATTGCTGAAATCCTACTCCGCCATCTGAGTTTTGGCCGACGCCTGCTCACAATTATCGTGGGCGCAATCATCTACCGACTGATTATCGCGCTAGTTCTTGACTGGGGTGTTGATCCCAACGCGTTACGACTTTTCTACGCATTAATGTTAACGCTGTTCTTAGCACTTCCACTCATTCAGAAGAAGATTGCTCAAGTTCAACAGCGGCATCGCAATACTAAACAAATCACGGAGGAGAACAAATAATGAGTGAACCAGTATTAGAAGTTAAGGGCCTCCACCAGTACTTCGAAAAAGGAACCGCAAATGAAAATCACGCCTTGAAAGGCATTGACCTAACACTTGATCCCGGTGAGTTTGTTGCCATTATTGGTGGTAACGGCGCTGGGAAATCAACCTTGCTAAACAGTGTCGCCGGCTCCCTTCCAGTCGACTATGGTCAAATTAAAATTGACGGTCACGATGTTACTTACCAAAGCGTTGCCAAGCGAGCTAAATTAATTAGTCGCGTTTTCCAGGACCCCAAGCAAGGCACTGCGACATTATTAACTGTTGAAGAGAACCTTTCGCTTGCCTTGAAACGTGGTGCACGGCGAAATTTCTGGAGCAACGGTGTCAAGCGCAATGAACGCGATTTGTTCCGGGCTAAACTTGCTAGTTTGGATTTAGGACTTGAGGGCCGACTCAGTGCTGAGATCGGTTTACTATCTGGTGGTCAACGTCAAGCTGTAACGTTGCTGATGGCGACAATTAAGCAGCCTTCCCTGTTACTGCTCGACGAACACACTGCCGCTCTTGATCCTAAGACTAGCGCAACCGTCATGGAAATCACAGATAAAATTGTCCACGAACAAAACCTGACAACGCTGATGATTACCCACAACATGGCAGATGCTCTTAAATACGGCAACCGCCTGATTATGTTGGACCACGGCCAAATTGCTGTCGACATTAAAGGTGATCAGAAAAAAAATCTCACCGTTTCTGACTTGCTTGAACTATTCAAGCAACAGAGCGGCGCGGCACTCACTGACGACGCCATCTTGTTAAGCTAAACTTAACAAATAAAAGAATTGAGAATTTTCGTCCCTTAAACTAAACCCTTGGTATTGGATCTTAATTCAATATTGAAGGGTTATTTTTTCGGTCACTTTGATGACCATTACTAAATTAAGATTGTCACTTACAGCCCAACCATTAATAGAAATCGACCTGCAAAGACGGATCAATTTTAGTGGCGCTGGCGATAGGTTATACTTAGGGTGATCCGCTTAATGTTGAACTGTGATTTTAGTAATCATGAGGGTAAATAGAAAGAAGTCAATCATAATGACAGAAGATAATTTAGCATTCGTTGCCTTAGGAGGACAACCATTAACTGCCGCCAACAGTTTTGCCATAGTCAAATCAGCAATTCCCACGCCTAACGACAATGATTTAATTATTAAGGTTGCTGGATTCTCCCTAAATCCAGTTGACGACAAACGCCGGTTAGCATTAAAAGATCAACAATTGATTCTAGGCTATGATGCAGTTGGCACAGTTGTTGCAGTTGGTCCCGACGTTCAAAATTTCACCGTTGGTGATCAAGTTATTTATTCTGGAACAACAAAACGAGCCGGTAGCTACCAAAAGTTTCAGAGTGTGGCCGCTAATCTAGTCACAAAAGTAACGCAAAAAGCAGCGGTGACAGATTTAGCCGCGCTACCATTAGTCGGCCTGACCGCCTGGGAATTACTTTTCGAACGGCTGAATTTTATTCCCCAACACAATGCCAATCTTGGTAAAACGTTGTTGGTAATTAATGGTGCTGGTGGGGTTGGTTCCATGTTGACCCAGCTGGCCGCTTGGGCGGGACTGACTGTTTTAGCAACCGCGAGTCCGCAGAACAACGACTGGTTAACTAAGCGTGGTGTTAAAGTCGCCATTGACTATCACGATGACATAGTAAGCGCCGTCCGCCAAAATGGCTTTCAACAAATCGATGCGATCGCAGCACTGTACGATCCCACCCCTTATATGGCGGCCATGACTGAATTAATTGCGCCATTCGGTCAAATCGCGACAATCGTTACGCCCACGGCACCGCTGAATCTTGCACCACTACAGCCGAAGTCTGTCAGCTTCAACTTTGAACGCATGTTTACAAAGACCGATTACAACGTTAATGTTGCCAGTACTGGGACGATCCTTAGCAATTTACTCGGCCTCTACGCTACCGGCTACTTATCTGCTAGCGTTACAACGGCGTTATCCCCGATTAATTTGGCCAATCTAAAAACCGGACTGAACGCGTTAGAAAGCGGACATCAAGTCGGCAAAATTGTCTTGAGTGGTGAGTTTGAGGCGTAGTTCATTGATCACTCAGCCAACCAAATAATGGCATGAGTTCACGAGTAAAACTAGCTTCTCTGCTTAAGACCAACTATATTTGGGTCTACACTTTCTGGTGTTGGTGAAAACTAACGCCAGTTTTTATTCGCCAAAATAAATAGGACATCATGTCCTCCTCCATGTTACGATTTAATCGCCTAACTAAATCGAAAAGAGCGTTCATGATGTCCCTAGATAATTCTATCCTAAGTTTGTTCGAAATAACAGATGCAAATATCTCAATTGATTCTATTTCGCGTATTAAATCGACAGATAACCGCCACATCCATCTTATTTCTGCCTCTTTAACCTACAACCGTTCCCGTTGCCTACATTGTCGTTTACCTACTTTGATTAAGAACGGCTATCGCCTTTCAAAGATTCGCTTGCCTACAATTAACGGTGGTCGTTATCAATTAAATCTCAGAAGACAGCGATTCTATTGTAAGAGCTGTCACCACACTCAAAGTGCCACAACCACGATTGTTTCTAACAACCAAACCTTCAGTCGCTCTCTTAGACACATGGTGTTTCAATTAGCTCGTGAGTCTTTACCTGCCACAACGATTGCCAAGATTTGTGGTATTTCACCAAGTAGTGTTCTTCGCCTTATTGAAAAAGAGGTTCATCTTCCTCATGCACTCAAAGAGTTACCGCTACATCTCTGTTTCGACGAGTTTCGGTCTACCGATCATTTAATGTCGTTTAATTGTTGTGACGCAATCTCTCACCGTCGCGTTGCGCTGTTGCACACCAGAACCAAAAAAGAGATTATCAACCATTTCATCAATCACTATTCGCTCATACAACGTCAAAAAGTGGCAACTGTTGTTATTGATATGAACGCCGAATACGCCAGCTTTATTAAACAGATCTTTCCTAATTCAGAAATCATTATCGATCGATTCATGTTGTGCAACTAGCAGGTAAAGCATTAGATGCAGAACGTCTTCGCGTTCTTGAAGAACTCAAAGAAACAGATCGACGACGCTATCGAATCGGTAAATCTCAATGGCGCTTATTTCACTTAGATGCAAAAGCAGTTGATGCAAAACAAGTTCGTTATTTAAAAGGTGTCAATGAATACATGACCCAACAAAACGCCATTGATTTGTTCCGTGGTCAGTCTGGGGCTTTTTCAGAAGCCTATTCGTTCTATCAAGCCATTCTTCAGGCACTAAAGGCCAAAGATCCAACTGTTATGGCCAGCCTAATCGATAATTATTGTTTCAAAGGAACTAAGATGGATTCAGTTGTTCGCACCTATCGTAAGAATCAAGCCGGCATTTTAAATGCTTGTTGCTATTCCTATTCAAATGGGCCAATTGAAGGTTTAAATCGTAAGATAAAGGCATTAAAACGTAACTGTTATGGCTTTCGCAACATTAAAAACTTCTTTTTAAGGATTAGTTTGATTTATAACTAAAAAAGTCATACCCGTTAATTCGGATGTGACTTCATAAATCTCCACCAACACTATTTGACAAAGACCCCTATATTTCACGATAATATTAAAAAGAAGCCAAACTTTTAGAAGTTTTAGAAGTTTGGCCGCTTTTTCCCATGTCATTCTTTTCAGTAATAGCTAAACTAGCCCTTTCTCGCAGTATGAACTTGTTGATTGCGAATTGTAAGCAACACGCTACCTTTTGGTATTAACTCCATTCGATGCGTGACTATCATGACAATCTTATTCTCTAATGCTGGCCAAACATGACTAAGAATCTTAAACCGGCTAGCTGTATCCAATGCAGAGGTTGCTTCATCCATAATCACAAGCTCGCTATAATTAGCTTCTGCCAACAAACGCGCAAAAGCCAGTTTTTGGCGTTGACCACCAGACAAATTTTCGCCAGACTCAATCACTTTCGTTTCAAGCCCATCAGGAAGTTGCTGGACATCATCAATAAGTGCAACATTTTCAAGAATCGTCATCATCTCAGCATTGCTTAATCGATGTTGAACATCAATATTTTCGCGTAGTGTGCCTGCAAATACTGGCGCCGTTTGCGAAAGAAAACTTGTTCGAGAATAAAGACTCCGCAAAGATATTGCATCAGCCGGCTGATGATCAAACTTGATCTGACCATCGTAATTCTTGATTAAACCAAGCAGGATATTGACCAATGTAGACTTCCCAGATCCGTTGTTACCGACAAGATAGTAAATCTGACCTCTCAACATTTGTAAATTCACATTAGCAAATAAAACTCGGGATCCCAAAGTATAACTAACATTAGTAAACGTGATGGCGGCTAGAGGGGATTTTACTGGTATTGCACTTAACATTCCAGGATCATCAGCGACTCTAAAAAAATCATTCAGTTTAGAATAAGCGACATCATCTAATTTTGCTTGCACATAGATAACATTGAAGATTGCAATTGGATTGTATATGTTGTCAATATAAAGCAATAAGGCAACAATTTGCCCAACGGATAGTGATTGTAAGTGATCGGTCAGTACCAACACAATCACCAGTCCCTTAATCAGATTAACGAGCAACGCAAAAATTGCAAAAAAAGCTTCATGAACTAGTGCAATTGCTGTTTTTTGTGTTGCCGCACTTTCTGTCAATTGATGAAACTTTCTGATTTGCGACTTATACTGTCCTGTGATTCGATAGACTAGAAAAGACATGACACCATGGGTAAGAATTCGGTTAATCGATTCTTGGTTGTCTAAGAGTTTTGATTTAATTGCATATAACCATCGGAGTAAAAAATGCGTTACAACAAACACTATGGTGTACCCCAACACAATAAACCATATCAGCTTAGTACTAATCGTACCAATGAAAATTAAACTGAACAAAATCGTTGGAATGATACTGCGGATAATTTCGAAATAAAAATCAAATACAACATTTCGCCCCGCATTCGCACCATTCTCAATCATCTGTAATAATGTTCCTAAAGAACTGGTCATTATTTTTTGTGCTTGAATCGTATCTAATTTGGTCAATGTACGCTCTTTAATGCCATAATAGATTCGCTCTGGCAACTTGTTCTTAGCATATTCATCAAGATAGCCGATAATAGGCAAGATGACCAGTGTTCCGAGGTAAATATAAACAAGCGGTTGCGATAGAAACAATAGCTTTAAGTGATCTAAGACTTGTTGAAAATAATGAACATTCAGTGTATTAAATAACGCAATTAAGACACCCATTACACAGTACAATGTGCTTAGCAGCAGATTGTCTTTAACGATTTTGAAATATTTTTGCATGATATCCTCCTGCTGATGTGAAATTTACATCATTCAGGCAGACTCAAAGAAACCGTCGACACAGCGGATAAGTTCAAACGAAGTAACAGACAAGATGCTGTCCTTAAATAAAACTTGGTTCTTCAAATAAGGGTAAGTTGTTCACGCAACCTAGCCCTGCCGAATGATAATCATCGATGTTTTGCAATTTTTGGAAGCTAGTGCGCTAAACTCTAGCGCACTAGCCTAGTTACATCGAACATTCATCAAGAAGAAACCTCCAAGGTGTGAAGCTTTTTGTAACAAGCATTCACTCTCATGTTGTCATTATATCCTGTTGCTAGCTAGTAGGCAATACAAAGTGGCATGATCACTTACCCTATCGAGAAAATATCTCAACTGCGGACAATCGACTGACATGAAACTCATAGGTCACGCATTTATCTACTTAGCAACCCAGAGGCGCAATTAAGTCCGGATAAGTTTAAGAAAGTCAATTACTCTTCTTCTCCATCCAATTCGATTCCCCGGATTGAGTCATCAACTTCGTCCATGAAATCTTCAGCTTCCAGACGTTGATGCCACTCAACGGGATCTTGAGATTTGGTGATCGTATTTTTGATGTTGTCGTATAATTTCTCAACAACTTCTAGCCACATTTTTTCAACTTGTACCGCCACAACAGCATCATTCCAACGACGCGCCGGTGCACGGTCCGCATTGATTTTTTGTTGATGTGCAGTTGCCTTGTTGCAAAATTCTGCTTTAGCCGTGGTCAGGCTCTCGAAATATTTGATAAATTCTTTTAAGTCCATTTGCTTTTCCTCCAATTGATTGTGCCAGCTTCATTATGCGAACATACGTTTGTGAATGCAACATCGTTTTTAAAAAGCCAGTTCAAAAGTAGATAAACATCCCAGTAACCTTCTTTTTTAATGCTGTCCTGACACCAGCACCTGGTTTACGATTGTTTGAATGCAACTTATTGCAATTCTGCAATAATCTCGTTCAAACAATGATTTAGTCATCACAATTAAAAAATTATTTGACCTTTCAGAAAATTAAGTCTAAACTAATTACTCGTTAACTATGTGTAGACGCACATAAAAGGAGATGGTTAAAATGGCGTTTATCTCGAATAAAGATCATGTTCAAGGCATTAGCATTCTCAGCCGAATTATTCAAACAGACTTAAAACGCAGTCTGCGACCTTATGGTTTGAATGAAAATAATTACTTTTTTATTTTCTTCGTTAATGATCATCCCGGCGCTACCCAAGATGACTTAACGAAAACCATGTTCCTCGACCACAGTACGATCACGCGCGCCGTGATTAAGCTTGTTCAACTAGGTTATCTCGAACGACACCTTGACGAGCAGGACAAGCGCGTGAGCCACCTCTATTTAACGCCACAAGGTCAACAACTTCAGCGCCCACTTTATGAAGCAACCAAGCACGCCGAAGAATTGGCATTTGGTAATTTAACGGTTGAAGAACGTCGTTTAATTCAACCACTGCTGTTGAAATCAGCCTTATCACACGAACGGGAGAAAGAAAAAAATGGTTCAAAATACAACTAAAATGTCAAAACGAGATCTACTTTCAATTGTCGCTGCGGCGATCATGGCCTTCATCGGCGTTTTAATCGAAACCTCCATGAACGTCACCTTCCCCACTTTAACGAAACAATTCGGCGTGACCCTGAGTACAGTTCAATGGGTCACCACCGGCTATTTATTAATGGTCTCACTGGTGATTATCTGCTCTTCTTATCTTAAAGGACGCTTCAAAGAACGTCATATTTTTATCGCTGGCGCAATTTTTGCTATTATTGGCGATTTAGCCTGTGCTTTAGCCGTTAACTTCCAAATGTTATTGATTGGTCGGCTCATTCAAGCCGTGGGAACGGGGATTTCACTACCGTTATTATTTAACATCATTCTAGAACGCGCCCCATTAGCTAAGCGTGGTATTTTCATGGGTCTAGGTGGCTTAATTGTTTCCTTGGCGCCAGCTTTAGGTCCAACTTTTGGCGGTGTCGTCGTTTACTTTTTAACTTGGCGAGATATTTTTTGGCTCGTTTTGCCACTGATGTTGATCGGCTCGGTACTAGGATTGGCGATCGAACAAGTGACACCCTTGCGCCGCGAACGTTTTGATTGGCTACGTTTAATTCTATTAGCACTTGTTTTCGTCAGTCTAACCTTAGGCTTCAACACCGTTAGCACGCACGGTTGGATCAATGGTCAATTCGGTCTTTCCTTACTGGTAATGATCGGTGCCTTACTAGCTTTCATCGCGGTTTCTAAGCGAAGCCAGCGCGTGTTAGTCAACATTAATATTTTTAAAAATCCAATTTTTTCAATGGCCTTGTTAGCTTATGTTTTTATTCAGTTCACTAATATTGGCGTCAACTTTCTTTTACCTAACTATGCGCAAATCGCTGATCATTCGACTTCACTGATTGCTGGTATTATCATGTTGCCCGGAAGTTTAATTTCGGGTTTACTTAATCCAGCTTGGGGCCGAATGTATGACGAAATGGGTGCACAACGACCAATTACGATTGGTAACTCACTTTACTTCTTAGCAATTATTTTATTTGCGGTCAGCAGTTTTCAGCTGGCGCCAATTTTAATTTTGGTATACTACACTATTTTCGCAATTGGGATGACGATGTC
Source organism: Lapidilactobacillus bayanensis (assembly GCF_003946695.1). Lineage (GTDB taxonomy): Bacteria > Bacillota > Bacilli > Lactobacillales > Lactobacillaceae > Lapidilactobacillus > Lapidilactobacillus bayanensis. Next base: position 9,790 of record NZ_RHOX01000025.1, on the reverse strand, counting down.
CTTTTCAAACACCATGACTTACGCGCTAACGATCGTTGGAGCGGAAAATGAGGCGGACGCCAATGCCGTCTTTAATACCTTGCAACAATTCGCCGGTTCAATTGGTACTGCCGTTGCTGCCAGCTTTCTGGCGTCAGGAACCGGCCATAATGCGGCGCAAGTCATGCAGTCCGGTACGCAACACACCTTTATTTTTGTCGGCATTTTAATTCTGATTAACTTTATTTTGTACCACTTCACTTTTAAACTGGGTAATCAACAGATGATGAAATAAGGACGTGGAACAAAAATTTCGGTTATTTTTGTTTTATGATCTGAAACTTAGCGTGTCTTTTATTCCACTTCCGAAATAACCATACTAACTTAAACTACTTCAAAGGATTTAGGCGCGAATAAAAGACTACAAAACATCACTTGATACGTTTAACCAGACGACAAATATTTAAATAGGTGCAATCGCAACTTGCTTTAACGAAATCATTCGTTAGAGGCAGTTATGATTGCACCTTTTTTTAATCGGTCGCAGTGTCAGCGAGACGTTGTACTAAATTACGGAAAATTGAAAATTGCTTCGTTGATACACGACACTTTTCTTAAGATTGATGATTGTTTACTGACTCGACTGCGGCTAAACTAATTCCTATCGAGTTCAAAACCTTGCTTGACCATTTCTAATGGCGCGTTATGGCGCGAATATAATAATAGCTCAGCCATCTCGTCAATGGTCAACTGTGGCCTTGTTTGCACCCAAAGTAAGATGGCATCTACCAAACCACTAATGATTAATTGTCTTAACGCTAGACGAATTTCTGGTTTGACGGTGTGATTGACTGTGAGTTCTGGCGCTAAATATTTAGAGAGCTCATCTTTCATTTTAATCAGAAAATTCGGATCGCCATTCTTACCAAGTAGAACCTGATAGCCGCGATAATTTTGGGCGATTGTTTGTAGAATACCTTGATAAAAACTTAATTCCTGCTTGCGATCAAATCTTAACATCCAATCTGGCGGAACATTGTCAAAGCAAATTTTGATGGCACCTATTAAGGTTGCTTCGAGCTCATTCAAGGCGGTGGGTAAATCGATAAAGTGCAAATAAAACGTGCTGCGGTTAACTTGACAATATTTAACCACTTGAGTGACCGAAATCTTGGCTGCAGGCGTCGACTGCATTAACGCAAGCACCGCATCTAATAAATGTTGATGCGTTTTAATAAAATCATCGTGTTTAGTCATTTGAACCTCGATATTAAATCAAATTAGGAGTGAAGATCATGTCAGAAATAACTGTTATTATTGGTGCGGATCAAGGACTTGGTGCCGAGATCGCCCACAAATTTGGTCGTGAAGGTCAAGAAGTTGTACTAATTGCGCGCAACCAAACAAAATTAGCTGCCGTTTGTCAAAAATTAACGCGAGAACAAATTAGGAGTCACTATTTCACTGCTGATATTTCCCAGCTCGAGCAAATCGACCAGCTTTTTGCGACAATCGCTGCTGAAGTTGGTCGTCCAAGCAATCTAATCTTTAATGTGGGTAATACTCACTTGGATGATGCCTTGAGTTCGAACATTGACACCATCAAAAGCATTTTTAATCTCAATGTTTTGAGCGCCATTCAATCTGCACGTTCCTTTGTAACTTATTCAGATAAACAAACCAAACGGGCTATTATTTTTACAAGTGGTGGTGCTGGTATTAAGCCCACCAACTTTGCCTCAACGTTATCCTTGACCAAGGCTGCCCTGCGCAGCTACGTGTTTACTTTACACGATGAATTGGCGGCGCAATCAATTTTTGTTGGGATGATTACCATTGCCGGTATTATCGGCTTAACACCAGACGTCACAACTAGCAAACTGGCGGATGTTTACTGGCAGCTCCTTCAAGATCAAGCGGCACCAGAAATTATTTATCCGCAATCATCTTCTAAATCAGAATTCGAACAATTACAACAACTCATAACCCATCCCGAAAAAATTGCTGCGTTGTTGCAAGCACATCCTGAATTCAAAGATAAGGCTAAACAACTTGGTCTTGATGTTTAATCACGATCTGGTTGCTGCTCATCAACCATGACCCCAATAATTTATTGTGTCAAAAACACCAACTTATTCGCCGTCGAGAATTCTGGTCGATACTGATAATTTAAGTCGGTGAATTCTTGCAGTTCAGTCACACGGTGAACTTGGTGCTCGGCCATGAAGCGAACCATTTGTCCTCGCGCCATCTTCGCTAAAGTGGCTCGCGTTTTAATTCGACCATCGACGAAATGGCCGAAAACAATCTCAATCATGCGATCAGCAGGCGTTAAATACTTGGCGATGGTTTGACTATATTCTTGAGAAGCCAAGTTGATAATCGGTTCACCATCTTTTATTAAGGCCTCATAAAGTTGCCGATTCCAAAAGGCATAGAGATTCTGACTGCCCACCACAGCTAAAGTTGTCTGCATCTCTAATCGATAAGGAACGACGCCGTCAAAAGGACGTAGAATCCCATAAAAGCCTGATAAAATGCGCAAATGCTGTTGCACATAATTAAATTCTGGAACGGTAAATAAATCTGGGGCCATATATTGATACTGAATCCCTGAATAGGCCAAAATTGCCGGCGTTAATTGTTTGGTCAGGTCAATCTGGTGAAGCTGCTGATAGTTTTTCTGAGCCAGCTTATCACTGCACTTCCATAACACTTTTAAATCGTCATAAGTGAGTTGTCGCAAGGCCTGCAAAATTATTTGTGTCTGCTCAAAGTATTGTGGTCGCTTAATGTCGCCAAAATTGTCTGAGCTGATAAGCATTTTCTTCGCCGGTGAAATAATTATCTTCATCTTAAATCCTCGTTTACTAGTAACTAAGGCTTATTGTAGCAAAACATTTTCAATTTAGGGGTAATTAATTTTAATACCTGGTTAATTAACTCGACTTTAATGCAGATTTCCATTCAAGATTAGCTTTTTAGCCATTTTTTACAGAGCCAAATAACCCCCTTTAGTCATAAATCTGTTACTTGGCAAAGAAATGATTTTTCTAAATTAAAATCAAATTACTAACAATTTGACGAACAGACGTTTACAATAGTTAGAGCGTCATAATTCAATTAGAACTATCACGACTTCAACACCGGTCGGAGGCAACCTTGTGGCAGATATCGGACAAACCTTAATCGAACGGCGTACTGATTTAATTCAGGCGCTGTTGCAACATATTCAAATTTCCTTACTTTCGCTGGTGATTGCCATGTTAATCGCAATCCCATTAGCAATCGCCGTCACCAATCATCAGAAACTAGCTGAATTCTTTTTGCAAATTGCTGGCGTTTTACAAACCATTCCTTCACTGGCCTTATTGGGCTTGTTGATTCCGATCGTGGGTATTGGCAATGTGCCAGCAACGATTGCCTTAGTCATTTATGCAATCTTACCAATTTTTCAGAATACTTATTTAGGGATTACTAATATTGAACCCTCCTTAAAAGAAGCAGCCGAAGCGTTTGGCATGTCCCGCTGGCAAAAGTTATTTCGGGTAGAGTTACCACTGGCAATGCCCGAGATTATTGCGGGTGTGCGTAATGCGCTTGTTTTAATTATTGGGACCGCAACTTTAGCCGCTTTAATCGGTGCTGGTGGTTTAGGGACCTTTATTTTACTGGGGATTAACCGCAACAACACGGCCTTAACGTTAATTGGTGCTATTTCCGCGGCTTTATTGGCGATTGTCTTCAGTTGGCTGATTAACGTTTTACAACGGGTTAAATTGCGCTATTCCTTAACTGCTTTGGCGTTGATTGTTGTGGGTAGCTTCGGTTACACAGGCTACCAAGCTTATCAAGCGGCCCAACCGACGATTACGATTGCGGGTAAACTAGGCTCGGAACCAGATATTTTGATTAATATGTATCGTGATTTAATTAAACAGGATAGTCCCCGCACCAAAGTTGTTTTAAAGTCCAACTTTGGTCAGACTAGCTTTCTTTTAAACGCGCTTAAAAGTGACCAAATTGACATTTACCCTGAATTCACAGGCACTGTCTTAGAAGGTCTTGTTAAATTGCCAACAGGCCAAACTGTCCCTCATTCGGCAGCAAAAACTTATCAACTGTCGGCGAAATTATTACAGCAGCAAGCAAATTTAGCCTATTTAAAACCAATGGCTTATAACAATACTTACGCAATTATTGTCACGAAGCAATTTGCCCGCCAATATGATCTTAAATCAATTTCAGATTTAACCAAGATCGCAAATAAAATTAATGCCGGCTTTGATCTCGAGTTTAGCGATCGCCAAGATGGCTACAAGGGGTTGCAAAAAACATATGGCTTAACGTTCAAAACGAAAACAATGGATCCATCATTACGCTATGAAGCAATTCAGCGCGGCAGTGTGAATTTAATTGATGGCTATTCCACCGATTCAGAGATTCGGCGTTACAATTTGGTCGCGCTCAAAGATGATCGGCAACTTTTCCCTTATTATCAAGGTGCACCTTTAATGCGGGCAGCGACTGCTAAGAAATATCCGCAAGTTGTTAAAAGTTTAAATAAGTTACATGGCCAGATTACCGATGTGCAAATGCGGCAAATGAACTACGAGGTTAACGTTGAAAAGAAGTCAGCGGCCACCGTTGCGAAACACTATTTGTTGAAGCATCACTTGTTAAGGGGGCAATAAAATGGCGACACCTATGATTCAATTCGAACATATTAATAAAATCTACGGCGAAACCAAAGCTGTGTCTGACCTCTCTTTAACAATCAATGAGCACGAATTATTCGTCCTTGTTGGTACATCTGGTAGCGGTAAAACGACGACGTTGAAAATGATCAACCAACTAATTAAACCCACTGCTGGCACGATTTATTTCAATGGTAAATCCGTTACTGATTACCAGGCGCGCAACCTACGCTGGAATATTGGTTATGTTTTGCAACAAATCGCCCTTTTTCCTAATATGACGGTGGGCCAAAACATCGCCTTAATTCCCGAATTGAAACACTGGGACCGCGCAAAAATCGAGCGTACTGTTGACGAGCTCTTAACGCAAGTTGAATTACCACCAGCAAAGTATCGTGACCGCATGCCCGCCGAACTATCCGGTGGTGAACAACAACGGGTTGGGATCTTACGTGCGTTAGCTTCACAGCCACAAGTGATTTTAATGGATGAGCCTTTTAGTGCCTTGGATCCAATCTCACGCACGCAGTTACAAGATCTACTGTTGCGCATGCATGAACGGTTAAAAACGACGATTGTTTTTGTCACCCATGATATGAACGAGGCGTTAAAACTAGGCGATCGGATTGCGGTGATGCGTCAAGGTAAATTGCTTCAAGTCGGCACGCCTCAAGAAGTTTCGAAACATCCTATTAATGAATTCGTCCGCTCGTTTTTCGCCACTAGCAGTAAGCAATCCGCATTATTTGAACAACCCATTAGTCAATTAGCACAATATTGGCGGCCGTTGGTAGCATCGACAGCAACCGAATCATTGAGTTCGGTTGAACCTGATACTTTATTGAAGACTGTGCTACCACAACTTGTCGCTCAAGAGCGGGTGCTAATTAAACGCGCCGGACAAGCCACCGCCTACTTAACTCGGCAAGACGTTTTGCAATATTTGAACGATCAAATGACTGAAAACTAAAACTGTTTTGTTGTGGTTCTCTGTGCTTGCGCAAAGGTTGCATATGGAACGTGGCGGGTACCGTGGCGGCGAAACAATACTTAGCGCTGGAACGTAGTGGGCGTCGATTTGAGCCGATTAAAGTACTAATCGTCTCAAATACGAGCCTTATTGTAGCCGATAAATCGTCAACAATAATGTCACTACTGAGCGGTATTCTTTCGCCACCACTTAACAAACAAGATGGCAACCTTTGCGCAAGCGCTGAATTGACATGTGGTTGAATTGTCATCTAAAATTTTTAGAAGTACAAACTTGAAGCTAAATCACACCACATCTCTTTAGTCAGTGCCGGAGGAAAATCGCGGTCAGCCGCGGAATTCTTGTTGGTGACTTGTCACTTACAAGAAAGTTTGTATTTAAGACAAATTGGTTTTGATTTGGCTTAAATCAAACTCGCAGCGTTCCACCAGCGCATTTTCCGTAGGCACGAAGAAGCACAACATAACAGTTCTAGAACTTAGCACTTATAACAAAGCTCACATTTAAGACGAACTGCTTTTGATTCGGCTCAAACCAGGCTCGCAGTATTTCACCAGCGCGTTTTCTGTAGGCACGAAGAAGCAGTTTCAACTTCAGCAAAAGACCGTTGCAAAATCCTAATACTGGATTTTGCAACGGTCTTTTTTAAACTCAATGAATTACCACTTATTATTGCGATACTTCCGAACATAATTAGCTTGGCGTGCAGCTAAGAACAACTTACGCTTTAAGCTCTTGTCAGCATGATAGAATAGCGGATTGCCCCACTTTTTATCTTTAATTAATTGCCGACATTCTTGATTAATCTTCGGATTTTGCACGAATTGTCGTAACACGGTCTTGGGTACAATCGTGAATAAGAATGTTTGATCATTATAAACCGTTTCTTTAGCTAGATGGTTGACACAATCATCAACTAAATATTCGGCCATGTTGTGTCCAGTTTGCGTAATGTAATAACTAGAACGACCTTGACGAATGTTAATTTCAAACAGTTTAAATTTGTGGTCGCGCTTATCATACTTAATATCAAAGTTAGCAAAACCAGTATAATGAATTTTTTCCAACAATGATTGCATCTTTTGCATCAAAGGTAAATTATAACGACTAATGATGGCCGTATAATTGCCAATAGCAGTCGGTGTATGCTCTTGTAACACAACTTGGCCCATTGCCACTAGTTCAACCTTACCTTGCGTGTTAGCGTACAAAACGCCGTCAAACATGTAAGTATCATCACCAGGAATATATTCTTGTACAATAGCTTCGTCATCATAATGCGCTTGATGCAATAAAGTCAGCACTTGATTAACTTCTTCTTCGGAGTTGAGCCGGTAGATTTTTTTCTTGCCCGCAAAGTGCATGTCATAGTATTTAACCACGTTACTTGGCTTAACGACAACTGGATACATCATTTCTTCATGAAATGGCTGCGCGTTTTGGGCACAATCATAGAAATATGTCTTGGGATAATCGACGCCCATTTCAGCACACAACTGATAGAAATTTTTCTTGTATTGTAGTTGATTCAGTAATTCCAGGTTCGGATAATTGAACACATAATATTGACGCAAAAAGTCAGCATTCTCAACAATATAACGAACATACATATCACTAGTACCGACTAATAATAGCTTTTTATCAGGCTGTGCGTATTTTTGAGCGACCTCTGCCAAAATCTTAGGAAATTCCTCGGGTTGATGTAATTTCGGATAATATTCGATTTGGCCAGGAATTGTACTATATTCAGTAAATGACAACGGCGCTGAACCAACTAGAATTGGGTGAATCCCATATTTTTCGTGAAACGAAATGGCTACATTGTAAGTATTTAAATCAGTTCCCACAATAATGGGAATAAAATTGAGCTCTTGCATAATTTCCTCCTAGCAAAACGATAACACCATTTATTATAGATGAGTCAGCAATTCTAATCAATTAGCAAGCGGGGATTATTGAACCAAAAAGGAATTACGGCAGCTTAAAAGCTGACCGTAATTCCTTTTTGGGTTTGTGTTTTGAAATGTGCTGTAAAGCAACTACAACAAGTAATTTAAGTAAAAATCTTGCTGCATTAACATGCATCAATCTTTTCACTTAAGTTAATACCATCAACCTGTTGTTCTTTGCACTCTTGTTGAAACGTGCTCAAGCCAACTGGGTGTCGTGTATTTAAGCGTGAATCTTACTGCGTTGACACGCAGCAATCTTCCCGTTTAAATACAAACACCCAACCCGTTGCTTCTCCACACTCTTGTTGAAACGTGCTCAAGCCAACTGATTGCTATGTCTAACTAGTAATCCCAGCTGGGTTGGCACCCAGCTGTGCTTCCTAGTTAGAGCGCCGCAATCAACCCGTTGGCTTTCGCGCTCTGATCTGAAACGTGCTGCGAAGCGCAGTTAGTTCCGGTTAAGATAAGTCAGTTTAAATCTTAAAACCAAGATTTTAACTGGCTTAAACTTAATCCTCACTAACTACCCGCGCTTCTCCGCGCTCTTATTATTTTTCAAAGTCTTTTAGCATTCTGGTTATTTGTGAATCTGAGCGTACTACAATGACTGAGCATGGTGCGTAGTGGGCAATGTATGCGGCTTGGGTGCCGATTGTCTTGCGTTTACCTGGCTTGGTTTCTGAACCTATCACTAATAGGTCGGGGCGGAAATCGGGAATGACGGTTTCGACGATTTCGTGGCTGGGACTGCCTTCAGCTAGAATTGGTGTCACATCTTCTACGCCAAATTCGCGCGCTTTTTCGCAATAAGTGTTTAAATCCGCGGTGATTTCTGCGCGTCGCTTATTAATTGTGTCGAGTGACAATGATTGAAAAATATTTAAGTCGCCTGTTTCCAAAACCATGGTGACGGCTAGCGGAATATTGTAAACTTTCGCGACTGTACAAGCATAATCAAATGCTCGACGTGATGAAACAAAATCGTCGTCATCAACGGCAATCATAATTCGTGTATAATGCATGGTTGAAACCTGATAACTTACTAAATCCTCCATTTGACTCACCTCAATATTAGTATACCGTAAAAATCAATAAATTTCGTTGACGAAGAATTATTGACTGAGCACTATTTTCGACAAGATTGGCAGCCCGCCAATGTCACTCATCATCGCTACTAAGTTGGCCGCTCAGTGTTTAACCTGAATGGCTGGTATTTACAATATTTTTCTAGCGATCAAAATGACAATCAGCATGATGAAGACTTGCAGAAGCGTGATGATTAATTCAACCTGCCAACCCCACTTGTAGTTTGCGTATGCTGCAAAGAAAGTCAGCAAGCATAAGAACAGGAAGAATAAAACGACTAGAAAACTACTAAATTTATTTTTCATTCCCGCCTCTTTGTGAATGATCATCGAATAATCTTTTCAAGACACCTTAAGTTCTAGAATCGTTGCTGTATTAATGACGCAGCAGTGCAATGTAGTGTCGGCGTTGAAGATGGTTCAAAATAGCAGTCAGTGCAATGCAGATTAAACTCCACGCCCCAAAAACAGCAATCAAATCACCATTATTCATAGCACCATAATCACCATTGCGATAAATCATCGCGTAGAAATCAGTATAATTGAAAGGCAACTTGATTCTGAGCGGTTGCGCAATGAGATGTAAGAGACCAAGTTGACGCGCAAAAAAGGTCGTGGCGAGAACAAAGGTAATGACAATCGGGCTCTTAGTAAATTGACCAAGCAAGGTTGCGGCAGCCGCAAACAAGATAAACCATAAATTTAAAAAGAAAATCATCGTCAGCAAATATCGTCCCATGGTGAAGACAACCTCATCCGATTTAATCGTTTTAATGTCACCATACCACAATGAGCCGATGGGCAGACCTGTCAATAAGTGAACCAGCAGTGCACTGACAATGATGCCAGCAATAACACAAAGATTAAGCAATAACCACGGTTCAATATTTCGAATCAAGAGTGCAACGCTACGTTGACGGGGAATCATCCTGTCGAAAGAATCCGTCTGTTGTTTAAGCTCGCGCGTAGCAGTGACTGAAAAAATTAGAATCGCAAAACAAATCACAACCGCGCGTTTTATAATCAAGTTAGCCAAATACTTTTAGCTAATTGATAAAATAAAAAACACCAAGACAAATCTCTGTT